>JBBTSO010000006.1:0-5386 GCA_038064695.1 Patescibacteria group bacterium | reverse complement strand
CCGCGGACCTCGGTACCTCAATCACCGCGGGAGAGATTGCGGATGGGGATCATGGATTCTTCTCCTACGCTTCGGGGGTGGCGTCACTCGACACCGGAGGTCTTACTTCAGCCAACCTTGCTGCTTCACTTACTAACGAGAGTGGGGGAACAGGAGTCTTTCCGCTCTTCAGTCTCACTTCGCAGACGTATGGTGATCTCACTCTCTGGGACGGCACCAATTGGGTGAATATCGCGACCTCAACGTTGGGTGTGGCATTGTCTGACACCACGGGCACTCTCTCTATTGCAAAAGGTGGTACTAACGCCACTTCACAAACTACCAATGGAGTTAACTATTTCAACGGAACGTCAATTACCTCCGGCACCGGCCTTACGTTTGATGGCACTAATCTGGGAGTTGCTTCGACCTCTCCGTGGGCAAAACTTGCCGTGAACCCGGTCGCGGGCGACACCAATCAATTTGTGGTGGGGTCGAGCACAGCAACGTCATTCATCATTAATAGTGCGGGGAATGTGGGGATTGGGACGACGAGCCCGGCGCGGAAACTTGAAATTGCTGGCTCCAACACTAACGCCCTTCGTCTTCTCGGTACGAATTTTAATGAAGTTGCTGATTTTTATGTTGGCAGCACCGGATTTCTCGTCCTTGATTTGACTGCTAGCTCTGACACAACTCCGTTTTTTGATTTCCGCCCGGCGGATGATCAGTACGGTCTCGTAATTCGAGACTCAAGTGGTGCGGGCACGTCACCATTTTCAAACTTTTACGTGACAAATGATACGGTAGATTACTTGAACATTGTGGTCAACGCCACGACTGCCACTGTAGGCCTTGTCATTAGCGATGCCGATCACGTGGGAGTGGGAACCACGACACCGTGGAAAACGCTCTCGGTTACGGAGACGGTAGCAGATGCACAGTTGGCGCTTGCCTATGACACCACGCGCTACGCGACGTTCCAGGTAACGTCGGTGGGGGACCTGGTCATTGATGCGCAGGGTGCAGACGTGTCACTTCTTGATGAAAACCTGTACATATGTACAGGTGGGTCGTGCCCGACCGCGCCGTCAGGCACCGGAAACCTGCTCGTTGAAAACATTTTTGTGGCGCCACAGGGCACCGCGCCGACGGTGACGTCAGCTGGTGCTATAGCGGTCGACACATCAGGCGATGATATGCTTCTCGTTGCTGATGAGGGCGGCACTGCGCGCGCAATCCCGCTCTTACAAAAAATCTGGTCGGTGACCGTTGCTTCTACCTCGCCCGCATTTATTGCGGCGAGCACATTACCGGTGCCCGTACAGCTTGATGGGTACACCATAAACGATATCCGTTGCAAAGTTGACGGCGGTACCTCAAAAGTAATTGCGGTTGAGGACGCTTCGGCAAACGCAACCGAAGACATCACCTGTGCGGCCACGGTGACGTCGGACGACGGCACCATCACCAACGCAACCGCCACGGCGGCGGAGGAAATGTATATAGACTTTGGGGCGACGTCGGGCGCGGTGAACTACGTCACCATTACCGTATATGGGTACTGGACTCGCGAATAATATCTTATGAATACCACTTTTAAAAATAATAACAAAACACCTTCTGTGGTCTACTGGCTCATTGGTGTTGCAAGCGTTTCCCTGTTGTTTGTTGGTGTTGAAGTAGTGCGACGCTCCACCGCGGAACAGACAGAGTCCTATGACCCGCTCTTGAGTTCACGGATCATTATTGACCACGAGCAAAGTGGAGACGTGGTGAAGTATACGTACCTCGGTGACCCCCTTCCCGAAACATTAACCGAAGGGGAGTTGGTGCATTTGCGCACTGACTCTTCGTACAGTCGTCTTGTAGTTCTTAACGACGACACGGCAACGGTTGAAACTATTTCCTACCCTTGGAAAACATTTGTGCGCGATGCGTTGGGGGCGTGGCATTACGTAGAACACGACACCACGACATTCGATCAATTTTTGAAAACAAGTGCACTCCGTACCATCGGATACGCGGTGTCCAACGCGATTCTCTCTGTTGCCTACGCAATAACAGACACTATCTACTCGGTAGCAGGTGGCGACGGATATATTTCGGGAGTCGGTAGTGCATCTGCTCTAAATGCAACCACATGTCGAAATAATGCTTTTAGTGGTGCGCACTCGGCAATCACCGGTACGGTTTCTTCGTCGGCAACTACTTTTTCGGTACTTGTTGAAGTAACTGGTGCTTTCGACGATCTTGAAAATATCTGGAGTTGTGATGCAACGATTGATCGAGGTTTTCTCCCCTTTGACACATCGTCAATTTCGAGTGGCGCATCTATTTCTTCCGCTACGCTCAATGTATACGTTACTGCAAAAAACAATGGCAGCAACGACGGGTCTGACTATATTACTGTAATAGAAACTTCTCAGGCAACACATTCTTCTCTTGCGAGTGGTGATTTTGATAATGTAGGAACAACTGAGGGCGTTGACGCGGGACAGCGTAAAGACATCACTTCTATTTCTACGAGCGCCTACCTTGTCTTTACGCTCAACGCAACGGGGCTTGGGTTTATAAACATAAGCGGAGTTGATGCACCTTGTTCAACCACTAATGGAATTTCATGTATTGGTTTACGAGAGGGTCATGATTTTTCAGGAACGTCAGTTACGCTCAACACTTCAAGTTCGGTAACGTTCAGCAGTGCTGATGCCACAGGGACGACTCAAGACCCTTACCTTTCTATTACGTATACCGTTTCCGCCGAAGAAGTCCAAAAACACGACGTTTTTTGGTTTGATTAACGGTATACTAACTTTATGAAACATTTCCTCCAATTCATCTCCTACCACAACGCGATACCAATTTTTTTTGGCATCCTTTTCTTAGGCGGGGCAGGGGCGTTTGCGGCGTCTCCTGAAGCACGCGACACAGTCCTTCAGGCGACTGAAGTGGTGCGTTCGGTCGACAACTCATACATAGTGAATGTCGATGTAACAAATTATCCATACGACGTGGCGATCACGCAGGTGAGCGAAGATGGTGAACAGTATTATGTTGACTACACCATTTCCACTGTAGACATTGAAGACTATGTATGGCGAAGCGTCGTAAAACGCAGAACCCTAGCGGTTTCGAAAGATGCGCTTGTAGGGAAGGATTTAGCAGCACACGTTTCTACTGAACTTACGCAGGCGCGCGAAGCAGAGCGAGCACGGCTTATTGAAACGCAAAAAATTGAACAATCACTGGGAACAACGCAGAAAGTAGTTGCCACTGAATACAGCGGGTTACTTGGTGCACTCGTGCCACCAAAAGAAGAAGTGTTTGTTGAATATGTACCGGAACAAGTTGAAGATATAAATCCGCTCATTTCTAACGGGGACGGTATCGTCGCAGGCGTCTCAACACAAAGCGCTGGTTCCGCGCCAACGATTACTATTTTTGGGAACAATCCCGCGCGAATTAATGTGGGCGACACCTACGCCGATTTAGGGTTTTTAGCGCTTTACAATGGTACGGACCAAGTGGCGACCTATACGTACGTAAATGATAAGCAGGTTCGTTCGGTAGTCTTAGATACTACAATTGGTACAATTTATACCATCACTTACGAGGCTATAAGCCCTGAAGGAGACACCACCACAGCTACTCGAACGGTCATCGTTGGGTCAGGCAAGAGTGTACAAGATGAGACAGTGATAGACTCAACAAACATAGAAGAAAATGCCCAAAGTGAAGAAACAGCAGCAACAACTACAAAACCACTTGTGGAAAACTTTGGAAACGCTGAAGGTGCTAGCGCTGAAGGTGTTGGAAGCGAATAATAGAAGTTTTGTATTTTTAAGTTTTAAAATATAGTTAGAATTTTACTTTTCTTTCTATCTCGGTAAAACGAGATACGTTTTTATTGTTAGTTATTCTTTGAAAAAAGATTGACATTTTTCTTGTATTCCGTTTCTACACTCCTTTCCGTTACTTGCCTGAATAAGACTGCTTTACCTCACGTTCAGAATATTTGCTGTGTGGGTGGTGGGCGGAAAATTGTCAAAAACAAAAGTAATTTTATTTTTTTCACCATAAACCCGACAAACCTATATAAAATAAAGGTAAGTCGGATTTATGGACAAGCCATCACAATCAAAAAATTCTGACTCAGAAGAGTTGTACCTTCCCTCAGCTGAGGCAGGTAAAAAGCTTGGGTATACCACCGACCATGTGGCAAGGCTTTGCCGACTGGGGGAGCTTTCATGTGTTCGTGTGGGGAATCGGTGGCAGGTGGGAGCGCAGTCCCTAAACACCTACCTCACGCGTTCACGCGTACAGGCCGAGGAACTTCAAAAACAACTGTCGCTTGTTCGCCGAGCAGAATATGAAGAAAAGAGCCAGTTTGTCTCTTCTCAGGAAGCTGCTCGGCTGAGTGGGTATTCGCAAGATCACGTTGCGCGACTGTGCCGCGATGGAGAACTTTCTTGCAAGCAGGAGGGGGCTAAGTGGCGTGTTCACCGCGACTCGCTTCAGAGTTATCAAGAACAACTGAAAAAAACTAACGAGGAAAGAAATCAAAAACTTTCCCAAGAAAGGAAGCAGACCTATAGAGAAATTACTCGTCACGGCGCGCGTATGTTTCATCACATTCCTCGCAGTGTTGTTGCGGGAGTGAGTGTCGCATTACTTTTTGTTTTTGCTGCATCATTTCACTCGAGTGAACCGTTGAAGCGTGTCGTTGAGCAAACATCAAACGAGAGTCAGCTGGCGCTTTTGTGGCCACTCCAGCTTGCGGTTGACCCCATTTCAGATTTTATTGTTGATGAGTTTTTCTTTTACACTCCACCTCCGCTCCTTGGAGGTTCAAAAACAACACCACCGGCTACTGCTCCGGGTACGGTTGTTAACAATGTCACTAATAATAAAATTACAAACAATACCTTTAACGTGTCAGGCGTTTCCGAAACACAACTCAACAGTCAGCTTAGTGAACTAGAAAAAAGAATCATTGCGCTTATCCCAAAAAATATTCCGTACTCTGGCCCTTCGCGCTCTACGCCTGTACGTACCGAAACATTTGCGCAAGCGCAACGCATTGACCAACTTTCAGGTGTTGCTATTTCTGGCGGTACCATTTCCGGCGCGGCTATTTCCGGTGGTTCAATTTCTGGAGTTACCATTCCTGCCAGTTCATTATCTGGAGTGCTGGCCCTTGCCAATGGCGGGACTGGAACGAGTACAGTTCCCTTGCAAGATCAAGTGTTGATTGGAAATGGAACAGACTACGATTTAAAAACTTTGACCGCGGGGTCGAACGTCACCATTTCAACTACTTCAAGCTCAATCGTCATTTCTTCAACAGGAGGCAGCGGCTCTTCTTTTGGCCAAGCGTTTGAAATTTCAAACGGCGCACTCACAC
>JBBTSO010000005.1:186321-202098 GCA_038064695.1 Patescibacteria group bacterium | reverse complement strand
AGACTCAGGACTGCTGTTTTCTAAACGGAATATTATTAACAAAACAGGGGGGCACCGTTCCAGACAGCCAACTCGCACCTTTGCTATAGTAGGGGAGATGTGGTCGCCGAGTTGGTTCAGGTGCTTACCCGCAAGGTAAGAGACGTAGGTTCGACTCCTACCCACATCTCAAACTATGAATCCGCAGGAATACATACTCTCTCAACTCGAGCGTTTAAAAGAATCGTCTCGGTTGGAAGTTCCGCCCTCCGAAGAGGGGATGGTTGATTTTATCTATTCGGCTGTCACGTCTAAGAAATTTCGCAAGTTCAGTCTTCCCGAGATAAACAAAAGGACTATCCGTGCCGAAATACAAGCACGTGTTGACGCCAATGAACCGATCACTTTTCACTTCCCGTTTGGGGGATACAAGTTGTGGCGCCTTGAAGAATCTCCCGAACCAGATTGGGGGGAACTGTTTTCTATCATCTATTACGTTCGCTGGCTTAAACCGATTTGCGATGTCTACAAGCCTGGAGTGCGTTTCGCATTCCGTTTTGACGAAGTGGTGGTGAAAAAATTAAATAACATACTGGAGTCAGAGACCGAACAGTATCGAAAGACCTTTGAACATGTTCTCGCTTTCGTAAAGCAGTTTGCGCCGAAGAATTTTGAGTTTGAAATTTTCCTGGAACGCTCTCGCTATGACAGTTACGAAGCTTTTCAAAAGGAATTGCAGGTTGAGATAGATGTCCTCCGAGCGCAAAGGGAGAAAGAAAGGTTCACTCTTTCTGACGAAGCGCGTGCCATGATTGATCTGAATGTTCGGTTAGAACCAGGGCAGGCTGATAATCCAAACTGGAGGGAAGAGAACGATCTAGTACATATGGCGTACTACGCACTTCAAAATAATAAAAAACATCCACGCAAACACTATGAAGCTGTAGACATTGTTGCCTTTCCGTCTATGTTTGGAACTAAGAATATCGTTGCCATAGGAACCACGAAGACCTCCATGGCGAAGTTCTGGGTCGGGGTCGGTGCACTAAAAAAGAAAGATAACAGCTATATTGAAACAGTGCTTTCCCCATCGCAGCTAAAAAAAGCAGACTTTGTATGGGTTTCAGTACATTTAGATGGATTAGAAGGTAAAAATTTTAATAAAGTTAGGGTTTTAAATTAAAGTTCCAGCCCTTCGATAGACTCAGGACTGCTGTTTTCTAGACGGAGTACCGTTAACAAAACAGGGAGCATCGTCCCACACGGCCAGCTAAGATTTTTTGATATACTCCTTAGAATGAAGCTACTCCAATGGAATGTTTGGTACAAAGAAGACGTAAATAACATCGTGACTTTTTTAAAGGAAATTAACCCGGACATTATTTGTTTGCAAGAGCTAACTATTAATCATCCTGAATTTAATCAAGGTGTTGATACCTCAAAATATATTGCTAATGAGCTTGGTTTTAATTACTATTTCAAAGACGCACAGACAAGCACCAATAACGGTAAAGAATATACTCTAGGGAACGGCATTTTTAGTCGCTTTCCAATATTGCAATCAAGATTCCATTACATACAAGAACCGTCGAATCCAAATGATCAAAATACGGATTATTCTGCTGAGGGTAGATTATACGTTGAGGTGGAATTAGATACCCCGAATGGGGAATACACTATTGGAACTGTACATATGTCGTATACCGATAGATTTGTTTCCACACCTGCCAAAGAAGCAGAAACACGGGAGTTAATAAAGGTCGTTCAAGAAAAAGAGAAACAATATTTACTCACTGGAGACTTCAATGCACTACCTGAATCTTACACGATCACGGAATTACAAAAATACTTAAAAAATGTTGGTCCAGAGGTGGAGGCAAAGACATGGACCACTAAACCATTCTCATATAATGGTTTTGAAGCCACAACGCTAGATTGGCGCTTAGATTATGGATTTATGACTCCAGATATACAGGTACGCTCCGCAGAGATATTAAATACCGAGTATTCTGATCATCTACCTCTGCTCATCGAGTTTTAAAAAAGTTCCAGCCCCTCCACAGACTCGGGGCTACTATTTGATATAGTGAGTATATGAAAAAATTTCTTTTTGGTGTTGCTGTCGGGATAGCTATTGCGGTTGGGGGATTTTTTGCGGTGAACAATTATATATATCAAGCAAAACAAACCAACGATATTAACACTTCTGGAACAGGTGTAGTCACTGAAGACGCACATCCACTTCTAAACGACTCGCAAGAACAGGCACTCCAAAACCTTGGCATAGACCCCACAAAACTCCCCGCAACGCTTACTGCTTCACAAGAAGAATGTTTTATTGGAAAACTTGGACAGGCGCGCGTTGACGAAATAATAGCAGGGGACACACCCACCGCCCTTGAGGTTTTAAACTCTTCTGGGTGTTTAGCAAAATAAAAAAGTTCTAACCCCTCGACAGATTCAGGACTGCTGTTTCCTAAAGATTTTGATATAGTTGAATTATGGAATTAACGGCTGAGCAGAGGAGCCTTTCAAGAAAATACATTTCATATCAAGTACTGACTCACATGTGGTTTGTGGGTGCGGTATGGCTGTATTTTTATCGCATTTTCATTACGGATTACCAAGTGGGTATTTTAGACGGTATGGCGTTCGCCATCGGATTAATCGCGGAAGTGCCTTCGGGGGCTTTGGCCGATAAGTTTGGGCGAGACAAAGTCGTGAAGCTGGGACAGATATTAGCTGGTACCGGTTTACTGATTCAAGCGTTTGGTAGTGGCTTGGTTCCATTTTTTGTGGGGCAATCCATCATGATGATCGGAGTGGCGTTTGCGTCTGGAGCAGATGAGGCTTTGTTTTTCGACAAACTAAAGTTTAAGCGTGATTCACTAGATTGGCGTCGGCTGGTTACCCGGGGCTCACAGTATGCACTTATCGGAACACTTGTTGCCACTATTGTGGGAGGGTGGCTACACACCGTCAATCCACGGATTCCATGGATGCTATCAGGAATTTCTTTTATTAGTGCCGCAATCTTAATTTGGTCTGTTACAGATAACAGAATTATTACGGCACGAAAGTCTATCTCGGCAGAATTTGGTGATTATGTACAAAATATAAAAATCGGCTTTTCACAATTTCGCCTCCCGAAGTTGTGGATGTATGTCCCAATTATAATTACTGTTCAGGGCTTGTTTTATGCAGCGGGGTGGGGGTTGTTACGGCTCGTATTACTAGACCGTTTTCAGTTTGATCCATTCCTAGGGTCACTTGCTATTGCTTCCAGTGGATTGATAACCGTTGGAATATTGGCGCTCATACATAAATATGCCGAGAACATGAGCGAAAAACGGGTGATTATCTTGATAGCTCTTGCAGCGGCTGCGAGCCTACTCTTGTCTGTCGCCAATATAGGTATGTGGGGTTACTTTGTGATACTCGCACTGTACGCTGGTGAGCACGTGTTACATCCTTTTATGAGCGAGGTTTTAAATAATCGGTCCCCTGATGATCAACGGGCGACAGTCCTTTCGATCGCGTCTTTCTTACGTATCTTGCCGTACGTGTTTTTGGCACCACTAATTGGCTATTTGAACACACAAGGGGCATTGGAATATTTCCTTATTGGGTGGGCCATTCTGATACTGATAGCAGTGTTGATTTATATGTCTCTTAAAAAACAAGACACCCATATCAAATTGACAGACAATCTGATGAAGTTAGAGGAAAAATCTGACATTGATTTATCGGGGATGAATACTTCCGCTTAGTGTAATCTTTGCGTGTGACAACAGCAGAGGTTCAAATTTCACCCCTTCTCCCTGATTACCGAATTTCATCCACCAACTGCTCCAGTGATTTACTGCGCTCTTGTATGGTGCCTTGGTGCATGAGCCAGAAGATTTTATTTTGTACGCCTTCAATGAACTGGTAGTCGTGGGTCACTAACAAAATAGTGCTCGGAGAGTTGTTTATTGCTTCAAGTAAAATTTCCCAGGTTATTTCGTCAAGGTGGTTGGTCGGTTCATCAAGCAAAATAAACGAGGGTGATGCGCCAAATACCATCGCGAAGCGAATGCGCATTCTTTCGCCCCCTGAAAGGTTACCCACTTCTGAACGCATACGTTCTCGAGCAAATTTCATGGCGCCGAGCGCATTGTAGGCGGTCTGGTCATCAACTTTTAGGCCGTTCGCCACGGTTTCCAAGGCACTTTTTTTCGGATCAAGTTCGGCATGCTGATCAAAGTAGGCAATTTTTGTATTATCCACCCACGTCACTGAGCCTTCTGTCAGAGGTAGTTTTTTCATCAAGGTTTTCAAAAAGGTGGATTTTCCCGCGCCATTTCTGCCCAGCAAAATGATGTGCGAGCCCGTGCGCATTTCAAGTGAGACATTTTCAAAAATGGGTGCTTTGGCGTTGGGGTACGTGTAGCCGCTATTTTCAACGCGACAAATAAGCCGTCCGTCGTGGAATGCGGTGCTTTTCTGCCCGATTTGGACGGCGGTGCGCACGATTTCGGGCCTTCCTTGCGCATGGCTTTCTTTTAGAGCTTCAAGTTCGTTTTTCCGCGCGTGGTACTGCGCAGTGCCTTTCCCGCGGATAGCTTTTTGATGCAGAATACTGAGGCTCTCTTCTACTTGGCGAATGCGGCTTGCTTCGGCGTCATAGGCGCGCTGCAAACTCGCCATGCGCGTGGCGCGTGCGTCCAGGTATTTTTGGAAACCTCCCTCCGAAATGTGGACGGTGCCGCGCGCCACTTCGGCGACGCGGTTTGCCACCGCGTCAACTGTTTTTCGGTCGTGAGAAATGAACACCACACCTCCCTCGTGGTTTTGGAGTAGGGTGACGAGTGCAAGTCGACTCACAATATCCAAATGGTTTTCCGGTTCGTCCAACAACAAAAAGTCTGGGTGAACCGAAAGTGCCACCGAAAGTGCTAAGATTTTTTGTTGCCCGCCTGAAAGGGTGTTGCACTTTTTTTCCAAAACGTCTTCAATATCGTATCCGAGCGTTCGGCTAAAGGAAAATACCTCCCCGAACCTTTTGTAGTCGGCATATTTTTCAAGAAAGGCTCGCACGGTGCCTTTGGCGTCTTCCGGGTCAAATTCTTGCGGAACGTAATGGCAGACTAGTTCAGTTGATCTCAAAACAGTGCCTTCGTCAGGAGTAACTTCGCCCACAAGGATTTTCAAGAGTGTTGATTTTCCCGCGCCATTTTCACCTACGATACAGAGGCGCTCTTTCTCCCGTAATTTAAGAGAAACTTCATGCAATACATTTTTGCCACCGAAGTCTTTGCTTATCTTTGAAAGCGATATTGTTTTAATCTGTTTTGCCATAGGACGTGTGTAGAGTGTACTTCATTTTCAGTGTGATGAGTACCCAAGCGCTTTTTTAGCAATGTGTTTGGTATAGTGAAAGTATGGCAATAAAAAAACAAAAAGCAGGGTATGTAGACGGGTTTGTACTCGTCGTTTCAAAGAAGAATGTTACTGCATATAAAAAGATGGCGCGCCAAGGAAAAGAAGCGTGGTTGAAGTTCGGTGCGTTGGACTATAAAGAATGTATGGGCAACGACCTAAAAACCAAAGGGTCAAACGGCATGCCGGCACCAATTTCTTTTACAGCGCTTGCCAAGGCAAAACCAACAGAGACGGTATGGTTTTCATTCATTACGTTCAAAAACAAAACGCATCGCGACTCCGTGAACAAAAAAGTCATGGAGTACTTCAGCAAGAAATACGCAAACGCAACGTATATGGATATGCCGTTTGACGTGAAGAGAATGGCGTACGGAGGTTTTTCAATTAAAGTTGATTAGACGGGCTTTATAAAACAATCACTTGAGGCAGACAAACAGGATACGTACGTTGACACCAAGTTTATCTTAAGATAAACTTGGTGTATGAGTATAAAACAAAAAACAGTCGGGTTGAAGGAACTTCGAGAAAATACTGAGAAGTATATATCTGAAGTTGAGAAAGGAAAAAGCTTCACGGTGTTGCGTCGTTCAAAGCCGCTTTTTGTGATCGCACCAGTTGATGAACAAGAGTCACTGTGGGAAACAGTGGTTGATTTCACCACCATAGATAAGCGTGGCGTTTCTGCTGATGCAGTGCTCAAGTCGCTCAGATCGCTTGCATAGATAGGATGGACAAAATAACTAAAGCGCTCCAGAGGCTTTCAAACAAAGAACGGAAAGCGGTCGCCGTGATACTGGAGCAACTTATTGCACGCGATTTTTCCCATCTCAATGTGAAAAAATTAAAGGGGTACGAGGACGTCTTCAGAGTGCGCAAAGGAGATGTGCGAATACTTTTCAAACTTCAGCGTGACGTTGTGCGGCTTATTGCGATTGATAGAAGGAAGGAAGACACGTATAAGTTTTGAGATCACTCTCCTAGTTACTCTGCTCGGTTAGAGGCAGGCAACTAACTGGGTTTGGTATAGTTAGCTTATGAAAAACACATTCATTGGAGGAGTAGTTATCTTCGCGCTATTGGTTGGTGGATTTTTTGTTTTTGATCAATACCTTAATCAAGAAAAAAGTTTACCAGAAACTGTTCTTCAAGCTGATGGGCTGAGTGTTGTTGATTTCGGTGACTCTTCTGAAGAAACGATTTCTAAATTGTCAAAAATTTTCGGTAGTCCTTCTAGTGATTCAGGATTGGTAGATAGTTTTACGGTTGGAGGTTGCCCCTCCGACAAAATTCGGATTGTTGAGTGGGGGAAGTTAAAAGTTTTCTTCGGCGATACATTATTTGGGAAAGATGCATTGTTTCACTACGACTATACTGCCCGAGACACTACTAATTCTCTTCCTATCCTCTATACGGACGCCGGAATTACCCTTGAAGCGTCTAAATCTGAGTTGCTAACAGCACATCCAAACACTCAAGTGTACCCATGGATAGAGGGATATGAATGGATGCATGTCGTGCCATACAACTCAGAAACTAAAGAGTATCTTGGGGGCAGTCTCAGGGACGGAAAGGTTTTTTGGATTACTGGAGGAATTCAGTGTGGTGAATAATAATTATTCTGACATCGCCTGCCTGTGCCGGTGGGCGGGCCTCAGACAACCAGAAAATAGTTTAAAATGGTGGGATGAACTTTCGACTGGGCACTAAAGAAGACATTTTGCAAATAGAAAAACCTTTGAAATCTTCTTGGATGATGCACGTCGACAAGGCTTCCGGCTACATCAATCCTGCGGCATTCGAAAACTTTTCGCTTGATGAGTATTTCAAAGATTGCTTCAACGAAAGTGGAAAAGCGTATCTGCTTATTGCTGAAGAAGATGGAAAGATAGCGGGCTTTGCAAAAGTAAATCTTCAGGATATTCAAAGCTTTTTTGTTCAGAAAAAAGTATTGTATATCGATGATATCTACACGATGGAGTCTTTTCGTAATAGAGGGGTAGGTTCTTCCTTGCTTAAAGAAGCGGAAAAGCTTGCTATAGAGAAAAATGTTAAATGGCTTAAGGCCCGTATCTATTCCTTCAATAAGCCATCGCAAGGGATGTTTGAATCAGCAGGATATGAAAATCTGTATTCTGAATATTTTAGAAGGCTCGACTAAGAAGGTCCTATCATTAACTCTAACAGTCAGTGGGGGTCAAAGTTTATTTAGTCGCTAGGCAAGTGTTTTGAGGTAATGCCAAAAAGGAAAAATACGACGACGCTTCCACAGAGGATGCCGAGAATGTTTAAAAGGAAAATAACCAAGGCCTCATTAAAGAGAGGGAAGTTCATTCTTCCGAGCGCGAGTGCCGCGGCAACAAGGGGAGGCATCAACGAAACCGCGATGCCGATTCCTGTTAATGATCCGCCCACTTTTACTCGGACGTGGCCGTACGCGGCGATCGCGCCTGCGATAAACGCTATGGCAAGGTCGTAGAGGGGGTTAGCAACGAATGATATGAATGTTCCATTTATGGTAAACGGCGGAAGAAGGTATGCCACGAGAGCAGTAATGACTCCGGCGGCAAGCGCCGCAACGCCGAGCGTTGCGGCTGAGCGTACGATGAGCCGCGCGCGCCCAACGATCACGCCAAGGCCGAGTGCCAAAATGGGCGCGGCGAGTGGCGCCACAATCATGGCGCCTATTAAGACCGGAATGCTGTCGAGTGCGATACCGAAAAGCGCAAAGAGTGCGGCACCAACGACGAGGAGGTAGAAATCACGATCAGGGCGCGCCGCCTCAAGAAGGTCTGCCACGGCGACTCGTTTGTTTTCTTCACTAAACGGTCGAGACTCAAAAATAAACCCCATATTAGAGTATGTTCACTGTATCACCTAAAAACACTGATACACTGGTTTTGTGGCTTTCCTAAAGATTTTTTCTGCCGGTGCACTTTTACTCCTTGTGCCGGTCTTTGTCCTTGCACTTGAAACGGATGCGTCCGCAGTTCCGGAGGTGTCTGGGCCCTCCATTTCGAGTGTGTCAGTTACCGATATTACCGACACCAGTGCCCGAATAGACGTGAGTTCAGAAGAAGTAACACAGGGTTACGTTGAATATGGAACCAGCGAGCAGTACGGAATGTCGACGCCCCTCTCAAGCGAGTTCAGCACGTCGCCGTCTTTTTTACTTGAAAATTTGTCCCCCGAGACTCTTTATCACTACCGCGTCATTGTTATGGATTCAAGTGGTAACGCCGCTATAACGGGAGACGAGACTTTCACCACACTCGCAACTCCTCCGCCGGAGCCTGAACCGCCAGCGACTGAAACAGCAACCACCACAGAAACAACGACAACAGCTCCACCCGCTCCAGCGTTCGCCATTTCCAACACTGAAACCGTCATGGTTGGCACTTCGACCGCGCGCGTTACTTGGCAAACCAACAAAAACGCAGATGGGCAGGTAGAGTACGGGACGACGAGCGCGTATGGGACTCTTTCGTCGGTAGGGGTGGTTGGTTCTTCACATTCAGTGACGTTATTTAATCTCACGCCAAACACAAAATACTACTACCGCGCTGTTTCAAAAAATTCTTCAGGCGAAACAGCATATAGCCCTGCCGAAACATTCACCACGCTTGCTCAACAGGTCCCTGTATCTGCGCCAGTTATTTCTTCTGTTTCGGTCGGTGTTTCTGCTTCAAGCGCTACAGTCACATGGATCACTTCAAAACCAGCTACTTCCGATATCCGCTACGGTACTACGACTTCATACAGCATGTCGCTCGGCGAAGATACGACGCTTAAGACGTCGCACCGTAGAATACTGTCAAATCTATCTGCCGGAACTCTTTACCACTTCCGCATCATTGCAACAGACAGTTCAGGCAACGCGGCGCTCGGTAAGGACCGCACCTTCACTACTTCGGAAAAATCTTCTTCTACGCCCGCTACTTCCGTTCCGACTCAAACCCCGACCGCTACTAGCACCGTGAACGCTGAGACGTTAAAAAATATTGCCGACCAGGGAGCGCAAGGCACTGCCACTGCGTCTCGTGGAGGTGGAGGTCTCCCTGTTTCGCCGACGCGTCCACTTCTTTTAAGTGTCACACCACTTGACGGACAGGTAGTTTTTGACTGGCGCAAGGATCGCAGTCACATCAATGGCACCATCAACACGCTTATCATACGGAAAGAAGGAACCGAACTGGTTACTTCGCGTATAGACGGCGACATTGTGTATAACGGTCCCTCAATTACTTTTACCGACACTGACGTTGAAAATGGAATAGAGTATCATTACGCGCTCTACTCGTATGGCGCATACGGACGCTTTACGAGCGCGGCGCGCTTTAGCGTGGTACCTCGTGCAGAGAAAGAACAGGTGGAAGTGTCTGCTTTGGAAAACAGCGATACTGCTCCACCACTTACATTCACGCGCGACTTATACCAAGGGAGACAGGGCAACGACGTGGCAAAACTCCAAGCGTACCTCGCGGATCACGATTTTTATCCTGAAGCACTCGTCACCGGCTACTTCGGTCCATTAACGCAAAGGGCGGTTATTCGTTTTCAAAAACTCAATGACATTGTTCCGGCGGCGGGGTATGTGGGGCCGATAACGAAAGAGGTGTTGGCACAATAGTTCACCATGCTGGGAATAGTTCGTGTATGGTAAAGGTATAAAGAAGGACGTTGCTATGGAACATACTCACCACCACAACCACACCAGTCACCAAACGCACGCGATGAGCCACGGGTCGGCTAAGGAGTACTTGCGCCGCTTTTGGATTGTCACCTTCCTTCTTATTCCGCTTGTGGCGACAAACGAAATGACTGCGCCGTTTTTCGGGGTAGGTGATGTACCGTTTAGTAAGTGGATTGGGTTAGCGGTCGCGACGGTTATTTTTGGTTTCTCACTCGTTTTTTTTCAGCACGCGTGGCATGAAATAAAAAATCGTCGCTACGGCATGATGACTCTGGTTTCGCTTGCGGTGGGAAGCGGGTACCTGTTTTCGGTGGCGTCTACTTTTATTCCGGCGCTCCATGCCGAGTTTTACCTTGAAATTGCGACGTTGATTTGGGTCCTTTTGTTCGGCCACTACTTGGAGGCACGCTCAAGCTCTAGGGCGGGCAATGCACTTCAGGAAGTCGCAAAACTGCTTCCCAAACAGGCGCACCGGCTCGTTGATGGAAAAAAAGAAGATGTTGACATTGCCCGCCTTGAGAAAGAAGACGTAGTGTTGGTTTTGCCAGGAGAGAAAATTCCTGCTGATGGGGTAGTTTCCGATGGGTCGGCAAACGTTGATGAGTCACTTGTTTCTGGAGAATCAAAACCCGTAGAGAAAAAAAGAGGAGACCAGGTAGTTGCCGGCTCACTGTGTCTTGATGGTGCGCTCACTATTACGCTTACGCGCGTCGGCGAACACTCTACCATCGGGCAAATTCAGACACTGATCGCAGAGGCCGAGCGCACTAAGCCGACGTCACAGCGCATTGCCGACCGCGCGTCCGCGGTACTGACCTTTGTTGCAGGCGCCACTGCGTTGGTCACGATTCTTGTGTGGACATTATTTTTGGGGGAGACGTTCGTTTTTGCGCTCACGCTTGCCATCACCGTTCTGGTGATTGCCTGTCCGCACGCGCTAGGACTCGCGATTCCAACCGTGACCACCATCACGACGCAACTAGCGGTGAAGAACGGTATTTTTATAAAAAATCTCGCAAAAATTGAAACGATTCGGAAGGCAGACTACGTGGTGTTTGATAAAACGGGGACGCTCACGGAAGGCGAGTTCGGTGTCACCGGTATCGTTCCTCTCAATGAAAAAAATACCAACGACCTGCTTGCTGTTGCGGCGTCACTTGAACAGTATTCGTCTCACATTATTGGGCAGTCGATACTGAAGTACGCGCGCGAACAGCGGGTTGCTTTGTCGAGCATTAGTAATTTTAAAAATATCGCAGGAGAGGGAGTGAGCGCAACACTTCACGGCACTGACTATGTGGTGGGCAACGAGCGGCTGATGCGTAGCATCGGTTTAACGTTTGATGTTCCTACCGAGGTTACCGGAACCCTTGTTTTTGTGGGAAGTAAGGAAAAACTCCTCGGGTACCTCACTCTTGCGGACGCTATAAAACAATCCTCACACGAGGCAGTACAAAAACTTCACGCTATGGGCGTTAAGGTCGCCATGCTCACAGGAGACAATGAGCAGGTTGCGCGTGACGTTTCTCGCACATTGCAGATTGATACGTATTTTGCAAACGTGCTTCCTCGGGAAAAGTATACGTACATTAAAAAACTACAAGAGGACGGGAGTGTCGTTTTGATGGTGGGAGACGGTGTTAACGACGCGCCGGCGTTGACGCAGTCAGACGCGGGGGTTGCCATAGGTTCCGGCACGGACGTTGCGGTCGAGGCGGGCGACGTGGTGTTGATGCGCAACAACCCCATGGACGTCGTACGTCTTTTAAAACTTTCGCGCGCGGTGTACGTCAAAATGGTGCAGAACCTCTTCTGGGCCTTAGGGTACAACGTGGTTGCCATTCCCGCGGCGGCCGGTGCGTTTGCACACCCTATTTTCTTTGGAGGAATATTTCTTCGTCCTGAAATTGGCGCACTCCTCATGAGTCTTTCGACCGTGATTGTCGTGGTCAACGCTTTGATGTTAAAGAATTTAAACTTAAAAATGTTACACTGAAGACCATGAAAAATATACTGATCATAAGCGCAGTGGTTCTTGTGTTGCTGGTAGGGAGTTCATGGTTTGCCCGCAGTAACTCCGGAAGCAGTTCAGGAGGCACGGTTATTAGCACTAACGGCTTCCACTGGCACCCAAAACTTGAACTCTATGTTCACGGTGAACCTGTAGCGATTCCTCAGAATATCGGTCTTTCTGGTACTCATAGTCCTATCCACACCCACGACGACTTGCCGCTCATTCACATGGAATTCAGTGGAAGAGTGACTGAAGACGAAACTCGTCTTGGTGTCTTTTTCTCCCACTGGGGGCGCGACATGCGTTCGTTCGGCGACACCATGATTATGAAAGTGAATGGGGTCGAGAACACGGAGTATGAAAATTACCACATGAAGGATGGTGATGTGATACAGCTCTACTATGAATAAAACGGTCGGTGCACTCGCTCTCGCAGTAGTGGTGATACTTGTTGGCGCTTACTTCGCCGTATTTAACACCCATTCTTATCCCGCTGCGGTTGAATCGGAAACGGTGGTTTTGAACGACGGCGACACGTACGACCTTTCTGCCGGCTACGTCACTAAGCGCATAAACGGAGTTGAGCAGACGATGCTCGCCTACAACGGCTCTATTCCGGGCCCGACTATTAACGTACAGCAGGGAGACGAGGTTACGATTAATTTTAAGAACGACACGGACTTACCCGCGCTTCTACACTCGCACGGTGTGCGTATGGACAATGCGTTTGACGGGTCGCAGTTGCAACAGAAAGAAATGCAACCGGGAGAATCGTTTTCATACACGCTGAAATTTCCCGATGCGGGAGTGTACTGGTACCACCCGCACGCAAAAGAGGTGTACGGGCAGGGCTTGGGGCTCTATGGCGCGTTTGTGGTCGCTCCGCGCGATGAACAGTATTTCCCTCCGGTAAACCGTGAGGTACCTTTGTTCCTTTCCGACCTGCTTGTTCTAAATGGAGAGATTGCGCTTGATAAAGAGGTGACGAGCCACTCGCTTATGGGTCACTATGGCAACGTCATGCTGGTAAATGGCGAAGATGCGTACAACCTTGACGCACACGCAGGAGAAGTAATACGACTGTATGTAGTGAATGCGGCTAACGCGCGTCCATTCAACTTTGCGATACATGGTTTGAAATTGAAACTTGTTGGCGCGGACAGTGGTGCCTATGAAAAAGCATCGCTCGTAGAGAGCGTTGTTCTCGGTCCGTCTGAACGAGCAATCGTTGATGTTTTTGTGCCCACTGCGGAAGTGTATGACATTCAAAATAAAACACCCGACAGGACGTATGTACTCGGAACGATCTCGGTGAGTAGCGAACAAACAAACATCTCGTTTGCAGAGGACTTCACGATGCTCCAAGTCAATGAAGCAACCGTGCAAAGTATCAACCCGTTCAGATCGCTTTTCGGATCAGAGCCGACAAAAAACCTCGCGCTCACTCTAGACATGGCAGGGGGAATGATGAGCACGCAAGGTGGAGGTCATGGCGGGCACGCAATGCCGGGCGGACTGATGTTGGGCGAGAGTTCTGACGGGATTGAGTGGGAAGATACAAACCAGATGATGAATCGGATGTCGAATACAAGTTTGGTTACGTGGAAGTTGCTTGACCAAGACACCGGACGGGAAAATATGGACATTGACTGGATGTTTAAACAAGGGGAGCCAGTCAAGATAAGAATCTTTAACGATCCTAACTCAATGCACCCGATGCAGCACCCGATCCACTTTCACGGACAACGGTTTTTGGTTGTTTCTCGCGACGGTGTTTTACAAACAAATCTAGCATGGAAGGATACGGTTTTGTTAAAGGCCGGAGAAACTGTTGATATTGTGCTTGATCCTTCAAATCCTGGAGAGTGGATGGCTCACTGCCACATCTCGGAACACCTTGAAGCGGGAATGATGCTTACCTATCGGGTCGAGTAGTTAACTACATCCGTTTACTGCACTGAAAGTTCTTAAAGAACCCTTACCGGGTTTGATTGAGGTGGTAGGATGAAAGATGAGTATTGTTAATGATTTATTTTAGAGCAACATATGATCAATAAACTATTTGTAGTACCCGTCCTTGTTTTTAGTTTTGCTGTATTACCAACACTTGTTATTGCAGAAACTTCGCCTTTAGTGGGAAAAATTATAGCTCTTGATGCGGGTCACGGAGGTGTCGATGGTGGGGGAGCCACAGGATATTGTAATGGTGTAGCTGTTGCCGAGTCGGAGGTGAACCTTGCGGTACGTGCACTCGTGAAAGCAAAAATTGACGCTGATGGCGGGTTTGGCTATGAGGTAGCGCAACTCGATTCGCGCAGTGATCGTGTTGCTGACGCAGAGAATGCCGGATCAGATGTACTTATTTCCATCCACCACAATGGATCTACAAACACAAGTGCAAACTACACCCAAAGTTTTGTGACGCAAAAGAATGACAAGCTCTTTGCTAGTTTCATTCATCCCAAAATCGTCTTTGTGCTCGGGCTTGTTGACAAGGGAATCAAAAACGATGGCTACGGCATGACGGTGTATGGTTCGCTTCCTGGGGTGCTCACTGAATCATTCTTCATCACCAACGAAAGTGAAGCATGTAACTTCCTTGTTGGAGATCAATCTCATGTACACGCAGAAGCGCAGGCAATGTATGACGGTCTTGTCGCATACTTTATGGCACAATCCTCATCAGGTGGTGGTAACGGTAAAGGACGAAATAGGTAGAAATAAAAAATCTAACATTGCTTCGCTTGTGCCGTCTAAAATACAGGAAGCTAGTGGGATGCGTTTGATATAGTGGAGAAATGGCAATCAAAAAGGCAAAATACGTGGTGGGCGCTTTTTTTCTTATAGTAGTGCTTGGTTTTGCATACTACACGATTTCCCCGCTCTTCATTAGTATTAAAGCGGATGAAGCGCTTCCTAGTCGGGAAGTAGAGGATTCTGATACAGCGCCCGTGACTATTTTGAAAGATGAAGCCGAAGTGCCTATTGCTAAACCTCTAGTGGCTACCGTAATTGACACTTCCGCACACCCGGCAACGGGCACGGTGCGTGTTGTTGAAGAGAACGGAAAAACATATGTTCGCTATGAAAACTATAAAACCATCAATGGCCCCGATATTTTTGTGTATTTAGCAAAAGATATTGACGCACAAGAGTTTGTTAACCTTGGTAGAGTCAAGGCAACTGAAGGAAATATAAATTACGAAGTTCCGGACGGGGTAAATGTGAGCGAGTATCCCTACGTTCTTACCTGGTGCAAACAGTTTGGCGTGTTATTTAACTACGCTGATTTTTCTGAAACCCGCTAGTCATTGTAGGATTTAAATTAGGTGATCTGTCATGTCCCACCACGTTTATATACTTGAGTGTGCGGATGGGACGCTGTATGTGGGGGCGACGAATGATTTAGAAAAGCGAGTTAAACAGCACAACGAGTCAAAGCAGGGGGCGCACTACACCAAAATTCGCCGGCCGGTGGTTTTAAAATACAGCGAGAAATATAAAACACTTGGGGAAGCGCGGAGTAGAGAAGCCGAAATAAAGCGTCTGACCCGCGCCCAAAAACTCGCGCTGTTTAAATAGTTTTTTACTTTTTCTGTTATCTTAGAATCTAACTATTCTCTTATTCGTACGAATAAGAGAATAGTTTGGGGTGTTTTTTGGTGGTTAG
>JBBTSO010000005.1:39163-186221 GCA_038064695.1 Patescibacteria group bacterium | reverse complement strand
TATTCTCTTATTCGTACGAATAAGAGAATAGTTTGGGGTGTTTTTTGGTGGTTAGAATCGCTGATATAGCATTACGTGTCTTTTCTACTGCGGCAAAGGGTCGCTCTACGTAGGGATAATTTTTAGACAGTGTGCAATCGCGGTAACTTCGTTTGGAAGGACATCGCTCACTGCGGTAACCAAAAATGCTGGTTGCCCAATCATGACTATTTCTGCTCTTATAACGCGCGCATTGGCATTTGAGATTCTGAACCCCCCACCAACCAAAGTTTCGTCTAGTTCACAGAAGGCGACGGAATCCCCGATAGGTGCCGCAGGATTGGTGGGACCGGGACGCAAGAAAAGAAGCGTAGTTCCTACCTCTCCCGATGGCCCTTGAGGACCGACAGGACCAATGGGCCCCTGAACTCCTTGAATACCCTGTATACCTTGTACACCCTGAGGTCCCGGTTCACCCTGGGCACCATCATTTCCGTTTAATCCTGGAAGTCCTTGTGGACCCACCTCACCTTGTTCTCCCGGTTCACCTTGGGGGCCTTGCGGACCAGGAATCAACTCGATGTTATTAATCTGTGCCTGCAAGTCTGCAAGTGCTTCTTCTATTGCCTGAAGTGGATTTCCACCAACGGCAAGGGCGGAGAGAGGTACTGAAACAGAAACCACAAGTGCCAGTAGGACAAGTACACTAGCAATACGTTTAATGAAATTCATATGTATGTGTTTATAGCGATAATAATAATTCCATACTATGTTTTTGCGAAATGCCTGTCAAACGGCAGAAAACACGAATTCCGCTGTCTTTGTATGCTATATTTATTTCATATGAAATTTATTGCAATATATCAAATGCCTCACCAGGGGTTAGATGAGTGGCTTAAAAAACCAGAGGCAGAACGGAAAGCTGAGGAACAAAAAATGCAGAGTGACTGGAACGCATGGATGGCAGGGCATAAGAGTATATTGACCGAAACCGCAGGCGTGGGGAAGCCGAAGCGCGTAACGAGTGCTGGCGTGGAAGACGCACGGAACGACCTTATGATGTACTCGTTCGTTGAGGCGGAGTCACTAGAAGCGGCAGCAAAAATATTTGAAAATCATCCCCACTTTGCTATCCCAGGCGGGTGGATTGAGGTGATGGCGGTTAACAAGAATATTTCGTAAAGACCGTTTTTGAATTTTAAAATTTGCTACACTGCGCCTATGCGTTTTGTGGTGTTTCTTTTTGTAGCGTTTCTATTGATTGCCCCTACCGGCGTGACGGTTGCTGAAGGAGCTGATGGGTCGGTGCCTGACGGGTCTGTTTCTGATCAAACCACTTCCAGCAATTCAGGTGAAGTAGTACTTCCAGAGTCACCTGCAACAACATCGACACAGGTGACGGAGGCGCGTGCGGATGCGCCGGCGCCGACTCCTGCCGGCGCCGGAAGTGCAGCCCCTAGCAGCGCAACCCCAGACACAGGTTTGTCGTCAAAAGAGCCAAGTCCGACTTTAATAATAGCGGAGGATACGGAGCCATCGAGCACAAGCTCTCTACCTTCCTTACTGTGGGCAGTGCTTGCGCTCGTCGCACTATTACCACTTGGTGCCTATGCGACACAGTATTTTCAAAAGAAAAAAGAAACGGTAAACAACGAAGAGCGGGGAAATTGTTTAGATATTAAAAAACGACTTGAAAAGAAAGTAGAAGAGCTTGCTGATGTGCGCGCGGCGCTCCAAGCAAAAGCCGAAGGCGTGGCACAGGGCGCCGTGCGGGGCGCACTGAAAAAAACTGTTGCGAAGGCAAGCATGGAGGCGCTTGAAACGCTGGAGCGTGAAGTAGCAACGCTTCAAAAACTCCTCACCGACTGTGAGCTCGGGTATACTGCGCCTATGAAACAAAAAATAACCCCGTTCTTATGGTTTAACGACCAGTGTGATGAGGCGATGAAATTCTACACTTCACTTTTCCCCAATTCACGCATCGTGAGCGTTAAACGCTATCCTACCGATATGCAGGTGGGGCCTGTCCCCAATATGGGCGGAAAAGTGTTAACGGGTGTGTTTGAACTCGACGGGTACCAATTTATGGCGCTTGACGGGGGACCACACTTTTCTTTTACTCCGACACAATCTATGTCGGTGCAGTGTAAGGACGTTGCCGAAATAGATGCACTTCACGCAAAACTTCGAGATGGGGGTACCGACCTGATGCCGCTCGATGTCTACCCGTGGAGTAAAAAATATGCGTGGATCAATGACCGGTATGGCCTGTCGTGGCAACTCAACGTTCCGCATGACTACTCACTCGTCAAACACCGTTTTGCCGAAACCAAAATGTTCCATGGAGTACAAAACGGTAAAGCAGAAGAGGCGATTGCATTCTATGCATCGGTATTTCCTGATTCAAAAGTTGACAGCATGTTTCGTTATGACGAAAGTATGCCAGGTGGAATACCAGGGACTTTAGCACACGCAGATTACACCCTCTTGGGTCAGGCATTTATGGCGCTTGACGGGGGTACAGTGCATACCTTTGGCACGACGGGCGCGCTCTCGCTTCTCGTTGAGTGCAAAGATCAGAAAGAAATTGATGCATATTGGAATGCACTTTCTTCTGACCCCGCGTTTGAACAATGTGGGTGGTGTAAGGATAAGTACGGTTTTTCATGGCAAATAGTGCCCGATATGAGTCGTTGGCTAAGTGATGAAGGTGAAGGCGGTAAGCGTGCCTTGCAGGCGATGCTCCAGATGAAAAAAATTGATATTGCAGCTCTGCAAAAAGCATTCAACGGGATGTAATGTAAGGTAAAGAAAATAAGGTAGACTGAAAGTATATGAATATATTATTGATTGTAGTGCAGGTAGTATTGGCAGGAATGTTTTTAATGGCGGGGGTCATGAAAATGATGATGCAAGACAAGGCGCGTGCCATGACGCCGGCGTTACGCGGGTACCCACGCTCGTTCATTTCGTTTATTGGCCTTGCAGAGTTTCTTGGTGCACTCGGCATTACCTTGCCAGTGTGGACGGGCATTCTTCCGATACTGACGCCACTTGCAGCGCTTGGCTTGAGTATTATTATGCTTGGCGCTATTTACTCGCACCTTAAACTGAAGGAGTACCCGAACGCAGGACTCGCACTTCTCTTTATTATCGGCCTTGCGTACATCGGACTTCCTCTTATTTAGTTAATCAAGCACAAAAAGTTTTTTGTAGTGCAATTCTTTCCCTGATTCCCACGCGGCGTGGAGATATCCTGACACGAGGCTCATCAAGAGTCCTGAGCCGCCAAACCCCACGCTGTACGAAATGGGAAAATTAGGGTCGTTAGCGATGTAGGGGAGTGAACGTTTCGTAGGGAAAAACGTTCCGCTCCACGAACCGGTCGAGGTATACTTCTCGCCAAGTTTGAGAATTTCTTTTGAGAATTCATGGAGACGTTTATATGCGCGTTCCTCCCTTTCCTTGGTGACTTGATGCTCCGGCATATCTTCGCCGCCGATCCATAGTTGGTGTCCGGCAAATGAGCGGATGTAGTGAAAAGGCTCATGAACATCCCACATAATTGCTGAACGGAACGGCTCCGGCATGTGATGATTTTCATACCGAACCACAAACGTTCGATGAGGTTCTATGGGAAACGAGCGGAGTCCAGAAATAGTGTGCATGCCCGTTGCCACTAACGCCCGCGACGCGCGGTAAACGGTACCGTTTGCGGTGGTGACATGCACGGTGCCCGAGGTGGCATTTACGGAGACTACTTCAGTGTGACGCATTACCCTGTTTCCCTGAGCGCGTACGACACGCGCAAGGGTGCGCAGTATGGCTTGATTGTTGGTTCGTCCGTCGCCGAGTAGCGTGAGGGCAGAGGTAAACGACGGATGAGGGGTGTTTGGCGCGTACGAGCGGGAAACGTTCGCGCCGAGCTTGGTGTATATTTCAAATTTTTCATTAAGGTACTCGTCTCCAAGATCGCCATAGCTAAACATATGGGCGGGGACGCGTTTCGTTTCAAAGTTTTCAGCACCTTCGCGGTGTGCAAAATCGGTTAAAAGGGTGAGCGAGCGTTCGGTCAACTTCCACAGGTCGCGCGCTGCATCATATCCGTGTGTTTGCATCACCATGTTCCAGTTGGCATCGGGGTCATGGTTCATTTCAGCCGTTGAAGCAAAACTCGCGTTTTCCTTCCCCGATCCCTTTTCAAGAACGAGAACTCGTTTACCCATTAAGCCAAAATGATACGCGGCAGAGAGCCCCGCAAAACCGGCGCCAATAACAATAAGGTCGTAGTGGAGAGATTCCTTCATGCCACTATGAACGGAGTTCGTTTGTATTTACTTTTATTCCCAATACGTTACACACCTTGGTCCAAAATGAGGGGTGGTCGACGACCAGCTCTTCCAGAACGGCAAATGGGATAACGAGGAACAGGAGCGGGATGAGTAAACTTATACCGAGCTCATGATCTTTAAACAAAAAGAGGGATGCCATGTTTTCGATAACACTGGTGACGACACCGAAGAGAACGAACTCAAGAATTCTAAATTTTGTTTTTAGTTTCATACGCACATTCTACGGCCAAAATTGGGGGTCGGGTTTTTGTCCAAAAAACTCTTCGTAGTCTTTTTTAGTTTGTTCGTACAGAGCCCCACCGTCAGGCTCGCCCGGAGTAGGATCATGGTGAATAAATGAGCCGATGGTGTCTGCAAACTCCTGGTAGAAACGCGTAAAAAGCATCATTTCATGCCACGCGGGGTCAACGAGCGCGGACGGTGCAAATGGTTTTCCGGTTTGTGCAGACATAAAGAGCATACGTTTTGCCTCACGAAGTGCTCCTGTAGCGTATCCAATCGAGTAATCGTACTCTTTGGCGATTCGTGGAATGAGCAAGTTGGGGACGGGGTAGGAGTCAATGTAAGAAATAGAGATCATATAATTTTTAGTATACAAACAGGCACGACGACAGTATCGCGCCTGTGCATGGCGGTTAATGTGATCCTTTGCACGAGCCAGAACCTTTGCATGAAGCGCCGCCTTCACTTTGCATTTTCATTACTACTGCAACGAGCGCATCTTTGTCCATCGCCATTAATTCTTCTTTGGTGTATTTGGTCATAGTATGTCTGTGAGTTATCTAATAATCACCCTGCGCGTGCAGGGTAGAGTGGGGGGTTGTTATGGGGGCAAATGTTGTTTTTCATAGTAACTAATAATTATCCACTACAGTATATGGTGTATTTTACTTGACAGAACCTGCCCCTGTGTATAACATATGAACATATGACAATATTATCATATAAATCTTCTCGTGTCTCCACCCGTATCAACCCTACACTCGTTCTAAAAATTCTTTGCAACTCAAGTAGGTATACACTTATAAAATCTCTCCTTTCCGCAAGGAAAGACTTGTGTGTGCAGGAGATTGCAGAACTCGCTTCACTTTCGCAGTCAGCGACGTCACACCAGTTAGCGTACCTTGAAGCGCGTGGTGTCGTCCACAGTGTGCGCATGGGAAAGACCAAATGTTACTTTCTCACCAATACCCCCATTGCTCGCAGAATTGCACGCATCATTGAAGTACTCTCTTCATAATTATGAAAATATTTTTTTTACTTATCGTAGTAGGCATTATAGGAGTGTGGGGATGGTCACGTGTACAAAACGGGGAGTGGCAGTTTGAAGGTTCTGATTCAGCACTTTTTCATCCGTCACCCGTATCAGTAGCGGTCTCCGACGCTCCCTTAAACGGAGCGCTACCGTCTGAGAGTGCCTCCCGTTCAGTGCGCACCATAACCGTTACTGATAGTGTAACCCATTCTATTCCGCTCAATGAGATTCTTTCAGGGGGTCCGGGTAAAGACGGTATCCCCGCTATAAACAATCCAAAATTTATTTCAGCGGGAGAGGCAACGTTCTTGGCAGATGCTGATCCCGGCATCGGTTTGACCGTCGGAGGCGAGAGTCGTTTTTACCCGTACCGCATTTTGGTGTGGCACGAAATTGTGAATGACACTATTGCGGGAGAACCAGTCTTAGTAACGTACTGTCCGCTGTGTGCTACCGGTATTGTGTTCGAAAGAAAAGTTGACGACGAGGTGCAAGAGTTTGGCGTATCGGGTCGACTCTGGCAATCCAACTTGCTGATGTACAATCGTGCAAAAAGCGAGAAAGAAGAGTCTCTTTGGTCGCAAGTGTTAGGGGAAGCGGTGGTGGGCACCCACACAGGGGAGCGTCTCCCTATTGTTCGCTCCGACGTGGTGCGTTGGAGCGATTGGAAAAAGGCGCACCCTGACACGCGTGTGCTTTCTGAGGATACGGGTTCAGCGAGAAGCTATGGGCGCGACCCGTACGGAGATTACTACTCAAGCGAATCCGTTTCTTTCGGCGCGACCTTTACCGACACACGGTTGCACCCTAAAGCGTTGGTGCACGGCATTGAAATAGAGGGGCAGTACAAGTCCTACCATGACGATGCACTGGAGCTGACCACGTCTGACGTGTTTGCCGGTAAAAATATTATCGTTACGAAAAACGCGTCAGGAGAAATCGCTTTCACCGCAGACGGGGAGCCACTGGCCTCTATTCCAGGCTTTTGGTTCTCGTGGCTTGCGGTGCATCCGGAAACCGAACTTTATCAACGGTAATTAAAAAATAAAATTATGAAAGACGTAACTATTTATTCAACTCCGACATGTCACTTTTGTCATTTAGCAAAAGAATTCTTTACAACACATAAGGTCCCCTTTACCAATCACGATGTTGCTTCTGATATGGCAAAGCGGACTGAAATGATGCAGCGTAGTGGTCAGTTGGGCGTTCCGGTCATCTTCGTCGGAGACGAAATGGTGATAGGGTTTGATGAGTCTCGTCTCCGAAAGCTTCTTAGTATTGCATAAACCCTTTACTTCACCTCTATGACTTCTACACGGACAAATTCTACCAGCACCGCTATCGCTATTGTGGTTGCGGGGGTACTCATTGCTGTTGCACTCTTTTTTTCGGGAAAGAGTGCTGAAAATCTTCCACGTACCGCGGGTGGCCACGGAAACACTGCAGTCGCTGCGGGTGATTTTCGTTTACCGAGCGACGATGACCATTCGCTCGGTAACCCGAACGCGAGCGTCACCATCGTTGAATTTAGCGACTTTGAGTGTCCGTTTTGCGCCAGGTTACATCCCACGCTTGCGCGTATCCTAGAGGAAAACGAAGATATTCGTTGGGTGTATCGGCATTTTCCACTCTCTGAGATTCATGGGAGCGCACTTAGTTCGGCGGTTGCCTCTGAATGTGTTGCAAAGCTCGGCGGAAACGATGCATTCTGGTCCTTTGCCGATAGTGCATTCCAGAACCAGTCTCGTTTGGGGAATGCGTTTTACCGAGAGCAAGCGTCTGCGCTTGGTATTGACCTCGATGCATTTAATTCATGCCTCTCCGATCGAAGTGTCACGCAAGATGTCTCGGAAGACCGTGACGAAGCAATCGCTTCCGGCGGTCAGGGGACGCCGTTTTCGGTTGTTATCAGCGCGAGTGGGCATCGTACACCGTTTAGTGGCGCACTTCCCTATGAACAAGTAGCCGCACTTGTTGAGCAAGCCCGGAGTCGTTAATTATTATTAGGTACGACATTCTCAAATAACTAACTTAAATACAACACATTATATGCAAAGTATGAAACAAATGATGGTACCACTAACCGTGCTCGCCATCCTCATTATCAGTGCGCTCTCGTTTGCGTGGCAGGGAATCGCCATGCACAACCAGGTGGTAGTCGAGGAAGCAAAGTTCCACGCCTTACAGCAGGATTACTTTATATTAAGTAAAGCAGAGCGTGAGGCGGCACCTTCCGGGTCTCCACTTAATCAGACCTTAGTTCAAATTCAAAATTACCCTTCAACGTTGCTTGAGCTAAAATTAGTGGGAGTAGGAAAAATCTTGACCGGTATTCTCTCAGCACTCTTCGCTATTGCTTTCTTGCTCTTTATGATGCCGATTAGATTGGGGAAAATGATTACTAACAAATAATAGTGGATACTTCTCTTCACTACAGTATTTAAAATACTCTCTATACACACCATACATCACATGACCGACACCAATCCATTTGAGAATTTCATCACCACCTTGAAAGAGGCAGGGAAAGTTGCTGGTACACACCCCGATGTCATTACACTTCTTTCTCACCCTGAGCGAGTAATTGAAGTTGAGGTACCACTCGCCACTGATGACGGAGGACTCACTATGTATCACGGATACCGTGTCCAACATAACAGCGCGCGCGGACCATACAAAGGCGGTGTTCGTTTTCATCCTGCCGTTGACGTCAATGAGGTTCGTGCGCTTGCTGCGTGGATGACTATGAAGTCGGCGGTGGTTGATATCCCGTATGGAGGAGGTAAGGGGGGTATTGCCGTGGATCCAAAAACACTCTCATCTCGAGAACTCGAGCGTCTTTCGCGTGCATTTATTGAACGTTTAGGAAGCGCACTTGGGCCCTTCACTGACATTCCTGCCCCTGACGTGAACACCAATGAACAGATTATGGGGTGGTTTGTAGATGAGTACAATCGACTCAATCAAAACCGAGGTCAAGCAGAGGCAACTTTCACCGGGAAACCTCTCATCCTTGGAGGGAGTCAAGGTCGCAGTGCCGCGACCGGTCGAGGAGGTTTGACTACACTCCTCACCTTTCTTAAGGAGCGTAACGTTGTCCATGAGGGGATGACTATTGCCATACAAGGGTTTGGGAATGTCGGTTCTCACTTCGCTCGACTTGCCTCTGAAGCAGGGTTTCGCATTGTGGCATTGTCCGATGTGCGTGGGGGTGTCTATTATCAAGAAGGCCTCGATGTAGAACGTATCATTGCTGCACGCACACAGTCGGGAAGTACTGAGCATAACTTTTGTTACCCGAAGCTTAGCGTTGCTGACGCAGGAAATGCCGCACAGGTATGTTCGGAAATTACTAATGAAGAGTTACTGACGTTACCGGTTGATATCTTGGTTCCAGCTGCGTTAGAGAATCAGATTACTGAAGAAAATGTGTCTCGCGTTCAGGCAAAGTTTATTCTTGAGCTTGCAAATGGTCCAACAACGGCAGTAGCAGATACGTTTCTTGAAGAACGCCACATTGAGGTTATCCCCGATATTCTGGCAAATGCCGGCGGTGTGACCGCAAGTTATTTTGAGTGGACACAAAATTTGCAAAAACTCTACTGGGACGAACAGGAGGTGAACGAAAGACTCAACAAAAAAATGCAATCAGCGACCCATGAAGTGTTGGACGAGCAAGGTCGCCGTGGAGGTACCATTCGACAGGCGGCATATCGAGTTGCATTAGAGCGTCTTGAACGTGCGATGCTTTCGCGTGGGCACATACATCCGCACAACCCATGAAAAACGGCGTTTCCAATCCGTTATCTCCATCGGTGGCTCCCCAATCCTCGTACGATGTGGTGGTAATTGGTGCAGGGAGCGGCGGGTTGACCGCTGCCGTCGGGTTTCGGCGGGTAGGAAAATCGGTACTCCTTGTGGAGCGTGAACATATGGGAGGCGAGTGCACTAACACGGGGTGTGTGCCGAGTAAAGCACTCTTACATTATGCAAAAACATACGCTGCGGCGCAGCACATAGCGGGTGAATCTCCCACACTCGACGCGTATCGTCGTGGTGCACTCGACTATGTACGTCGCATACGTTCGCATTTTCGCGCAGAAGAAACGCCCGCACACTTTGAATCTCTTGGTATTGAGGTGGTACACGGTGAAGCGGAATTTGTAGGACGCCATACGGTGCGGGTAGGCAGCAGGTCTTTCAACTTCCATCTTGCCGTGATTGCGACCGGATCCAAGCCTCGCATGATGGACGTTTCAGGACTTTCTACACACAATCTACTTACTAACCAAAATATTTTTGAACTCGAGTCGCTCCCTGAGCGCCTACTTGTAGTTGGTGGAGGTCCGGTGGGACTTGAGTTAGGGCAGGCATGTGCGCTCCTTGGGGTTTCGGTGACCATCATTACCACTGAGTCGCGGCTCGCTTCGCGTGAAGAAGAAACAGTGGGGCTCGTGTTGCAAAATAAATTTGATGATTTGGGGATACATGTTTTATATCACGCGCGACTTCTTCGGGTTGAATCTGAGCGTGAGGCAGTGGTTGCTGTTTCGCACTCTGGCGAGACATCAGATAGCGAAGAGAAACGCATCCCGTTCGACGCCTTGTTGATGGCGATTGGCCGCGTGCCCGTTTTCCCCCGCGGTCTTGAACAGGCGGATATTATGTTTACCCAAGAGGGAGTGACTGTCGACAGTCAGTACATGACCTCAAATCGCCGCGTGTACGCGATTGGGGATGCTGTTTCGTCTCTCAAATTCACTCATACTGCCGACGATGTTGCTCGCCAAATTGTGGTACGGGAGACTTCTCGAGGATTACTACGAGTTCGCTCGTCCAAAGCAGTACCTAAAGTGACGTATACACTTCCCGAAGTCGCGTCGGTAGGTCACACTGCTGAGTCAGCAACCCGTATCTTTGGGCCAGAAAGTGTACGAAGAATAGAAGTCTCCTATAGCATGAATGATCGGGCGAAAACGGATGATCACGGTGAAGGAGTACTCGTGGTCGTTGTTCGCCGTTTGACGGGTGTGGTAGTTGGTGCGCATGCCGCTGGCACTTCGGCAGGAAATCTTATTGCACTTTTTACTGTGGCAATTGATCGAAATATATCGTTATGGAAGTTGAGAGATTCTATCTATGCCTACCCTACGTATTCGCAGTTGGTGAAACGTGCAGGGGATTTATTTTTTGCCGAAACAGTACATCACATACGAAGCGACGTGATACAGGTAGTAAAAAAACACCTGCCTAAGGTATTTGCATTTCTACTGTGGGGGATACTCCTTCTTACTTTTTCTTCAATTCGTGCTGCACTTGACATGAGTACTCAAGACTTTCTTTTAATGTTACATCGCTTCATTACTACCACCGCGTGGGGTCCATTAGTATATATTGTGGCGTATGCTCTGCGCCCGATCCTCTTTTTCCCTGCCACACTTTTGACTCTTTTGTCAGGGTTTTTGTTTGGACTCCCGCTTGGGATACTCTACACGGTCATTGGTGAAAACGCGTCCGCAAATATTGCCTACGGGATTGGTAAATTCTTTGGGGAAGGAATTTCTTTTGAACGTTCTGTATTAGGTTCGTGGATTGATGCCCTTAAAAATAGGCCTTTTATGTCGGTTCTGTTTATGCGTTTGTTTTATGTACCGTTTGATGTCACTAACTATGGGTCGGGTATTCTTGGGGTCCCTTGGAAGGCGTATGCGTTTGCCACCGCAATTGGTATCATTCCCGGTGTCTCTGTTTTTGTTGCACTAGGGGCCAGCATCCCGTCAGTCGCGGTGCTCGGTACAGGGTCATTTTCACTTGATGGGGGATACCTACTTTTTAGTGCAGCGGTTTTCATCGTGTCACTCATACTCGCACCATTGTGGTATCGGTGGCACCAAAGACAGCTCTTAAAACAACGCACCACATGATTTCTTTTACCCCACGTATAAAAATATTGTTCTCAATTGGTGCAGTGCTCCTAGTGGCTATTGGGTTATTTGTTGCTTTGAGTGGTACTCGCGAGGCCGAAGTTACTTTTTTTGAACAGGTTGCCGAACTTTCCTTTGTTGATTATCAGGGAAGGGACGTGTCTCTTGAAACTTTTCGAGGGCGCCCGCTCGTGATCAATAGCTGGGCGGCGTGGTGTCCTTTTTGTCGTGAAGAATTACCCGACTTTGTGCGTCTCCAAGAAGAGCTTGGAGACGGTCTTGTGGTTATTGCCATCAACAGGAAGGAACCACGTGCCACATCACAAACATATACCGATGGACTTGGTATTTCTGATCAAATAGTATTCTTACTTGACGAAACAGACACTCTTTACCAGATGATCGGCGGGTTCTCCATGCCAGAAACGCTTTTTGTGGACGGGGAGGGGAACCTCGTCGTTCACAAACGTGGTTTCATGGATCTTGAGGAAATGCGCACACACACAAAAAAATTATTCAGTAAATAAAAATAACCTATTAGCACTATATGATTGAATTAAGTTTAGGATTTTTAGTAGCTGCCTTCTTTGCAGGATTGCTTACCTTTCTCGCGCCATGTACTCTCCCCTTGGTTCCCGCTTACTTGGGTTTTATTAGCGGAGTTGATCAAGAAGAGTTAAAAAATCCAGCCACCGCAAAGGCGGCACGGAGGAAAATTTTCCTCAACGGACTGGCCTTCATCGTTGGATTTTCATTTATTTTCATTACCTTCGGTGTTCTTGCTGGTTTTGCGGGTACGGCGCTTGCTCCATACCGCATTTGGTTAGCGCGTATCGGCGGGGTACTGGTTATTTTGTTCGGGCTCTTTATGCTCGGCATTTTTAAGTTGCCATTTTTCCAAACCGATAAACGTATTCCTATTCCACAGTGGTTGACCCTCGGAAAACCATCAAGTTCACTCTTCATTGGAGGAACCTTTGCACTGGGGTGGACTCCGTGTGTTGGCCCCATTCTTGGTTCAATTCTCTTGCTGGCGGGGACGTCAGGAACCGTGTTTCAAGGCGCCATTATGCTTGCCGTCTTTTCGTTTGGGCTCGCCGTTCCGTTTTTGGTTATTGCATTTGCGTTTTCAAAGGCGACTGTGTACATAGAACGCATTTCAAAATACCTTACGGGAATTTCGATTGTGGGCGGTATCTTCCTGGTTGTCCTCGGGTTTCTATTAATGACTGATAATTTTGGGTTGACTATTCAGTACGGGTATGAACTTCTCGACTTCATTAACTACGAGAAACTGTTAGAATTCCTATGATGATTGAATTTTTTGCTGATACATTAACGATGCTCGGGACTTTGCTTATTGCATGGGCCGCGCTTCGGGTTCATCACCGCGTTCTCAACGAGCACAAAATGTCTCCACAAGTGTTTCGCACAATGTCTCTCGAACAAAATTTGGGAATTGTAGGCATGGTACTTGTGTTTGCGGGATACGTGTTAAATGTTTTGTATTAACTATGGTTACTCAAACAGAAAACAAATGGGTGTGCGATGTATGTGATTACCAGTATGCCTCTAAAGATTGGGCGGAGAAATGCGAAATGTGGTGTAAAGAACACCATAGCTGCAATCTTGAAATTATTGCACATGGAACACCGCCAGAAGACACCCGTGCATAACGTTATCGTGCCTCATATAAAATCGTGGGAAAGTGTGCTCAACCATCGGTGATGGCACCCTTGATTTTGAAAAACAACTCATAGAGCGGTTTAAGCCATAGGAGTGGTTGGCGTTCAAATGGTTGGCTGTGTAGGTGAGGTTTTTTGTTCAAGACCCGAATCTAATGAGATTACTCTCATTGTGGAAAACTTTTTTACACTGTTTACACCCTGCTAGTATAAGGTACATAAATAATGTATGGACATTTTATGATGCTACTATAAATGTGCAGATTTTGTCTCTCAAAAGGCGAAAAAAGTAATTCATGGCAACAAGTCAAAATTCAAAACAAATGATCACGGGGAAATCTTTTGAATATGCCCTTTTAATTCAATTTGAAGAGAAATTAAAAGGCAAAACAAATGTTCAGGTTATTCAAAATTCAGCGCTTGTCGTTGCAAAAAATTGTTTTTATTCAAGTTCAAACTCTAAAAGAAGCGAGTATCTTCTCTCAGCCAGTTTTGCTGTCAACTTTCTTATTGACATTGAGCCAAGGCTCTCGAATGACGTTGGAAAAAATGATGTTTTGCAGTTAGAAATCTTAACTGACGCTCAGGGAAAATTAGGTGATGTCAGAGATGTTTTAGCTATTCGTTTACTTCAAAAGTGGGAAATTGGCGTTTCTGCAAAAAATAATCATCAAGCAGTCAAACATTCCAGGCTATCTTCAAAGATTGATTTTGGCGAGAAGTGGTTAGGAATGAAAGTATCAAAAAAATATTTTGATACGGTGATTCCAATTTTTGGTAATCTTGAAAAAATAAAAAAAGAAAGTGGTGCAAAGAAAAAATGGAGCGAACTAGGTGATTATCATTCAACGATTTATGTTCCAATATTAGAGGCGTTTATCAAAGAATTAAAAAGTCTTTATAAAAAAGATCCGAAAAAAGTGGCTTCTAGTTTGGTGACTTATCTTGTCGGAAACAGAGATTTTTATAAGGTTATTAAAAGTAAAAACTTAGTAGAAATACATGCATATAATTTAAATGGAACATTAAATTTGCCATTTAAAAATATTCTCCCGAAGTACAAAACTCCGAGAGTGCCACTTCCAACAAAAATTGTTTCTATTGATTTTAAAAAGAACAGCAACACAACGGCGATAATAACGATGAATAATGATTGGACGCTTTCCTTTAGAATTCACAATGCAAGTTCAAGAGTCGAGCCTTCATTAAAATTTGATATTAATCTTTTGAAATCACCTAAAAAATTGTTTAAAAACACACTTAACATTAGTCACGATTAATTATGAAACTCGTCTCTTTATTCACTGGCGCAGGCGGTCTCGATCTTGGTTTTGAACGAGCTGGTTTCGATGTTGTGTGGGCTAACGAATACGATAAGACAATTTGGGAAACTTTCGAATACAATTTTCCACACACAAAATTAGATAAACGGAGTATCGTCGATGTACGCTCTAACGAAATACCAGAAGCCGATGGGATTATTGGTGGTCCACCATGTCAAAGTTGGAGTGAAGCGGGCGCTGGGCGTGGTATTAACGACAAACGCGGACAACTTTTTCACGATTATATTCGTCTTTTGAAAGATAAACAGCCTAAATTTTTCCTTGCTGAAAATGTTTCTGGAATTTTGCATCCAAAACACGCAACGGCTTTTGGAAATATTCTCAAAGAATTTGAAAACGCAGGGTATGTGATTTCACAAGAATTGCTGAACGCCAATGATTACAAGGTCCCCCAAGATCGTTTACGGGTCATTATTGTCGGCTACCGTAAAAATCTTAATAAAAAATTTGAGTTTCCTCAACCTCAAGAATACAAACCTGTTTTAAAGGACGCTATTTTTGATTTGCGTTCGGCGAAACCGGCACAGGATAAAAATAAAACAAACGGAGACACTCTACAGATTCCTAATCATGAATATATGAATGGAGGTTTTTCGACCATTTATATGTCTCGTAACCGTGTTCGTTCATGGGATGAACCGTCGTTTACCATCCAAGCCGGCGGTCGTCATGCCCCCATTCATCCACAGGCGCCAAAAATGAAATTCATATCCCAAAATAAGAGAATCTTCGTACCTGGGCAAGAACATAAATACCGCCGATTGTCTGTTCGTGAATGCGCAAGAATTCAGACTTTTCCTGATAATTTTCTTTTCAAATACAATGATGTGGCTGACGGATACAAAATGATTGGCAACGCGGTCCCGGTGAATTTTGCGAACGCAATTGCCGAAAAAATAATGCAGGATCTTTCAAAGCCTAAAGAATCATTACCAATAAAAAGGTCTGCTAGAACTATGCGAGAATTAGTCTAATAATCATAACATTGACTCGGAAGCAATGTTGATGGGGAGGATGGCGATGCGCTGGTGCATGTCTTTATAAAGACCAACTAATTTTTTATTTCAACACTTTTCTTGGTATACTAGGGGGAATGAAAAAAGTAGTGGCGTACATACAGGCGCGCATGATATTGAGCGCCGTGGTGGGGGTGGTGGTCGTTGGAGGGGCCGTGTGGTTTGTTTTTTTTAGTAATGGAAACGGTACCGAGCAAACATTAGTGTTAGAGCCGCGAACGCTGGTGCAACAGGTGTCGGTGTCGGGAAAGGTGCAGGCGGTTGATGACGTCAAATTGAGTTTTGTTCAAAGTGGAAGAATTGCCAGCATTCCGGTAAAGGTGGGATCAGAAGTGGGGCGCGGCGCACTGTTAGCGTCGCTTGATAACGCGGACGCACAGGCACTCGTACTTCAACGTAAAGCGGCGCTCGCTTCACAAGAAGCGGAACTTCAAAGTTTAGTAGAGGGGACACGACCAGAAGAAATTGCGGTATCAGAAGCAGCCGTATCAAGCGCCACGGTGGTGGTTCTACAAGCAGAGCTCGCGCTCATTGACGCGCTCAGAGACGCACAACGCGCCGCGGACAATGGGGTGAGGGTCAACACTGACCAATTTATTTCAAACCCACGGACTGACCCACAACTTACTTTTTCCGTATCCAACGCTCAGGTGCGTATCACCGCGGAGAGTGGCCGTCGCTCTGTAGAGGCAGTTTTGATATCGCTGGAGACTCTGGCGACTTCGCTCACGTCTTCGTCTGATTTGACTTCCGCTGTTGTTACCACTAAGTCGGGACTCTCCGCTGTTTCATCATTTTTACTCTCCGCGAGTATTGCCGTGAGTCAGGGCATTACCAACGGATCTGTAACCAGCACTATTCTTGAAGGGTACGGCACTGATGTTGCTTCGGCGCGGTCTTCAGTCAACACTGCTACTTCCGCGTTCACGAGTGCTGAAACAGCGCTTAAAAATGCGCGCGCATCATTGGAGTCAGCAGAAAAAAGTCTTCTTTTAAAACGGGCCGGCGCGACCGCTTCAACACTCGCGGCACAACAGGCTGACGTTGACGCGGCGCGCGCGCAGGTGCTGGACGCTGAAGCACAGCTTAGAAAAACATACATCATTGCACCGTTTTCTGGTGTGGTTACCGCCATTGACGCAAAACTTGGTGAAATTTCCACTCCGAGCGTTCCTGTTATTTCTCTCATTTCGCAGAACACCTTACAAATAGAGAGCTTTGTCCCTGAAATAAACCTCGCGCTCCTTGAAGTAGGCGACCCGGCGGTGGTAACCCTCGACGCGTACGGCACGAGTGTTGAGTTTCCTGCCTCCGTTGTCGCGGTTGACCCCGCGGAAACCGTGCGTGACGGCGTGTCTACGTACCGCGCACTCCTTGCATTTAATGAAGATGACGAGCGCGTGCGCGCCGGTATGACGGCAAACATTGTCATTACCGCTCTCACGAAAGACAATGTGCTGATGATTCCCGTAGGCGCCGTAAAAAAAGAGGGAGGAGTTCAGACCGTGTTGGTGAAAGAGGGAGATGCAAAGGTACAAAAAACCGTAACGACGGGTGTTACCTCCAGTTTTGGTGACGTAGAAATTGTGTCGGGACTCTCCGCGGGTGACGTGGTTATTTTAAAGGAGTAGCATGAAACCTCGGCCCGCACGCATTGGCTTTTATCTCGCGCTTCGCCAATTGCAGCGCACCAGCGTGTGGACCACGGGGCTCATTATTTTCGTGATGGTTTTGACGTTTTTAAACTTGGTCGTGGTGTACGGCATTTTGGTAGGGTTGATTCAGGGCGCCGTAGACCAGACACGCGTGCAGTACACGTCAGACGTTATTATTTCATCACTCCAAGATAAAAAATATATTGAGAACAGCCCGAACATCGTTTCACTCATTGAAAAAGTACCGGGAGTCGAGTCAGTGACGCCACGGTACCGTGAGGCGGCACTGTTGGAAGCTAACTACAAAACACGAAAAGATACCGACAAACCAAACACGGCGAGCGCGCAAATTGTTGGCATTGATCCTATTCGCGAACAGGCAGTGACGGGTATCGCGCAATACATCATTGAAGGTTCATTTCTTGAGCCGGGAGACTATGACAAAATTGTTCTCGGCCACTTTTTGCTCTCCCAATATATCCCCGTGCAGAGCCCCGCGTTTCAGTCGCTGGATAACGTCGGTATAGGTACTAAAATTCGCATTAAGGTGGGTGAGGTAACTCGCGAGGTTACGGTAAAAGGAATTATTAAAACGAAAGTGGATGATATTTCAGTTGCGGCATTTATGGACGACGCGCAGCTTCGGAGTCTCATTGGACGCACCGATGGGAACGTGGACGAGATTGCGGTGAAACTTGAGCCAGGAGTCGATCCAACGACGGTGCGTGATTCTATACTTTTAAGTGGCGTAGGTGAATTCGCCAAAGTGCAGACGTATGAAGACGCGCAGCCACAGTTTTTGAAAGATATTATTGCCACCTTCGGAATGCTCGGCGCGGCATTTTCGTCGATTGGTCTTGTGGTAGCAATTATCACCGTGTTCATTGTAATTTTCATTAACGCTATTACGCGTCGTAAATATATCGGTATTTTGAAGGGGATTGGTATTCATCCCCGCGCGATTGAGTACTCATATGTGTTCCAGTCAATGTTTTATGCACTCATCGGGTCGGCCATCGGACTGGGAATCGTGTATTTAATATTGGTACCCTCATTTCTGGCGAACCCCATAGACTTCCCGTTCTCTGACGGCATTTTGGTGGCACCCCTTAATGAAACCATGATGCGCATCGTGCTTCTGGTTGTTTCCACCGTACTCGCGGGGTTTGTGCCCGCGTGGATGATTGTTCGTAAAAATACGTTGGACTCAATTTTGGGAAGAAACTAATATGTCGATTATTATTAAAACCAACGAACTTAAAAAATCATTCACTCAAGGCGATGTGGAGACGCACGTTCTCAAGGGAATTGATTTTGAAGCCATTGAAGGCGAGTTTATTACCATCATGGGAAGAAGCGGCGCGGGGAAGAGTACCTTTATGTACCAAATGAGTTTGTTGGACCAGCCAACCGCGGGCGACATACTTATTCGGGGACGGTCGGTGGCCACCATGGGAGAGGCCGAGCGCGTCCAGTTTCGTCTCAACAACTTTGGGTATGTGTTTCAAGACTACGCGCTCCTACCGGAACTAACCGCGCTTGAGAATGTAGCACTTCCTCTTTTGATGCAGGGTAAAACAAAAAAGCACGCCTACATTGAGGCGACCGCTTCACTTGAACGTACGGGACTAGGGCATCGCCTCAACAACCTTCCGAGTCAGTTGTCAGGAGGAGAACAGCAGCGCGTGTCTATCGCGCGTTCTACTGTGCACAAACCAGAGGTGCTGTTTGCTGACGAACCGACCGCAAACTTGGACAACGTGGCGTCTGAAATTGTGATGAAGATTTTTGAAGAACTCCACACCGCGGGGCAGACTATTATTATGGTGACTCACGAACGACAGTATGCCGAAAACGCTGAACGCATTATTACCATTGATGATGGAAAGATAGTAAAAGAAGAGAAAGGCAAACATCGCTAATACGGTATGGCACGAGGAAGAGAATTATTGATGCTCACTTTGTCAGGCGTTAATGCGGGACTTGGAATTGCTTGTCACCAGGCCGGGGTCAGTGCATTGAATGAAGGTGAACGCGCACCTCTCCCTTTTGCGTCCCTTTTTGATCAAGAGACCACGTTATTTGATGCGGTTGACGTGTTTCTTATAACCGGGCTCTTTTGCGCACTCACGAGCATGACTTCATTGCGGAGGGGAAGGTAGGAACGGGCAGTGTTATAGTGAATAAATGAATCCACAACCACTGTTGCAGGCGAGCTTGGCGGCGCTCTATATAGTAGGAGTTGTCGGCGTTATGCAGGGAATGTTGGCCCTGACTAACGATGGGCAGAGTGAAGTGTTTGCTCCTGTCGTCATGCTGTCGCTTTTGGTACTTTCTGTTTCGGTGATGGCGTACCTTTTTTTCTACAAACCGGTAACGCTCTACGTTGAGGGGCAGAAACAGGAAGCGGTAACCTTCTTCTTAAAGATCGTTGCGTACTTCGCGGTTTTTGTTGCTCTCGCTATGCTCATTTTTGTTACCGTTCCCTTTCCTCATATATGAATGCACTCATTTTAGGTATTATTTCCGTATTGGTTATCGTGGCAGGATTTTTTGGATATAGCCAACTCTCACCAAACGCTCCTTATTTTTTCCAGGATGGAGAAGAACAAAGTGAAGAACTTTTTAAAGGTGCTGTGTTGGATTTGGGTGGGCGTGGACTCACGAGTGTATCTCAGGATACCTTCACGCAAAACAACATCATAGAATTGGACCTTTCAGACAACGCGCTTACGGGGTCACTCCCTGCGGAAGTTCGTCACTTAAAAAACCTTATCGTTTTAGATCTCTCGGGGAATCAGTTTACCGGAGTCCCCGCTGAAGTGGGACAACTATCTGAGCTTGAAGTGCTGGACCTTTCATACAATCGCCTTACTGGTTTACCGTATGAGCTGGGAAATCTTTCACACCTAAAAATTCTTGACTTGCGCGGAAACGACTATGCTGAGGCGGATCTTGCTATTATTCGTGAAAAATTACCCACGAATGTTGAAATCCGAGTGGACTAACAGTAAGGAAGTGTTTCTTCACACGTTTGGTAGTATATGAGTATGTCATTAAAAAATATTGGTATTGCAGTGGTTGTGCTTGGCGCGCTTGTGGCGGGCTTTTTTGCCTTTAATTCTTTTATTTATAACGAAAAGCAAACTGATGAAAAGGTGGTTACCGACCCCAAAAACGGATGGTACCTCTTTTCAGGTGAGTGGGTGCATTTAGAAAACGGGAAAGCAGAGGTAGTTTCCGCGGACGATGAGAGTATAACGACTTCCTATCAGTATTTTGGCAACGAAGCGCGTGGCGACATTGACGGAGACGGTGACGAAGATATTGTTTTTCTGGTCACCCAACAGCCGGGGGGAAGTGGCACGTTCTTTTTTCTCGCAGGGGCAATTAAGGAAGCGGGTGGGTATCGTGGGACGCAGGCTGTGTTTATAGGAGACAGAATCGCTCCTCAGACGACGGAGTATCGCGATGGGCGCATTATAGTTAATTATGCTGTTCGCAAACCAGGAGAACCGTTCACGACGCAACCTTCAATGGGAAAAAGTCTGTACCTAAAATATAGCTCCGATAACAATGACTTCGGTGAAGTGGTTCAAAATTTTGAAGGAGAACACACCAACACGGACACGTTTGCGCGCGTTACCTTAAAGGTGGGAGAAAAGACGAGCATCCTTGGAGTCACCATACAGGTGAGCGAACTCGTGGAAGACAGCCGCTGCCCCGCTGACGTGCAGTGCGTGTGGGCAGGGCGCGTAAAAGTGCACACCACCATCACGAGTGGACTGGGGACCGCGGAGTATGTATTTGAAGATTTGAAGTCGCTCACCACTGAAGCGGAGGAAGTTACCCTGGTGCAAGTAACACCGCTCCCTCGTGAGGGTGTGGTGTTAAAACCAGCCGACTACGCGTTTACTTTTGAAATTAAAAAACGGTAACACGCCAACATATCTTGAGCGCGTTTTAGTTTTTGCCTCCTCCGCGTTGTGACGCAGGGATATTTGTTCCTCCACCATCTCGTAGAGACTGGCTTGTTTCGTCGCTGACCCCTATTTTATTAAAAGCGCCAAATTCTATTCCCATAAAAATATGTTAGTTGTTAACAGCTAAACTGTAGCAGTAGGAAAGGGCGTTATACACAGGTATTGGAGAGCTCTTTTTTGAGCTTGTATTATGGGCGTATGGATAAAATTAAAATTCACAATGAGGCGTTGGGCGGTGGAGTGTGGCTCGCGGGATGGCTCTTTACGGTTGGGTTTTTACACCTCTCTTTTATGAAGGGGTTACTCGCTATCATTCTTTGGCCGTATTATTTAGGAGTATATTTTGCAATTTAACGATATACTAAATCTATGAAAACAAAAACAGTAACGTTTGAACGTGGCACGCTTTTTGTCAGCATTGTTTCGTTTTTAGTTATTGCCACTTTTGCGCTTGCCACGGTGGTTGCCCAGGCAGCGTCTACGGATTATTTTCTTAAACTTGATGGTGTGGAGGGTGAAAGTACAAAATCCACTACCGAACCAACAACCACTGACATTCAGGTATCTCCGTACCGCCCCGCTCCTGTTGAAGAATCAAAACCTACTCCTGGAGTTGAGCCAGATGAAATTGACGTTGCCGACGATGGAGAAGAACTCACACCCGACACGGCAGTTTTGTTAGGAGGGGGAAGTGATGATGCTGAAGAGAAAAAAGGAAATGTTGAATACGGGTGGAAAGTTGAAGAGGGAGAAAAAATTTCAGTGAGTGCCGTTGAGGTGCGTGGATGGGACGCAACGACCAAAGAAGCTTTTTTACTAGATGTTAAAGCGTTTGCTGAACTTCAATCGGGCCAGGATCTTGAAAATTTTGCCAAGGGGGTATTGCTTGAAGATGAAAACATTGAAGACATTGAGTTTCGCACCAACGGACTTGAAGTTGCTTACAGAGCAACGGGAAAACTCCTTGGGTTCATTCCGCACACGTTTACTGAGCGCGTGGTCGTTGAAGGGGAGGATGGGCAAGACATAGAAGTAAAAGTAAAGTTGCCGTGGTACTCATTTCTTTTAAGTCCCGATGTTGATCCGAACGACATTGCAGAAGAGGCAAAGAAAAAACACAAAGAGACCATTGAAATTGCATCATGGAGTTTTGGCGCATCAAATTCAGGTACGCTCCTTGTGCTTCTTTCGGACATTCTTCAAACAAAACACGACACCGCAAAAAATTCTATTGGTAATGTTCGATAACATACCTCGCCTATGAAAAGGTCGTACCTTGTGGTAGTCGGTGTTCTCGTGCTTGGCAAATTTTTGTATTGATGCAATCTAATACAAAAGCAATTACTCACTTTTCCACAGGGAGTTTTTGATTTACCCTGCTACTCTACGGGGTATACACTATGGCGATTATTGGATCCCGAGAAGGTTCCGCTCCCCACGAGTCATCAGTCGCCTCACGCGCTTTACAAAACCCCACGCTTACGTGGGGTTTTTTGCTCGCTGCCGGCGCCACGCTGTACTATGCCACCGATTTTCTTGTAGACGGCGTTCGTTCAGAAATGTCCTCTTTGCGTTTAGTTGAAGAAATAGATGGACCAACGAGGGCTCACGCGGTGGACCGGTGGGAAGACGAAACGTGTTTGGGTAATCTTCCACACGATTGGAAATATAACCAGGATTACCATGCGTGGAGTTGCAAGCGCATCGGGTGTTCAAAGTGGTTTGTTCCTTCATGGACTGTAGGGAAGTGAGTGGACTCTTTTAACTATTTTCACCTAAGTGGTATATACTTTTTCTACCTATGACTTCCGCTCCAGCCATTAAGCATCTTTCATGGCAAGAAGTTGAAGAGCTCTCTGCCCTCCTTGCGCGTCGCGTGCGTGAAAGTGGCTTTGTCCCCGACATGCTGATTGGTATTGCGATTGGTGGTTTGGTGCCGCTCACTTTACTTGCGCGCGATTTAGGAGTGCGCAATGTAACCACCATTACCGCGCGTTCCTACGAATCGCAGTCTCAAAAGGAACTCACTATTACCCATATTCCCAACGTTGATCTTTCAAATAAAAAAATTCTCCTCGTTGATGAAATTGCCGATTCGGGAAAAACACAGAAAGTGCTGTCTGAACTTTTAGTATCTACCTATAGCGCGGGCGAGGTAAAAACAGCAACATTCGTGGTGAACACCGATCACTGTAAAATGATGCCTGATTTTTCAGTCATGCCAACCAATGAGTGGATCCACTTTCCCTGGGAAGAAAACCTCCCTGTGTAAATACCACTTTTTTGATTTCATAACCATCGGTATACTGGTAGGTATATGAAAAATGTAAGCATCGGACTCGCGGTGGTCATCCTATTACTTCTCAGTATTTTTGTGTTGGTGACTCCGCCGGAGCGTGAGGCGCCCGTAGAAGAATCAGTCGCGACGTACGCATCGGATGAATTTGGGTTTTCATTGACGTATCGAACTAACCCCGATGGATATATTGTCTCTGAACACACACCAAGCGCGCAAGACGATTCTGACTTGCAGCACGTAACAAGTTTTATGCTGAAAGCAGATTACGAAGCACTCCAGGCCTCCGGTGATGTTCCTCGTGAGGGGCCACCCACCATAAACGTTGCGGTGTTTGCAAACCCACAGCATGTAGCTCCTGACGTGTGGATGTTGGAACATCCCTACGCCGTTAATGCCGATCTTGCCATTGGCGAACCTGTATTGGCGAGTGTTGCGGGAGAGAAAGGAGTACGGGTTAAAACTGACGGCCTCTATGTAACGAACAATGTGCTGGTAGCTTATGGCGATTTTATGTACCACTTTTCTGGAGGGTTTATTGATGAGACATCACTCATTGCGCGAGATTTTAACTCTTTCCTTGAAGCCGTGGAGTGGAAATAGCACATTCAGGCTTTGCGTAAGCGGGGTATACTATCTCTATGCCAAAAAGTATTCTATATATTGAAGATGAGTCCTTTATTGGGAGGACTATTATTAACAAGCTGAAAGAGAATGGGTTTGAAGCTGAGATTGCCGCAGATGGTGAATCAGCGTTTGAAATGATGAAGGAGAAAAAATTTGACCTCATTCTTCTTGACCTCATTCTCCCCAAAATGAGTGGATTTGATGTCCTCAAAAAACTGAAAGAAGACGCCACCACAAAAACAATTCCCGTGGTTGTTTTTTCAAATCAATCAACGCATGAAGATAAAGATCGCGCGCGTGACCTAGGAGCGCTTGATTTTAGAGTGAAGGTGAATTCAACCCCGAACGAGGTACTCGCGCTTGCGCGTACCATTCTCCAATAGGCGGCACGTGCCTCTCTCTATGGTGAGAACGTTATGATTACGAGCCAGCTCATCCTCACGATTGCCATTCACGGCATCTCGGGCTTCATCCTTCTTGGAGCAGGACTTTTTGTATTTTTACAAAATCCGAATCGATTTATCAATCAGGCATTTTTCCTCAACTTTATTTTTATTGCAATTTATGAAGCAGGAATGGTATTGGGGCCGCTGATGCCCACGTATGAATTGGCGTACCTTGTCTGGTTTACTAATTTGCTTGACGTGGGAATCCCCGTTACCACGAGCGCCGTTATACTCGCGGCTATTAATAAATTAAAAGAATGGCGTTGGTACCTCATTGGCTCAACGGTTATTGCCGTCGGCATATTTATTACAGCACTCGTTGAACCACGTTGGTTTTTGCCACAGGTAACGCCAAAATTATATTTTCCATGGTACCTAGATGGGGGGTGGCTTTACCTTGTTATGGTAGTCTTTTTTATTTTTGGAGCCCTCATTCCGTACATTGCTATGTTGCGTGCGTACATGAGTGGGTACGACCGAGAGCGCATTGAGTACTTCCTTTTAATGTATGCGTTTGGGTTTGGGTTTGGTAACTTGAATTTCGCACTCGTTTTTAATATCCCCATCGACCCTTTGATTGGTGCTCCTATTGGGCTTGGGCTTATACCGCTTGCCTATGGGGTAGTTGCAAAAAATCTTCTTAATATCCGCGTGGTATTTGCGCGCGCGGCACTTTTCTCCGCCGGCATTGCCACACTCGCCGCACTTCTCACTCTTCTTATCTTCCTCAACGACCTCTTGGTGCAAACGGTGCCGTGGGTACAGTTCTGGACGGTTCCTATCTTTACCTCCGTAGTTGCTTTTGTGGTGGGGCGACTCTTTTGGAGTAAGCTCGTTGAAAATGATCGCGTGAAGTACGAATTTATTACCGTGGCAACTCACAAACTTCGCACGCCGCTCACCCAAATCAGTTGGGGCGTGCGTTCACTCCTTGACACTAATCCCACACCCGACGTGCGCGCACTCGCGGAGCATATACAACGCTCCTCCAACCGTCTCATTGAACTCACCAACGCTCTTTTTGAAACTACTGAGGAAACTTCGCAACAGTACGCGTATCGAAAAGAGCACGTTGGTCTTACGGCGCTTACCAAAGAAGTCTTGGAGCGCATGAGCTCTTTCATTGCTGCTAAAAAACTCACCGTTAATCTTCACGGTGATGCTGAGGTTACGGTGACGGGCGACTTACGACGACTGACCTCAGTCATTGAGGTATTGATGGAAAATGCAATTAACTACTCTCCTCAAGGGGAGGTGATACAAATTATTACGTATCAAAAAGGAGGGAAGGCGTACTACTCTATTCACGATCACGGCATTGGCGTTGAATCAGAAGAACAGCATAGAATCTTTACCCGTTTCTACCGAACTGACGCGGCAAAACGCGCGGACACCGAAGGAGTGGGCTTAGGTCTCGCTATGGCAAAAAATATTATTAAGCGTCACGGAGGCAATATGGGTGTTGAGTCAGAGGGAACAGGAAAGGGAAGTGTGTTTTGGTTTTCGCTCCCACACGCGTAAGCCGTGCGCGCTTGTTTCAAGTGATACGATACACGTATGCAACGCTTCCCATTTTTGCTTCTTGCGGTAGTGGTTTTCTTTTCATTCGCGTGGCTTACCTACCAATCCGGTATTCGTTTTGTAGAGCGTGAAAGAACACTCGCCGCAACGTACCTCAACGACTCGCAGATTGTGGAGTTTGTCGGTGCAGAAGAAAACAACCCTCCCGTGGGGAGTGGCGGGACGTCGTGGCCTTCAGGTACATCAGTTATTGTGAACGACAGCGTGGTGAATCTTGGCGCAACCCAAGGAACGTCTCCTATAATTTCTGACGTCGCCGTGGAGAGTATACTTGTTTTCAACGAAGCGAGTGATGAAGATGAAGTAGCGCCAGTTATTACTACAGTGACGGTAACGACCGAGTCGTTTTCGTCTTCCGCCACGCCAGGCACTACCCCTACCCAAACACAAAGCACGGTGCTCGCTGAAGAAATTCTGGCTACTTTGTTAGGGAGTGGAGCCATAACAGCAATATACGAAAATCAAAACAGTGGTGGAAGTACAGTTGGTGGAAGCAGTGGTAGCATTCTACAACTTCGTTTTTTTGGTGACCGAGTACGTGATGCGTTTCGCTCTCTTGGCATTGTGCGCATCGCTATTCCTCAAAAAGAAGTGTTGCTCCGTGGTACAGGGCGTGGCGCGCGCGTTTTTTCACAAAACGATTTTGCACTCTTCGTGTCGTCCGCAGTGTTAGAAGATCAATATATTGACGATGTCGTGTTTGCTAACGGAGTATTGACGACGCGCTACAAAGCGTTCGGACGTCTCTTTGGTTTTATTCCCACGCGGTATCCGCTCGTTGTTTCGGCTACCTTTGCGCAAGGGTCACTTCAAACGACCACGGTGCGTTTTCCGTGGTATTCGTTCGTGCTTGCGAAGGGCACCTCAGAGCGTGTTTTAAAAAATAGAATTGAGGCACAGATAACCGAAAATATTAAAACTTTTGTCAGTGAGTATGACGTTTCTACGCGTGCTTTCGTGGGAGTGACTGACGTGCTTCGTGGTGAGTTTGGAGAAATATAGTTTTTTCTGACCCTGATATACTAAAGCGATATGAAGATACAACATATCGGATTCATCATTCTAGTGTTCGGTCTCTTTTCTTTGGTGGCGTGGAATGGGTTTATTAAAAATCCTGAACTTTCTAATACCGAGCTCCCCGACACTCCACCCGCTTTAGAAGTAGCATACTCAAACGCGTCAGCTGACTTAATTGTGGTTGATGAACTTGTGCCGGGGCAGTATATTTCGTCACCACTCACTGTACATGGCATGGCGCGCGGGTTTTGGTTTTTTGAAGCGTCGTTTCCCGTCATCGTGGTTGATTGGGACGGCTTGATTATCGCGGAAGGAATCGCACAAGCACAAGATGAGTGGATGACGGAAGAATTTGTACCCTTCTCGGTAACACTTACTTTTACAAAACCAATTTATAATGAACGCGGTGCACTCATTTTTAAACGCGATAATCCTTCCGGGTTGCCAGAGAATGATGCCGCGCTTGAAATTCCCATTCGTTTTGAGTAGTTTGCTTTCATGAATACTTTCGTTTTCTCGCTCACCCTCATTGTGGTAGTGGCAATCTTAGTTCGCTACGTGTATGTCGCGTGGTTGCAGTCGCGTCTCCACGTGACATTCGCTGACGCACCAGTGCGTTCACTGTTGTACTTTAGTTTCGCGTCGCTCCTCTTGATTGGTTTATTTCCCGAGGAAGTGCGTACCCTCTTTCATGAAGTAAACAGCTTCGGGTACGTGCTGCTTCTTTTCATGGTGTTTGTGGTTTTTCCCTTCACGTATCGTATGCTTCGAAAAAAAATTGGAGCCCCCACCTGGCTCTATGAAACATTTCCTACACAAACCATGCTCACGTTGGAAGAAAGTTATGTGGTTGCCAAAGTAGGCGACGTGGTGTCGCAGCAGTTGGCGGGGGGTATTTTTATCTTACTTCTCCACGTTGCAGGAGTCCCGTACGACCTTATTGTATTTTCATTCATTGGGCTATTTCTCCTTTCACATGTGTATTTATTTTTTACGTCGGGCTTTATTTGGGGGCTCTACTATACAGGGCTTTCTCTCGGCGGGGCATTTGCCATTCCTTTCTTCATTCTCTTCGTTCCTGCGGGGATAGTGTGGGCGATTTTGCTTCATATGATGTTCTACGTATTGGCCGGTGCGTTTTTTGCCAAGCTTCCACGCCCGACGCGCGCGGTGTGTACTGATATTCTCGGCGTACCTCAGCCTGAATCAAAGGTGAATTAAGCGCGAGGCGTGTCTTGTGATTCATTTTGCGGGCACGGTATACTAGGGTTTATATGGATACATTAACGAACACCGTGAGTGCCCTTATGCAGCAGGGGAAAGGAATTTTAGCAGCAGATGAAAGTTCAGCGACCGCCGATAAGCGTTTTGCGTCGGTCAACGTTCCGTCGAACGAAGAAAATAGAAGAAAATATCGCGAGTTGTTATTTACCACGCCGGGTGCTGAACAGTATCTTTCAGGAGTAATTTTGTTTGATGAAACTATACGTCAGATGTCGAGTGACGGTACCACGTTTCCTCAGCTGTTGCTTTCAAAAAATATTTTGCCTGGAATTAAAGTTGATCAAGGTCTTGAAGATGTTCCTGGTGGACAAGTAACCAAAGGGTTAGAAGGATTGGCAACTCGTTTACAAGAGTATAAAAATTTTGGCGCTTCGTTTGCAAAGTGGCGCGCGGTCGCGCGCGTTGGTGACGGGTACGGCGACCCGGCGATAAAAGAAAACGCAAAGCGTTTGGCTGAATATGCACGCGTGTGTCACGAACTTGATATCGTTCCCATTGTAGAGCCTGAAGTGTTGATGGAAGGAATTCATTCTGCCGAAGATGCAGAGGGTGCACTTATTGAATCACTCGCGATTGTGTACGATGCTCTCAAAGAAAAGAATGTTGATATAACAAAAGTAATTCTAAAAACGAGTATGGCCGTGTCTGGGAAGAGCGCGGATATGCGCGCGGCCTCTCATGAGGTTGCTGAACGCACCGTGCGAGCGCTTCGCACTACTGTTCCTGAAAACGCGGGCGGCGTGGTATTTCTTTCAGGAGGTCAAACACCCATTGAGGCGACCGCAAACTTGAATGCTATTGCGCGACTTGAACCGCATCCATGGCCGATTACCTTTTCGTTCTCGCGCGCGCTCCAAGAACCGGTGTTGTCAACGTGGGCAGGGAACCAAGAGATGTGGGATGAAGCACAAGCTGCATTTTTGAAGCGGCTGACGCTGAATGTGGCAGCTGATGCAGGGGGATATACGCCAAATATGGAAATGCTCTAAAAAGTGACCATAAAAAAGTTCCTGAAATGGCGCGTACATACGCGCCATTTTCGTGCCTCGTTTGACACACTCATTTTTTATTCCGTTGTGACTCTAATCCACAGGTGTCGAGTGAGCGCGTGACACGCGCGAAATCTCTCAATGATGTAGAATGGACTTCCAAGAAGTTGGACCAACAGTAACGACGAAAACGACACTCTTGACAACATTCGTTTTCATCACTGTTCTATGATGCGCACATATTAATAACGCAGTAATGTCATTCAGGTGACGCGAAATACAAACCCCATGTCGGTAACTCAGAAAATAAAAAAACGAAACGGCAGTATTGCTGACTTCAATCAAGAAAAAATTTCTCTCGCTATTCAAAAAGCGTTTTTGGATGTGTTAAAGACGCCACACACCGATGAAGCGCAAGCAATCGCCGCAGGGGTAGGTGAAAAAATTCGCGTTCGCTACTCAGGAACCGCACAAATTCCCTCAGTAGAGGAAATTCAAGACAACGTTGAACGAGGATTGATGGAGCGCGGGTATTTTGATGTCGCGAAGAGTTACATTATCTATCGATACGAGCACGCAAAAATTCGCGAACAGGAGAAAAAAATTGTTGAAGAAAAAATTGACGCGAACGCGCTCTTGATTGAGAAGGATGACGGCGCTCCTGACATTTTTTCTCCCGCACGAATTTTAAAAATGATGCGTGAGATGTTAAGTGAGGAAGAGTCGCGCGACGTGAATTTAGATACGGTGATGGACCAACTCAAACGAGAAGTGTACGACGGTATTACGACGAAAGAAATTTCGCGCCTCTTAATCTCAGTCGTGCGTTCTATGATTGAACGCGATCCTGTGTACGACGCACTCGCTGCGCGTTTGTTACTTCGTGACTTGTACGAAGAAACCACAAACGTTACCACTATTCCTAACAACATTTCAGACGATGCGTTCCTCAGCACGTACCGTGCCGCGTTCGTTGAGAATATTAAAGAAGGTGTCGTGGAGAAACGGTACGACGAATCGCTCCTCTCATACAACCTCGATGAGCTTGCACGTGAACTGACACCATCGCGCGACCGACTTTTGCGCTACCTCGGTGTGCAAACACTCGCTGACCGTTACTTTGTAAAAGGAAAAGATAAACGCTTTTTGGAAACACCACAGTTTCTATTTATGCGCGTTGCCATGGGGCTCGCTAAAGAAGAAGCCGAGAAAGAAAAGTACGCGAAACAGTTCTACCAGGTAATGAGCAGTCTCTACTTCACTCCCTCAACGCCAACACTCTTTCACGCGGGTACGCCTCACTCGCAGCTTTCAAGTTGTTACCTCAACACCGTGGAAGATGATCTGGAGCACATCTTTAAAGTCTACGGAGACAACGCGCAGCTTTCTAAATGGGCAGGGGGTATCGGTACTGACTGGACAAACATTCGCGCAACGGGAGCCCTTATTAAAAAGGCAGGATTTGGTTCACAGGGTGTTATTCCATTCTTAAAAATTGCAAACGACGTAACAGTCGCTATAAACCGCTCAGGCCGACGCCGTGGCGCAACAGCGGTCTATTTGGAAACCTGGCACGCTGATATTATTGACTTTTTGGAGCTCCGTAAGAACACCGGAGACGAGCGACGACGTACTCACGACATCAATACCGCGCATTGGATTCCTGACTTGTTTATGAAGCGGGTTCGTGATGGCAGGGAGTGGACACTCTTTTCACCTGACGAAGTACCTGACCTCCACCACCTCTACGGTAAGCGTTTTGAAGAGGCGTACGAACGGTACGAGAAAATGGCTGACGAAGGAAAAATTAAATTGGCGAAGAAAATTCCCGCGCAAGAATTGTGGAAGAAGATGCTCGGTATGTTGTTTGAAACAGGTCACCCATGGATTACGTTCAAAGATCCTTCAAACATTCGTTCTCCTCAAGATCACGTGGGAGTGGTGCACAATTCAAACCTCTGTACTGAAATCACCCTCAACACTTCTAAAGAAGAAACCGCGGTGTGTAACCTGGGCTCAGTAAACTTTGCGCGCCACGTCGTCAACGGTGTGTTTGACAAAGAACGAGTAAAAGAAACAGTCATGGTAGCAATGCGCATGTTGGACAACGTCATTGACATTAACTTCTACCCAACGGACGAGGCAAAATTCTCTAACTTGAAGCACCGCCCCGTGGGGCTTGGTGTTATGGGCTTCCAAGACGCGCTCTACTTACTTGATATTGATTTTGCTTCAGAGCGCTGCGTTGCGTTTGCTGACATGAGTATGGAAGTGGTGAGCTACTACGCGATTCTCGCGTCGGTCTCATTAGCGAAAGAGCGTGGCGCGTACCAGACGTTCAAAGATTCAAAATGGGATCGCGGATTATTGCCGATTGATACCATTGCGCTTCTTGAACAAGAGCGCGGCGAAGTGATTGAAGTATCACGCGAAACCACGATGGATTGGGGAGTGGTGCGTGAAGCAATAAAACAGTACGGTATGCGAAATAGTAACTGTATGGCAATTGCTCCGACCGCGACTATCTCCAACATTGTGGGCTCAGTTCCCGCTATTGAACCGATTTACAAAAACATTTTTGTAGAATCAAACATTAGTGGCGACTTTACGATGGTAAATCCATACTTGGTGCGGGACTTAAAGAAAATTGGTTTGTGGAATGATGCGATGTTGAACGAATTGAAATATCGCGACGGCTCTATCGCTCAGATTGCGGGCATCCCCGAAGCAATCAAAAATAAATACAAAGAAGTGTTTGAGGTTGATATGCGTTGGCTCGTGCGCGCGGCGGCGTATCGTGGAAAGTGGATTGATCAGTCGCAGTCTCTGAACATATTTTTCAATGGTTCAAGCGGGAAGGAACTCTCAGAAATTTATTTCTACGGGTGGCGTTTGGGACTCAAAACCACGTACTACCTCCGTTCATTGGCGGCGACCCAGGTGGAAAAATCTACCGTTTCCACCCAGGAGTTCGGTTCAACGCACAAACGCTCTCACGCTGAGGGTCCGGTAGCAGTGGCACCTACTGAGGCACCGGTGACTCCACAGAGTCACTCAGTGCCTTTGCAATCGGCAATACCAGTAGCACCTCTTCCTAAAAGAGAAATAAAACTCCACCGGTCGCCCGAAGTGACCTGCGAATCATGTCAGTAGTTTTCGCTAACCACTATCAACTAACACCTTCCGACTATGGCAATCATAAAAAAAGCACCTCCTGTCAATGTAAACAATCGTCGCATCATCAACGGGCTTGAAGCTGACGTCATTCAGCTCTATCCGATGAAGCACAAGTTTGCGTGGGAGTACTACAACAACGCAAACGCGAACCACTGGTTGCCGACCGAAATTTCAATGCAGTTGGACATTGAGCAGTGGAAAAGTAAAACAGCGCTCACGGCAGACGAAAGAAGTGCGTTTGAAACGGTGCTCGGGTTTTTCACCACCGCGGATTCTATTGCCGCCAACAACATTGTGATGGGATTCTACAAACACGTGACCTCGCCTGAAATCCGCATGTACCTTTTGCGCCAGGCGTATGAAGAGGCAATCCACACGCACGCATATCAGTACATTGTGGAGTCCTTGGCAATGGATGAAGCAAAAATCTTCAATATGTACCGTGAGGTAGACGCGATTTACAACAAAGAAGAATTCATTTTAGGCTTTAACGAAGGCGTTTTTGACGGTGCATTTAAAACAGGGACATTTGAAGCAGATCAAAAGTTTTTGGAAAACTGGTGCGTATTTTCGCTTATTTTGGAAGGTATTTTCTTCTACTCATCGTTCGCGGTGGTGTTTGGATTCAAACGCCAAAACAAACTCACGGGAAGCGCGGAGCAAATTGAGTACATCATGCGTGACGAAAGCATGCACTTAAACTTCGGTATTGAAATCATTAACGGACTCAAAGAAGAAAACCCTGACCTTTGGACGCAAAAGTTTAAAGATCGAATTATTGACTTGGTGCGCAAGGCAACGGTATTAGAGTATACCTACGCGCAAGAAGTATTTCCCAAAGGAATTTTTGGTTTGAACGCCGATGGATTTAAACAGTACATTGAACACATTGCGGACCGACGACTGGAGCGTGTGGGGTTACCTGCGCAATTTGGCGTTACTAACCCATTTCCGTGGATGTCGGAAGCAATTGACCTTTCAAAGAAGAAAAATTTCTTTGAGACGCGTGTAACTGAGTACAAAACAGGAGGAAATTTGGAGTGGTAAGAATTTTGTTATAAACAAAATTCTTGCTCCCTTCACTTGTTCAAATGAGAAAATTTACTTTCTCATTTCTCACTTCGTTCGGTAGTATATTACACTCCATCAAAGGCTTTTCGCAAGCGGGATGTACGCTACAAGCCCTTTCGAAAAGTCTTTTCCTTCGCTTAGGTAAAAATGCTTGACATTTATTTTTTTAATATACTACTTTAAACAAAGTATGGATAAAATTAAAAGTAGAATTAAGACTACAGAAATTGTGGGACTTAGTCTTCTCGGTGCAGGATTCCTCTCTGCAGATTATTTAGAAAATAAACACGAACTTACCGATAACCCACTTATTGATGTTGGTTTACGAATTATTTCTGGGTTAGTGCCTGCTGTTTTAGGTATGGTTGCCGCTCGGCACATTATGAAATAAAGTAGTTTTCTACTACTTACTACTTTTCAGTTTCTTTATAAAAAATATCAAAAATCCCACTTACAACGGGATTTTTGGTATACTTTGTTGACGTCTTTCTTTAAAAAGAAATTAAAAAATTTTATGCGGGATTTCCCATGTGCCAAATTGGAGTAACCCATACTAGTGGGCATAGTTCGTTTTCTGAAACCCACAGTTCACCGTGACATAAAGGACACTTAAAAAAATCTGGTCCAATCATACTGCCAGATTCTTTTAATAAATATAGAGCGCCGCATAGTGCAGTTCCCATCCACACATAGTCAGCAACCCCATATGTTCTAAATCTTTTTCTTTCTGGAAAAGGTATTACGTTTGCGAAACTGGCACCTTTTTCTCCATTCAACATACTTACAATGTATATAGACGTCACTATTTGTCAATTTTGTGAAAAATAGCGATATACTGTCTTTATGTTTTTCTTTAAGAAAAAGTTGAAAAGCACTATTCAGGTTTTTAATACGGCAAGTAAACAAAAGGAGCCTTTTATGGCTCTTAAAGAGGGGCAGGTAAAAATGTATACATGCGGGCCTACCGTGTATGACTACGTACATCTAGGAAACCTTCGCTCCTACGTTTTTTCAGACATAGTTCGCCGAACATTTGAATACGCAGGGTACACGGTGAGGCAAATTATAAACATTACTGACTTCGGGCATTTGGTAGGAGATGCGGACGACACTGAAGACAAAATGACGCTTGCGTTGAAGCGGGAAGGGAAAGAACTGACGATGGAAAATATGGCGCGTCTTGCGGATACATACATCGCCTCGTTTAAAACAGATCTCTCTGAAATGAATATAAAACCCCCTCTAGCGATGCCGCGTGCTTCAGAGCATGTGGGAGGTATGCGCGCGTATGTAGAAATGCTGCTCCACAAAGGGTTTGCGTACAAAACTTCTGATGGGGTGTACTTTGACACGTCACGGTTTCCTCAGTACGGAGGCTTAGGTGGTTCATCGTCAGTTGATCACTCTCGCACGGGAGTTTCAGTTGAAAAGAAGAATCCTCGTGACTTCGCGTTGTGGAAATTCAATGCTGAGCTTGGGTGGGACGCCCCGTGGGGAAAAGGGTTTCCAGGGTGGCATATAGAGTGTACGGCGATGAGTACGCATTATTTAGGAAAAACCTTTGACATTCATACGGGAGGTATTGATCACATTGCTGTTCACCACAACAACGAACTCGCGCAGGCGGAAGCGGCAAATGATAAACCGTATGTGAAGTATTGGTTGCATCACGAGTTTGTGACGGTGGACGCGCTTCGCATCGGAAAATCAGAAGGGAATGCCATTACACTCACGCAGCTCAAAGATAGAGGTATCCATCCGCTTGCGTATCGGTACTGGTTACTTGGCGCGCACTACAAACAAAAAATAAATTTTACCTGGGAGGCCGTGCAGGCGTGCCAAACAGCGCTCCACCGTGCGTGGAAAATATATGCCGACCTTCAAGGGCGTGGTTCAGTGGACTCTAGGTACCGTACCCGTTTTGAGGAGGCGATTTATGACGACTTCAATACCCCTCAGGCGGTGGCAGTGCTCTGGGATCTTTTGAAAGACGAGACCATTCCAGGCGCTGACAAACGCGCCACGGTGCTTATGATTGACTCAGTACTGGGTATTGGGTTTGGAAGTGCTCATAGTCGCTCTAAAACGACTCTCCACGTTGTTGAAACAACTCCCGTGCCTGAGGCAGTGCAGGCACTCATTTCTGAACGAGAAGCGGCACGAAAGGAAAAGAACTTTGCCCTTTCTGACAAGCTTAGAGAAGATATACAGAAAGAAGGGTTCACCATTCTGGACGGACCCACCGGACCTGTGGTTAAAAAGACCTCGTCATAGAAGGAGGGAAATGGTACCCTACACGTAGCCTTTATTGGTAAATAACATGCTATGAAACTTAACAAAAATACTACTATCGCTATGATTCTTGCTCTCGTGGTTATTGTCCTCTTTATTGCTCTTGGTTTCTTTGGGTTACGTGGTTTGCCAACATCATCCGCTACTCCCACTACTGATGCCCAAGCCATTCTTGATGAACTTGCAGCAACGGGGACAGTGGCGGACTTGCGAGTACTTGATATTACGCCCGGTGATGGAGAAGGAGCAAAAATAGGAGATACTGTTGTTGTGCACTACACCGGTGTACTTCCTAACGGAGAGGTTTTTGATTCATCTCTAAATCGTGGGGAGCCATTTTCTTTTCAACTTGGAAGCGGGTTAGTCATACAAGGGTGGGAGCGTGGGGTATTGGGAATGAAGAAGGGTGGACGCCGTTTACTCGCTATTCCTCCCTCTCTGGGATACGGTGACCGTGCTATAGGAACTATTCCTGCGAACGCGACATTAATTTTCGACATTGAGTTACTTGAAATTCTTTCAGGAGAAGTGCAGGGAGCAGCAACTCAGGGAGAGTAGTTAATAATAAAAACAAAAGTCCTTACTCCAGGGAGATGTACGCTTCAAGCCCTTCCGTAAGGACTTTTGTTTTTTAGAAGAAATACATGCGTGCAATTCGTTTCTCAATTGAGAAAACCCTAGAAGGTGGAGCGCGTGCAGGAGTCGTTTCTACTCCGCATGGAAGTTTTGCCACACCGGCGTTTTGCACGGTAGGGACGAAAGGTACGGTGAAGGCTGTCACGCCAAAAGATTTAAAAGAACTGGTGGGGGCCGAAGTGGCACTCGCCAACACGTACCATTTGTTTTTACAGCCAGGTGAGGATGTCGTGAAGGAGGCGGGTGGACTTCATTCTTTTATGAATTGCCAGGGACCGCTCGTCACCGACTCTGGAGGGTTTCAAGTATTCTCACTTGGCGCGGGGTTTGAAAATGGTTCAAACAAATTTGTTGGAATCCCGGGATTCAAACAAGAGGGCGAGAGTGTGATGCCAAGCTTTTTCGATGAGAGTGTACTTTCTCAGCACGGGAAACTCGCCATTATAGATGACGAAGGAGTTTCGTTTACGTCGCACCTTGATGGTTCGCTTCATCGGTTTACGCCAGAGCGTTCGGTGGAAATTCAACACGCGCTTGGCGCCGATATTTTCTTTGCGTTTGACGAGTGTACGTCGCCCACGGCTGACTATGCGTACCAACGTGAAGCGGGTGAACGCACTCACCGATGGGCAGAGCGTTCGCTCGCAACACACCAAAACAATCTTGAAGCAAGGAAGAAGCAGGGAATTTTTGGTGTGGTGCAGGGAGGGAGGTATCCGGATTTGAGACAGTGGAGCGCGGAGGTGTTGGGGGCGATGGATTTTGATGGCTACGGCATTGGAGGGTCGTTTTCAAAAGCGGACTTAGGAGAAGCGCTTAGGTCGGCTATTAACCCACTTCCATCTGATAAACCCAGGCATTTACTTGGCATTGGAGAGCCAGAAGATTTATTTGAGGGGGTTGCCCACGGTATTGATATGTTTGACTGTGTACAGCCAACCCGTCTTGCGCGAAGCGCTACCATTTACACAGCACGAGGAAAGATGAATTTACTTCGCGAGGAATATATTCGCGATTTTTCTCTCGTGGATGAGGAAACAGGGGGGTACGTATCAGAACACTTTTCCAAAGCGTACCTCGCGCACCTCTTTAGAGCGAAAGAAATGCTTGGGGCAACACTGGCATCCTTACACAATCTCTATTTCATTATTTCTTTGATGAAAAATATCCGTCAATCAATTTTAGAGGATCGGTTTGAAGCGTTTCGAGAGGAGTTTTTGGCGCGATATACTAGTAGAAAGGTTTAGTATGAATCTAAAAAAGAGTACACTTTTGCCGTTTAGCACATTGGAGAGTGAAAAAGTCATCAGTACGCTAGAGCGACTTTCCAAACGCATCCATGCGCGTTTTCCTGACTCAGGACTTTATGCGCTCTCGGGAAGTATTCTGGTTACCGCGAAGGAAACGGTTGCGCGTGCTGAACGAATGCAAAAACCGGCGATGCTCCTCCGCACTCTCATAGCCGTTGTTATTTTTTCTTTGATAGGACTTTCGCTTCTGTTGGTTCAAGTTGGAATAGAAAATTGGCAAGGAAGTTCTGACATTGTTACTCTCACCCAAGGGTTAGACGCGGGTATCAACCTTTTAATTGTCTTTGGCGCAGGGCTGTGGTTTTTAATGGGCATTGAACAGCGCGTCAAACGAGGTCGGATTTTGAATTATCTTCATGAACTTCGCTCGTATGCTCACGTGGTGGATATGCACCAGCTCACCAAAGACCCTGTCACCACTCAAAATCCAAGTTTAAGAACAGAACACGTTCAAATTCATGGGCTGTCATCATTTCAACTTGATCGATACTTAGATTACTGTTCCGAACTCCTTTCGCTCCTTGGAAAACTTGCGGCGCTTTACGCTGAACATGTCCATGACCCCGTGGTGGTGGACGCGGTTAATGATATAGAAGATTTAACCACCAACTTACGACGCTCCATTTGGCAAAAAATTATGATTTTGGGGAAAGTGTAAAAAGTGTTTCGAGGAGTTTTTGAGAAAATATAGGACAATTTGACAAAAATTTATAAATACGTAAGAATAGATTTATGATTGAAAATAGAACAGGCCTTCATGTTGGGACCGGGCTATCAGTGCTCTTATCTATGTGGGGGCTTTATATAGATTCTAGAGATGGATCAATTTCTCATGAGATGTCTCAGGGTCTCGGCATCGGTTTTTCTTTTATTGCGGTTTTATACGCTCTTAGTTTTCTAACTAAATCTAGCTCAAGAAAATGATTCATAACCTCACTTTTGCTATAGTGGGTAGGTGAATTTTAAACTCCATTCAGAGTATGAACCCGCAGGGGATCAACCAAAGGCGATAGAGGCGTTGGTAAAGGGTATTAAACGTGGTGATACACACCAAACCCTTCTGGGCGTGACGGGGTCTGGAAAGACCTTTACGGCAGCAAATGTGATTCAACAGGTGCAAAAACCAACTCTCGTTATTGCCCACAACAAGACACTCGCAGCACAGTTAACCCAAGAGTATCGGGAGTTTTTCCCTGAAAATGCCGTTCACTACTTCGTCTCTTATTACGACTACTACCAACCGGAAGCGTACGTGCCGCACTCGGACACCTATATAGAGAAGGAAGCGCAGATTAACGCAGAAATTGATCGTTTGCGCCACGCCTCAACGCAAGCGCTGTTGACGCGCTCCGACGTCATTATCGTGGCGTCAGTGTCGTGTATTTACGGACTTGGTTCACCAGACGAGTATGAAAAGGTGCATCGGAAAATTTCTGTCGGAGACGCATTTGAACGTGCAGAATTTATGCGCTTTTTGATTGCGTTGCAGTTTGAGCGCACGAACGCTGATTTAACTCCCGGCACCTTTCGTGCGGTAGGGAACCAAATAGAAGTGATGCCGGTGAATGAAACCACTATTTATCGCGTTGTGCCGGACGGTACAAAAATTGATAGAATTTCGCGCATCAACGGAGTAACGCGGTCAATTATTGACGAACCTTATACTTTTTTCCTTTTCCCTGCAAAACACTACGTGACACCAGAGTCAGAACGAGAGGTGGCACTCGTTGATATTGAAGCGGAGTTAGCATCGCAACTTAAAAAATTTGAAGCAGAAGGGAAGTTGTTGGAGGCGGAGCGCTTGAAGCGCCGCACCAAGTATGACTTGGCGCTTATTCGCGAAATTGGCTACACCAACGGCATTGAAAACTACTCGCGCCACTTTGACCGCCGAAAACCCGGCGAGCCACCGTACACTTTGCTTTCATATTTTCCTCATAAGAAAGATGGCACGCCAGACTTTCTCACTATTATTGACGAGTCACACGTAACCATTCCGCAGTTGGGAGGAATGTATGCGGGGGATCAGTCGCGTAAAAAAACATTGATAGACTTCGGATTCCGTCTACCATCGGCCGCTGACAACCGCCCATTAAAATTTGACGAAATAGACGCGCGACTCGGACAGCGTATTTACACGTCCGCAACACCGAGCGCGTATGAGTTTGAACATTCAACACAGGTGGTGGAGCAAATTATTCGCCCCACAGGGCTCATTGATCCGGAAATTATTCTTCGCCCCGTCACAGGTCGCTCGGGTATCCCTCTTAGAGACCGCTCCGGGGCGCTTGCCCAAGTCTTAGTCTCTGCGAGGGACACCCTCGCTAAAAAGGCAGAAAACACTGAGGAACAGTATAAGGGGCAAGTGGCGGATTTTATTGAAGAGACTGAAAAAGTGGTGGCGGGCGGAGGGCGCGTACTCACGACCACACTCACGAAGAAAATGGCGGAAGATTTGGCGGAGTTTTTGAAAGAGAAGGGAGTGAAAGCGGAATACATTCACTCAGATATAAAAACAATAGAACGTATTACTATTTTGACCGAGTTTAGGCGTGGAAAATTTGACTGCTTGGTCGGAGTGAACTTGCTCCGTGAAGGGTTGGACTTGCCCGAGGTGGAGTTGGTGGGAATTTTGGACGCCGATAAAGAAGGATTTTTACGAAGCGAAACATCTCTCATTCAAACCATTGGGCGTGCAGCACGAAATGTAAATGGGCGAGTGATTTTGTATGCAGACGAAATGACCGGGTCTCTTACAAAAGCAATTGCAGAAACAAACCGCCGTCGCGAAGTGCAGTTGGCATACAATAAAAAGCATGGCATTACCCCTGCAACTATTAAGAAAACTATCCACGACATTACTGATTCGCTCAAAGCCGACCGTGATAGAGCGACCGCTATGGCGTTGATGGTTGATATGGCTATTGCGGACAGCCCCAAGGCCCTAAAACAGCTCATAAAAGATAAAAAGGCAGAAATGGAAGAAGTGGTGAAAGTGCTGGACTTTGAAACCGCCGCACTTTTGCGGGACGAAATTATTAAACTTGAAGAAAAGTTACCAAAACCCGTTAAACCAGCCCGTAAAATAAGGCCCAAAATGAGATATTTGCAGGAGGATTGACAAATTTCACTTTGAATGATACTATGCAAGTTGTATGAATCAAAATACACGCGATCTTATCATCTCAATGTCTCTAACTGCTATAGCCGGTGTCGTTGCTGGTTTTGTATTGGGTTATTGGAATGCAGAAAATCACCTTGATTATTTCCCTAACGAAAACAAAATTCGTTAGTATTAAATCCGCCGTATGGTGGATTTTTGGCTAAGTGCATCACTGAAACACATCTCTGGAGAATGATCAGTGTCTTTCTCAGTGAAAAATGTAAACAAAAACTCGCCTCAGGCGGGTTTTTACTGTTTTCATATATAAAAATAATTACCATATAAGGTAATTATTTATCTACCTATCGAACCAGCCCGCAAAATAAGGCCTAAAATGAGGTATTTGCAGGAAGATTGACATATTTAAAAAACTAGTATAAAATAGGTTTCATGAGTATACTAGGTCCATTGCTTGAAAAAGCTTCTCCAAAAGAAGGTGAAGATGTGACACCTATCGTTGAGGCGTGGAATTCTTTGAGTACCGTTGAACAGGTAGGTTTGATTGGTAGTCAAGTTATTATTTGGGCTGCCTTTTTCTTCATTATGTCAAAAATTGCCTCTCGTCTCGTAAAATCCCCGTAACTTAAACGTCTTTATGGTACGATAGGTACATACATCGTCCGAAGCGGGTGTGTTTACGTGTATGTCTTCTAAAAAACCAGTCAAAGATGTCATTGAAACCCCTGATTTAGGGACGGAGAAAATCGTTATACGGGGTGCCAAGACGCACAATTTGAAAAATATTACGTTGGAAATACCACGTAACAAAATGGTGGTGTTTACGGGGCTTTCAGGATCCGGAAAATCGTCACTTGCCTTTGATACTATTTTTGCCGAGGGACAACGGCGCTACGTGGAGTCACTTTCCGCGTACGCCAGGCAGTTTTTGAACCAAATGCAGAAGCCGGACGTGGAGGAAATTACCGGTCTCTCGCCCGCCATTGCTATTGATCAGAAGTCCAGAAGTAATAACCCTCGTTCAACGGTCGCAACTATTACTGAAATTTATGACTATCTGCGCATTCTTTACGCGCGTGTGGGCCAGCCGTACTGTTTGCACCACGACGTGCCCATTGAAAAACTTTCTAAAGAGGAAATTCTCAAAATTATTTTAAAGTCCATTGCGGACATTGATTTAAAAAAAACATCAAAAACCGTCAAAGGGGTAGCATATTCAAACGCGAAGTTAAAAATCCTCTCACCAGTGGTGGTGGGGAGAAAAGGTGAGTATTACCAAATGCTTTACGATTACCTTGGAAAAGGATTTGAGCGAGTGGTGGTAGACGGAAGCGAATATTCGCTCCGCGAGCGGATAGAGCTTGATAAAAACAAGCGCCACGACATTGACTTGGTGGTGGATGAAATATTTCTCTCTGAGTTTGACACTGCAAAAGCAGACGCGAGTGAACGTTTAAGCGAAGCAGTAGAACTAGCACTTCGGGAATCAAGCGGGCTCATTAAAATTGAAAGCCCTCAGTTCATTTCTTCCGCTGGGTCTTTGACCCAGTGGGTGGACGAGCCACGTTTGCTTTCGGCCAAGTTTATTTGCCCTGAAGATGGGTCGTCGTTTCCCGAAATTGAGCCGCGGTTGTTTTCATTCAACTCTCCGTACGGCGCGTGTCCTGAATGTAACGGGCTTGGGACCGTGGGTTTTTTTGCGCTCGACGAGTGCCCAGTGTGTAGCGGAAAACGCCTTCGTCCGGAAGCGCTCCGTGTGTACTTGGGTGGCGAGGGAAAAGAACTTGGGAAAAACATCGTGGACTTAACCCATATGTCTATTGTTGACGCACAGGATTTTGTTTTAGGTCTCAAGCTCACCAAAAAACAACAGGAAATTTCAAATACGGTCGTGAAGGAAATTTTAAACCGCCTGCAGTTTATGATTGACGTGGGTATTGGGTATTTGACGCTTGACCGTACCGCCAACACGCTTTCAGGTGGAGAAGCACAACGTATTAGGCTTGCAAGTCAGTTGGGGAGTGGATTGGTGGGCGCGCTCTACGTGCTTGATGAGCCAACGATTGGGCTTCATCAGAAAGACAACGCGCGCCTTATTCAAACATTGACGTCACTTCGGGATGCAGGAAATACTATTATTGTAGTTGAACACGACGAGGATACTATCTTCGCCTCGGATTTTTTAGTAGATATTGGACCGGGAGCGGGAGTGCACGGAGGCGATATTGTGGTCGCAGGATGGTTAGATAAACTGCTTTCCGCAAAAAGGAATGACAGCAATTCTAAGACACTCGCATATTTACGTAAAGAAGAGGAAATTGAAATTCCCGCGGAGCGTCGCACACAGAAGTTCGGAGAGTTAAAAGTGCGCGGAGGAAACATTTTCAATATAAAAAATATGGATATTGATGTTCCGTTGGGGCAGTTTATTTCAGTCACGGGTGTTTCGGGGTCGGGGAAATCGTCGTTTGTATATGAACTTCTCTATAAAAACTTGCGCGCAAAGTTAGAGCGTAACTATCGAACGGCAAAAATATACAACTGCACCTCCTTTACGGGCGCGGAATATCTTTCGCGCGTGGTGTTGATTGACCAGAGTCCCATTGGGCGTACACCACGCTCTAACCCCGCAACCTATACCGGCGCGTTTTCACATATTCGCGATCTATTTGCCGCAACGTCTGAAGCGAAGGCACGTGGGTGGAAGGGAGGAAGATTTTCTTTCAACGTAAAAGGAGGGCGATGTGAAGCATGTCAGGGAAACGGAACGGTTGCGGTTGAAATGCACTTTTTACCGACCGTGTACGTTACCTGTGACGTTTGTAACGGAAACCGGTTTATGAAGGAAACCTTAGAAGTTACCTACAAAAAGAAAAATATCCACGATGTACTCACGATGACCGTTGAAGAAGCGTTAGAGTTTTTTAATGATATTCCCGCTATTGCGGACCGGCTCCAAACACTCTATGATGTTGGGCTTGGGTATTTAGAACTTGGGCAAAGTGCTACAACACTTTCAGGTGGAGAAGCACAGCGTGTAAAAATTTCTTCAGAACTGTATCGCAGGCACACGGAAAAAACGATCTATATTTTGGACGAACCGACTATCGGGCTTCACTATGAAGACGTAAAAAAACTTATAGAAATTTTGCAGTCTCTTGTAAACAAAGGAAACACGGTTTTGACCATTGAACACAATATGGATTTGATAAAATCGTCTGATTATCTCATTGATATTGGGCCCGACGGGGGAGTGGGTGGAGGGAAAATCGTGGCAAAAGGTACACCAGAGGAAGTAGCCCGCGCCAAAGGAAGTTACACAGCAGAATATGTAAAGAAAGTTTTATAGACTTATTCCTATCGTTACAGTAGTTCTCCACACGCGAGACACCGTCGCATTACATCTCGTATCATTCCTCCTCCTGTCATCGATCCTCTCCAGACCGTTTCAAAAGCACGTACGTGTGGTCCGCCAGTTTCAATACACACACCGTTTTCATAGTCTTTGTATACTTCGTCATATCCAAGTCCTTCATAAAAAGTAACGACGCGGTCAGCCTCCTGTTCAGGAGTCAGTTCAAGCGTGGCACTTGAGTAGTCAATGTCGGGTGTGAAGTAATAATATATAAGACTCGCAAATGCTATGAGTAAAGCAACCCTTTCAATCGTTAGTGTCGGCTTTGCATCTAGTGATTCAGCCATACTGCCCGCACGGTACCCTGTTTGGTATAGTTAGTCAAAATGAACAAAAAAGACGTTTCATTTAAAGATTTTCCTGACGCTCCCGGAGTGTACTTTTTCCGCGGGTCAAAACGAGAAGTGCTGTACGTGGGCAAAGCAACATCGCTTCGGGATCGTGTAAAAAGTTATTTTGCATCAAACATTGCAGAAATACGGAGCCCACTGATTGAAAAAATTGTTACTGACGCATCAACCCTTGAATTTGAGCAAACTGACTCAGTGTTAGAGGCACTTATTTTAGAAGCAAAACTTATTAAAAAATATACTCCCGTAGGAAATACGAGTAACAAGGATAATAAAAGTTGGAATTTTATCGTGGTGACTAAGGAGACATTTCCCAGGGTCTTAGTAGTTCGAGAACGCGAACTTGCTCAGCGATTTCCCGCAAAAACAGTAAAAGAGTTGTTTGGACCATTTCCAAGTGCTGTAGCATTACGCGAAGCGTTAAAAATTATACGAAAAATTTTCCCGTTTTTTGATACAGAATTTCCTGTGGGTGCTGGAAAGCTAACTCCAGCACAAGAAAAAAAAATCCGCTTTAATCAATCTATCGGACTCTATCCGCAAACGTTTAATAAGGGTGAGTATCAAAAAACAATCAGGGCTATTATTGATATTTTCTCTGCCAACAAAGCCGGTTTGGTTAAACGCTTAGAACGAGAAATGAACGCGAAAGCTGCAACACACCACTTTGAAGAAGCTGAAGTGTTAAAAAGAAAAGTGTTTGCGCTTCGACACATTCAGGATTTAACACTCATTAAAGAGGAGCTAAAAAAACCAGAAAGTACTGCATACCGCATTGAGGCGTTTGATGTGGCGCACCTTCGGGGTAGTTCGCCGAGAGGGGTGATGGTGGTAGTTGAGGATGGTGAGGTACAAAAAAGTCAGTATCGCCTATTTACCATTCGAAATGGAAAAGCGGGGGACGACTACGCAGCGCTTGATGAAGTTTTGACGAGACGTTTTTCACACCGCGAGTGGCCTCTACCTCACCTGGTTGTAATTGACGGCGGGAAGGCGCACGTAGCACGTGCTAAAAAAACACTTTTTGATTTAGGCTACAGCGGCGACATTGTGTCGGTGGTGAAAGATGAAAAACACCGGCCTCGGGAAGTGTTGGGAAACCCAAAAATAACTTTTCCCCACGAAGCCGCAATTCTTTTGGCAAACAGCGAAGCGCATCGCTTTTCAATTGGGCGTCATCGTAAAGCGTTGCGGAAAAGGTAGAGAGATATTCTTGTCCAATGGTATAATGTTAACGTGATAAAGAAAAGGTATTTTGCTTTTGTTATTCTTTCATTACTGTTACTTTCTGTGGTTGGGTGGTTTTTCTTTTCTAAAATTTTGCTCACCGACAAACGTGAGCCAACTCAGATTCTTATAGGAAATTATATAAAAGCGGATGCGTATGAAGTGGGTGATGAAAAACTTACTCCGCTCCCTTTTATAAATGACGGGTCAGTACTGGCGCGAGCGCGCTTGCCAAACACAAAAACGACCGTCTCAATCGTACGTTGGCCTAACCAGATTGGTAATGTTATTTTTTTAGAGTCGGCGGAGGGAAATAAAGTTATCAGTGACGCTTCATCCATAAAAGATGCTATTTCTTTCTCTCCTGACGGCACCTATGTTGCCTACGCAGAACTCAATGTGCCTTTTGGAAGTACACTCTATTCAGAAAACATTTCTGACTGGAATGTCGTATTGCAAAATATTGATACCGAAGAGAAAGAAGTTATTGGTGTTGGGTTTAAGCCGTATCTCGTTTCTGAGAATCCAAAAATTTTAATTTATTCTTCTCCCGACGGCGTGGTGGCGTATGACTATCTTTTAAAAGACAAAATGGTGTTATTACCTGACCGTCCCGTTGGATATATTGGGCAAGCTGCGTTAGTTGCTCCACGCGGGGGACACATTGCGTTTTTTAATCCAGTCACCAAACGATTTAGTCTATATTCAGTAAAAGGTGAGTTTCCCTTTGAACTGAGTGCTCTCGGTGAGGTTCCAGCAGCTGTTGATGCCGCGGCGCTGGATGCGGCCAGTTTCTATGGAATCACTAGAAATCAAGAAAATAACGAGTTCATTCTCCAAAGATATCAGTTTGCGGACTTTATAGAGCCAGCCATCCCCAGTGAGTTTCTGCACACATTTGAAGCGGGGTATGTGCCGTATTCTATAATTCCATAATATGGTGCTGTACTTAAAAAATTCCTTTTCATTCTTCGGGTTGCTTATGATTAGCATACTGTTTTTCCCGACGCTTGCTTTTGGTGCAACAGCAACCGTTACCGCGACTCCCGCAACTCAATATACGCAAGGAGCAGTAACCATTACGTGGAGTTCAACTGATGCGTGGAAGTGTGTGGGGAGCGGATTCTCAACAGGGAACGCAAAGAGCGGAAGCACCACAGTATATCCAAGTTCAAGTGGAGTTAAAACGTACGCCGTTACTTGTTACGATGAAACGCCAGCGTGCACACTTGTTCAAACAGACTCGTATATTGAAGACGCTCCTGGATCAAATAATTGTAGTACAAACATTAGTTACTCTCCAGCTGGAAGTTGTTCTCCAAACGGAGGGACATGTCAGTCGAGTACCTCCAACGGAGGTGGAACGTGGACACACCGACAGTTTCAATGTCAGGGTTCGTGTACTACCGCAACTGCTTCTGACACGGTGACCGTCAATGATCCACCGCCACCACCGGACCCGAGCGTTGACTTAACCGTCTCTCCTACAACGGTGACCGCGGGAAGCTCTGTTTTAATTTCTTGGACTTCAGCCCGCGCAACTCTCTGTAATGGCACTAACTTTTCTACAGGGGGAAACACGAGCGGTTCTGTAACTATTACTCCCACCACAACAAAAACATACAGCATCACCTGTGATAGTGAAGTGTACTCAGCAACGCCAGGTGTGTGGGTAGACACAGGAGTAACGGACGTCACTGACTTGTGGTGCAGCTCAGGCCCACCACCACCAAGCTATAGTAACTATTACACCAATAACCAGTGTACCAATAACGCCGATCCTTCTGGTACTGCCTGCGTTGGCTCACAGACCTGTGCCGTAAATAGTTGGTCAGGAGGAGGTGGTCCGAACACCTACTGTAACCTCATTTCAGATCTCTACCAATGTAATGGTGGTTCTGCACCGAATCAAATTACCGATACGGCGACGGTAACGTATAATCAACTTCCAAACGTCCCCACGATCACTGCTCCTTCAACAGGAGTGACGAGCGCCAACTATACGTTTTCGTTTCGTGCATCCGACCCCGACAACAACACGGTTCGCTACAGAGTTGACTGGAATAATGATGGAATCGTTGATTTGAATCTTCCGGCGAGCGGATACACGACGTCAAACACGCTTTTAAGCACCCTTTACCAATGGGCTACGCAAAACTCATATATAGTGAAGGCACGAACTCAAGACAGTGCGGGCGCGCAGTCTGGCTGGACCTCACACACAATCACCATTGGTAATCCAACTCCGCAGTGTGCCGACGGAGTAAATAATGACGGTGACGCGTACACAGACCTCGCAGATCCCGGTTGTGCCGATGGGTCTGATACGACCGAGTCGCCCAATCCTCAGTGTTCAGACGGGATAAATAATGATGCAGGTGAAGATGTGCTCATAGACTATCCCAATGACTATGGCTGCGCGTCACTTGCCGATACAACGGAATCTCCAAACCCCCAGTGTGCTAACGGGCTAGACGATAACGGAAATGACCTTATTGACCTCGCGGATGTTAATGCCTGCACGGGCCCTTCGGACGGTGTTGAAGAATCACTCCCTACAGCCGCGCTTTCTTTTACTGCATCTGAACTGGTACAACCACAAACTGCAGCGACATTGACCTGGAGCGCAACTGACATTGAAAGTGGTTCGTGTAGCATCGCGGGAACGAATGGCGATTCTTTTTCAGGACTTACCTCATCAGGTTTACGCAATTCGTCAGCACTCACCACGGAAACTATTTTTACCTTAAGTTGTGATGACCTCAATGGCGACCCACAATTTGTTCAAGTGACTGTTAAGTTGGTTCCTTTAATTATTGAAATTTAAAAACGAACTTACAAAAGGTTGTAGTATTATTGGATAACGATGCAAAAAACTGTCGCCGTTATTCGCGGAGGAGTGGGAGCGGAACATGATGTTTCGTTAAAAACAGGTGCCGCGGTACTGCAACAGTTAGCGCATTCATTTTCGGAGCAGTACAAAACGCGAGACATTTTTATTGATAAAGGGGGTGAGTGGTTTGTTCGTGGCGTTCCTGCGTCCCCTGAGAAAAGTTTAACGGGAGTTGATGTCGTGTGGAATGCGCTTCATGGTGAGTATGGGGAAGACGGAGGTGTTCAGCGCGTACTAGAGCGCATAGGTGTTCCGTACACCGGCAGTCGCACGTACGCTTCATCTGTTGCGATGAATAAAGTGCTTACTAAAAAAACGCTAGAGAGTATGGGGGTAAAAACTCCCTACGGAATAACGCTTTCAGTTTCTGACACCCTTGATCGTGAAATACTACATGCGTTTCGGCATTTTCCGCAACCCTCAGTTATTAAGCCGGTGAGTGCGGGTTCTTCAGTGGGTGTAACACTCGCAAAGAACTTCTTTGAATTTCAAACGGGAGTAAAAAACGCATTCCAGTTTTCTCCTCAAATTTTGATAGAGGAATACATTCCAGGAAAAGAAGCAACGGTGGGCGTGGTTGAGGGACTTCGTGGAGAGCCCGTTTACCGCTTGCCCCCCGTTGAAATTGTCTTACCAGCACAAAGCACGTTTTTTGATTACGAAACAAAATACAACCCGCGCACCATAGAGCGTTGTCCAGGGTCGTTTTCTGATCGTGAAAGTGCGGAGTTAAAGTCGCTCGCCGCGGTATCGCATAGCGCTTTGGGGCTCAGACATTACTCGCGTAGTGATTTTATTGTATCCCCCCGAGGTATTTACTTTTTGGAAGTGAATACTCTGCCCGACCTAAGAGACATTTCACTATTTTCAGTAGCATTAGGGTCTGTCGGTGTTAATATGAGTGAATTTATTGAGCACATTCTGAAACTCGTGTATGAAAAGTGAAAGAAAACCTATATTACTTATGTTTGGGGGAACTTCACCCGAACACGAGGTGTCTGTCGTGACTGGATTGCAGGCTCTAGAAGCCTTAGACACAGAAGTTTATACTCCGCACGTTATTTATATTTCAAAAGAAAACGATTTTTATTATTTGCCAAAGTTAAAATCTCGAAAAGGATTTTTAAAAAACAAACGTGTCTCAGTTTCTTTTGGAAAAAACCAACATGGAGGGTTTGTGCGTACTAATGGTTTTTTTTCAAAAAGCATTTATCCTTATGCAGCATTATTGGCTTTTCATGGAGGAGGTGGCGAGGGTGGAAAAGTGCAAGGATTACTTGAGACATGTAACATTGCCCATTCATCTCCTTCAATCGAAGGTTCCGTAATAGCACTCAATAAACAGATTACTAAAAATTTAGCTTCTCAAGAAGGAGTGAGAACTGTACCAGGTTTGTCATTCACCTCAGTAGAAATTCGTAAAAACACTCAGGAGATTGTTGAAAAGTGTTGTCGTACGCTAGGCGATGATCTCATCGTTAAACCAGTTCATCTGGGGTCGTCAATTGGACTAGATATCGCACACTCAAAAATTGAACTTGAAAAAGCTCTTTTAAAAGCCTCGCATGTAGATAATGAGATACTGGTTGAAACCCTACTTACAGACTTTGTTGAATACAACTGTTCAGTGAGAGAAAATAACGGAGTTATTGAGACAAGCGAGATTGAACGCCCTCTTTCAAAAGAAGCATTTCTCAGTTTTGCGGAAAAGTACGAAAAAGGTGGCAAAAAAACAGCACAACAAGGCATGGCTTCACTCAATCGAGAGCTTCCTGCTGATATTTCTGAATCTTTGCGATCAGAAATTCAAGAAACAGCCAAAAAGGTATTTCGAGCCACTCGACAGAGTCAGATGGTGCGTATTGACTTTATGTACACTAAGGACCGCGTGCTTTATTTGACCGAAGTAAATTCCATCCCCGGGTCACTCGCTTTCTATCTCTGGGAGGCTACAGGTGAACCATATACACAACAATTCAGTTTACTCATCGAAAATGCTCGACAACGACAGGTGGAATTTGACGCACAGAGGCTTGACTATGACTCTTCAATTGTAGAAAAATTTATTGATCAATAATATAAATCAGTTAGTTCTGGTTGTACAAGAATTAACCACTCGTCCTTGGGGAATGACTCAGTAGCGAGCCAGAAATCGTCAATAGAAGGGTATAGAGAATAGCTACTCTTTTTTGGTATACCTTCGATTATTGCTTTGTGAAAGTCAGATTTCAATATAGCGATGTAATTTGCTGTGATAGCCATCTGTTGCCCCAGTTTGGTATTCGCTTGCGCGTTCTCTTTTCCCAGCTCAGGAATACCCGCAGTTACTATCAGTAGTTTTTTGTTTTTTTCTTTTGCAAGCTCAGCCGCTCTGGTGATACCTTTTTGTGCGGTTTCAAAACTAATATTGTATGAATCATCAACAACTTCAAAGCCGTGCATTTTGCTTTGAACCTGCCTGCGATCAGGCGGTGTAAGTTTCGAGCAAATATCGACCACTATATGTTCTGGAATACTAAATTCCTCTGCCATACGAAGCGCCAAAGAGAGATCTTTTTTTTGTGTCTCAGAAAGTTGCGGAGTTTCTATCTTTCTCCCTGCGTAGTACGGAATATCATCCACATATATGATGTCATTTAAACCTTTTTTCTCTAGATTATTTTTCAGTTCTCGTGGTGCCAATTTCAAACCATCTATTGTGGTACAGGTGAATGTCTCAAGTAGCGCTTGATGCAATTCTTCTTGGTTTTTAAATCGAACAAGATGTTGTTCGCCTAGTGATGTTACGATCGCATGACGGGGCCGAAGCATATGACATGAATCAGTAATTTCTCCTACCCAATACGTATCAATTTCTGCTATCAAAATATCCACCCCGCCATGCAATTCTTTGTTTATCCAATCAGCAATACCCATTGGCGTATTAATATTTCTCAGAGCCATCTTGGTGTTGTAGTGGTATCGTAGTAGTTCGTACAAAAACGTCTTTGTTGTCGATTTGCCATGACTGCCAGCGATTACGATAGTGACAATGTTTTTATAGTTTTTAAGCTTACGTTGCGCAGACGCTCTAATCCGTTTCTTTAAAAGGTATGTACCAGGTGTAATAACTGTATCTGCTAAAGCAACGATTAAGGGAATTAGTATTGTAGTTCCTAAGTAGGACACAAGAGCAGTTGTTCCAGATGTAAAGATATAAATACTAGTCAGAATTCCAAGATACATAGCAACGCTCAGAAACAAGGTTAATTTTATTCGTTGTGTTAAGACAAGTCGTTGGCGTTGTTGGAGATTTCGTCTGAAAAGGAATTTTTTTAACGCAACTAAGTAGCGCCTTGTGCTATATTCTTCTAATTGAAGAATATAGCAAAAATCTACGAAAGGAAAAATAAAATTAGTTACCCTCAATAAATTTTTTAACAACGCCATAGAATAGATACGGTGAGTCGATGTGTATATTGTGACCCGATTTTGGCAATATTACCATTAAACTCTGCGGAATGAGTTTTGCCGCTATCCGACCAAGACGGAGTGGAGCTTCGGTGTCATTGTCACCCCATACAAATAAAGTTGGTACGGTGATGTGTTGTAATTCATTTTTTAAATCAAACGTAGCAATTTTTTTAAATATTTTGTAGTACTCGGGTTTGTGGCTTTCAGGAAAGAGCACGTTGAGAATGTATTTTTTAAAAGGTATAAAAGCTTTTATTTTTTTTGCAATCCCTGCCCGGAAGCGCACCCATATTGTTGGTTGGTAGATAAGAGGTGCGCCATAAAGAATGAGGCGCTCGAGCCATGGTGGTTGTTGGATAGCAATGTATGCAGCGATTCTTCCTCCAAAAGAGTGTCCGAGGAGAATAACTGGACCTTTAGACGTATACGGAGCAATTTTCTCTTTAACCCATCCAGCATATTCTGGTACGCCCCACCCTAGATGTAGTGGTTCGTCGCCAAATCCTGGTAAATCAAAAGTGATAACGGTATCAACGGGAAACTGCATTCGAAATTCTTCCCACGAAGCAAGACTATGTTTCCATCCATGAAGAACAATAATAGTAGACACGGGTGGTATTATAGCAGTTGCTTGCGCTAAAAAAGGTTGAGGTATAATCGTTGGTACCTGAACGAGGGCGCAGTGATTTTATTGTATCCCCCCGAGGTATTTACTTTTTGGAAGTGAATACACTCCCTGGTCTCACTGAAAATTCACTTCTTCCGAAGTCCCTCGCGGCAGTAGGGGTTTCAATGCCTGAGTTTATTGAGCACGTGTTAAATAACGCTTAAAACAAGCAAAAGGTGGTCACAAATAAATTTCTTGACAGAAATTTTCCGCGACCCCGGCTCGGTATTTTTCCCTCTCACTTCGTTCAAAGAAAAATATACCTGTGCCTTCCACAAAAGCAGAAAATCCCGCGCAGGCGGGATGTTTCTGTCTTTTGTGGACCCTAGAGGATGTGTCATCGCTTCGCTCAGCACGCATCGGTCACTAATAATTTTTTGCTAAAAATTTTTGCGACCCCACCTCAGCGCCGTCGCGCTTCCGGTTTTCGAATCCTCCCACACTCAACCGCCATAAAAATAACCCAGCATGAGCTGGGCAATTTTTATGTTGTGGACCCTAGAGGATTCGAACCCCCCGCCTCCTCAGTGCAAATGAGGCGCTCTACCAAATGAGCTAAGGGCCCATGCAAATTATTGTACCTTTTTGAGGTACGAATAGTATATCGTACCTATTTAAATTCGCAATTCCATAGAATTTAAAAATACCGTGTATACTTTGGGTATATTTTTATGGATCGTAACCACCACCATCACCACGGGATGTATGAAAAAATTACCCACTGGATGGGTTCTCCCTCTTCAATTGCAGTGCATACGCTCGCTTTTTTAGGGGCCTTTATGGTGGGTGTACTTGGAGTAGCTCCCTGGGATATGGTTCTTTTGGTTTTGACTACCGTTGTTTCGCTTGAGGCCATTTATCTTGCGCTTTTTATTCAAATGACCGTCAATCGTAACACGATGTCACTCCGCGAGGTTGAAAAAGATGTTGATGAAATTCAGGAAGATATTGAAGAAATTCACGAAAACGTGGAAGAAATAAGTGAAGACGTTGAAGACATTCAGAAGGCGAGCTAGGGCACGTTGTTTTGGCTCCGGTATAGTGTTTGTATGAATATCGCCCTTTTTGGTGAACAAGTAGAAACGTTACGTTCAGATGTTGAACGGGCAGGATTTCGCGTTGTTAATGAAAACCCTGACGTCGTTATTAGTTTTGGGGGCGATGGCACTTTTCTTCGCTCCGAAGCGCGGTTTCCGACTGTTCCGAAGCTACTCATAAAAAATAGCGCGACGTGTACGTTGTGCACCACGCTCCCGCTGGATCACGTGCTCAAGCGTTTGTCGGAAAAAGCATACACCGTTCGGACCATTTTAAAACTACAAGTAGAAACTGCCGGAGTGGTTTGGTACGCGTTAAATGACGTGGTGGTAAGAAATAAAAATCCTCGCCACGCAGTTCGTTTCTCACTCCATACCAATACACAGACATTTTCTAACATTATTGGAGACGGGGTAGTGGTGGCAACTGCGCTTGGTGCCACGGGATATTTTCAAAGCATCACCCGTAAGACTTTTGAATCTGGTATCGGGGTTGCATTTAACAACACCGCGGAACACCTGGCCCCGTTGTTTTTACCAGAGCAAGAGACTTCACTTACGGTTGAAATACACCGCGGTCCCGCGCTCGTGTATGTTGATAATTTTGAAGGCGAAGCAGTCATCCACGATGGAGAAAAGGTACTCATTACCCTTTCTGAAAAACCGGCTCATTTGCTCGTGTTTTAGAGCCGTGTGACGGAATGGTATTTTGGTTGGTATATACTAAGATCTTATGGATACCGTGAAAGCCCTCACATTTGACTCAGTTGCCGACGGCTGGTCGGGAAGTAAAGGTTTTGTTTTGAGAGATGTTCCGCGACCCACGCTCGATGAGAAAAAAAATCCAGACGATGCACTCGCAGTCATTATAAAAGTTCGATTTGCAGGCGTGTGTGGGAGCGACCGTGGGCTCTGGCACCGTAGCGCGTTTAAAGATTTGGTACACGACTCACTCCAACGTGAAGGGAAAACACTCCGTATCAACGGGCACGAATTTGTAGGGGAGATTGTAGAACAGGGGTCAATGGTTGAACGTCTGTATTTGGACAGTGATCCGCACAACAAAGCAAAAATACAGGTGGGTGCGCTCGTATCGGGCGACTCGCATATTACGTGTGGCACGTGTTTCCAGTGTCGCGTAGGTGAAGCTAATGTTTGTATGAATGAATCAATTCTTGGGATCTCCATTGATGGTGTTTTCGCGGAATACGTAAAAATACCTGCAAAAAATTTATGGGCCATTGATGAGACGCGCATTCGTCCAGAAATAGCATCTATTTTTGACCCGTTTGGAAACGCAGTACACTCTACTACCCGCGTCGACGTGCGAGGGCAACGTGTCGCGGTGTTCGGGTGTGGCCCCATCGGTCTTTTTTCTATTTTACTTTTGCGAAATTTCGGTGCCGCAAAAGTAATTGCCATAGACGTCAATCCTGAAAATTTACGCATCGCGCGAGAACTTGGGGCTCACGAAACAATTCAGATTGAAAAAAAGACCAAAACTCATGACTGGGAAGGTGATCCTGAAGTAATAGCGCGCATTATGGAAATTACCTACGGGAAAGGCGTTGATGTTTCTCTCGAAATGGCTGGTCCCTTTTCTTCAGTCAATAACGCCATTGACGCGACGAGGCGCGGAGGTCACGTGGTCTTTTTTGGTATCAAAGACGGCGATCTTACTATCCCGAAGTTTAACCGAGTTATTGTGCGAGGACTCACCATGCACAACATTATTGGTCGCGAAATTTTTCGCACCTGGCAAATTGCTCAACGAGTACTTTCAGATAAAACAAATGGTGTTCAAGATGCCATTTGGAATACCATCCTAAAGAAAGGAGAAGGGACACTCTACCCGTTCTCGTCGTTTACTCCAGAGAGTTTTGAAAACGCAATGAACGCGCACCCTAAAATTATTTTCTCTATTAACGGCTAGTATGAAACGTTTTATTGATAATCTCACTCAAGAATTACAAAAATTTCGTGACGAAGGTGTGTACAAAGAAGAGCGAGTACTTTCCTCGCGCCAGGGAAGAGAAATCACCGTTGGCGATAAAACAATGCTCAATTTTTGCGCAAACAACTACCTTGGACTTTCAGGGTCTCCGCTGCTCGCGGAGGCCTCAGAGAAGGTGTTAGAGCGGTGGGGGTATGGACTTGCCTCAGTTCGGTTTATTTGCGGTACTCAGGAAATACATAAAACACTTGAAAAAAAGATTGCTGAGTTTGTAGGGTGCGAGGATGCCGTTCTTTACTCGTCATGTTTTATGGCAAACGTCGGTCTTTTCCAGACTTTTTTTACCGAAGAAGACGCCATTATTAGCGATGCACTAAACCACGCTTCCATTATTGATGCTATTCGTTTAACAAAATCCGAACGATTGGTGTACGCGCATATGGATATGGCCGACTTGGAGCAAAAACTCATCAGTACCAAAGATAAGCGGTACCGGGTTATTGCAACCGATGGCGTTTTTTCAATGGATGGACATATTGCGCCATTAAAATCCATTGTCGCGCTTGCGGAAAAATATGACGCGCTCGTGTTTGTTGACGACGCGCACGCAACGGGAGTAATGGGAGACACCGGTCGTGGTGTTGCTGAGGCAGAAGGGGTTTTAGGGAAAATTGATTTTATTACCGGCACGTTTGGGAAAGCACTCGGAGGCGCGGGAGGTGCGTTCACCGCAACCAACGCGCGCGTTGCTGAGTATCTACGGCAAAAATCTCGCTCGTACCTTTTTTCAAACAGCTTGGATACGGTTATTACGGGTACTTCCATTGCGGCACTTGCGCACATTCAAGCGCATCCCGAACTTCGTAGTTCCTTGTGGAGTAACACCACACTGTTTAGAAGTCGGATGAAAGAAGCAGGATTTTCTGTATCGGTCGCACCACACCCCATTACTCCCATTATGGTCGGTGATGAAAAGAAAGCGACCGACATGGCGCGCGCGTTATACGAGAAGGGAATTTATGTCATTGGATTTAGTTACCCGGTGGTGCCGAAAGGGACCGCGCGCATTCGGGTACAAATTTCTGCCGCGCATACTGAAGAAGATATTATTTTCGCGGTAGAAAAATTTACCGAAGTGGGTAAAACGTTCGGTATTCTATGACCACTCCGCTCTTTGAGTTACACGACATAGGAACGGTCAACACCAAAAGTGGCGTTCCGCTCCGCGTAATGCAGGGACTTTCTGAAACCCATCTTCAGCAATTAAAAAAGTACTCACTGGATACTTCTGACACTGAGCTCGCGGTAACGTCTGACCGAAAACGATTTGGTACGGGTTCGTTTGAAGAGTGGTATGCACAAGGAAGAACACTGTACGTGGCGGTGACTCCCGATGACGTGTTGGCAGGCATCGTGTGGTGTGGGCCAAAAGCACTCCCCACTACTGATCGTGAATTCGGTGAGGGGAGTGAGTGGCACACGGTAGCGTACCGTTCCTATGGGATATTTCGTGGCGCGGGTTTTATGAAAAAATTTTGTGAAATGGCACTTGCTCACTACGTAACACAAAACACAGGGGTTCGACTCTATGTACAGATCGCATGCGGAAATGACGCGAGCATTTCCCTTGCTCGTTCATTAGGTTTTGTGTCGCTCCCTACTGACGCGCTTATTGACAGAACGGTAGAAGTGTTAGTCAAATAGAACAACTAGTCACCAGTGGACTGTGTGCCCTGCCATGGTATATTTTTAATATCAATGGGAACACAGCCCCCGTACAGGGAAAGTAGAATTCCGAAAGACGCAAAGAAAGTTTTTGAGGGAATTATTTTTGATATTTACCAGTGGCAACAGAAATTGTTTGATGGGTCATATGCCACCTTTGAAATGGCGCACCGCGCTGACTCCGCGATCGTGTTTCCCATACTCCCCGACGGGAGAATACTACTGATTGAAGATTCGCAGCCAAATCGAGAGACGGTTATTACTGCTCCTTGTGGAAGGGTAGAGGCAGGAGAAACACCAGATGAGGCAGCTCGAAGAGAATTAAAAGAAGAAACGGGATACCAGGCAGAGACGCTCACGTTGTTTTATACGGATGCTCCCGCAACCAAAACAGACGCGGTTGTCTACGTGTACATCGGAAAAGGGTGCACAAAAGTGTCTGAGGTAACACTTGATCCGGGCGAACGGATAACTCCGCGCACGGTAACGTTTGATGAACTTATTGCTTTTGCTACAACCGGTTTTGAGGGGCAATACTACCGCGGATTGCCTTTTAGGTTACGTGTTTATGAAGCGCTTTCAAACCCCCAGAAAATGGAGGAATTGCGAAAAGCCTTCACTCCGTAGTGTTTTACGGTTTTTTTACGTCTAATTTGTCTAACCCAAGGCCTTTGAATCCGTAGTAGACGACTGCTGCAATCACCAAAAAGTTTATAAGCACTGATACGAAACTACCCCACATAATTTGAGCTCCTAAAATTGAGAAATGTGCGGTTGCTAACCCTCCCACAGAGCCAAGCAAAATTCCCAAAAGGGGATTAATAATATCTTTAACAAGCGACGCAACGACGGTAGAAACAGCGCCTCCTAAAATAAAACCAATGGCGAGGCCTATCACTCCCTGTTCACGAATAAACGCGACAAAATTTTTCATATTTTTGTTTGTTTGTAATGCTTTTATGATACACTAGTATCCATATGGCTGCAGAAAGTCTGCATATTTCTATTGCCCCGTACCACCTCGGGGATCTCTGGGGTTTTCCCATTACCCCAACGTTAATTTCTAGTTCGGTGGTGGTAGTTTTACTCCTTGTCGCTGCTTTCTTTATAGGTAGAAATTTAAAAGTTGCGCCTTCAAAAGGACAGTTGGCAGTCGAGGAAGTGGTGCTTGGTGTTTACAACTACGTACGTGAAGTTTTAGAAGATGATGTACTCGCGCGAAGGTATTTTCCCATCATCATGAGCATTTTTGTGTATGTTACAGCAGCAAATCTTTTCGGACTCTTCCCATTTATTGGAGCACTTGGTTTCTACGATGAAGCGCACCATGGGTTTATTCCTCTTTTGTACCCTGTCAACACCGATCTAAATGCACCGATAGCACTCGCCATTATTTCTTTCGTTGTTATTGAATTTGCTGGTATTGCAGCACTCGGATTCTTGAAATATTTTTCAAAATTTGTTAATTTTACTTCAGTGATTGGCTTCATTGTAGGCATTATTGAGCTAATCAGTGAGGTGGCTCGTCTCATTACGTTTTCCTTTCGTCTCTTTGGAAATATTTTTGCGGGGAAAGTATTAATCTTGTTGGCACTTTTCTTTGTTCCGTATATCGCCCCCGTGCCACTGGTTTTATACGAAGCATTTGTGAGCGTAATTCAAGGAGCCGTATTTGCGCTTCTAACACTCTTCTTTATCAAAATTGCAGTTACCCCACACGGAGAGCATTAGTTACTCTCTTGGGGTATAATAAACACACATATGGAACAATTAGAATCAATGAAAGCACTCGCCATGGCGTTAGTCGTTGGCTTGGGCATGATCGGTCCGGGTATTGGCATTGGTATTTTGGTCTCTCGTGCACTTGAAGCGATAGGTCGGAATCCAGAAGCTATTGGTAAAATTACCACTAACATGTTTATTGGTATCGTCTTCACTGAAGCGCTTGCCATCTTTGCGCTTGTAGTTGGTTTTATCATAAAGTTTACCTAAAAAGTGCATGGGGGAGCTTTTTGCCGCTTTCGGTGTTGACTGGAAACTACTCATCGCACAAGGAGTTAACTTCCTTATCGTGTTCGGTGGACTTACTTTTTTCTTGTACAAGCCGTTAATGCACGTGTTAGCGGAGCGTGAGGCGGTGCTCAAAAAAGGGTTAGATGATGCCCGTGAAGCATCAGAAGCGCGCGCGGTCATTGAACAGGAAAAAACAGGCATTTTAACTTCTGCACAAAAAGAAGCAGGCGCAGTGGTTGAACGCGCGGTCAACGAGGCAAAAAATCAGCGCACCGATATTCTAAAAACCGCGCAGGAGCGAGCAGAGGGAGTACTAAGCGAAGCGCGTACGCAAGCTGAGGAGTTGAAGCGCGCGGCATTAGCTGAAAGCGAAAAAGAAATGGTGAAAGTTGCCATTCTTGCCGCAGAAAAAATACTTAAAGAAAAAATAGCATAACGTATGTCACTCGCTCACTACTATGCAACAATCATCGCACCGCTCCGTGAAGGAGGGAAGATTGATGAGGTTATTGCGTATATGAAAAAGCGAGGTCACGAGTCGCTGCTTCCTCAGGTAGCACGCATCATTGAACGCACCCCAGATAGCGATCAGATTCAGCTTACGGTGGCATCTGAAAAAGAAGGGAAAAAATTTGTTCCTCACGCGCTTCACCTTGGTGAAGGCACGGTGGAAACAAAAGTGGACCCTTCCATTGTGGGCGGATATGTGGTTAGAAAAGGAGGGTCATTAATAGACGCGTCGTATCGTCGCACGCTCGTGTCACTTTATCAAAAAATTACTCAACAATAACGTATGGACAAAACAATCTTAGAGCGGCTCAAGAAAGAAATAGAAACGCTACAACCAAAAGCTGAGCGTGAAGAGGTGGGAGTGGTGCGAAAAGTGGGCGACGGTATTGTTGAAATTGAAGGTCTCTTCGGCGCGCAAATGGCAGAAATGATTGTTTTTGATGAATCGAGTGTGAGCACCGTCAAAGACGCGCTTACGCATGACACACAACTTTTTGGACTCATTTTGAACTTGGAAGAAGACACCGTGAAGGCCATCATTCTCGGAGAAGGTTCGCGCGTGGTTGAGGGAATGATTGTGCGCCGTACGGGAAAGTTGCTTTCAATACCAGTTGGCGATGCATTTATAGGCCGTATCGTAAACCCACTCGGCGAAGCGGTGGACGGCAAAGGACCGGTTGAAGCATCGGGCTTCGCTCCCATTGAACGCGAGGCGTACGGCGTTATTGACCGTGCTCCCGTTGATACCCCTATTCATACAGGAACAAAAGCAATTGACGCGTTGATCCCAATCGGGCGCGGACAACGTGAATTGATTATCGGTGACCGCGCGACGGGTAAAACAACAGTAGCTATTGATGCGATTTTAAACCAAAAAAATGAGCCAAAGGATACGCGACCGATTTGTATTTACGTTGCCATTGGTCAGAAAGAGTCAAAGACGGCACGCATTACGGCACTTCTCACTGAACGTGGCGCGATGGAGTACACCATTGTAGTAACCGCTCCTGCATCTTCCTCAGCGGCATTTCAATTCTTAGCTCCGTACGCAGGGGTAACGCTCGGCGAGTACTTTATGGAGAAAGGAAAGGATGTATTAGTTATTTACGACGACCTTTCAAAACAAGCAGTGGCGTATCGCCAACTCTCATTGTTGCTCCGTCGTCCGCCAGGACGTGAAGCGTACCCTGGTGACATTTTCTACCTCCACTCACGTCTCTTGGAGCGTGCCGCAAAACTCTCTAAAGAAAAAGGAGGAGGGTCGCTGACCGCGCTGCCTATAATTGAAACACAAGAAGGAGACATTTCAGCCTACATTCCTACCAACGTTATTTCCATTACCGACGGACAGATGTTCCTTGAAGCTGACCTCTTCAACAAAGGGAGTCGTCCTGCTATTAACGTTGGTATTTCAGTATCTCGCGTGGGGAGTGCCGCACAGACAAAAGCAATGAAAAAAGTTGCCGGGCGTATTAAATTGGACCTTGCGCAGTTCAGAGAGTTGGAGGCCTTTATGCAGTTTGCGTCTGACTTGGACGAAGACACTAAAAAACGCATTGATATCGGTCGCCGGTTGAGCGCGGTTTTAAACCAAGGTAAACACGAACCAATGGCATTTGAGCGGCAGGTAGTTGTTATTTACGGAGCAACGAACGGACACTTCGGTTCATTCCCACCGGAAAAAATGGGCGTGGTTGAAAAACAATTTTTGGCGTACATGGATCGAGAACACGAATCTGTGTTGAACGCTATTCGTACGGATCGACTCATCAGCGAATCATCAGAACAAGCACTCAAAAGCGCCTTGGATACCTTTGTGAAAACCGCTTCTCTATAATGTATGTCACTCAAGGATATTAAAGGGAAAATTCAGTCGGTAGGAAGGACTCGCAAGGTCACCAAGGCCATGGAGGCAGTTTCCGCGGTAAAAATGCGTAAGACGCAGGCGCGCGCGCTTTCAGGAAGACCGTACGCGCGCGCGGCACTCTCCATTCTTCGCCACGTGAGTACGGCATTAAAAACGACCGGGCATCCTCTCACGACCGAACGCCCCGTATCAAAAGCGGCACTCGTCATTGTCACCTCTGACAAGGGCCTGTGTGGCGTTTTGAATGCGGCAGTTTTGAAAGAATCTGAGCGCGTGATTCGCGAATTAAACCTCCCGAAAGAGTCTATTGATGTCTATGCTTTTGGGAAAAAAGCAGCAGAATATTTTGAACGTCGTCAGTATGTGTTAGCCGGGCGATATGAAAACGTGAGTGATGACGTTTCCATTAATGATGTTACACAACTTTCGCACACACTCACCGAAGGATTCACCAAAACTTCATACGATGTGGTGTATGTTCTTTACACACATTACCAATCTACTTTTGAACAAAAAGCAACCGCACGACGTTTGCTACCGCTCACCATTGACGCACTTGATGCTATGGTGAATGGTATTCATATAACCAAGTCGGCTACGGTGGCGACAATTCACTCATCCCCCGCGTTTTATACAACAGAATCCGACCCAACTGAATTGCTTCAGGTTTTAATTCCACGCTTGGTGGGCGTTGGACTGTATCACGCGCTCATTGAGTCAAAAGCATCTGAACACTCTGCGCGTATGGTGGCGATGAAGAACGCAACCGACAAATCAAAAGAACTCTCGCGCTCATTAACTCGCAAATTTAACAAAGTTCGCCAAGCCCTCATCACTCGCGAAGTATCTGAAATCGTGGGCGGTATTGAGGCTATGGCAAGTTCATAGTACAGTTATAAAAAATACATTTATGCAAGGCACCATTACACAAATCATCGGCCCCGTTATTGACGTTCGTTTTGACGAAAAGCTTCCCGCTATCAAAAACGCGCTTATGTGGGAAGACAAGAAGCAAAAAATTGTTTTTGAAGTTGCTCAACATATTGGGGTCAATCGCGTTCGTGCCATTGCGCTCGCTGACACGGCAGGACTCACGCGAGGGATGATGGTAGTGGACACCGGTGCTCCCGTTTTAGTTCCAGTAGGTGAGGCATCGTTGGGGCGTCTCTTTAACGTGCTGGGAGATACTATTGATGGAAAAGAACCGTTACCTAAAAACACTCCTCGTTCATCTATTCATGCCGACGCGCCGCCGTTCACTGAACAGCGCACCAAAGCAGAGGTGTTTGAAACCGGCATTAAATCAATTGATCTCATTGCGCCCTTCATTAAAGGAGGAAAGGTTGGCCTCTTTGGTGGTGCCGGCGTAGGAAAAACGGTGCTCATTCAGGAACTTATTCGCAACGTTGCCACCGAGCACGGCGGATACTCAGTGTTCGCGGGAGTGGGAGAGCGCGTGCGTGAGGGAAATGACCTTTATCACGAAATGACCGAGTCTGGCGTTATTGATAAAACGGCGCTCGTGTTTGGACAGATGAATGAGGTTCCGGGAAGCCGCGCACGCGTGGCATTGACGGGACTTACCATGGCGGAGCATTTTCGTGACGTAATGGGCAAAGACACACTCTTTTTCATGGACAACGTGTTCCGCTTCATTCAGGCCGGGAGCGAAGTGTCGTCACTTCTTGGCCGCGTTCCGTCAGCAGTGGGGTATCAGCCAACACTTGCTGAGGAAATGGGCCAGCTTCAAGAGCGCATTACCTCAACTACCAAAGGCTCTATTACCTCGGTGCAAGCGGTGTACGTGCCCGCTGACGACCTTACTGACCCGGCTCCTGCAACGACCTTTGCTCACCTGGACTCTACCATCGTGCTCTCGCGCAACTTGGCCTCACTCGCTATTTTCCCTGCCATTGACCCACTGGAATCAAATTCGCAGGCTCTTGACCCAGACATTGTAGGCGAAGAGCACTACCGTGTTGCTACTGAAGTAAAACGCGTGCTTCAGCGCTATAAAGATCTCCAGGATATTATTGCCATTTTGGGTATTGAAGAACTTTCAGAAGACGATAAACAAACCGTCTACCGTGCGCGTAAAATTCAGCGTTTCCTCTCACAACCATTCTTCGTGGGTGAAGCGTTCACGGGAATTAAAGGGCAGTACGTGCCCTTGGAAGAAACAATACGTGGATTTAAAGAAATTGTAGAAGGAAAACACGATCAAAAATCTGAACAAGACTTTTACATGAAGGGAACCATTGACCAGGTATAAATTGTCTCTATGCGTGTCATCATTGCAAAAGTACACGAAAATCTTTTTGACGGAGAAGCACTCTCGGTGTCGCTCCCTACCGTTGAGGGGATGGTAACCATACTTCCGCATCACGAGCCATATGTGGTGCTTCTTAAAAAAGGTGTTGCCACGATCCGCACAGAGAGTGGCAACAGCGAGTTTTCTGTTGAGGACGGAGTGTTGGAAGTATCGTCTAACGAAGCGGTAGTGCTCCTATAATTTTTTACGCACGCTTTGCAAAGTAAGCGTGTCTTGATGAATAAGTGCGAGTAGCGACATAGGCTCATCCCATACTTCTCTTTTTAATGGTGCGTGTGAAAGATGCTCCGGGGTTGTGACCCCAATCTTGAGCCATGAACGAGGAAGGCGCGACAAAAAACGGTCGTACCAGCCCCCACCGCGTCCGTGACGCGTGCCGTGTATATCAAAGGTCACTCCTGGCACTAATACGCAGACATTTTTATTTTGAAACATTACTGTTACTTTCTCTGCCTCGGCAAAGGGGTCGGTGTCCTTCGTAGAAGGAACCATATACACAGGCGAGGTAGGAAATTGTTCAAGGAACACGCGCGGGTTGGGCTCATCTTTTAGTGAATTAAATGAAATTATGGATTGGCACGAAAGCGGAGCAGTAATACTCATCTAAAATCAACATACACCTCTTTGTACGATGTGAAAAGTTTCTATCAAAATGACCTTTCTTGCGAAAAAATACTAAGAGCGTACAGTATAAAAATTACCTCTATGAGCGGAGAACAAATAGTAAACCGTGAGCGGTTATATATGGTGTATGCAGCTGCGTTTTTCGCGTTAGGTGTTGTCGCCGTGCTTTCCTACGAATTAAACACCGGGCCATGCATTACGCGCTGTATTAAAGAACTAGGAATGAAAGCAAAAGTTACTTGCTTTGCTATCTGTACCGCTAACCCGGATGCGTATTAAATACCGTCTTTTTAGATTTCTGGTAGAATAGGACACATATGTTTAAACGGATGATGATGAAGGCCCTCATGGCTAAGCAGCTTAAGGGGATGCCAAAGGAAATGCAGGAGCAGGTTATAAGCATGGTTGAAAAGAATCCTGAGTTTTTTACTTCTATGGCAAAAAAAATTCAAGAACGCGTGAAGCGTGGTGAAAACCAAATGATGGCTATGCAAGCCGTCGCCAAAGAAAATCAGGCAGAACTACAAAAAATGTTTCGCGGTGAGTAGTATTCATGGAGTCAAAAAATATTTTTATACTCATTGGGCATCCTGACCCTGAGCCAACATTCACGAGTGCCTTAGCAAACTCATATGGGGAGGGGGCACGAGAAGGAGGGCACCAGGTTCGCATACAACACCTTGGGAAAATGCAGTTTGATCCCATTTTACATCGTGGGTATAAAACGATACAGGCACTTGAACCCGATTTAATTCAATTCCAAGAAAACATCACGTGGGCCAACCACGTGGTCATTTTGTACCCCAACTGGTGGTACAGCATTCCTGCGCTCCTCAAAGGGCTTTTTGACCGAGTGTGGTTACCTGGATTTGCATTCCAGTTTTTCAAAAACGGACTTGGGTGGCATCAAAAAATGAGAGGTAAAACTGCTCGTATATTTATCTGTTCACTTGCACACCCACTCCTTTCGTACCTCCTTTTTGGTGACTTTACTAACGAGCTTTCTCGCGGGATATTAGGATTTTCAGGATTCACCACAAAGATAAATATTTTCTCTTCTTCGGAAAAAGCTTCCGTTAAAACTCACAAGCGGTGGTTACACTTTGTCCGAAAGCTTGGCAAAAAAGGCATTTGAAACCTTTTGTGAGAAGAGTATAGTTTAGCTGTATGGCTGCCCAAGAAAGGGTAATGACAAAAAGTGAGCGGAAAAACCTCCTTGTTTTATTTGCCGCTCTTTTGATTGTTGTGGCGCTTGTTACACATAGGTTTGGCATAGCGGAAGAGGATGAACAGACTCGTATACTAAACGAAACTCTTGAAAAACAACCCGTTTTACCTGTAGAAACCCGGGAAACTGAAAGTACACTTAATGTATTGACTTTTTATTTAAATAATGTTAATGTGAATTTGTAGATTATTCCACAAGTCTACTGCAGATTTACTGGTATTAATTTTCGAATTAGGGTATTCTAATTCAAATTTACCCGTTTCGTGGTGGATTGTTAATTTGTTAAATATAACATTATGGATAAAACTATAAAAATTTTGAGTTATGGTGCTTTGGCCAGTTGTGCTGCTATACTCGCCGGTTGCGCTGGGCTTGCAATAAATGAAGATTGGCAAGAAAACTTAAAAGAAGCCGGTGATGCAATGCGAGAAGCCTACCGAGAAATTAACTGGAATTAAAACAAAAAACCACCTTTGAATAGGTGGTTTTTTGTTTTATACTCAGGAAAATGAATATATCGGTAGGCATCGTGGGGTTACCAAACGTGGGGAAATCCACGCTTTTTAATGCACTGACTGAAAAAGCTGTCCCTGCTGAAAACTACCCCTTCTGCACCATTGACCCTTCGGTCGGAATTGTCGCGGTGCCAGACCCACGCCTCCAAGTTCTCTCCACTCTTTCTGGATCAGAAAAAATTATTCCTGCGGCCATTGAGTTTGTTGATATTGCGGGATTAGTTCGCGGTGCTTCAGAAGGGGCAGGTTTAGGAAATCAATTCCTATCACACATTCGTGAAGTGGACGCCATAGCACACGTCGTCAGACTGTTTGAAGACGCGGACATTACTCACGTGGAAGAGGGGCAGGTGGATCCGCTTCGCGATGTGGGCATCATTAACCTAGAACTCATTCTGGCTGATTTACAAACAGTAACTAAACGCATTGCAACACTCGAGCGCGATGTAAAACAGGGTAAAAAAGAGGCGGTACTTGAACAGGAGGCGTTAGTTAAGGTAAAGGCAACCCTTGACCAGGGGCTGCTTGCTCGCCAGGCGCCCCTCACTGAAACTGATCACGCTGCGCTCATTACTGTTCACTTATTGACCATGAAGCCAATGATGTACGTATTGAACCGAAAAGCAGGCGGGCATAACTTAGACGAAATGAACGATGAGCGGTGGCATAACCTCAAACATTTTTTTAACGAATCCACGGCCTCGTACGTTACGGTAGACGCAGCAATTGAAGGAGAACTCCGTGACGTTTCTCACGAAGAAAAAGAAAGTTTGCGTCGCGAATTCGGCGTTCTTGATAATGGAGTAGATGAACTCATCCGAGAAGCGTATACCCTTTTGGGTTTGATGAGTTACTTCACTACAGGAGAGAAAGAAACGCGCGCGTGGACCGTTCAGATTGGGTCTACCGCGCCTGTCGCGGGAGCAGCTATTCACTCTGATTTCAGAGATAAATTTATTCGCGCGGAGGTGGTTGCGTACACTGATCTCGTTGAAGCGGGTTCATTTGCAAAAGCACGCGAAAAAGGACGGGTGCGTACGGAAGGTAAGGAGTACGTGGTGAAAGACGGAGACGTCATTGAATTTAAGGTATAATGTTTCTATATGGATGCAACCCAATTTAAAGGCAAAGGTGTGCTGAAGTGGGCACTCTCAATTGGCATAATTATTATTCTCAACTTATTTTTTGCGGTAGCGATTCAGACGGTAACGCCTGAACCGAAGTTTGAAGATTTCTGTGTACAACAGCAAGTACGCCCCGTTTTGGATTCTGAAGAATCGTGTGTTGCCGTTGGGGGGCAGTGGAATCCGCCGTACACTGACGTTAAACCAGTAGACCTCTCTGAACCGAAGGGTTATTGTAACGAATTCTTTACCTGTCAGATGGAATATGAAGATGAGCGAAAAGCGTACTCACAAAATGTATTTGTCGCGCTCGTGGTGCTCGGCGCGCTGTCAATCGGACTTGGGTTTGTGCTTCGTATGTCTCCCGCAGTGTCCGCAGGACTTTCGTACGGAGGTGTTCTCTCGTTCATCATCGCTTCAGTTCGTTATTGGGAAGCAGCGGGTGATTACATTCGTCTAGGCATTGTGGGACTTGCACTCATCGTGCTTGTGTATATTGGGGTTAAGAAATTCAAAGAATAAGCAAAGCTTGCTTTCAGCGCTCGCTCAAGAGTATTTAAATCTATTTAAATACTCTCTTCACTCGTTTGAAAGTAGAGAGTCGCTCGGTGATACTCATTTTTCGGAGAGCGCTCCAGGGCGCTAGCCCAAGTCTTACTCTCCTCAAAACAAGTATCGCCTCGCTTAAGTGAGAAACGAGCCCGGGTCTAAGTCTCAAAAATGTGCATTGTCCTCGCTTTGAAGGAGCAGAGATATGGTTTTTTTATTGAACGCTAGATACGGTATACTCAGTAATAATTATGGAGCCGTACGATCATAAAGCAATAGAATCAAAATGGCAGAAACGCTGGGCGGAGGCGTCGCTCTATAAGACGAATGCTTCAACTGACAAACCTAAACAGTACATTCTGGATATGTTTCCGTACCCATCGGGTGAAGGGCTCCACGTGGGGCATCCAAAAGGGTACATAGCGACTGACATATATTCCCGATATAAAAAAATGAATGGGTTTGAGGTATTGCATCCCATGGGGTGGGATGCGTTCGGGTTGCCTGCAGAAAATTTTGCGATAAAACATAAAGTACACCCACGCGTCGCGGTTGAGAAAAACATTGCCAACTTCAAGAATCAGCTCGCCCTGCTCGGTTTTAACTATGATTGGACTCGTGAAATTAACACGACTGACCCCGCGTTTTATAAATGGACGCAGTGGATTTTTCTTAAACTTTTTGAAAAAGGCCTCGCGCATCAATCGTTTGAACCGATAAACTGGTGCCCGTCCTGCCAAACAGGACTTGCGAATGAAGATGTGAATGCTGACGGCACGTGTGAGCGCTGCGACAGCACTGTCACAAAAAAACCTATGCGTCAGTGGGTATTGAAAATTACTGAGTATGCTGACCGCATGCTTCAAGACCTGGACTCCCTCACCGAGTGGCCAGAGCACATTAAGGAAGCGCAACGAAATTGGATTGGAAAAAAGGAAGGCATAATCGTTTCTCACCCTGTTGTTGACCAGGATTTTGCCATTGAAACATTTAGCGCATATCCGGCGTGGATGTACGCTGACACGTACGTTGTACTAGCTCCAGAGCATCCGTTGGTGCCGAAACTAGTGCAGGGTCTTGAAACAGAACAGGAGGTACTGCAATTTGTGTCATTGATGGCTTCAAAAACAATGCTTGAGCGAACTGAGGGAAAAGAAAAACTTGGGGTGTTTACAGGGTGCTATGTTGAAGATCCTTACCGAGAAGGTGCGCGTATGCCAGTGTGGGTGGCAAACTTCGCCTTAATGAATTTTGGCACCGGAGCAATTCGTTGCTCTGGTCATGACGAACGCGATGTGGCATTTGCTGAAAAATATAACATTCCACTAAGAACAGTGGTGGGTGATGGAACATTCGTAAACGCGCACCTCAACGAAGGAACTCTTAAAGATTCAGGGCCGTTTACCGGAAAAACCATCTCTCCTACACTGATTGCCGAGATGGTTGAGTGGATGGTTAAAATGGGTATTGCTAAACGTAAAACATCATACAAAATTCAGGACTGGGTATTTTCACGACAGCGCTATTGGGGAGAACCGATTCCGGTCATCCACTGTAAAAAGTGTGGCGTCGTTCCCGTTCCAGAAAAAGACTTGCCGGTTTTATTACCCGACGTTGATCACTATGAACCTACGGGAACAGGAGAGTCACCGCTTGCCGCAATTGAGAGTTGGGTGAACGTACCGTGTCCGTCCTGTGGTGGAGATGCAAAACGAGAAACAAATACTATGCCGCAATGGGCCGGTTCTTCTTGGTACTGGCTTCGTTTTATGGATCCGCATAACGCGTCTGAGTTAGTAAACCAAAACATTGAAAAAAAGTGGGGGCCGGTAGACGTCTATGTGGGAGGAGATCATGCGGTCCGACATCTTATTTATGCGCGGTTTTGGCATAAATTTTTATATGACATCAACTTGGTAAGCACGCTTGAGCCATTTACTCGTCTTGAATTTCTTGGATTTGTTCTTGCGGAAGATGGGAGAAAAATGAGCAAACGGTGGGGGAATATAATCAATCCTGACGATATTGTTCATTCAGTTGGCGCTGATTCAATGCGCGTGTATGAAATGTTTATGGGACCGTTTGAAAACACCGTCCCGTGGTCTACCAACGGGTTGGTTGGTTCGCGACGTTTTATAGAACGTGTATTGCGTTTGCGTGATTCAGTACGCAGTGAAGACGTTGCTGCGCTTGAAACAATACTTCACCAAACTGTTCAAAAGGTTTCTGAAGATATTGAAAAATTCAAATTCAACACCGCTGTTTCAGCACTAATGATTTTTGTTAATGAAGTTGAGAAACAAAAAACAATTGGCAAAAAACAATATGACACACTCCTTATACTTATTGCCCCTTTTGCTCCTCATGTTACAGAAGAGCTTTGGGAAAGGATCGGAAACCATTTCTCTATTCATCAAGAAATGTGGCCTATTTTTGACCCTGCAAAGGCAACTTCGGATAAGGTAGAAATTGCTGTTCAGGTTGGAGGTAAGACTAAAGGGTCTATCCGCATTAGCCGAGACCTTGAAGAAGGGGAGGTGTTTATTCGCATAAAAAATGATCAGAAATTGTCAAAATATGTAGATTTTAAGCCAAAAAAAGTCATTTATGTTAAAAATAAAATCATTAATTTTATTCCATAATCCTGCGCCTAAAGCGGTTGCCGTGCCCTTGTCAGGGTGTGGAAAACAGTATCTTTGACTTTAAATTATTTTTATGATATAAAGGTAGAAGGTAATTATTAGAAAACAACCAATAACACAATGTCCAAGCTAACCTTTAAACCAGCTGTCGTTACGAAGCGTTTAGTTCAAAATCTTCCTGATCGTTCTCGTGACGTTATTCTTTCGCGCTACGGCCTTGCCTCGGGCAGACAGGCTGAGACGTTGGATGCTATTGGGAAACGGTACGGCATTACGCGTGAGCGCGTTCGACAAATTGAAAATCATGCCATTAAACTCATTCAGGAATCTGATGCATTTGTGAAAGAGGCTGGTTCTTTTTCAGCACTCGAAGATTCAATTAGAGACTTAGGGGGAATTTTGACTGAAAAAACCATTCTAAACACGTTGGCTCCAGATCTTGAAATGCAGAATCACCTTTACTTTATGTTGGTGGTTGGTGACTCATTTAAGCAAGCAAAAGAAGATAAAGACTTCGGCAAGCGTTGGTTTGTAGATTCAGATATCGCAAAAGCAGTTGAAAGCGCGTTAAAAGAAGTTCACCAGAAAGTTCGTCCCTCTGACGTACTCACCGAAGACGCACTCGTCACTCACGTTATGGGGTGTCTTTCTCGCGTAAACGCAAAGCACCGAAACCGTGACACCATTCTTCGCTGGCTTGAATTGTCTCAATGTTTGGTAAAAAATCCTCTCAATGAGTGGGGTCGTACGTCTGCTCCTGGAATAAAAGTAAAGAATATTGCTGACTACGCGTACCTCGTTATGAAACGTAACGGCTCTCCTATGCACTTCCGTGAAGTAGCAAAATCAATTCGTGAGTTGTTTGGTAAAAAAGCACACGAAGCAACGACGCACAACGAGCTTATTAAGAGTGATCGCTTTGTTTTGGTTGGACGTGGCCAGTACGCGCTCAAAGAGTGGGGATACCGCGAGGGACCTGTCGCTACCATTATTGAAAATGTACTTCGTGAACACGGAGCGCTGACTCGAGATCAAATTATTGATAAAGTGCTCAAAGAACGTTTTGTAAAAACCAACACGATCTTGGTTAACTTACAAAATCCAAAGTTCTCTCGACTTGCCGATGGTAAGTACGCGCTCAAGAAATAAAAGACACTGAAATCGTACCAAAAAACACCTTCCCAAAAGTGGGGAGGTGTTTTTTAAATGGTATATTTTATCCATGGATGTTCGCGTATTGTTGCGCGTTTTAGCGCTCTCACTCCTTTTACTTATTCCTCTCGGGGTGTATTTCATTCCTAACGTCGTCGCAGGTTTTTTTGGTTTTCTATGGGCGCTGGCGCCTTTGTGGCTTCCGCTCCTCCTTACTGCACTGTTTATTCCACTCTGGCTTACGTATGTGCGGTCACAATACGTTGCTTCAGTTCCGTACGTGATGTTGGAGTTAAAGCCTGGTGAACACACCCCCAAAACTGCCCATCCTATGGAGATAGTTTTTTACTCGCTCTACTACCGTGAATCTATTTCACGAACAGAGGAATTACTTGCCGGAAGAGTGCGCCTTCCGTGGAGCTTTGAGATTGCTGCAACGGGCGGTACCGTGCGTTTTTTTGTACGCATCCCAAAGGCACATCGTCAGGCGTTTGAGCTGCGTTTGCGAAGCGAATATAAAGACGTTGATATTGATGAGCCACGCGACTACGCGCGTGAGGTAGCATTCAGCCCTGTTTCAATGAAACTTGCGGCGCGCGAGTTTACACTTTTAAAACCAGATCCTTACCCGTTAAAAACGTATGAATCGTATGAGAAAGAAAAGGATCAGAGTGGCCCCTTTCACGCGCTCTTGGATTCACTTATCTCACTTCCTGAAAAACAGCATCTCTACATCTCTTTCATCGTTCGCCCCCACCAGAGGGAGCGAAAACATTTTTGGCAACGTGAAGTTGATAGTCTGCACACTGATGCCACACATGAAATTGGAAAAATTATTGGTGACGTTGGGGACCCTCGACAACTTCCAAAAACTGAACAAGAAATTATTGCGGCAATTGAAGACGCGTTGAAACGCCCCTCGTTTGACTGTGGCGTGAGGGCACTTTATATGGCAGACCGTGATGTGTATGATGAGGCACGCGCAGAGGGACTGGACACGCTCTTTGACCAATTCTCTGATCCAAAATTAAATGGGTTCAGTGCCTATAATCCACGTGAACGAATTTCTTGGCCACTCTCAGATATCTTTGCCGCAATACCCTGGCTTTATGAAGCATATGTATTGAACCTTTATCGCCGCCGCACGCACTTCACCCCGCCTTACTATGGAAAAGTAACGGTACTGAACACTGCTGAACTTGCTACGTTATTTCACTTGCCACACATAACGCGCTCCAGCGCTCTTTCGCGCGTGCACGGCACGCGCTTAGAACCACCTGATAATATTCCCTTGTAATGGCTGCCTATGATCATTCATGACCTTTTTCAGCGCATTATTGGGAGGCCACTGTACTCGTACGGAGTGGTTGTGGCAGTGTGTTTGGTTACTTTTTTCATTCTGTACGTTATACCTCCTTTTTCATTTCCTAGAAACATGGCTGTTACTATTCCGGGGGGGTCAAGTGTGCGTGAAGTCGGTTCCATTCTTGAGCGAGAAGATGTTATCCGTTCATCTTTTTTCTTTACCAATGCGGTACGTCTTGTAGGAGGAGAAAATAATATCCGTGCCGGTGCGTATAGTTTTGAACGACCACTCTCTGTTTTTCACGTCATCACGCGAACTCTAAAAGGAGAAACTGGACTTCCCTTAATAAAAGTTACTATTCCTGAAGGTTCAACGGTGCGCGATATAGCGCGCCTGCTAAGTGAAGCTCTCCTTTCGTTTGATGAGCAGGCATTCATCACGCAAGCAAAAGAACACGAGGGGTATCTATTTCCTGAAACATATTTGTTTTCTGATGGCGTGTTGCCTGAAACAGTCATTAGTACAATGGAAAGTGAATTTGAAAAACAAATAACAGTACTTAAGGAAGATATAGTGGCATTCGGTGTCCCGCTCTCTGAAGTGGTAACGATGGCGTCTCTTTTAGAAAAAGAAGCGCGTCAGTATGAAACACGGCAAATTATTTCAGGCATTTTATGGAAGCGCATAAAAATTGGTATGCCGCTTCAGGTAGACGCAGTGTTCGGGTACATTTTTGGCATAGATACCTTTAGCCCAACGTTCGATGAACTGGTTACTACCGACTCGCCATACAACACGTACAAAAATAAGGGACTCCCTCCAGGGCCTATTGCCAACCCAGGGCTTGAGTCGCTCAAAGCCGCGGTGAACCCTGTGGAAACACCCTATTTCTACTATCTAACAGGTTTTGACGGGGAAATGCACTATGGGCGCACTCTTGATGAGCATGTGGAAAATAGACGATTTTTAAAAAATTGACAAATTATATAGTATAGTATATAATGCAAGGCAGGGAACAAAACATTTTATTTATTTCCTGCATACTCGTCACAAATACAAATAATTAATACACTATATGAAAGTTGATCTTTTACTCTTTGGATCTGCTCTTGCAGTTCTTGCGGGAGATGAATTTTTTACCCTCATTGATGCGTTGGATGGAGAAAAAGATTTCTTTCATCTAATCGGAGAAAATGATTCTTATTACCAGCAATTTTCTTCAATTTCTTGGCCAGAGAAAACTGGTATGCTCGGTTTTTTTGGTGGTGCAGCCGGTTTTGGACTCTATACAGCTAGAAGAGGCTTTCGAGGAATGTTTCGAAGATAACCTTCTTTCTTTGTTCAAAAAGCATCGAGATATATCCTCGGTGCTTTTTTGTTACACTGAGCTGATGAAAACTGTTTTTGTAGGCCTCTCCGGTGGGGTGGATTCTGCTGTTTCAGCGTACCTCTTAAAGAAACAGGGGTACCGCGTCGTGGGGGTGTTTTTAAAGGTATGGGAGCCGGACTTTTTACCCTGTACCTCAGGGCAAGATCGACTGGACGCAATGCGTGTCGCGGCGCATTTGGAAATCCCATTTCTTTCTTATGACTTTGAAGAAGAGTACAAAAAGAGCGTCGTAGACTATTTTATTGAAGAGTATCGTTCTGGACGGACGCCTAACCCAGATGTTGCGTGTAACCGAGAAATAAAATTCGGCGCATTTTGGGAACAGGCAAAAAAAGAAGGCGCTGATTTTATTGCCACGGGACACTACGCTCAAGTGAGAGAAGTACGTGACAGTGTCCGCACTGATACGTACGAACGAACGCCGAGCGAAAGCTCCGCTTACGCCCGAGTGAGTGAGGGACGTAGTAACGCAAGTGTCATTACGTCCGAGCGAACGCTGGACGCAAGCTCTGCTTATGCGAGGAACAAAGATTACAAATTATTGCGTGGAGTGGATGAGGCTAAAGATCAAAGTTATTTTTTATGGACACTAACTCAAGACGACCTTTCGCACACGTTGTTTCCCGTAGGGGAGTTACCAAAAACAGAAGTGCGTCGCATTGCAAATGAGGCAGGGCTTCCAAACGCAACAAAGCGCGATTCGCAGGGGCTTTGTTTTTTAGGCCATGTTGATATGCGTGAATTTCTCCAGCACTACATTCCGGTTGTGCCAGGACACCTAAAAAATACCGAAGGTGAGGTGATCGGAACGCATGATGGCGTTCAATTTTACACACTCGGAGAGCGATTTCCTTTAGGATCTGGCGAGAAATTATACGTCGTTAAAAAAAATATTGATGCAAATGAATTAATTCTTTCGCCCTATGTTGAAGAATATGGTTTGAGCGCGGTTGGCAATGTAAAAGAAATGCATTGGATTAGAAGCGATGTGCAGTCCTCCTTGCTTGAAGCACAGATTCGTTACCACGGAGAACGTATTCCTGTTTCAGTGCACGGCACGGAACTTCGCTTTAAAAAACCAGTACAAGTGGCACCGGGACAGAGTATCGTTTTGTATAATCCCGAAACAGATGAGTGCGTGGGAGGTGGTGTTTTGGTCTAGTTTATACTGTCTGAATGAGCATCATTATAAAAGGTGACGGTACCCGTGAGACGTTTGACGTTCAGAAGTTGGAAACGTCACTCGCGCGCTCTGGGGCACCTCGTGAAGTCGTGGCACGCACCGCTGCACGTGTGTCACAAAAAATAAAAGACGGCATGACCACCGGTGAAATTTACCGTTCGGCGTTTTTAGAATTAAAAAAAGAAGAACGAACACTCGCAGCTCGCTATTCCATGCGTCGCGCCATTTTGGAAATGGGACCCACGGGATTTCCTTTTGAAGATTACTTCTGCGAACTAATGCGTGCTCGTGGGTACGATGCTCAGGTTCGTCAAATTATTCCTGGACGGTGTACGTCGCACGAAGTAGATGTCGTTTTAAGAAAAGGCAATGAAACCATCGGCGCGGAGTTAAAATTTCACAACGTTCCCGGTTTTAAAACTGATCTCAAAACCGCGCTCTATGTCCGCGCGCGTTTTTGGGACATTGAGTATGGCGCAAAAGACCGAGGCGTACCTTCTCCCACCAGTAGTGCATGGCTTGTAACCAATACAAAATTTACTAGCCATGCCATTGAATACGCAACGTGTGCCGGCATCACTCTCATGGGGTGGAATTACCCACAAGACCAAAACCTTGCCACGCTTGTTGAGGAAACAGGACTTTACCCAATTACTGTTCTGACCTCTATTAGCAAAAAAGAGGAGTCGCAGCTGTTGGCAAATCAAGTAACACTCTGTAGAGATATTTCATCAAACCCTGAGGTTTTGGTGCGCGCAGGTATTCCTCGCAGAAAACACCAAGACATTGTGAAGGAAAGTGTGCAATTATGTGGAGCATAACTCTCTATGGCGTATAAAAGAAAAGTATATGATGCGGGAAGTAGCGAGCCATTCAAAATCAGCCGAACGAAGGTTGATGTGTTTTCAGAGTGTCAGCGTTGCTCGTACTTAGACCTTCGCCTCGGGGTGTCACGTCCCTCTATGCCGTCGTTCACGCTCAACAACGCGGTTGACGAACTATTTAAGAGAGAATTTGATATTCACCGTGAAGCGGGGACCGTGCACCCCATTCTACGCCAGTACGGGGTTGAAGCGGTACCGTTTAAAGACGAACGAATGGACGAGTGGCGAGACGCGCTACGCAGAGGTATCGGGACTCACCACACTCCCTCTGGTTTTTATGTGCGAGGAGGCATTGACGATGTGTGGGTACGTCCTAATGGGGAGTTACTCATTGTTGATTACAAAGCAACATCAAAAGCAGAAGGCCCGAACAGTGTAGATCACCTCTATGACTCGTATAAGAAACAAATGGAAGTGTACCAGTGGCTCTTTAAGCAAAATGGGTTTAAGGTCTCACCGGTTGGATACTTTGTGTACGCAAACGCACGCCAGGACGATTCAATCAATGCTTTTGACGCAAAGTTAGACTTTGATATTAACCTCATTGCATATACAGGAGATGACTCGTGGGTTGAACCATTACTTATGGAAATGAAGGAAGTTCTTTCATCTGATACCATACCTCCCGTAGGAACCTCCTTTGGAGGAAAGCCGTGTGAACATTGTCTGTATCGAGAAGCTGCGGGTAAAGCCTTTAAAGAATTGCACGCGGGCAGTCAGAAAAAAGAAACAGTGTCAAAAAAGGTTGTTAGCAGTACTAAAAAGAAAAAAGATGCACACACAGAAACTCTCTTCAATTAAAGATCGTTTTGATTTTTCTAAACGCGTTATCGCGGAAGTTAAAAAAATTCCAAAAGGGAAAACACTCACGTACGGAGAAGTAGCTACTCTCGCGGGGCATCCTCGCGCCGCTCGTGCCGTAGGAGCTATTATGCGCTCAAATCGCGACACCAATGTCCCGTGTCACCGCGTAGTCGCAAAAAATGGTCTTGGTGGTTACAACGGTTTACGAGGGGAAAAGGAAAAACTCTTGAAGGCTGAAGGAGTACATATTTAGTCTCCGCTCATATCCGCTGCAATTTTTTCATAACACTCTAAACAGTAATCCAAACCAGCGTAGGTTGGTTTACCGCAAGGGAATATGCCTGTACCTGGACACGGGTCCTCTGGTTTTATCTGATTATTCTCAGCGAAGGGTGTGGTGGTGTTAAAGTTTGAATCACGCATACCTTCAACAGGATCGTCAAAAGACCCTTTGGCGTACACAGTCAATGCAGCAAGAGCTACAGCTGCTATTGAGCCGAATACGGTGATTAAAGGACCATTATCGACTCTATGTCGTCCCATCGTAAGAGCATTTGCCTCACCGCGTAATAAAGACATATGCTTTAACTTACGTTAACTATTGTAAAAGTCAATTATCGTTTGCCGCGCGAGAAGAGAGGTAGTGAAAAAAACAATAGGGGCGTCCTTTGCTTAAGAACACTCCGGCGTTGGGGCATTCTTCACGCGCGCAGTGGTACACCGGCTCGTCACCTCTCCCTGTTTCGTTCACGTACCATACGACGGCAACTACTGCCGTTACTACACTCAACACGATGAGAGCTGCTTCAACATTCCTACTCTCACGAGGATAATATGTCGCATCGGCAACGGTCATAAAAATTCAAAATCTAACCTCCCACTGTAAACAACTAAATTCTACCGGCAAGTTTATCAAACGTTTGCGCGTGTACTTCGCACACCCCCCACCCTTCAGTAATCATTCGCGTTGAAGGAGCCAAACAGAAGGGAAAGCGACAGTTTGCTTTCATATTGTTCATCCACTCTTGAAAAATTGAGTGTCGCTCAGCATCACTTAATTCAGACGATGCCATTGTTGCTGCATAGGCACTTTCTGCAAGAAAATCTGCCGCTGCAAACATAACAAAAGCTGCTGCCAATGCCGTAGGGACATTAATACCCTCCCTGCTTCCTAGTGTTGTCATAAAAAAATAAATTACTTTATATACTCGTGATGGTACGCTAGGGGTTCCAAGTCGTCAATTTCTTCTCCCTATCTCCAGTTGATTTCCCCACGATCGTGGGTTTTTAGGTAGTCGTTTGCTTTAAGAAAATGCCCGTTTCCAAAAAAACCACTATAGGCAGAAAAAGGTGACGGATGAGGAGAGGTGAGAATAAGATGCTTAGCAGAGTCAATAAGAATACTTTTTTTACTCGCGAAAGACCCCCATAGTAAAAAAACTACATCATTTTGTGTGTCAGAAATTTTTGAAATCACCGCATCAGTGAAGGTGTGCCACCCGTAGGGAGCGTGTGAGTTTGCGAGCCCACTTTTGACTGAAAGGGACGCGTTTAAGAGCAGTACGCCCTGTGTAGCCCACCGCGAAAGGTCAGGATTTTTTTCACATTGAAAGCTAAATTCTGACTCTATTTCTTTAAATATATTTTGAAGCGAAGGCGGGATTTTATTTTGGGAAAGTGTAGAAAATGCCAGCCCATCAGCAACTCCCGGCGTATGGTAAGGGTCTTGCCCAAGGATAACGACGCGCACCTCGTTTGGTTTTACAAACTCAAACGCTCGAAATAGTTTCGTGGGGTGGGGGAACACGGTACCGGTGAGGTATTCAGCGCGAACGGCATCCCTCAGTGATACAAAGTACGGTTTTTGGAACTCCTCTTCAAGAAGTGTTTTCCAGACTTCGGGCATCTGCACTTGAGTGTTACTGTTCATGCGCTATAGTATTGTATATGCTTTCTATTTTATACGCCTCACTCGCCGCTCTGTTCGCCTCCTTAGTCGCTATTTTTGGAAAAATTGGGCTCACCGGCATTGACTCAACCATGGCAACCACGGTGCGTGGCATTATCATGGCGGTGTTTCTTTTCGGCGTGTCACTTGTTCTAGGAAAATTGACTGCTGCTGGACTTGAAACTATTACCAGCAAGGCATGGATTTTTATCGCGCTTTCTGGAGTCGCGGGGGCACTATCATGGATTTTTTATTTTGCCGCTATTCAAGGAGGAACTACCTCAACTGTGGTCGCTATTGATAAACTCTCTATCGTGCTCGTCGTCATCCTCGCAGGGTTATTCTTAGGAGAAAGTTTCACCTGGAGCACTATCTCCGGTTCTATTTTAATGGCAGTAGGAGCAATACTCATTGCGTTGAAACTTTAATCTATGGCAACAAAAAGAAAAACGACGAAGACTATTTTGCAGGGCGACGAGGGGATGTGGCCTTTGAATTTGGTTCCCGTTGGTCGCGTGAAAGAAAAGTACGGCGTATCTCTTTCTCCGGAGTGGCTTGTTGAGGTACAACGTTCTTCTGTTCGCATGAACAATGGCGGTTCAGCGTCATTTGTGTCTCCGGAAGGATTGTTAGTTACTAACCACCACGTTGCGGCAAGCGTGCTCTATGAACTGAGTAGCGAATCGTATGACTATTTCAAACACGGGTTCCTTGCAAAGACTCTAGGAGAGGAAAAAAAGGCACCGCACCTTGAAGTCAATGTGTTATGGAACATTACTGACGTTACTGATCGCGTAGAGAACGCACTTAAGAGCGTGAAGAGTGCGTCACTTCGGTCAAAAAAAAGACGAGCAGTGATAGCACGCATTGAAGAAGAATCTAAAAAAGAAACCGGGATGCGCAGTGACGTGGTGACACTCTACAATGGGGGGAAGTACCACCTCTATCAGTACAAAAAATATACTGACGTTCGTCTCGTATTTGCTCCTGAATCCGCGATCGCTTCGTTCGGTGGTGATATTGATAACTACGAGTACCCGCGCTACTCGCTTGATGCTGCTTTTTTCCGCGTTTACGAACACGGGAAACCGCTTAAGACGCCGAACCACTTCACGTGGAGCACTACATCCCCAAAAATGAACGAGACGCTCTTTGTGTCTGGTCACCCAGGGTCTACTAACCGATTGACGACGTATGACCGCATACGCCATATGCGCGACGTTAGCATGCCTCTTTTGATGAACTATGTTCGTCGGAAAGAAATTTTATTGCAACAATTTTCAGGGCGTTCACCTGAAAGTGCGAGACGAGCGGATGATGATCTTCATAGCATTCAGAACGTACGAAAACGTTTTGAGGGACAACTTGCTTCCATTCAGTCACCCGATTTTTTTGCGGCATTGAAGGAAAGAGAAGAAACGGTTCGGAAGGCGGTTTTAAAGTCTCCCTCATTGAAAAAAGTTACCGGAGGCGCCTGGGACGATATTAAGGATGCTACTTTATATTTTCACAAACTACGCGACGAATACCTTATGTATGAAGGCGCGCGCGCGTTTTCTTCAGATTTTTTTGGCATCGCGCGCACTATCGTGCGAATGCTTTACGAAGATAAAAAACCAAGCACACTTCGCCTTGAAGAGTTTGGAGATGCAAGGCGCGAATCGCTCCTTGAGAGTTTGTACTCTCCAGCACCCCTCTACAAAGACCTTGAGGAGTGGAAACTTGCTGACTCGTTGCGCCTCTTTGTTGAAACCTTTGGGCCTGAAGATAGTGGGGTAAAGAGCGTGTTGCAGGGAAGAACTATTGAAGAAACCGCGCACGCGTTGGTTCTAGGCACTACACTCGACCGGGTTGCTGCGCGTAAGAAATTGGTGAAAGGCGGAGTGAAAGGACTCGCCACTTCAAAAGACCCCTTTGTTAAACTCGCGCTCTTAACTGACGCACGTTCACGCAGCGTGCGTGAAAAAATTGAAACGAACGTAGAGGAAGTTATTGAAGTTGCATACGGAAAAATTGCAAAAGCACTTTTTGAACTGTACGGAGAAAATATGTACCCTGATGCAACCTTCACCTTGCGACTTGCCTATGGACGCGTGGTGCCGTTTGTAATGCGCGCCGTTCCCGAACAAAAGTACACTACGATTGGAGGAGTGTTTGCTCACGGTGCGCTTCATAACTATGAAAAATACTGGAAATTACCAGAGCGTTGGGAAAAGAAACGTTACGTCTTAGAGAAGGATTCATCGGCATTTAACTTTATTACGACGCACGACACTCACGGCGGCAACTCGGGGAGCCCTGTTTTTAATTACAAAAAAGAAATTGTCGGACTCCTTTTTGACGGTCTCACTCATACGCAAGGGGACACGTTTATGTATATGGACCACGTGCCAGAACACACCATATCGGTTCACACGCAAGGTATATACAGTGTTTTAAAAACCGTTTATGGCGCAACACGTTTGGTTAAAGAATTAAAAGGTTAGTGGTAAAATGCAAAAATGACCGTTTCTGAAATTAGAGCAAAGTATCTTGAATATTTTAAAAACCAGCATCACGTGGTGATTCCTTCAGTGCCGCTGGTCCCTGAAAACGATCCAACCACTCTTTTCGTTTCTTCAGGAATGCAACCACTGTTGCCCTATTTTTTAGGAACACCGCATCCGCAAGGAACTCGCGTGGTGAATGTGCAACCTTCATTTCGCACTGAAGATATAGAGGAGATTGGCGATAATCGGCATACGTCGTCATTTGAAATGATCGGAAACTGGTCATTTGGAGATTATTTTAAAAAAGAACAACTTCCATGGTTTTTTGACTTTCTCACTAACGTAGTCGGATTGAATCCACAGAAGTTATATGTCACCGTGTTTGCAGGAGATGAAAGTCTAGGCATTCCAAAAGATGTCGAGTCAATCGCGCTTTGGAAATCGCTTTTCAAAGAGAAAGGAATGGAAGCGAATGACGTTGTTATAGGAACTGAAGAAAACGGATACCGTGTCGGTATGCAGGGTGCTCGTATTTTTGCGTACGACGCAAAGAAAAATTGGTGGAGTCGTTCAGGTGTTCCAAGTAAAATGCCTGCAGGTGAGCCGGGGGGTCCGGATTCAGAAATGTTTTACGACTTCGGTACCCCACACGACTTGAAGTGGGGTGAACATTGCCACCCCAACTGTGATTGCGGACGTTTTATGGAAATCGGAAATTCCGTTTTTATGCAGTACATAAAAAATGCTGACGGAACATTCGCACTCCTCCCGAAGGCAAATGTTGATTTTGGTGGAGGGTTAGAGCGCATTGCTGCCGCATCGGTTGACAAGGGGGATGTATTTCTAATCGACACGTTGCTCAATAGCATTCGCGAGTTATCTGCGGCGGGTGGAAAAAATTATAATGACACCGCGTACCAGCGCTCCTTTAGGATTGTTGCAGACCATTTAAAGGGTGCGGTTTTTATGATTGCGGACGGTGTTATTCCTTCAAACACTGAACAGGGGTATATTCTCCGTCGCCTCATCCGTCGTTCTATCTTTCATATGGACAAACTGAATGTAAAAACTGAAACACTGGGACGTGTTCTTGATTCAATTATTACTTCATATCGAGATGCCTATCCAAAACTTTCGGTTAGTTATCAAAAAATCCTTTCAACGATCACGGAAGAAGAGATCCGATTTAGAAAAACACTCACCGTGGGGTTAAAAGAATACGCAAAAATACAAGGGAACACTATTTCTGGTACCGAAGCCTCACTCTTGGTTCAAACGCATGGCTTTCCCATTGAAATGCTCGTTGAGATTGCAGGAGAGAGTGGTAAAACGGTTGATTTAAAAACGTATGAAGAAGAAAAAGTTAAACATCAAGATCTTTCCCGTGCTGGCGCGGAACAGAAATTCAAGGGGGGACTGGCAGATTCATCTGAACAAACGACCAAACTTCACACAGCGACCCACCTTATGCTCGCGGGTTTAAGAAAGTACCTAGGGAGTCACGTGCACCAAGCAGGGTCAAACATAACGAGCGAACGAACACGTTTTGATTTTAACCACCCCGAGAAAGTGCCACCTGAGATTTTAAAAAAGATTGAAGAGTATGTTAACAAAGCGATACAAAAGAAATGCGATATGGTGATGGTGCAAATGCCAAAAGCGCAAGCACAAGCGGAAGGTGTTGAGGGAAGTTTTTGGGAAAAATATCCCGATGTCGTGAATGTGTACCAAGTCGTATGCAGCGACGGCACTATTTACTCGCGTGAACTCTGTGGAGGACCGCATGTGCAAAACACAGGAAGTATGGGAACATTTAGTATAGTTAAAGAAGAAGCATCATCGGCAGGCATCCGTAGAATAAAAGCAATACTTTCTTGAGTTTTCAGAAACCCGTGAATAAAAATAAAAAGAGCGCATCAGAAAAAAGTTTACTCATTGACGTTGGCACCGCGTTTATTACTGCTGGTGTTTTGAGTATGGGTGGTCAGAACGGCCCTGAACTTTCGCACGTGGAGCGACAGCAACTTGGGAGTGGGTCGGAAACCTCACGTGAGTCGATGGCGCAACTTTTAGACGAATCACTCAAAATACTACTCCAAAAGTACGAAAAGGTTCACCTTAAGGAAGTACGTGTCGTGGTTGCTGCGCCGTGGCATGAGGCACGTATTCGCACCATTGTTTCGCATTCTGAAAAACCAGCACTTATTTCTCAAAAGACCGTTGAAAAGGCAATTGAGCAATATAAAAATGAGGCACCTCCAAAAACTGGCAACGTAGACATAGAGGCGCTCGTTATGCATGTAAAAATTAACGGGTACAGTACCGCGCTCACTAAACCCATTTTAGGAAGTTCCTTAGAGTTACATTATTTTGAAAGCGAGATGCAGCAAATGGTTGCAGAGAAAATTCGTACTGCGGCCCTACGTGCTTTTCCTCACGCCGTTGTTTCTTTTCACTCGTTCCCTTTAGTTTCTTCCGTCGCGCTCCGCTCACTTTCTGAGGAAACGAGTTTTGTGGTTTTGGATGTTGCGGGGGAAGTGACTGAGGTTTCAGTGCTCTACGAAGACGGCATCCACCACCTATCCACTATTCCGCAAGGATATTACGGAATAGCCCGATCAGTTGCCACTAAAGACGCGCCACTTCCTGACACGCTTTCTCGTCTTGCGCTCTACGCTCGGAACGAATTAACTGGCGAGGAACAAACCTCACTAAAAGAAAAATTTGAAAAAGCATTTGACGAGTGGGTGGCTCAATTTGAAACAACGTTAAAAAGCGCGGCAGAAATTGTTCCTATTCCGCAAACACTCTTTCTCATAAGCGATCGGGATGTGCTCACCTGGCTCACCAAGGGGTTTGAAAGAAAGAACACTTTTTCTCTCGCAATTAATCCTGTGTCTGCGCCACTCGTTCAAAATATGCTCACCATTGGAGATCAAGGGACCTACGACATATTCCTTTCTTTAAGCGCGCTCTTTTTCCACACGTATAAAAAGGTACTTATCGGAGAGTAGTTGAGTCGTATAGTGGTATAATCCACCTATGAATGATCGACGAAGCATCCAGGATATTATCCCTCCCGCACGTTCTAAACCCATTCGTGTGACGCGCGACCCGCAACAGGAGATAGTTAAACCGCCCGTGACTCCTCCTGCCACGCCTCCACTACCACCACGCCCACCTAAAAAAATGGTGAATCACACCTTTACGCTACTTGCTATCGCCGTGGGAGTTATTGCGGTTATTGTTATCGCTTTTGGTCTCGTGAGCACGGTCTTCCATCGCGCTAGTGTTTCCATTGAATTGAATCAGTTCGTCGTTCCTGTTTCTGAAACCTTTGAAGCATCTCCCGATGGTTTGCTTCTTTCATACACAAAAAAAACAGTTGAAGAAGAATTGACCACCACGGTTCCACAATCGGGAAGCGAGTACGTTGAAGAACGCGCCTCAGGTACGATTGTTATTTATAACGAATACAGTTCGGGTACTCAACGCTTAATCACGAACACGCGTTTTGAAACTCCCGAGGGTTTGATTTACCGCATCCAAAACCCCGTGGTCGTTCCTGGCTATAAAACGGTTGAGGGTAAGAAAGTTCCTGGTGAAATTGAAGTTACAGTCTACGCTGACGAACCAGGTGAAAAATACAATATCGGCATGACTTCTTTCACCATTCCTGGGCTCAAAGGAAGTGCTCAATTTGAAACTATGTATGCTCGCTCAAAAGGGTCATTTTCTGGTGGTTTTGTTGGGGAAAGGGCAGTGGTAGAGAAGAGTGTCCGAGACGCGGCAGTTTCTGACCTAAAAAATCAACTTGAATCAAAGGTGCGCGACTCTTTTGCGTCACAATTAGCAGAAAATGAACTTCCGTTGGAGTCCGAAGTAGTTGTTGAGTTTATTGAGCAGGCTGATGTTGCTGGTCAAAACGGCGCGGTAGTTCGAGTAAAAGCTATTGCTTCATCATCCGTTATTCTTGAAGAAAAACTTGCAGCGGTGATTGCAACTGAAGGCGGCGTGCAGTATCAGTCTCCACTCCGGATTGAAAATCTAGACACACTTTCATTCGTCGCGAAACCTTCTGAAACTGAAGGAAACATAGCCATCACCATTTCTGGAGACGTGGTCCTTGTCGGCGTCTACGACGAAAAACGGCTTATTTCGGACCTTTCTGGGAAAGATCAACGAAATATTGGAAGTGTTCTTTCTGGCTATCCAGCCATCTCAGATATGAAAATATCAATTTATCCTTTTTGGAGAGGAGTGCTTCCAAAGGACGCTGAGCGCATAAAAGTAGTTATCCAAAGCCCTGAAATGAACCCCTAGGGTTGACGAAACACCAGGTAATTTGGTATTCTATAGAAGCCACAAAAGGTTCCAATTATAATGGCTGATAAACAAGGAAAAGACGAAGCAGAGGGAACAGTTACTGAGTCCCTCCCCAACACACTTTTCCGTGTTCAGCTTGAGGGCGGGCAAGAGGTACTTGCGTATCTCGCCGGGAAGATGCGTCTCCACCGAATCAAAGTTTTGGTAGGAGATAAAGTCAGCCTTGTTATTGACCCTTACGGTGGCCGAGCCCGAATCACACGTCGGCATTAATTTTTTTTTATGAAAGTTCTATCATCGGTTAAAAAGCAGCAGCCAGGAGACATCTTGGTAAAGCGCCGTGGCCGAGTATTTAGAATTAATAAAAAAAATCCTCGACGTAAAGCTCGACAAGGATAAACAACTCTATGCGTATCGCCGGTATTACCATTCCAGACACTAAACAACTTTCTTTTGCTCTCACCGAGGTATACGGTGTTGGTTATACTCGTGCGAAAAAAGTGTTGACTGAAGCGTCGGTGCCTTTCACTAAAACCGCAAAAGAGTTAACTGCTGATGAAGAGCTCCGTATTAGAACATTGATTGAAGCATTTACCATTGAAGGTGACCTCCGTCGTGAAGTCGCCGGCAACGTTAAGCGCTTAAAAGATATTAAAGCGTACCGAGGCGTGCGTCATATGCGCGGACTTCCTACGCGAGGACAGCGAACTAAAACGAACTCTCGCACCATCCGAGGAAACACTCGAAAAACCATGGGATCAGGAAAGCGTAAACTTGAAAAAACATAAAATAATATGGGAAAACGACGTGTATCAAAAATGTCAGGTGGTGGAGGTGACCGTGGACGACGAGACCGCGCGCTTTCCCGTACTCCAAAAAGAAAGTTGGACAAAGCAGTGCTTCACATTGAATCAACCTTTAACAACACTCGCGTCACATTAACCGACCAACAGGGAGGCGCGTTGATGTGGTCATCGTCTGGGTCTATGGGCTTTGCGGGTACCAGAAAGGGAACTCCCTTCGCAGCCGCAAAAGTAGGGGAGGTTATTGGTGAAAAAGCGCTCACTATCGGCGTAAAAGAGGTTGAGGTGTTCGTGAAAGGTGTTGGTTCAGGACGTGAATCTGCGCTCCGTTCTTTTGCAGGAAAGGGCATCCAGATCGCCGCAATTCACGACGTTACCCCCATTCCACACAACGGACCTCGTCCCCCTAAGCCACGTCGCGTTTAGTACATGATTATGAACGAAGTAAATTATATGTACTTAACCCAGCCCTCTGTTATGAAATTAGAAATTAGAAATAACACCGCAGCTCACATTCTACCAATTTTCAGTTATTGGTTTAGAGGGCTGGGTCTAAGATTTTTTAATTCGCTCCGCTCATAATAAAATCTAAGATATGAAAATTGGACCTCAATACAAAATCTGTAAACGTCTCGGCTCAAGCATTTTTGAAAAATGCCAAACACAGCGTTTTCAAGTTTCTGAAGCACGAAGCGCAAAAAATAAAAAACGTCGTCGCGCGGGCAGCGAATACAGCAGACAGTTGCTTGAAAAGCAGAAAATGCGCTTGATGTACGGACTCACTGAGAAGCAGTTCGGGCAGTACGTAGAAACCGCACTTGAAAACCACACCAACCCTCAGCAGACACTTTTCCAAGCTCTTGAGAGTCGTTTAGATAGCGTAGTGTATCGAATGGGTCTTGCGGGCACGCGACGTATGGCGCGTCAGGTTGTTTCTCACGGGCATATCACCGTCAACGGGAAGCGTATGACCATTCCTTCTTACCGCGTTAAACCAACCGACGTACTTGAAGTACGGGAGGGTTCACGAGGAAGCACACTCTTCGCTAACCTCAACGAAAAACTTGGGGAGTACCGCTCACCTGAGTGGGTGTTGTTTGATGCCGGGGCCTTTCAGGGTTCTCTCAAACAACTTCCCTCATATACACCCGGTGAAATGGGTGTCGATATGCAGGCGGTGTTCGAGTTCTATACTCGATAGTTATTAGGTTCCTAAGAATAAAAAAGATTGCGTTATGGATTATTCTATTCAATTACCTTCAAAACCACGTGTCGTTTCAGAAAGCGACAACTCTGGCGTTTATGAAATAGATGGTTTGTACCCTGGGTACGGCCACACGCTTGGAAACTCGCTTCGAAGAATTATTCTTTCTTCAATTCCTGGCGGAGCAATTACCACCATTAAAATTGATGGTGTCTCTCACGAGTTTTCTACTATCCCTGGCGTTAAGGAAGATGTTATTGCGCTTATCCTCAATCTAAAGAAGGTACGCGTTGCCATCTCTGACGGCGGCGAGCATACCATTTCACTATCAGTGAAGGGAACAAAAACGGTCGTTGCGGGCGACTTGGTGTGTCCTGGTCAGGTTCAAATTTTGAATCCTGAGCAACACCTTGCTGAACTCACTTCAAAAGATGCAAAAATTATCGCTGAATTGACGGTACAAAACGGACTTGGGTACGTTCCAAAAGAAATAATTCAGAAAGATCGCGTAGATGTTGGCGTCATTGCGCTGGATTCTATTTTTACTCCTATTCGTCGCGTGAACTACGAAGTAGAAAATATGCGCGTGGGAGATCGAACTGACTTTAACCGACTTCGCATCACGATTGAGACTGACGGCGCGCTCACGCCTCGTGAGGCATTGGAGCGTTCAATTGCCATTATGATTCAGCAACTAAAGTCTGTTGTTGGCTTCCGTGAGGAAGAAGAGGCTCCTTCAGTAGTGGCAACTTCTGAACAACTTAAAGAAGAGATGAGTGACGGTGATACCGACGTGATTAAAACGCGCATTGAGTCGCTTGAGGGACTTTCAACACGCACCGCAAACGCACTCATAAACGCATCTATTAGAACCGTGGGTGGTTTGGCAAGAAAATCAGAAGATGATATTCTCGCCCTTGAAGGAATCGGTGCTGCCGGCGTTAAGGAAGTGAAAGATGCACTCAAAGCACTCGGACTTTCACTCAAAGTGTAGTATTTTATGAAACACCACAAAGCAATGCGAACATTCGGAAGAGAGCGCGACCAGCGTATAGCGTTGGTTCGTTCCCTTGCTGAAGCGCTTATTCTTCAAGAAAAAATACTTACCACTGAGGCGCGCGCGAAGGAAATTCGCCCGTACGTTGAAAAACTTATTACCAAAGGGAAAACGGGTACGCTCGCCGCTCGTCGTCAGATTCTTAAAACGCTCGGCGGTCGTGAGGTCATTATGAAGAAACTAGTAAATGATCTTGGTCCGCGCTACGAAAGTCGCAAAGGGGGGTACACACGAATTACCAAAGTACACCTCAAGGCGTCAGATGGGAGAGCCGCAGCAGTAATTGAATTGGTATAACGTTATGGAACCTACAACACACACTATTGACGCGAAAGGAAAAAAACTTGGCCGCCTTGCAACCCAAGTAGCACACCTTCTTATGGAGAAGGACTCGCCAGCGTTTCAAAAACACAAGAAAAATGGCGCCCGTGTTCATGTAACGAATGCTTCAAAAATCGTATTCACTGAGAAAAGAACGGATGAGGTTCGCTACAAACGCGCTTCAGGGTACGCGGGCCACTTTGTGGAAGAAACCATTGAACAGCTTAAAGGCCGCCGCGGAATCGGTGAAGTGGTGCGTCGCGCCGTGAAAGGCATGATTCCAGACAATAAGCTCCGTCCTGATATATTAAAAAGATTGGAAATTTCTGAATAAGTATGGCAACAAAAACTACCTACACCGAGGGCATTGGACGACGTAAAACAGCAGCTGCGCGCGTGCGCATTACTCCTGCTTCAAAACGGTCGGTAACGATTAATGAGCTTCCTTTTGAAACCTACTTTCCTACAAAAGAACTTCAAGCAACAGTACTCGCTCCTATGAACGCGATGGATGAATCCTATGTCGTTACCGCGGTGGTTCGTGGAGGAGGCGTGGTGGCGCAAGCTGATGCCGTACGACACGGTATTGCGCGTGCCATGACAAAATTCCAACCGGATATGCGTACGACGCTTAAAAAGAAAGGGTACCTCAAGCGCGATCCTCGTAAAAAAGAACGCAAGAAACCTGGACTCAAGAAAGCACGCAAAGCACCACAATGGTCTAAGCGCTAAAGAAAGCGAACTGCTTCGCTTTCTGCAGATATTCAAAACTTACAAAACTCCTTATCAAAGGAGTTTTTTTGACTAAGTGGTTGTCTTTAGTCCATAATAAGAATACATGGACGAATCCGAAGATGTAGTAATAGAACCAGAAGACGCGGGGGGATAAAAAGTTGAAGGGAAATTGAAAAAACTCCGCACTGAACTTGCCACTGCGAAAAAAGAACGCGACGAGTACCTTGCTGGCTGGCAACGCTCTAAAGCGGACTACGTTAACCTCTCACGGCGCGTACGTGAAGATGGAGAAGGGCAGTCAAAAATTCTTATTGGAAAACTGTCGCGGGGGATCATTGCTGTCTTTGACTCGCTAGAAGCGGCGGAGGCAGGCGCGAAGGCAGCCGGAGTTTCTGAATCAGTGCTCTCTGGCATGAACCAGGTCGTTCGACAGCTAGAACAAGCTCTTTTAGACATCGGTGTTTCGCGATTTTCTCCTTCTCCGGGAGACGCGTTTGACTCAAAATTTCACGAACCAATTCGCTCAGTTGCATGTGAGAGCGAGAAAGAGGATAATACTATATCGGCAACACTCCAGAGCGGTTTTGTCATCGGAGAAACCGTACTCAGACCCGCTCGCGTAGAGGTGTTCACTTACCAATCATAATATTCAATACAACTATGGCAAAAATTCTAGGCATTGATCTCGGTACCACCAACTCAGCAGTGGCTGTTATTGAAGGTGGTGAGCCAATCATTATTGAAAACGCAGAAGGGAATCGCACTACTCCTTCGGTGGTCGCTATATCAAAAACCGGTGAACGTCTGGTGGGTCTGGTGGCAAAACGTCAAGCGGTCACCAATCCTACTAATACCATTTACGGTATTAAACGTTTTATGGGTCACAAATTTTCTGACTCATTTGTTCAAAAAGACAAAACCGTTGTTCCGTATAAAATTTCAGAATCAAATGACAAAGGCGTGTTGGTAAAACTAGGGGACCGTGACTACCGCCCTGAAGAAGTTTCAGCAATGATTTTGCAAAAATTGAAAGCGGACGCGGAATCAAAACTAGGTGAACCAATTACAGAGGCCATCATCACCGTTCCTGCGTATTTTGACGACGCGCAACGTAAAGCAACCAAAGACGCGGGGAAAATCGCCGGCCTTGACGTGAAGCGCATTATCAACGAGCCAACCGCTGCCGCGCTTGCTTATGGGTTTAACAAGCGCAAAAATGAGCAGATCGTCGTGTATGACTTCGGAGGAGGAACGTTTGACATCTCAGTCCTTGAAGTGGGAGATGACGTGATCGAAGTGAAATCAACGGGGGGTGACAGTCACATGGGCGGACGTGACATTGATCAAAAAATTGTTCGGTACATCGCCGACGAGTTTAAAAAACAAAGTGGCATTGACGTGTCGCATGACCCACTTGCGCTACAACGCCTTGATGAAGCAGCGGAGAAAGCAAAACACGAGCTTTCCTCAACGCTTGAAACAGAAATTAACATACCGTTTATCGCCTCAAACGATGCGGGAGCGCAACACCTCTTAATGAAAATGAGCCGTGCAAAACTTGAAGAACTCTCTCGAGAATTTATTGACCGTTCCATTGATATTACCAAGCAGGTATTGGAACAGGCAAAATTAAAACCGGGAGAAATAGAAGAAATAGTGATGGTGGGTGGGCAGACTCGTATGCCGCTCATTCAGGCCGCGGTTAAAGAACTTTTTGGTAAAGAGCCAAATCGTTCAATCAATCCTGACGAAGTGGTGGCAGTAGGTGCGGCAATACAGGCAGGTATTATGCAGGGCGATGTTAAGGACGTGCTTCTCCTTGATGTCATTCCACTCTCGCTGGGAATTGAAACCATGGGGGGTGTCGCTACAAAATTGATTGAAAGAAACACCACCATCCCGACTTCTAAAGCGCAAGTCTTTTCAACAGCGTCTGACAATCAAACTTCGGTTGAAATTCACATTACCCAAGGAGAGCGCGCGCTTGCTAAGGACAATAAATCACTCGGGAGATTTATTCTTGATGGTATTCCTCCTGCTCCACGCGGGCTTCCACAGGTTGAAGTTGCGTTTGATGTTGACGCGAACGGCATCTTAAATGTTACGGCAAAAGACAAAGCAACCGGAAAAACGCAGACTATAAAAATAGAGGCCTCCAGTGGTCTTACTGACGCTGATATTGAGCGAATGAAGAAAGATGCTGATGCGCACGCGGACCAAGATCAGAAAACACGAGAATTTGTTGAAACAAAAAACCTTTCTGAACAGCTCGTCTATACGGCTGAAAAATCACTGGCGGAACATAAAGACAAAATTCCTGAAGACTTGAAAACAACAATAACTTCCGCTATTGCCACGGTCAAAAGCGCTCAGGGAGGAGAAGATAAGGCGGCATTGGACACCGCGGTACAAAACCTCTCCACGGAAATGCAAAAAATTGGGCAACATGTAAATGAGCAATCGGCGTCCGGCAACCAGCAGTCAGATGAACAGAAAAACGACGACACTATCCGCGACGTATAGTTTACTGTTTGTTGGTTTTTGCTATCCACTAACCGCTAAACACTAACAGCTATTCATGGCAAAAGACTACTACACCATTCTCGGAGTTGAAAAAAAAGCGTCAAAAGATGAAATAAAAAAGGCTTTCAGAAAACTCGCGCATAAGTACCACCCCGACAAAAAAGGAGGCGACGAGGCAAAGTTCAAGGAAGCATCTGAAGCGTATTCCATTCTTTCCGACGACAAAAAACGCGCGGAGTACGACGCATATGGACGCGTCTTTTCTGGCGGAGCCCAAGGACAAGGAGGGTTTGACGGCTTTGACTTTTCTCAGTTTGGAGGATTTGGTAGCGCGCAGGGGTTTGACATAAATATGGAAGATCTCTTCGGTGGATTTTCTGACATTTTTGGTGGCAGGAGAAACAACCGCGGGCGTGATATTTCCATTGATATTGAACTTTCTTTTAAAGACGCGGTGTTTGGAACCACCCGCAAAGTGTTGGTTACCAAAGACAGCACTTGTTCACGGTGCGCGGGAAGTGGAGGAGAACCAGGAACTGGTACAAAAACATGCGCCACCTGTAACGGCAAAGGACAAGTGGTGGAGCAACGCCGCTCACCCTTTGGTGTTTTTCAAAGTGTTTCCACGTGCGGCACCTGTTTCGGGCGCCGCGTCGTGCCAGAAAAACCCTGCACGACCTGCAAGGGGCGTGGCGTGGAGCATAAACAAGAAGAGCTCACTGTTGCCGTTCCTCCCGGCATTGATAACGGCCAAATGATTCGCATGTCGGGAGGTGGGGAAGCAATTCCAGGAGGATCACCTGGCGATTTATACATAAAAGTACATGTGGAAACGCATCCTCGATTTAGAAAAGAGGGATTCAATTTAGTTACTGAACTACCTATAAAAATTACCGACGCACTCTTGGGCGCGGAATACGTACTAGAAACGTTGGAAGGAAAGGTGAATGTTTCAGTTCCACCACTTCGTTCAACTGATGAGATTTTAAGAATGAAAGGGAAGGGTGTCCCGATGGAACAGGGAAAACGTGGAGATTTGCTCATTAGAGTCAAAGTAGAGCTTCCGCACAAACTCTCAAAGTCAGCGAAGAAATTGCTGGAGGATTTGAAAAAGGACGGAATTTAGTGTGTAATACATACTATGAGTGAGAAAACCGGTGAACGCCCCGCCTTTGAACGTCACGTGGAGGCAAATAACCTTTTTAAGAATCCGACGTTGGTTGTTCCTGGGGTTGGTATAGAGGCATCAGCAAACCAAGATTTTGCAAAAGAGTTAGAAGCACAGGGTCACAATGTATACTCGTTTAACCATCCTTCATACGCAAAAACTTCTGAAGAATTTGAGGTTTTATATGAAGCGTTTGAAACAAACAAAACATTCGCACGCGAGTGGTACGCTATTCACCGACCTGAAGTTCCAAAAGAACGCATTGAGGCACTCCTTGCATCAATTCCCCTTACTCTTTTTGAAGAGGCATATTCGGTAATACGCGCACTGGAGGATGACATACAACCAGGGAAAAAACAGCCAATTACTGCAATTGGCCACTCACTTGCTGGACAAACACTTACGTTCGCTGCATTTTTAAGACCAGATTTATTTTCACAGAACACGCAGGAACAATCACTTCTTATTTTTATTAACCCTGCAGGAGTTGTGGGTGGGAGAGAAGATATAGCACCATCAAAGTCACTGATGGCATCAGGAAAAATCGCGGAAGCGAAGAAGTTAGAAGCAAAGGAGAAACTTGAAAATTTTGGAATGGGGATGAAAATGTTTTTACAGCTCACTATATCTGAACTCGCTTCACTGGCAAAAAGTATCTTTAATAAAGAAGAACGTTCACGAATGAACGATGTTGATCGGGGTACATTTCAACATCTTGTACAAAATTTACCTCAGTTGCGCTTTTTGAGAGAGGTCCACGATAACGCGAGTGTTGATATTTTGCCTTTTCTGGAAGTAATACACGGAAACGGAGTGTCTGTTGTCTTTATTAACGACGAGCAAGATTCTCTATTTCCAGCAAAAGCAGTGCAAAAACGACTTCAGAAGTATGATTTCATCGAACAGCACAGTATCACTTCCGGAGGACACTATGCACCTGTACAAAAACCAAAGTTAATAACAAAAACGATTGCACACATAACAGGAAAGGATACTACAGAACCTGTTGCGAACACATGAAGGCGTGATACCCTAATAGAGTGAATGACTTTCAACCGGGAGACGTGGGTACCACGCTTGAAACTCTAACTACTCTGTTGGTTCACTTTGCTACCGACTTTTTTGCGTTTCTCGTGGTTGCCGCGGTCGTTGCCGCTTTTGCTTTTTATGTGGGAAGAGACCGTATCGTGCCCTTAATTGCCTCGCTCTACGCTTCAATTCCACTCTTTGTGTTCTTTCCGTACGACACCTCAGCATTTGGTGGGGTAATTGTTACCCTCGCTCTTTGGGTCATATTTGTCCTCTTAGGGCTCGTTGCATTTTCGGGGCTCGGGGCATTTATTGCTTCCGGTTCGGTAGGTTTGATAAAAATGATTGCTCTTTCCGCGGTAACGGCTGGATTAATTATAGCCATTAGTATTCATATTTTGCCCGTACAAGACGTATATACGTTCAGTGCGCCGACTTTAGCCCTCTTTAACTCTGCTGAAACGTTCTTTTTCTGGCTTGTAGCACCACTAGCCGGTATTTTCTTATTTGGGAGGGGATAGGAAACACTGCCAATGAAACTCTACGCGATTGTTCCGGGCTTGTTGCAAATACTTGCGTGGCCTTTTACGCACGCGATACTTCGATTCAACGGTACATTTACGGTTCACGGGGGTGAGCATTTAAAAAATATTAAAGGATCAGCAGTCATTGTTTCAAACCACGTCAATGATTTGGATCCAGTTTTTCAACGTGCCGTACAACCATTTCTATCAAAACCACTATTCTGGGTCGCGCGACATCGCAAAGTATACGACGAGCATGGTATGGAGCAGTTTACTGGGTGGAGAGGATTACTTTATAACGACTGGTTTTTTCGATCATGGGGAGCGTATCCAGCGTACAAAGGTACAGGAAACTATCAACAAGCCCTGCGACACCATATAAATCTTTTAAAAGACGGTTTTCGCGTGGGTATTTTTCCACAAGGAGGGAAGGCAAAATTTTTAGGCGAAGGAGCTCCTGCTCACGGGGGAGCGGTGTTTTTAGCACAGTACATGAAAGTCCCGCTTATTCCCATCGCCATTAAAGGGACTCATCGTGTTGGGCCCAAAAAGTTATTTTTAGAACATACCGATTTTGAGGTTTTTATTTTACCCCCGCTTATCGTTGGCCCCGAGGTTACTGAGTATAAACAGGTCGCCCAAGAAGTGATGCGCACAGTCTGGGAAGCTGTTTATCAACAGAGCTCAACTTCGCCTTTAGCGTAGTATGTATCTATGAGTCTCTTCTCACCGTTGCATCATTTTGCAAAAAAAACCATCCCTTCGATGTCTGACACTGAACAAGACGTTATTCAAACAGGTGAGGTGTGGTTTGACAAGGAACTTTTTTCAGGTAATCCAAATTTTTCAATTCTTGAGTCATTACCTATTAATCCTTTAACGGACGCGGAACAAGATTTCCTTAACGGGCCTGTTGAAGAGCTTTGCAATACGGTCGATGAGTGGGAAATAACAGTGGGAACAAAGGACATGCCACAATCAGTGTGGAACTTTTTAAAAGAAAACAAATTTTTTGGAATTTTGATTGCAAAAGAACACGGAGGTTTAGGATTTTCACACAATGCTTTTTCTTCAATTATTAAAAAACTTATTTCTCGCGTACCTACAGTTGCATCAACGGTTCTCATACCAAACTCACTAGGACCTGCGGGATTGCTTACCAGTTACGGAACGTCAGAACAACGCGACTATTATCTTCCACGACTTGCTACAGGTGATGAGATACCGTGTTTCGCTATGACTAGCCCTTTTGCGGGATGCGACTTAGCGAATATACCGGACATCGGACATGTTGAGTATGGAGAATTTAAAGGTAAAAAAATCTTAGGCATCCGAGTCACATGGGAAAAACGTTATATCACTCTTGCACCGGTTGCCACTGTGCTTGGGCTTGCCTTCAGAACTTTTAAGGACGGGGAGGAGATCGGAATGACCTGCGCGTTAATTCCAACAAACCACCCTGGGGTAGTAATTGGGAGACGACACTGGCCTGCCCGTCAAAATTTTATGAATGGACCTACGTCTGGTACTGACATATTCATTCCAATGAGCATGGTTATTGGCGGTGAAGAAATGGTGGGGAAAGGTTGGAAAATGTTTGTACAACAGCTATACACAGGACGCGCACTTTCAATTCCCTCACTTGCTACTGGTGCTGTCCAATACGTTGCCCGCAATGTTGGTGCGTACGCAAAACTTCGAGAACAATTCAAACATCCTATTGGCAATTTTGAAGGGGTACAAATGAAATTAGCATCAATTGCGGCGGAAGCCCATATATTAGAGTGTGCACGTCGCACAACGATGGCAGTGATGGATGCAGGACCCGTACCAGCTGTTATTTCTGCCCTCATGAAATATCAAACAACAGAACGGGCACGACAAGTAGTGAACGATGGTATGGATATTTTGGGTGGAAGAGGCGTCTTTGAAGGTCCGCGCAACATTTTATTTCCCATTTATCAGATGATACCTATTATCATTACCGTTGAAGGTGCTAACATTCTCACGCGATGTTTCATTACCTTTGGACACGGGCTGATGCGATGTCACAAATTTTTACTTTCAGAATATGAATCAATCAGAACTGGTGAATTCAAAAAATTTGACCGCGTTGTGTTACTCCATATTATTCATGTGTTAGTCAGTGGTTTCAGATCATGCGCGCAATCGTTTTTTCCCCAAAAGATAAAATCACCAGCTTATAAAAAAATTATTGCGTTGATGAGCGCGCGTTACGCTTGGCTTGTGGAGATGGCATTAATTTCGTATGGTGGAACATTAAAAAAACGTGAACGCCTTTCCGGCAATTTTGCTGACGTACTTAGTGAAATGTTTTTTATGAGTGTAGTGCTTCGTTTTTATGATGACACTAAAGAAGATAATGTCATTCTTACCCAATGGATTTTTAAGCGTAGCACATACCGCATTGAACAATATATGGATGATATTATTCACCATCTTGGTAACCCGTTTTTGAAGTGGATATCACGCGCTGTTGTATTTCCACGAGGCAAACGTTATAAACTCCCTTCTATCGATGATGATAAAAGAGTTTCAAAATTGCTAATGAGTACAAACATAACTCGTGATATGTTAACCAATGGAATTTATATCAATAGAGATTCAAACGACAAAACCGGCTGTCTAGAATCTGGATTGGAAATTGTTACGAGAGGGGAACAAATAGAATTAAAACACTTAAGAAAAATCCTTGATGTTGACGATTTTGATGCTACGCTGTTTGAATCCTTATGATAGAACATACAGTAATTTCTGACACTGATCCTGCAGTGGGGCATGAATACCATTCAGAAAAACGGAAAGCGGCAAATGTGATTCTTGTACCATTTTTAAATAGTATTCCCGCGTGGTTGCGGTGGCCAATTCAAAAAACACACCGTGCAGCTCATATTTTTATTAAAGACGCAATGACGTATCGAGCCCTTGAGGTCGCATACACTCACGGAGAGAAATATCCTTCACGTAATGCCTTTGAGAGATTTTTTTATTCTATCTGGTTTGAAACTGCTAATGTACTTGCAGTCCGCAACAGACTTCGTTTAGTTAAGCGTGAATTAAGAAAATCACTTACTGACGCTTTGAAACGTAACAAAAATGCACGACTTTTAAGTATCGCGGCTGGTTCTTCGCGGGCAGTCATTGAAGCTGTAGTTGAAACGGGCAACGCGAAGAATAAAAATCTTTCACTTGTTTTTCTTGATAAGGATCGCACTGCGCTCGAATATAGTAAAATCTTGGTCAAAGAATTTGAAATTGAATGTCCAGTTGAATGGACCGACGCAACACTCGGGACGTATTTAACAAACTCTAAAGGGACCAATATGTTTGATATTGTTGAGATGGTTGGATTATTGGACTATTTCAACGATGATCGAGCGGTAGAAATTTTTAACAAAATTTACGATGTATTAAATGCCGGAGGAGTCTATATAACTGGAAATATAATTGCACATGCTGAGAAGCCACTTCTGTCACGATTTGCTGGATGGAAAGTAATTTACAGAGAACCAGAAACTTTTTTGTCACTTCTCACAAAATCAAACTTCGGAAAACATACTATACTAGTATATGTCGAGCCGCATCGTATTCATGCAATAGGTGTGGCCGAACGCGGCAATGCTTGAAATATTTGCAATATCGGGTCTTTTGGGCGCAATTGTAGCTCTTCTTTTCGGCTTAGTGGTCCTATTAAAAGACCCAGGAAGTTTAGCGGGGCAAATTTTTTCTTTAATGATCCTTGCGTATCTAGGGTGGGCTTTTTCCTATTGGAGATGGCTCGTAATTGATGACGAAGCAGGAGCGCTTTTTTGGGTAAAAATTCTCACCATAGGGACATTTCTGACAGCGGCATTATTTTCACATTGGATTATTGTTCTTTTCAATGAACAACATCGATACCGGTGGTTTATACGCATTGTTTATGTAGTTACCCTAACTGCGGTTGCATTAACCCCGACCCAACTGATAGTTGAGGGGGTCAGTCAGAAACTTTTCTTTCCATTTTGGCCAGATGCGGGAGTTCTCTATTTTTATAGCGTTGCAATTATTTATATCGGGGCTCTTTTACCAGCTTTCTACATTCTACTCAAAAATATTGCTCGACCCGCCACACCTACTCAGCGGGGGCAAGCACTGTATATAATGCTTGGCGCACTTTTAGGTTTTGGGGGAGGGTACACCAATGTCTTTTTGTGGTTTGATATTCTCATTCCACCATACGGTACGGTTCTCACAGGCTTCTTTCCATTTTTTTTGGCATATGCCGTAATTAAACACCGGTTGTTTAATTTGAAAGCTATTGCGAGTGAGTTGATGATCATCTTTATTTCAGGTGTTCTTTTAATTCAACTTATTCTTTCAGAATCAACGACTGAATATATCCTCCGATCTATTTTCTTTGGGATGTCGGTTGTTATGGGATACATACTGGTAAAAAGCGTCTACAGAGAAGTTGAACAACGTGAAGAAATTGAACGCTTGGCGAAAGATTTACAGAAAGCGAATGAACGTCTCAAAGAGTTGGACACACTCAAGAGCCAGTTCCTTTCTATCGCGTCTCACGACTTGCGCGCGCCGCTCACTGCCATTCGCAACTTCCTCTCGCTGATGTTAGAGGGAACGTTCGGAAAAATACCCGCTGGCGCGGAAGAAGGAATGAGACAAGTCTTTACCCGCGCCACTGATATGGCGGCGATGGTAGACAACTACCTCAACGTGTCGCGTATTGAACAGGGAAGAATGAAATATGATTTCGCCTCCACCGATCTTGAAAAAATACTTTCTGAAACTATCAGTTCATTTACTGCGGTTGCCAAAGAAAAAGGACTTACTCTTTTATACACAAAACCCGCAGGAAATTTTACAGCAAAAGTAGACGCTTCAAAAATACGCGAAGTATTTGAAAATCTGGTGAATAACAGTATTTTGTACACCCAAAAAGGAAATGTCACGGTTTCTCTTGAACAAAATGTTTTAACTGCTCGTCTTACCATTAAAGACACGGGGGTTGGAATGACCAAAGAAACCATTTCAAAACTCTTTAAGTTATTTAGCCCAGGCGACGATTCGCGCACCTATAACCCAAAGTCCACCGGAGTAGGGCTTTATATCTCTAAGGCCCACGTAGAGGCCCACAAGGGCAAAATTTGGGCTGAGAGCGATGGTTCTGGCAAGGGAAGTAGGTTCATTGTTGAACTACCTCTCACGAATTAGGTCTGTTATTATTTACAAATGAGTAAAAAGCGCCTCCTTACAGGACTCCAGCCCTCTGGCGATCTTCACATTGGAAACTACTTCGGTGTGTTGAAACCGTTCGTTGATCAGTACGAACAGTATGAGAGTTTTTTAATGGTTGCCGACTACCACGCCCTTACTTCAAAAAAAGATTCTGAAAACCTGAGGCAAAATATTTTTAACATTGTTCGAAGTTACATTGCAGTTGGCGTAGACCCAAAAAAAGCCGTCATTTTTAAACAATCTGACGTACCCGAACACACGGAACTGGCATGGATTTTTAATTGTCTGGTGTCTGTTCCATTTTTAATGCAGGCACACTCCTACAAAGACAAGGTGGCGAAGGGGTTAGAAGCGAACGCCGGACTTTTCACCTATCCGATGCTTATGGCGGCAGATATTTTGCTTTATGACACCGATGTGGTGCCCGTAGGCGAAGACCAGCGCCAACACATTGAGTATACACGTGAAGCAGCAGCAAAATTTAATCATGCATTCGGTGAATCCTTCAAAGAGCCAAAAGAACTTATTTTGAAAGGGGTGGGAGTGGTGCCGGGTACTGATGGACAAAAGATGAGTAAAAGTTATGGAAACACGATTCCACTTTTTGGAACAAAAGATGAAATAGCAAAAACGGTGATGAGTGTGGTTACTGATTCATCAAATGAGCGACCAGAAAATGTCTACGCAATTCATAAACTCTTCCGTCCTGAAGCCGAGTTGGCAATGCTCTATGAAGAGAAGAAGGGAAAGTATAAGGATTTGAAAGAAGAACTCATTGAGGACGTTGAGAAATACGTTGCTCCAATGCGTAAACGATACGAAAAAATTACTGAGTCTGAGGTGAAAAAAGTATTGAAGGAGGGAGCAAAGCGGGCTCAAAAATTAGCGAGCGCAAAGATGAAAGAGGTTCGCCAGAAAGTAGGTGTTGCGTTATAGTGTAAAAGCTATGAAAGACAGAATTTTGATAAACGAGTTGTCGAGCCATGTTGGAAAAGAGGTGTCCATTGCCGGATGGGTTGATGTGAGGCGTGATCAGGGAAAAATGGTCTTTTTTAATTTTCGCGATCGCTCGGGGAGTGTTCAAGGTGTTACGCTCGCAACAAGTCCAGCACTTGAAGTTGCGAAAACACTGCGTTCTGAATATGTGGTATCAGTGACGGGTAAGGTAAATAAACGTCCAGAAAAAAACATTAACGTAGGGGTTCCTAATGGAGATATCGAGCTTGAAATTTTAAATATCAAAGTTTTAAACGAAGCGCACGAAATTCCTTTTGAAAAAAATGCTGACATAAACATTGACACACGTTTTGATCATAGACCGTTTACGCTTCGAAGTGAACGTGATCAAGATATTTTTAAAGTACAGGCAACTATTGTAAAAGCGTACCGAGACTCTCTTACGCGACAGGGTTTCTTAGACTTCCAAGCGCCCGCGCTCGTAGGGGGTGACGCTGAGGGAGGTGCTGCGGTCTTTAAAGTTAACTACTACTACGACCAGACCGCGTACCTTGCAACCTCACCACAGTTATATAAACAAATTATGGTGGGGGCGTTTGAGCGCGCGTTCACGATTGCAAAAATTTTCCGTGCAGAAAAAAGTGCAACCACGAGACACCTTGCAGAGCTTACGCAAATGGATTTTGAAATGGGATTTATTGATGACGAACATGATGTAATGGATGCGCTTGAAACTACAATACGCGATACGGTGAATGCAACTGTTACTGCGCACCACGACGTTTTTCAACGTTTTAATACCGAAGTGCCACGTATGAGTGAAACATTTCCACGCCTTACCCTGAAAGAGGCACTCGACATTGTTGGTGGATCGGGTGACGATATGGATCCTGAGCACGAACGCGCAATTTGCGAGTGGTCGAAAAAAGAGAAGGGAAGTGATTTTGTCTTTATTACAAAATTCCCCACCCGTGTACGTGCCTTTTACACCATGAGCGATACCGAAACCGACGGACTAAGCCGCGGGTTCGATCTTCTTTTCCGCGGACTTGAAATAAACAGTGGTGCTCAACGCATTCATCAATATGATGAGTTGGTTGCCCGCATCAAAGAGCGCGGACTCGACCCAGAGAAGTTTACGTTCTACCTTGAAGCGTTTAAGTACGGTATTCCACCCCACGGAGGATGTTCAACGGGGTTGGAGCGCCTCACCGCACGAATGCTCGAACTTGGAAACGTCAAAGAAGCAAGCGCATTCCCGCGCGACATGAACCGCATTGACCTTTTATTGCGATCCGATGAAACCGCTTAAAGATACTGTTAGTGAATATTGGGAACGGGAAGGACTTCCCACACTTATTGAATTTGGAAAAATTCCGAACGTATCTCCCGCGTTTGATAAAGAGTGGAAGAAAAACGGGCATATGGACCGCGCAGTAGAGTTCCTCGCTGACTGGGTCAAAAGAAAAAATATCGCCGATACCGTTATTATTCAACAAGCACACGACCGAACTCCGCTTTTATACATTGAAATTAAAGGCACGCGAGACGAAACGATTCTAATTTACGGTCACTTTGACAAACAGCCGGAACTCTCGGGTTGGCGAGAGGGTTTAGGGCCATGGAACCCTGTCAGAGAAGGGGACTACCTTTACGGACGCGGGCTTGCCGACGACGGTTACGCAGTCTTTGCCGCAATTGGAGCTATAGAAATAGCAAAAAAATCCGGAGCCGAGCTCCCGCGCATTGTGCTTTTGATTGAAGGGAGTGAGGAAAGTGCTAGTGGTGATCTTCCTGTATATTTGGAACTCCTCAAAGACGAAATTGGGAATCCAAACGTCATAATTACACTTGATGCAGAGGGAGGTGACGTAAACCACCTATGGCTTACCAACTCACTCAGAGGAATTGTTAATGGAGTACTCACTATTAAAACATTAGACACACCAATGCACTCAGGTGCTGCCACAGGGATTGTTCCTTCAGCATTCCGCATTGCACGAATACTTCTTAACCGCATTGAAGACTCAGAAACCGGACTCATATCGCACCCTGAAATAAACCCACCTATTCCGAAAGAAGTCCGGGAACGATTTGTGGCGATAGCGAATGCGGTGGGCGATACGTTCCTTGACATGTATAACCTTCCCTCATATTTAAAAACAGTGGCACCTGGACTGACACAAAGTATTGAACGAAACCTTTTTCATGCTGGTCTTGAAGTGACAGGTTTTGATGGACTTCCACCAGTTGAGAGAGCGGGAAACGTAACCGCTGCGACACTCAAGCTAAAACTTTCACTGCGCATTCCACCAACCGTTGATTGCCAGGTCGTTGCGCAAACGTTAAAAGAACTATTGGAAACAAATCCACCGTACGGGGCGCGCGTAACGTATGAAGCGTTAGAAATGGACAATGGATGGCTTGCAAAACCTTTATCTCCTAACACAGAAAAAGCAGTAATCGAAGCCGCTCAGGTTGTGTACCAAGACACTCCAATAAAAACAGGCGTTGGCGCCGGAATCCCCTTTATTGGCATGATGGCTCGTACATACCCAAACGCTGACCAGCTGGTAACAGGTATTCTCAGCCCATCTTCAAACGCACACGGGCCGAACGAAAATCTCCATATCCCTACGGTAAAAAATATTACCGAATGGGTGGCTCATTTTTTGATAAATCGGTAAGGCATTCAGTGGTACACTAAAAAGCGTGTCGGGTGCACCATTTACCGTTTCAATAGGAGAAGTCGTGGGTCCGCTGGACCTTATTTTGACGTTAATAGAAGAGCGAAAAATGCTCGTCTCGGACGTATCACTCTCTAAAATCGCCGACGACTTTATTCAGTTTGTAAAATCACGTGATACGTTTCCGTCAGGTGAAGCGGCTCACTTTATTTTGGTTGCGGCTACACTTCTTTTAATAAAATCGCGCTCACTGTTGCCCGTATTGTCGTTAACCAATGAAGAAGAGGGGGACATTCACGACCTTGAAAAACGCCTCGCGCTCTACAAAATTTTTAGAGACGCTAGCCGTGTGTTGGGAACACTAAAAGAGCGAATGTATTTTGGTGGTTTGAAGCGTGACACCACGCCTGTTTTTTCACCGGGGAGCGATATGAACACAGAATCACTTTTTCGCGCGGCAAACGACGTATTGATGCGTTCACCAAAAATCGAAAAGAAAAAAGAAATTTCCGTTAAAACAGTAATCTCTCTGGAAGATATGATGAATCGTCTTTCACATAGAATTGAACGCGCTCTTTCAGTTACCTTCAAAGATTTCGTGGGAACCCCTGAAGATAAGCGCGAGATTGTCGTAGGGTTTTTAGCGGTACTGGAGCTCGTCAAGCGAGGACTTTTGTTAGTTGATCAGGAGAAACACTATAGCGATATCACCATTAATTATGCGGGAAATACTGCCCCTCCACGGTATGATTAACGAGTTGATAGTGTATAGTTTTTAGTTGCTAGCAAAAAACACACGTATGAGCTTACCCACTAACCACCAACAACTAGAAACTAGTTTAGAGGCGCTCCTTTTCTACAAAGGTGAGCCTGTTAAAATTCGCGATCTCGCCGCCTCTCTCCACGCGAGTGAAAGTGATATTCAAAACGCGCTTAGTTCTTTGGGCACTGCTCTAGAGGGTCGCGGCATACGACTCGTCCGAGAGGGGGAGTATGCCGGCCTCGCCACTGCGCCAGAAACAAAATCACTTATTGACGCGGTAAGAAAAGAAGAACTTGAAGGCCCCTTAGGGAAAGCGGGGTTGGAAACACTGGCCATTATTCTCTACCACGGCCCACTATCAAAAACTGATATTGAATACATCCGCGGAGTAAACTCATCGTCTATTCTTCGCTCGCTCCTTATACGAGGACTCGTGGAAAAAACAGAGCACCCTTCTGATAAACGGAGTTTTCTCTACCGCGGAACGCCAGAACTTCCTGCATCTCTTGGTATATCGTCTTTGAGTGACGCCCCTGATTTTGAAAAAATAAAAGCTGAAATACAAAACATTCTTGATGAACGTCCTGCCCCAACCGAGGAAACTCATGAGTAGTATGCCCGGCATTGTTATTTCTACGCTCACACTCCTTTTGATCGCAGGGGGGTCATTCCTTCACGGAGTAACTCCGCAAAAAATAACAAAGGGTGCTGAGTACGACTGTTCTTCGTTTGATACACCAACGCTTATTGCAAAATCTGCTTTCGTATACGATATAAAAACAAGCCAAACGATCTTTGAAAAAAATGCTGACGCACAAATGCCATTGGCTTCTCTTACTAAAATAATGACGGTACTGGTTGCTTCACGCACACTACCAGCACACAGCGAGGTGGTTATTGAACCAGAAGCATTAACCCCAGAAGGGGACTCGGAATTTACGATTGGTGAGGTGTGGCGTTTACAAGATCTCATTGACTTTACCCTCATTACTTCATCAAACGACGGGGCACACGCGCTCGGTCTTGCTACCTCACGCTACAAAAAAGAAACCGCGAATGATTTTGTTGCTCGCATGAACGCGCTCGCCCATACCATGGGGCTCACGCAAACATATTTTTTAAATGACACGGGATTAGATGTTTCAAAAACCCTAGCTGGAGCGTACGGGTCTGCGCGCGACACCGCACTCTTACTTGCAGAAATATCTCAAAAAGATGAAGCGGTTTACAGCCAATCAACATCGGCAGAAAAAACATTTGTTACTCCAACAGGAAAAACATACCATGCGGAACATACGAGTAGCATCACAGGAACCGTACCTGGAGAAATTGCTTCAAAAACTGGATTTACTGACCTCGCGGGAGGAAACTTGTCCCTTATTGTTGAACCTGTCGTGGGTCACCCCGTGGCGCTCGTGGTCTTAGGCTCTACCAGAGACGGCAGAAATAGTGACATACTGACGCTCAACGAATACGCAAAAAAAACGTTGAAGCGTGCTACACTTTGCAAAAAGTAGCGCCTATGGATCCCGCACTCCTTGATGTTATAAAAGTCTTTGTTCCCGCGGTATTTGCGTTTACCACCGGCATAGTGGTTACACCTTTTTTAACTCATTTTTTGTATAAACATCGCGCATGGAAAAAAAGCGCGGGGAAAGTAGATTTGGAAGGAAAAGAGGCCTTGGTGTTTAACGAACTCCATAAAAATAAAGAAACAAACACTCCGCGCATGGGGGGTATTATTATTTGGGCAAGCGTCTTTATTGCTATTTTTGTTTTGTGGATTTTGGGCATGCTCTACGAGGGAAGTATTTTTGAAAAACTCAATTTTCTCTCACGCAACCAAACGTGGGTTCCGCTCATCCTCCTCGGCGCGGGTTCTCTTATTGGACTCGCTGATGACTTTCTTGAAATTCAAACACAAGCGGGTTTTTCAAAAGGCCTATCGCTTCGCGTTCGTCTGCTCTCGGTCGGAATATTGGCGCTCGGAGCCGGGTGGTGGTTTTTTGATAAATTGGATGTGACTGCTATCGGCATTCCTTTTAACGCTCCGCTAGAAATTGGGTGGCTCATCGTGCCGCTCTTTGTGTTAACCGTTTTGTTTTTTTACGCGTCAGGCGTTATTGATGGCATCGATGGACTCGCGGGAGGCGTGTTTGCCATTATTTTTGGCGCGTACGCCGGTATTGCCTTTTTTCAAAACCAAATTGACTTAGCCGCGTTTGCGGCAACGATCGCGGGCGGCATTCTTGCCTTTCTCTGGTTCAATATTCCTCCCGCGCGGTTTTATATGTCTGAAACGGGTACGATGGGTCTCACCATCACGCTCGCCACCATTGCCTTTATGACCGACACCTTGGGCGAAGGACACGGTTTTCTTACCCTTGGCATCATTGCATTGCCACTCTCGGGAACAGTACTCTCAAACATTATTCAGGTGGCATCAAAAAAGTGGTTCGGGAAAAAAGTGTTTCGTGTCGCGCCACTCCACCACCATTTTGAAGCGCTAGGCTGGCCAGCCTACAAAGTAACCATGCGTTACTGGGTCTTAACCGCTGTACTCGCGTTTGCGGGTGTTGCCTTTGCACTTTTGGGATAAAACAGTGTCACCGTACCAACAAAAAGCGTGGGAGGAAGAATACAGCAAAAAACGTTTTGTGAGCGGAAGCATGGAGCCTTCTCAGGAGGTGAAAAATTTTGCTCGATTTTTACGCAAAAAAACTGATGTTGATTTCACCGACGCACACGTACTTGACCTTGGCTGCGGGGTAGGGAAGCACGCATTCTTTTTTGAGAGTCTTGGAGCAACCGTTATTGGATACGACATTGCACGAAACGCGCTTCAAAGCGCACGCGCTCGTGTGGTTGAAACTAAAAGTACCGTCACTTTTTTTGAACAGAACATAGGAAAACCATACCCGCTTCCTGATCAAAGTATAGACATTGTTCTTGATGTGATGTCATCTAACTCACTTACCGAAGGCGAACGGCGTGTGTACGTGTCAGAAATACATCGCGTTTTAAAACCGGGAGGATGGCTCTTTGTTCGCGCGTTGTGCAAAGATGGCGATAAAAATGCACACGCTCTTTTGAAAGAACACCCGTGGAAAGAAAAGGATACGTACCTTATGCCTAAAAGTAACTTTCATGAACGAGTGTTCACCGAGCAGGATATTCTTGCGTTGTACGAGTCATTTTTGTTGATAAAAAAAGAGAAGAAACACCACTACACGCGCTTTGAAGGAGTGCTCTACAAACGAAATTACTTCGTGCTGTACCTGCAAAAAGCTTCCCGTTAGTGGCGTATTTTAATTACAACAAACCACAGGAAAATAGACCCGAATGAGAAGGGGAGTGGTGTACCCCGTTAGAAATCTAATTCACAATGAGTCGAATAGCAGTGGTATGCAAATTCAAAGTTTAAGGAAATGTTGATTTTTCACAAAGAAAAATTACTTTATATGGTAATTTTTCTTTTAAAGATTTCTAACGGGGTGTACTATTAAAAAATGGCTAAAAAGCGAGCGGTTGATTCGTACATTCTCTTTGCGACACTGGCGCTTGTTATTGGTGGCTTTTTGATTTTTCTCTCAGCATCACTAGGGCTCTTAGCACGCGAGGGAGCGGAATTTGCCGATATCGCCACTTCGCAACTACTCTTAGGTATCGTTGGCGGACTCATTGCACTTTTTGTGACGAGCAATATCCCGTATCGTTTTTGGAAACAGTATTCTTTTTATATTTTTATTCTTGCCTGTGTTTTGTGTCTCCTTGTTTTCACCCCACTGGGAATCGAATTGAATGGAGCACGAAGTTGGCTTGATTTTGGGTTTACCACCTTTCAACCCGCTGAAGCACTAAAAATTGGATACGTACTCTACCTGGCAACCTGGCTCTCACAGCGCCGTAAGGCGAATATTCCGTTTCTGGTGCGTATTGGGCCGTTTGTGGCTATTACCTCCGTGGTGGCGCTTTTACTGCTGTTACAGCCCGATATGGGGACCTTTTTGGTTATAGGAAGCGCTGGAGGGGCAATGTTCTTTGCTTCAGGAGCGCGTTTTAAGGATATGGGGATTCTCGCCCTTGCAGGCGTGATTGCCCTGTCGGGATTTATTGTCACGCACCCTCACGCGCTTGATCGTATACAAACATTTCTAGATCCCGCGAAAGACCCTCAGGGAGCGGGGTACCAAATTCAAAAGTCGCTCATTGCGGTCGGAAGCGGGCAAGTGTTAGGGCGTGGTTTTGGTCAGAGCATACAAAAATTCACCACGCTCCCTGAGCCAACCTCAGACTCTATTTTCGCGGTGTTCGCTGAAGAATTTGGGTTTGTGGGGAGCGTTGTTTTGGTCTTGGGATTTCTTACCTTTGCACTGCGATCACTGTTTATAGCTGCTCGTACCCCCGATTTGTTCAGTGGACTCGTGGTCGTAGGAATTGCTATACTGATCTCGGTCCAATCGTTTTTAAACATTGGTGCCATGCTCGCGGTATTTCCACTTTCAGGACTCCCTCTGATTTTCATCAGTCACGGCGGGAGCGCCCTGGCGATGGCACTTGCCTCGGTCGGTATCATGTTACAAATCTCGCGCTACGCGCGCACTTGAACACACTATGCGCATCGTTTTCACCGGTGGAGGAACAGGGGGGCACTTTTACCCCATTATTGCTGTCGCCGAAGAAATACAAAAAATCGTCAAAGAGCGGAAAATTATACAACCAGAATTATACTTTTTTGCACCCGCTCCATTTGACGAACGAATTCTTTTTGAAAACAACATTACGTTTATTCAAACTCCCGCGGGGAAAATGCGCCGCTATTTTTCAGTGATGAATTTTTTAGATATTTTTAAAACATTTTTTGGTATTGTTGATACACTCTTTAAACTCTACTCGGTGTACCCCGACGTGGTGGTTTCAAAGGGAGGATACGGCGCGGTTCCCACGCTCATGGCATCACGCATTCTGGGTATTCCCGTAATTCTCCACGACTCAGACGCAACCCCTGGGCGCGCCACGCTTCTTGCCGCTCCTTTTGCAAAAAAAATAGCCCTCTCCTACAACGACGCCTTGGAACACCTGCCAGAGAAGGTCAAAGAAAAAACAGCAGTTATTGGAAACCCCGTGCGCGAAGGGGTGAGAAACCCGGCGCGTGACGGAGCACATGAATTTTTAGAACTTGAAAAAAATATTCCTACTATTTTAATTCTAGGAGGATCAACCGGTTCTGAAAAAATAAATGACACGGTGCTTACCGCGCTTCCACAGCTCATTAGTAAGTATCAGGTGGTACATCAGACCGGTGAAAAAAACTTTGAAGTAATACGAGATACGGCGCGCGTTATTTTGGAACAAAACGAACGCCGCTACCGCTACAAATCATTCGGATTTCTTTCTTCGCTCGCCTTGAAAATGGCAGCGGGAGCCGCTGACGTGGTGGTGAGTCGCGCGGGGAGCGGTAGCATATTTGAAATCGCTGCGTGGGGGAAGGCCTCCATCATAATTCCCATTCCTGAATCAGTGAGTCGGGACCAACGCGTGAACGCCTTTGCCTACGCGCACGCGGGGGCTACGGTGGTTATTGAGCAAGGAAACCTCTCGCCGAATATTCTCGTTGCGGAAATTGACCGACTTTTCACCAATCCGAAAGCGCGCACTGACATGGCGGAAGCAGCAAAAAAATTCGCAAAACCCGACGCCGCACATGCACTCGCCACTGCCGTTTTAGACACCGCCCTAGAACACGAGACTTAAAAAACGCATTCCCAACAGCGCCCTTTGGCGTTACACTGTAAGGACTTTTTATGAAAATTAAACCGCAAGTGGTCACACGTTTTGCACCAAGTCCTACGGGTCTTTTTCATGCCGGAACGTATCGAACCGCGGTGTTTGCCTACCTCTTTGCGCGGCACCATGAAGGAACATTTATTCTCCGTATTGAAGACACGGACCGCATTCGCTCAAAGAAAGTCTACGAAGATAACATTTTAGAAACCATGTCTTGGTTGGGTCTTTCATACGACTACCTCCACCGCCAGAGTGAGTGGGTAAAAGAGCACGAATCAATCATTAAAAATTTGGTGAATAGAAACCAGGCATACGTGTCACCAGAAAAAGGCGAAGATGGCGTTACACGGGAACTTGTTCGATTCAGAAATCAAAATAAAGTGGTCACGTTCACGGACGCTATACGCGGTCCCATTACCATGAACACCACCGACCTCGGAGACTTCGTCATCGCCAAAAGCTTTACCGAGCCACTCTTCCATTTAACTGTCGTTGCTGACGACGCGCTGACGGGGGTCAATCACGTCATTCGTGGAGATGATCACATTTCTAACACGCCACGCCAAATTCTTATTTACGAAGCGCTTGGCGCCACGATCCCGACCTACGCGCACCTTCCGCTCGTCCTTGCCCCCGACCGTTCAAAACTTTCTAAACGCAAAGGAGCGCGCGCGGTTTCTGAATATCGTGACCTTGGATTTCTCCCTGAAGCACTTTTGAATTACATTGCAAGTTTGGGTTGGAACACAGGAGGTGTTGAGGAAATTTTTTCAAAAGAAGAACTCGTAGAACGTTTTAGCTTAGATCAAGTACAAAAGTCGGGAGCCATTTTTGATGAAGTAAAACTTCGTTGGTTTAATCGCGAACACCTGAAGAAAATTTCGAGTGATCGTTTTATCGCTGAAGGATTGCCATTCCTTTCAAAACGCATGCAAGGCATTTTAAAAGAGTCCGGTCAAACAGAGGTTATTCTTTCTCTCTTACGTGAACGCATTGAAACGTACGACGACATCCGTGCCCTTGAGGAGTCGGGCGAGCTTGAGTACCTTGTTGAAGCTCCCATTTATGAAGCGGAGAAATTGAAATGGAAACAAGATCCTGACCTTGCGGTTACAAAAACACATCTGGAAGCGACACTGGGAGCAGTATCAAAAATCCCTGAGGGCACGTGGACGAAAGAATCGGTCCGTGAAGCCGTCTGGAGTTACGCGGAAGCGGCAGGGAAGGGAAGTGTACTGTGGCCTTTTCGCTTTGCATTGACTGGAAAAGATAAATCACCGGACCCGTTTGAGGTCGCTGGTATACTAGGAAAAGATGAAACGATACGGCGCATTCACACTGCCATTTCAAAACTCGCTCACGCGTAATCGTTTTTTTGTCTCCTGTTTTTTCATACTCTATACTCTATACTCTATACTCTTTGCTGTCCCTGTTCCTGTACACGCCGATGTCGTTTCAGAGTTGCAAAGTAAAATAACTGAACGAACAGAGCAACTCGCGGCTCTTGAAGCTGAAATTGCAAAGTACGAAGCGGAGCTCACCAAAGTGGGAGCGGATCGAAAAACATTAGAAGCTGAAATTGCTCGACTTGACCTCTCACGTAAAAAAATCGCCACCGACATTGCGGTAACCGAAAACCGGATCGCAACCACCGGGCTTCAATTAGAAGAAATCGGCACAGAAATCGAAGACAAAGAACGTCGTATTGTGGAGAGCAATAACGTCATACAAAAATCGCTGCGCCTCATTTCAAAAATAGACGACACCACGCTCATTGAACATTTTCTCGCCGGAGCAAATTTTTCTCTCGCGTGGGAAGAATCAGATCGTCTCCGTCGCGTGCAAACAGCACTCAGCGATGAGGTAGTGGAACTCACGGCAATTCGCGAATCACTCCAAATTGACTATACAGAACTTGCTAAAAAACAAGGGCAGTTAGTGTCATTTAAAAAAGAGCTCACGGGACAAAAAACAGTTCTCGATCAAAACAAAAAAGCTCAGTCCACCGTTTTGGGCGCTACCAAAAGTAAAGAGACCGAGTATCAAAAACTACTTAACGAAAAAAAAACTGCACGTGAACAGTTGGAATCGGAAATTCGTGACTTTGAAGCACAGCTTGAATATACGCTTGACCCTTCTAAAATTCCCGCGGCGGGGAGTGGGGTGCTTTCATTTCCACTGGACGAAAAATTTATGAGCCGGTGTGCGGATCGTAAAAGCACGTTTGGAAACTTATACTGTCTCACGCAGTACTTCGGTAACACCACCTTTGCGAAAAGTGGCGCCTACAACGGGAGCGGCCACAACGGCATTGATTTTGGCGCCCCTGAAGGAACAAAAGTAATTTCGTCACTCTCCGGAATTGTTGAAGCAACAGGGAATACGGACGAAATAAAGGGTTGTTACAGTTACGGCAAGTGGGTTTTGGTCCGTCATGCCAACGGCCTCTCGTCGCTCTACGCGCACCTCTCCCACATCAGTATCAGCCAAGGAGAGGCGGTTGCCACAGGAGGACTTTTAGGATATTCAGGCAACACGGGTTATTCAACGGGACCACACCTGCACTTCACGGTTTTAGCGTCTGACGCTGTACAGATAGTCCGTTTGGGAGATTTAAAGACAAAAACAAACTGTGCTAACGCCCGCATTCCTGTTGCGGGAACCAGCGGGTATCTAAACCCGCTTTCGTACCTATAAAAAAAGCTATGCACAGCCCGTCCTTCTAACCTCGGAATCTGGTGTTTAATGAATAGGTAGCATTATTAGTTTAAACGACACGAAATGAAATACGCTCACGCAGTAAGTTTCATATTAGTTATCATTGGTGGTCTTAACTGGGGGTTGATGGCGTTCGGATACAATGCTGTTCATATGCTCGTAGGAGGGTTAGGAGGTGTAGAACAGATTGTCTACATTTTGGTTGGACTTTCAGCACTTTACTTGGTGTTCACTCACAAGAAAGACTGCAAGCAGTGCTCGGCAATGTAGAGATTTACAGCAAAAACCCCGCCTAAACGGGGTTTTTGCTATTTATTGCAGTACCACTAGAAAAATAGGACTGAGAAAAATTCTTGAATTAATTCTGCGCGCTCTTCAAAACTTTTCCAATACACCGCACCAAACTCACCCTCGGTTAAAAATTGCATGAGAGGGGAGTCGGTACCTCCTGTTTCCCGAAACACCATGTTGCTCGTACGCGCGCCATATTCCAGGTCAACACCAGGACGCCGCGCTTCACGCACGCCTGTTTCAAAAATAACTTCTGGAGTTAAAATTCTTTCTGGGTGAGGAATCATAAAAAGCATTATATCATAACCACAAGTTTGTCAATACTACAGGTAGGGGAAAACTATATGTTCTAAAACGAGCATGGCAAGCTCTTCTGGAGCTGACTCACCGGTTGCACTTAAGCCGTATGGCATTGGAAGGACGCTTTCTAGGAACTCCTCTGCCAAATGAACCCCTTCATTCGTTTTAAGCGCTTCTGACACCGCTACAGGGTCTTTATGGGCTTGAAGCTCTTTATGGAAGGTTTCATCGATAAACGAGTCCATACCTTTATGACTCGCTCCTCAAAGGGTGGGTTACGCCTACGACCGTTCGCTGTTTGGCCGTGCTTGGTGAAAAAAGTTAGCAACCAGTGCAATCCCAATGCCGCCAAGAGCAAAAAAAGTAGAATGCATCAGAAGCTGCGCAACCGGATCAAGTGCTTCAACAAATGCGTTACGGACTGATGAGGCCGCGGCAGAAAACGACGAAGTAACTCCGTCTGCTACTTCTTCTTGAATGTCAGAAAAGTGTTGAGGGTTTTGGCGAAGGGTATACACGGCCTTCGTTGCTATTAAAGCAGCACCAATCCATACAGGCCATTTAATGAAATTTAAAAAAGGGAGTAAGCGAGCCCAAAAAGCTTCACTTTTTTCGCGTTTACAATCTTGGCATGGTCCTTCAGCAGACATATAATATTACTTTTATATAAATAACACATTTTTATAAAATAGTCAAATATCTATACAAACTGGGGAAGAGGTTCAAGAATTCTATCTTAGACATTTTATTGCTACCAATCTCTTAGCGGGGATATACACAAAACTCCCTTACCTGCGCGTAATTCCTTTCGCGTAGTTGTACCAACGTTCGCGAAATGATGCCATTTTTTGCGCAGTTTATGGGAAATTCTTTCTCTGTATAAAGTGCGCAAAAGATATATTGTGCGAACATTATCTATCTTGAAGAAACCCCTTCCCTTGAGTTCTTCCTGTACAATAAAGGGGTATTAAAAATTAAAAAATATGATGATTAAAAAATATTCTGATGAGGTGATGCTTGTTTCGCGCGTGTTGATGTCGTTAATTTTTATTTCAGCAGGATGGGCAAAGATTGGTGGTTTTGTAGCTATCGTTGCCTGGGTTGGTACCGTACTTCCCTTCCCGGAGGTCGTTACCGCACTTGTTATCGTGATTGAACTTATTGGAGGCATTATGTTGTTGGTAGGATTCAAAACAAAATACGCCGCGCTAGCAATAGGTATTTTTACTTTGCTCGCCGCGTTCCTCTTCCACATGAACCTTGCTGACCAACTCCAGAGCACGATGTTTATGAAGAACCTTGCTATTGCAGGTGGTATGTTCTACGTTGTTGTGTCAGGCGCTGGCCGTTACAGTGTTGACGCGAAAATGATGAAAAAAGAAATGCCCATGGCATAAGTATTGTTTTTCTTGTCCGCATTAAAAAAACCTCCCCACACGGGGAGGTTTTTATGTTAGTTTTATTTTGCGGCTAGCTTACCCCAACAAGGGCTTGAGGCGAGCCAAGGCTTAGAGCCCTGCTTCTCGTAGAGATACTCTGCGTACTCTAGGTTGCCCTGGAGCGAGTAAAGGTTGAGTCCGAGCTCTTCTGCTTTCTCCCCATGGTATCGGGTATTGATTTGCATCACCCCAACATCATCCCCGTCTACGGTTCCGCGGAGTACCTGACCATTCTTATCCAAGTGGCGCATGCGGCTTTCGCACCATGCGATATCTGCCAAGAGAGGAGTGTCACTGAAGTACTCACGAACGTACGCACCGAGGGTTTCAGGATTCGAAGCCAATGCGTAACTTTCACTTTGAGAAAGCGCGGTAGGCGCCCCAAAGGTAGCACTGGCAAGGAATATAATGACTGGAATAAACATTGTTTTGTGCGTTTAGCTTCTGAGGATCTAGCACAAGTGCTTTAAATCCTAATTCACCAGACGCGGTTCGGACTAAGTCGAGCCAACAAAAAAAGCCCCTGAGTGGGGCTCCTTTGAGAGCCCATTGTAGCATACTTGACAAACTATGTCAAGATTGTATTTTGCTTTTTTATTAAAATATGGCTCTATAAAGCCGTATTTAACATTTTACTCACAACGTAAAGTGAGGGAAATCTTTTTTTCAAAAAAAGACTCCCGAACCGAGGCAGTGAGCAAGGTGCTTTAGCACCTTACCGAATCTAGAATATACGTATGCGCTTCTTCAACTGAATCAACTACCTTAAACAGACTTAAATCGGCCTCATCAACGGTTTTATACGCCTCCAGAAGGTGTTTTTTGAGTAACGAAATGACCGGCTCCCAGAAGATTTTTCCATATAAAACCACAGGAACTTGCTTTATTTTCTTCGTTTGAATAAGGGTCAATATTTCAAAAAGCTCATCGAAGGTACCAAAACCCCCGGGAAAGTAAATATAGACTTCAGCAGCAAACGTGAGAATCACTTTTCGACTGAAGAAGTAATTGAAGGTTTTGCTCTCCGTAACGTACCCGTTTGGGATCTGTTCGTGGGGAAGTTTAATGTTGAGTCCCACCGACATCCCCCCTTCTACCTCATACGCTCCTTTGTTTGCTGCTTCCATAACTCCCCCACCCCCGCCAGTGATGATTGCAAACCCAGACTGTGCTAATTTTTCGGCGAGCGCACGTGCCGACTCATAAATATCATCGCCAATTGAACACCGCGCGGAACCAAAGAACGTTGCCCCGAGGCGATATTTGCGTAAAAGAGCAAACCCTTCAGCCAGTTCAGTGCCCATGCGCATGACCCGCGCTTCTTCTATCTCTTTAGCGCGACCTACTTTTTCCGGGTCGCATACACGAAGCTCCGCTTCCAAACGGTGCTCCTCGGGCGTTTGCATCAGTGGTTTTTGATCATCCATATCAAAAAACTATAGCACGGTGTCTATTCTGCAATTTTCCTCACGGTCCAAGGAATCGGAAACATTTCAAACTCTGATAAAAGACCTCGGTCATACAGGAGTCGCGACGCTACTTCAGCATGGCTCATGGCCCCCGTGAGGGCATTATGCGGTGAAGGCTCTTCAGGGATTCCGCAGTACTGCAAAATGCTATCCAGGGTAAGCGCGGTGCGGTGTCTTTCACTGTCAAACGGTGGAGTGAGGTTCCGCTTCACCATATGCATATACGCAAGCGTATGGGTATCAAGCGTGCGGTGCGCGAACGGAAATTCAATATGTGCCCGGCCGCACGCCGCTTGCAAAAAATTGCGATCAAACGATGGGTTTTGCCCTACTATCGTCCAATCGCGAAGATCTTTTGCCCACCCAATAAATGCGCGGACAACTTCCTCTTCCGTTTTTTTGGAAGAATCAGTAATTTCATTCTCGGTAAAGCCATTGACCTCGAGCGCCTCGTCGTCTATGTGCGCGCCTTCCCACACCTGACACTCGTCATAAAAATGGTTATCGGGATTATCAAAATCAAGCGCGCCAATGGAAACAATGGAGTGTTTATGAGGATCTGTTCCTGAAGCTTCAATATCAAGGACAATCATAGAGAGACTCAAGGAAACAATAACACATAGCGTATAACAGTGATAACCCGAATGCTCATTGCTCTGTGTTGTTTGTTATATCCCCTTACAATTAAGAGCCGGGGTGTACCCCGCTGCCTCCGCTTCTGCTTTACTATTAAAATAAATTTTGTTTTCCTCTTTCATAGTTTGCGCGCCCGAACACCACGGCAAGTGGTATTTAGAACCCAATTTTGAAGCCACATACACCTGTGCTGTTGGGGTTGCTGCCTCTACTCCAGCCACCTGTGGAATAGACTCAGAAGGAACCTGCGGTACGTAGGAAATCGCAAATTCTTCTTCTTTCTCCGTGTAGAGGACCGATAGTCTGCCCAAACCAAATGAGGCTAGAGACACCACCAAAATGACCCCAATAACGAAGAGGTCATTCCAATATTCACGGGGAAACTCCTTGATTTTTTCAAGAATATTTTGTATCATATCTTTTACCTAGTGTAGCAGTGTTTTGTTTCTTTTCTAGAACCTAACACCTAGAACCTAGAACCTAATTCATATGGCAACCAAGAAAGCCGCGGGTTCGGCAAAAAACCTAACCGATTCAAATCCAAAGTACCTGGGCGTTAAACTCGCTCAGGGTCAAAAGGCGCAGCCAGGAAGCATTATTGTGCGCCAGAGAGGCACTAAATTTATGGCGGGACTGGGCGTTGATATGGGTAAAGATCACACTCTTTTTTCAAAAATTGCTGGCGTGGTTTCTTTCCGAACAGCACGAAAAACTCGCTTTGACGGTTCAACCACCACCCGTAAAGTGGTAGACGTTAAATAAACCACCTGCACTCCTTTTAAAAACCCGCTTCAAAGCGGGTTTTTGTTTATTGACAAAAGTATCTTTGTTGTGTTATAATACTAATCACTATGTCATTCAAGACAAAAGAAGGCACGTCGGAAGCTTTACAAAATAAAGCGATAAAAACACCTGCGCCAGAAGGAGCACTTGCCGCTACGGATCTTCCAACCATACTTCCCTATCAAGAACGGGGAGCTTCACACATTCTTCAAAGCGTACCTCGAGATGCTCAACAAAACTCTGGAGACGGCGAAGAACTTCCAAAGAAAAAGCGTAAACTCCAGATGCGAGAACGCGCAACAAACACCGCGTTCGCATTTGGTGCTCTTACATTTGCCGCATACTGGGTACTTGATGTTCCTATTGAAGAGGCACCAGGGTATGGAACGATTGGAATTATTGCTATGAACGTTCAAAAATTTGTTGGTTTGGTGAAAGGTTCAAAAGTGCTAATGAGTATTATTTCTTCCGCAATGATAATGGGAAGAAAACGCGCAGAAAAAGAAGTCCAAACAAGAACCATTGGATTTGCTCAGCGTATGTGGGAAAAACTATTTCCACCTCGAAAGAAAAAGAAAGAAGCTGAAGAAGACACTACTCAATCCTAAGCGTAAAAGGAGCGCTGGCGGAGGAAGAACGGGCAGTGAGTGGATACTCACCCGTTTTTTTTATGGGTTCTACGTCGAGCGTATCTTCGGGAATTTCCACTCGGAGTGTTTTTTTAATTTCTGCGGCTATTTCCTTCGCATGAATTGTTTGAAACAGTGTTCCCTGTTCGTTTGAACGCGCGCGAATGACCACGCGCTGACCACGAAGTTCGTTTATACTTTTTGTAAGGAGCGCTTCACCGTACGCTTTCTTTTCTATCACGCTTCCCTCTTGTTTTTTTAGGCGCGCTACTTGGTCTGGTGTTGCGGGAATGCCCAGCTTCTGTGGTAAAAGCACGTTTTGCGCGTACCCGTTAGAAACGTCTACAATTTCATCTTTACGCCCTACCTTTTTTACATCCTTTAATAAAATAATTTTCATACTGCCTAGTTCCCTTGAAGCAGAAACTGTACCGCTCTTTCAAACTGAGGATCGCGCTCTGCTTCACGGTCTTCTTCAGTAATTTCAATTTCTATATCCGGAGTAATACCCCCATCTGAAATAGAGGTTTCATTTGGTGTGAGCCAGCGCGCAATAGTAATTTTAAGCGCGGTCGTGTCGGTAACAGGGAACACCTGTTGCACTGAACCTTTACCAAACGTTTTTGCTCCAATCAATGTTGCCACTCCATGCTCACTCAGAGCCCCTGCCAAAATTTCAGACGCCGATGCTGAACCTTCGTCAACTAAAATGACAAGTTTTAGTTGGTCAGTGAAAACATCGTATCCGCGACTTCGGTGCACGTTATTTTTTGTTTCATCTTGGTAATCTTCAATCACCACTGCTTTCCCCACGGGTAGGTACCAGCTCGCGATATCAACAGCAACTTCCAAATATCCTCCCGGGTTGCCCCGAAGGTCAAGAATCATTTTGTCGGTTTGCGCGTTTGCAAATTCACTCAGTGCGTCTCTAAACAGTTGCGGCGCAAGCGCGTTGAAACTGTAGAGGCGGATAATGAACACTCCGTCGGAAGTGAGCTCCGTATCCAACGTAGGTAAGGTTATAACGTCGCGCACCACAGACACCTCAAAGGGAGCTCCTCCGTCGCGCGAAATGGTAAACACCACCGTCGTCCCCTGCTCACCACGAATTTTTTTTACCGCGCTTTCGGTCGTAAGCCCCTCGGTACTCTCGCCATCAATTTCCAAAATTTTATCCCCGCTCTTTATTCCCGCCCTATAGGCAGGAGTGTCTTTAAGGGGCGCGATCACGGTGAGTACTTCGTCGCGGACACCAATTTCCATACCAACCCCCTGGAAATCACCTCGAATTTCACTTTCAAAAATTTCCTTTTGTTCTGGTCTAAAAAAAACGGTATAGTCGTCTCCGTAGGAACGCGCTAAGCCTTCAATAGCACCCCACATGCGCTCTTCTTCAGTACTACTTGCGGTAGTGGTTGCCGTTACAAAGTTTTCTTCCAAAATGCGCCACGATTTGTAGAGCGGAGCAAAATCAACGTTTTCAGGAGGAACAGCGGAAACCTCGGTAGCCCCCACATAGGGCGCGTTCACCGCACCCACGTATACGCCACCACCAAACACCAAGAGAGCGCCGAAAAAGAGCGCGAGAAAAAACTTTTTTTCTGACTGTTCAGGATGAAACAACATACACAGCATTGTGCCATACCAAACACTGGCGCGCACGTACTCTGGGGTATACTTTAGTGATAATGATTACGCGATACGAACACGGTGGCGTGAAATGGGTTGATATTGAAAACCCCACCATTGATGAAGTTGTTTCAATTTCAAATGAGTTTGACCTTGGAGAGATTTTAATTGACGAACTCGTCACGCCAACCGCAAAACCGCGTTTGGACGTGTTTCCTGGGTTTGTATACGCGGTACTTCACTTCCCCGCGCTTCGCTACACCCACGGCCTTGAGGCAAACCATGAAATTGACATTGTATTTGGAAAAGATTTTATTATTACGACACACTACGCGACCGCGAGTGCCACCTTTGACCTCGCCAAAGCGCTGGAAGCCGCAAGTCTGCGGAAAAATCAGGACACGGCAACTCCAACGGGACTCATATTTCTTGAGCTCACGCAGCGTCTCTACCAAGCCGCCGACCATGAGTTGGACGCGCTAGAGGATACCATTGAAACCATAGAAGAAAATATTTTCAGCGGAAAAGAGCGAAAAATGGTTACCGCGCTTTCGTTTGCCTCACGTGAACTCTTAATGCACAAGCGCCTGCTCGGCACTCACCACGAAATTTTGGAAGCGTTTGAAAAAGCGGTAGCGACACTTTTTGGAAACGAGATGAGCCGGTACGTTCGCGCTGCCAACACACTCCACTACCGCGTCCACAACCGCGCGCTCATTATGAACGACATTGTCACCGAACTTCGCGATACAAACATGGCATTGTTGTTTACGCGCCAAAACGAAATCACCAAAAATCTCACCATAGTGGCCTTCCTCACCTTTCCGCTGTCTGTTATTGCGGCAGTGTTTGGCATGAACACCGCATACACCCCCGTGGTGAACGACCCCAATGGTTTTTGGATTATCGTCGGCGGTATGGTTGTTTTGACCCTCCTCTTCTTTACGTACTTTAAACTAAAAAAGTGGTTTTAACTCTAAATCATTTCAAGTCTAACCTTTAAGAGTCAATCATTTTAAAGGCAGCACCAACACAAATTGCACCGATAACGGCAATCCATAAAGATGCTTGAATGGTGGTAAAGGTAGGGTCACCTACTCGGGGTTTTTCGTGTGCACTAATGACGGACATAATAGTATTTAAATTACATTAAAAATAACGGTTGTCAAATCTTAATAACACCGTGGATAAAGCTGTTCCTAAGCCGCTCCCCTTCTCTATGCATACTTTGGTGGTGCTGGTGGTAAAATATAGAGATGACCGATCCACTCCACGCGCGTGTACCTCCTCAAAACCTAGAAGCAGAACGCGCGCTTCTTGGCTCCATTATGCTCAAGTCAGAGGCGGTGTACGACGCCATTGACCTTATATCCGCGGAATCTTTTTATATTGAAAAACACCGCGCGATTTTTCGCGCCATGATTGACCTGATGAGTGGTTCAAACCCTATCGACCTTCTCTCGGTTGCAAACCGCCTCAAAGAAATAAACGAACTGGACCGCGTCGGTGGCAACGCGTACCTCGCCGAGCTTGTCGGTATGGTGCCTTCATCGGCAAACCTCAAATACTACGCTGAAATTGTTCAGAAAAAAGCAATGATGCGCGCCCTAATTGACGCCGCGGGTGACATTACTGAACTTGGCTACGACGAATCACAAAACATTGAACAACTGTTGGATACCGCTGATAAACGTATGAGCGAAGTCACCTCCTCACCCACCATGCGAAAGTTTGTGCCTATGAAGGATATGTTGGGCGAAGCATGGGATCGCTTTGAAACGCTCCATAGCGGAGATCACGCGCTTCGTGGGGTTCCTACCGGCTTCCCTGGCCTTGACGCAATACTCGCGGGGTTCCAACCCTCTGACCTTATTATTCTCGCGGCACGCCCCTCAATGGGTAAAACAGCACTCGCCTTGGACATCGCGCGTCAAACGGCGATCAACTACCAAACTCCTGTCGGAATCTTTTCGCTTGAAATGAGCTCTCAACAGTTGGTGGATCGTATGCTCGCCGCTGAAGCAAAAGTGAGCGCGTGGGACTTGCGTACCGGAAAAATAAAAAGTGATGAAGACTTCCAAAAAGTACGCACCGCGATGGAAAAACTTTCTAAGGCGCCCATTTACATTGACGATCAACCGGCAACCAACGCCGTCACCATGCGCTCTGTAGCGCGCAGGCTTAAACGTGAACACGGCATCGGACTCTTGGTGGTGGACTACTTGCAGTTGATGGCGCCGACCGCCACGCGCGCGTCCGACTCTATGGTGCAACAGGTGACTGAAATTTCTCGCTCACTAAAAACACTTGCCCGTGAATTAGAAGTCCCTGTGTTGGCGCTCTCTCAACTTTCACGTGCCGTTGAAACGCGCCGTGGCAAACCGCGCCTCTCAGACCTCCGTGACTCAGGCGCCATTGAACAAGACGCTGACGTGGTTATGTTCATTCACCGTGAAGATCGCATGAACTCAGAAGTGGAGCAAAATAACATTGCTGAAATTTTGATTGAAAAACACCGAAACGGCGCGGTTGGAAAAATTGACCTCTACTTTGACGAAAAGCGCACCACCTTCCTCAGTATTGATAAGAGTAACTACGCTCCTCATACGGTGGCAACACCTGCTGGTGGCGCGAGCCTCGCGGACGACTTCTAAACATTTCTCATGACTCACCCGATTCAATCACTCACCGATCTTTTTGCTGAGCTGCCAGGCATTGGCCCGCGCCAGGCACGCCGCATTGTGCAGTTTATATTGAGGAGCGACAAACGCTTTCCCCAAAAACTCTCTGAAGCAATGCGCGAACTTGCAACGCACGTGAAGCAGTGCAGCAGCTGCTTTCGCTTTGACGATATTCATCAAGGAGTGTTGTGTTCACTATGTGCCAACTCAACTCGAGACACGGAAACTCTTCTGGTGGTAGAAAAAGACGTTGATATTGAAGGTATAGAATCGTCAGGCGCATACAAAGGGTACTACTTTGTACTCGGCGCGCTCATGCCACTCCGGAGTAACCGCAAAACTGCTTCAGCGCCACGACTTGAAGCCCTTTTGAAACGCCTCCACGATGACCAAAAAGTGAAGGAAGTTATTCTTGCATTCGCGACCACTCCCGAAGGAGACTTCACCGCAAAAGAAATAAAAAATGTACTGAACGAAAAACAGCCCGCGTTACGCGTTTCACTTCCCGCACGTGGGCTCTCGCTCGGTGCTGAAATTGAGTACGCCGACCAGGAAACGCTCCGTAGTGCTCTTTCAGGGAGACACTAAAATTTCCTACGTGAAGAAAAGACTCCGAGCGCGCAGCTCACCAAAACTGATGCTGCACTCATTCCAAAAAAACAACTCCCCAATACTGACCGAGTCTCCCTGTATTACAAACGCATCACGTTCAAATATACTCATACGTTAACGGCCTCGAAGACGAAACCAAAGGCGTAGGACCAGTAGGCCTGTAAGAAAAAAGAGGGCACTAGTCCCCCATCCCTCTTCCATATCTACAAAGAAACCAGCAAGTGTTTCTTTGTGGTGACTCATACTACACCGAAGTAATTTTCACCTTCACAAACGGCTGTCGGTGACCTTTCTTCTTCTTGTAGTTACTCTTTGCTTTGTAGCGGAGTACCACTTTCTTTTCACCTTTCCCGACGGCAATAACTTCCGCGTCAACTTTTTCACCCTTCAACTCTGGCATTCCCACTGACGTACTCTTTCCGTCGTCGGTCAAAAGGACATTTTCAAAGCTCACTTTGTCGCCTTTTTTGAGGTCTTTCCCAAACTTTTCAACGGTCAAAACAGTCCCCACTTCCGCAAGGTACTGCTTCCCACCGGTCTTTATAACAGCTAGTTTCATATCGCCCTATACTACCTAAAAACCCTTGTTTTAGCAATGGTGCGTCATAACTGAATAAAAACAGTTATTGTTTTTCTTCTTTCAGCTCTCTCGCGGTTGGAATTTCGTCAAGAAGACCGCGTTTCCAAAGTGCGTGATAAAGATTTTGATCAACTTCCCGTAACTTTCCCCGAGACACACCCTCGTAACGATCGTGATAATAATCTAAAAGTTGTTGGTCAGACATAGACGCCCAATCGTTTTGCTGTGCGAAAGGAATTTCATCAATGAGGCCACGCCTTCTGAGAGCGCTATAAAAATTCTCATCAAGTTGCGCTAATTTCCCCCGAGACAATCCCTCATAATGTTCATGATAGTAAGCGAGAAGTTCATCGTTAGACATGGACATCCAACTCCGATACTCGCGTACTTCCCCGCTGTCTCTCCCGCCCCCTCGCTCACGCACTTTACGCCCTGCCTCATCTTCTCCCGCGGCTCGGTCGGTACCATAGGGGGATTGATCGTCTCCATCAGGGACGTCGCCTTGCTCAAGAGCGATAAACACTGCAACACCCGCACCCACCGCAAGTGCCCATACCAAAGCGCTAACATTGGTTTTTGTTTTTGACGCTTCATCCCCTCCAAAATAATAGTTAGTGGTGTGTACGGAATGTTTAAAAAAGGTAGTGAGTTCAGACATTCTCCGAACGATGCCAAACGAAGGAATGAGTGTCAAGTCTATTCCCTATCAACCCCCTGGAGACTCACCACTTCAATGCCTGGGGCTTCCCCGGTAATGCGGAGCACGTCTTTGTCTACCTTACCAAGCTCTTTGTGGGCCGCGTTGTAGTGGTTTACCGTAGTCTGGAGCGTATTGCCTATTTTTGCAAAATAATCCTCATACGCCTTGATATGTTTTCCTAACTCCCCTACCCTCTTTTGAATTTCTTTTGCCTGCTCTTCAATTTGAAGTCCTTTGAGTCCTTGCAAGACCGTTTGCAAATACGCCAAAAATGAGGTCGGCGAAACAATGATCACTTTTTTACTAAACGCATATTCAATCAAATCCCGCGTGTTGGTTTTCATTGCTCCCACCTGGTTCACCAGCAGGTCATAATACACACCCTCTGAGGGGATAAACATAAACGCAAATTCCATCGTGTTTTCTTCAGGTCGCACGTATTTGCTGGTTTCGTCAATGCGCACTTTCAAGTCTTGTTTAAACATTTTCTCGTATCCTTCGCGCTCACTTCCCTCACGCGCCTCAATGGCCTTGTTGTAGTTGTCTAATGAAAACTTTGAATCTATGGGAATAATACGGTCACGCATAAAAACGACTGCGTCCACTATTTCACCGTTTTTAAACCCGTACTGCATTTGGAAACTCCCTGGCGGCATTACGTTTTTCAAAACCGTTTCGAGGTAGTATTCGCCTAAAATACCTCGCTGTTTTGGATTTTTTAAAATATCTTGCAAGTTTTGAAGCTGGTCGGCAAACGACACCACTTGGCGGTTCGTTTCATCCAACTTGGTGAGCCCTGCGGTGACGTCTTTAATGAGTCGAAACGACTCCGACATTTGTGTCTTCACTGACTCGTGTAAAGACTGCTGAGTGCGGTCAAGGCGTTCGTCCAAAGTCCGCGACAGCTCCACAATGCGATCGTTCAACATCTGCACACCCTCTGACCCACCTGATTGTTTACGAGTAAAAACAAAAAAAAGAACTGCGAGGTTTATGAGTACCAAAAACGCTAACGCCACCGAGAAAAATTCGTTCATATCTCTATTCTACCATTCCGACGTAACGCGTTATACTGTTGGAATGATACAAAAAAGCATAAAAGATGGAATTATGACCGCCATGAAGGCGAAGGACCCACTTAAAACCGAAGTGCTCCGTGGGCTCACGGCGGCGTTCACCAATGAACTTGTCGCCAAAGGCAAAAAACCTACCGACGAGCTTTCTGACGAAGACGCGCTCGCGGTCATACGACGCGAGGTAAAAAAGCGTAAAGAATCAGTTCTTGCCTTCCGCTCCGGTGGCCGAGAAGAGTCCGCGCAAAAAGAAGAAGCCGAACAGGCGCTCCTAGAAGCATACCTTCCTGCTCTGATGAGGAGAGACGATATTAAAAAAATAGTAGACGCAAAAAAAGCTGAACTAAATGTTAGTGATAAAAAAGACGCGGGCCGTTTGGTGGGAATGGTAATGAAAGACCTTGCAGGCAAGGCAGACGGTGGCGACGTAAAGGCGGTTGTTGATGAATCATTCACCTAACATTCCACTCTTTACTGTTTCAGGCATTGTCTCCCTAGGTGGGCAGTTCGCGCGAACGTTGGGGTACCCCACCGTAAACATTCCTCTTGGAGAACACCACTTCTCCGGTAGTTTTGTGGGAGTGGTGGAGTACTGTGGCGCTACCTATAACGCAGGACTCTACGCTGACCCGGAACGTGGAATTCTTGAAGCGCACCTTTTTGGGTTTACGAAAGACATATACGGGGAACCAGTGCGGGTTTTAGTATTTAAAAAAATACGAGAAAAGGAAGCATTTGCCAATCTTGAAGATTTGAAGCTGGCAATAAAGAATGATATGGAATTTGCCTTACAGTATAATCAAAAATTGACAAAAATCCCAAAGTAAATAAAATATAGTTTTATGAGTTTTCACGCATTTGGAAGTTCGATGTTTTTAGTAGGAGGAACCGTACTCGGAGGTTTCACAGCGGTTGCAGGTTTTGAAGCTCACCGAACAGAAGGTTTTAGGCTTGTTGCAGAAACCTCCGAAGGATATGTTGATTTTACTGAACCGGCAGTATTCGTAGCGGCACTTGCTATGGCGTTTTTCCCTGGATGGTTTGCCTTTTCGCTTGCAGGTAATCGCGCCTTCGCTGGATAAAGATTTTAATTCCCGTAATACTTGACAATAAGCACTCAGTGGAGTATAATGCTCGGAACACTTTTTAAAGTGTGTTAATTAAAAAATTTAAAAGAAATTTATATGGCAATTAATAAAGAAGTAGTAAACAAGATAGAATATGTCGCGGGAGCAATCTTAACTTTAATTGTTCCTGCCATAATTCTTGGTGCTGGTTTCACCGAGTTCTTCACGGATAACGAGACATTCCTTACCGATGAAGACAAAATGGTTGAAAATGTCTATCTCCCTGCTACCGGTTTAGCTACTATCCCAACAGGAGCTCTGTTGATGGCTGACGCTGTGCGCCGAACAGTAAAAACAAAACGCGTAATATAAAAACAAAAACCCTCGCGGTGCGGGGGTTTTTGTTTATTGAATTGCGAAAGTAAATACACCAATCAACACTCAAATCACTCAGCGAATAAAATTAGCCAGGTATCAAGCGGAGGAAGTGTGTAGACGTAATAGTTACCTCGAAGCTCCGGAGTAATCGCTGTTGCGACCGATGCCTCTGAGGTAACGATTTTATTTGGTGGTTTCGGAAAGTCATACTTTGAAAGTGAAAGACCCGGGCGTACCGTTGTGTCGTCCCAATTCACTAGGTGCACCGCGCGTTTTGCTTTATCAACCTGAGAGGTGGTTACCACAACATGAAGTTTTGTTTTAGAGATTGAGAAGGTATCGCCTACTGCAACAGGAGTACCTGCTGGCACATAGATGTTACCCACCGTGGTGTCAACGACCGTTGAATAGTTTTTTTCTGCAATGGTTACAGTCGTTCCCTTGGGGACATTTTTATTTTCCGCGTCCGTACGACCGGTCCACGTTACCGCTACACGCTGCGGGTACGTCGTAGCGTCCACTTTGGTTACCAACCCCTGAGAAACAAGAACAGGAGAGGGTGGAATTGAGAGATCCTTCATAAATACCGGTTGGTTTACTGCAACCTGAGAGCCAACAGGAAGATAAATGTTCCCTACATTACTTCCTCCAGTGGTGGTAAATACCGTGCTACCAATTCGTAGTTTTTGCCCTTTCACCACTTTTTTATACGAGGATTGACCGGTCCACTTTATAGTGACTCGATCAGGATACGTGACGGTATCAACACTCTTTACTCCCCCGTCGGCTCCAGGAGTCACTGAGTAGTGAAGTGGTTGAAGGGGGGCAATCACTCCAGAAGTGTTGTCCGAGTCTCGAAGAAATGTATAAGAATCAAAAAGGGTTTGATTATTTCGGACAACACTATAAAGCTTTGCAAAGTCTGTCGCATTCCCATAAAACCGTGGCATTGTCGGACCAGTATAGACACTCCATGGAGCAATTGGGAGAATCCCTAGCGCGTAGGCAGATGCAATAAACCGCTGGTTAAGCCATACGTCTTCGCTTGCTAGTGTGCTCGCACTCACCGCGGGGTCATAGTACCGAGTTTCCGCGGCGCTTGAACGTAATGAGGAAAGCGTAGTTGCTCTGTCACCGTACGTTTCGTTTACTAAAAAATCAAAACTGTCTAAAATCCATGCGAAGTCATTCTTTTTGAATTGATTGTTCGTAATATTTGTTGAGAATGTGATACGACGCGAGGGATCAATACTCCACGCGTACTTTTGCGTCTCATCATGGAGCCATGTGTTGTAACTGACTATTTCTTCCTTCGTCCCGCACCCATAAGATAGGCCTTCCGAAGCTCCCATACCGTCCTGTTGAAACGCGGTGCAGCCGGCGTCAATTTGTTTTTTTACATTTGCCAACTGGAACGTTTGCCACGCTTTAGTACGCACGTCGGGCAAAAGGCCAACTGTTTTGCCTTTTGCTCCTGGGCACTCCATTTGTGGCGCGAGTGGCTCACTTGCCGGAATCCAATAGGTAAACGTACACTGCACGGGAATGTTAAGTTTTTGTCCAAGCGGAACGTAAGTATTCCATGCGTACGTCCACGCAATACGATTTGCTAAAAAAGAATCGTAGACAGCCTTCCATCCGCTCTCCACACCACGGGGAGAAAGCAGTACATCGCTTCGTTTAAAAAAACTCTCCCCTGAAACATCGAGAGAAGTGACGCCCGCTACCTGTCCCGATGGCGCTACTGAAGAAAGCGACGCCACGAGAGTGCGAAAATCATTCTTAAATGAAGCGAGCGCTTCAACTCTGAATTCAGGTTCGATAAAGGTTATGGGGATGCTTGCTGCAGCAAGAACCAATAACACAAAAAGGGCAAGTTGTTTCATAGAAAAGTGCATGCACTATGTTATATATAAACTCACACCTCACCACTGTAGCACGTGGAAAATTCTACAAAATTTGTCTGGGTACCCCTTCAAGCCTCCGTCGTTAATCTCCCCACCTAAGTCAGGGAACGGCCAAACAAAGTTCCACGGCACTGTTGCGTTTGTTTTATTATTTTGCCAATTCGTAGTATATTTCTTATGCTTTTCTGGTTTATACTAAAAGCCTAGCGCCTATATAGGCCTAGATTTTGGCTCCATCGTCTAACGGCTAGGACGGGACCTTCTCAAGGTTCAAATCGGAGTTCGATTCTCCGTGGAGTCATGAATACTTAAAACTACATACATTCGTATGTAGTTTTTTAGTATTTCACCGAGGCTCTACGGAAAATCGAAGACGAGCGTCGCGGGACCCGAAAGCTATCGGGACGACGCGAGCGTGGTCAGGCGGAGTGAGGAGCGACCGGCGACGAACGAGCGCTTGACCGATGCGTGCTTGTTGTCTCCAACAGGACACTTCTCCGTGGAGTCATGCCTACCAAAAAAACATCTGCCGAAGCAGATGTTTTTTATTTTTACTGCTCGTCGAACGTTGGAGCAATTTTTACGGTCACCGACTGTTTAATTGAACGTGCGTTGAGGTCAGTACAGGTTAAAGTAAATTGAGTTTCATTTGCGAGCGGAGACGAAGTCACCGTCCCTGAATTACCAGTGAGAGTCCATGTGTCACCGTTTGTTCCTTTCAAGACACACGAACCGGCAACAACGTTACTGATACTCCACGAAATGCGGGCGGAAGTATTTTTTAACACGAGTGTATCTGCCGAAAGTGTTGCTGCACCGTCAGGAAACCGCTCATTATTATCAGTAGAACTTGTGCAGGCTCCTGTGTCTTTAAGATCAATGAGCCCGTTGTTATTATTATCAATGCCGTCTGAACACTGCGGATTTGGGCTCTCGTTCCCTGTTCCTATTGAACAACCAAAATCGGCACTATCAACTTTTCCGTCGTTATCATTATCTTTTTTGTCAGAACATTGTCCGCTTCCCCCACCTCCACCCCCGGGTGGAGTAACTGCTTGATTCACTGTCACCGTTACTTGTGAACTCACCGCATTAAGGTTTTGGGGTTTTGGTGCTGTTCCGCCTCCCTGGCACGCATAAATGTCGGTGTAAACCAACCATCCAACCGTTTTGTTCGTTTTGCATCGATTTGCACTGGTACATGACTTGCCTTCAGGGTCTGGTACCGGGCAGTCTTGCATTCCACGGTAAATTTGATTCTTGCTTGGATCTCCCCCAGGAAATATGAAGATATCTGAGAGGTCGCTTCCGACGAGCGTCCACGTTCCCGTCGTCACTGGTGTAGGTGTACAAGAATATATTTTTGTTTTGACGACACAACTCTGACTCGAAGAGCTCACCTTACACTGACCAGTTCCTGAACACGCTGTTCCCGAAGGTTCAAATGAATTGGACCAGTTACATCCGCCATTTTGGTTCACGGGGCAGTTTTGTTTTGGCACAGACCCCGCACACTCAGGAATTGGTTCAGTGACTCCGTTCCCCAAATCAAGCTCCACGGTTGATACCGGGCAGGCGAAATCGGTATAGTCAGTGTCACTTAGCTGCCACGTTCCTGGTGTTGCAAGTGCGGTTGATTTTGCATCAAAGCACAAAATATTGTACGTAGTGGTCTGTGTTGGTGATACGTCTTTGTTGCCCACAACCTGGCTTCCTGTACTAAAATCAATACTCGTACACTCTACCGCGCCATTAGAAGACCACGATAATTTTGCTACCTCCCCCGCATTAATGGTGGTTGGTAATGCACCGAGGGTAACGTTGAGTGTGGGGTTTATCGGGGTTTGTATTCCAACAAATGTTAATGCTCCCGCAACAACTTGAACAATGAAATAACCTATCGTATTAAGAATATTCATATACCAGTATCATACCACTTGACCCAACACAAAAAGTGCTTCCAATCAACGACTGGGGGTAGTGTTTAAGATGTCCATAATACTAAATACAATGCACTCCTATGTGAGTACGGTTAAACTTCCTCAAACGAGGGTGCAACTTTAACGTTATGAGTTTTACTTGTGGGATTTCCGTTCAAATCAAGACACTGAAGGGTGAAGGTGGTTTCTCCGGAAATAGTCGATGATACAAGAACGCCCGACGTTCCTGTAAGATCCCAGGAGTCGCCATTGGTACCGAACAGAGTACACGACCCCGCGCGAACATTAGAAACCGACCATATGAGTGTTGCGGGTAAAGACTTTTGAACAAGCGCGGAACCAGAAAGAGAAAGTGTTGAGCCAGGCAGTGGTTGTTCATTACTATCAGCAGGATCCGTGCACGCGCCCACGTCAGCAGTGTCAATCAACCCATTGCCGTTATTATCAACCCCGTCCGAACATTGAGGATTGGGTGATTCAGTAGGGTCGTTTGCAATGTTTCCACCTCCACCGGAGGATGTACATCCATAGTCTGCCGAGTCAATGCGGCCATCGCCGTCATCATCAATACCGTTTGAGCATTGTGGTGTCGGACTTGAAACGATGAGTGAGTTGGAACATTGGACTGTTTTTGAAACGCCCGCAGAGGTGATGATGACTGTTCCGGTTTTTGTGCCGGTCGTTGAATATGATTTCGTTACCGTGCGGGCAGTACCAGTAAGTCCGCTGGTACCACTCCAAGAATACGTGTAGGTTCCATCGCCTCCGCTTGGTACCGCAGTCCACGTAGCCGAAGAGCCTGAGGTGATGCCTGCAGGAGAGACACTACAGGTTCCGGACACCGAAGGCGGTGCGACGTTGATAGTGATTGAGTTTGAGTTAATGGTACCCCCTGAGTAACCGTAAATGCCAGCGCCTCCAAACGTACACTGAGCAGTGTACGTGATTGTTTGAGTTGGGGTAACCGTTACCGAACCGCCTGATGGAGGCGAAATAGGTCCGTAGTTAATAATATTTGCAGTGTTGCCGGCAAAAATGATACTACTCCAAATCAATTTCACACTCTGACCAAGCGTGATCGCGGCAGAGTCATTGGTAAAACCGAGCGTGGTGGTTTTATCGCTGGTCAGAAGAATGCTGCATGGAATGTACAGCACACCTGGCGATGACAGACAAACACCACTCGCGCACTGTCCAGCTCCCGTCCCATAACCAGTAGATGGACCAGCATACGGAGACTGCCCTATTACCGTTTTTGTAACCTTCACTGACGTGCCCCCGCCAAAGCAAGTGAGTTCATAATTAGTAAAACCAACCTCAAGCGCACGGTCAATGTATGAACCGCTTTTTGCTCCACCTGTAGGGAGAGTTGATTTGGTTAGGTCAGGCTTTTGACGAACGATTGAACAGCTCGTAGCGTTTGTTGACGACCACGTTACATACACTTGTGTATTGTTTGTCCCCGTAGCTGGAGGAAAAACCGTCGAGGGGGTTACGGTGAGTGTCGCTGTCGGGGTAGCAGCCTGGGCGAAAAAAGGAAACAAAAACAGTGCGGCCATGAGCGTCACCAGTGTCTTTTTTTTAAAGGGCTTGTACTTTGAAACGAATGTCATATGCTTTTATAAATTATCAGAACTAAAACACCGCACTGGTGGGACTAAAAAACGAGGACGGGATTGAAAAAAAGACTTCTGGCGACTGTTCAAAATCAGTCACTTTCTGTATTATAAACGATCCGTCAGTTGAAAACCCGTGGTATACAGCATCGTCTCGGGAAAGCGCGAAACCGTTCGACGAGCCAGGCAGCACTCCGGCGATTCGATACACTAAGGGCGGCGTGGAAATAAATTGAAAGACGACCAGTTCATTGGAAACAGGGTTGCGGACGATCATGGTGTTATTGCGCCCGAAATACGGACGTTCATCTGCCAAAAAAGCGATGTCGTCGTAAATATACGTTTTGTCGCCTTTGACGAGATTCTTCGTTTCAATCCCTTCTTCAGAAAAAAATCCGAGTGTCTCATTGTCTAAAAAAAACGGATGGTTCCCTGAAAAAGACTCAATAAAGGCACCGGAACGTTCATAGACTTGAACACTAAACGCATTGGGAGAGTATGAGATTGACGGCACTTCCCCTGAATCTGAGTCACTCTCCTGAAGGGACAAACTCACCGGAACAGTGTAGGCAAAATATGCTCCATCAGAAGAAAAAGCGACACTTTTTTTCATCTCTCCATCATCAGTTAAGGGCACCAGAGCATCCCCTTCCACTCGAGCCACATTCGTAGCGCCACTCCCTTGTTGAAATACCAGCACTGCTGTTTTGTCGTTTGTGCGCTCAACTCCTAAAATATGAATTCCTTCAAATGTTTGAGTCTCAAGACCCCCGAGACGGATACGGACAAGCGAAGATGAGCTGTCACTGTCAACAACAAAAAGCATATCTTTCACTTCTTGAGGCGCATTGAGCAGGGTAAAAAAATAAAATAGCGAATACCGAACGGGGCCAAATACGACCCACCCCCACATACCAACGACAAGAATAAGTACAATCCCCCCAAAGGCAAGGAGTACTCTCTGTTTACTCATAGCGTAATTCTACTACGGAAAAACGCTACTGTGGTGGTGCTGCGGAATGACCAACGTCTACTCACCGAGCGAGCCATTCGGTATCTTGACGCGGGAGAAATTTTACCGCCTCTTCAGGGTTTTGCATAAGTGCCTTAGTAATACGCTCCATACGCATACTCTGGGACCCTTTTATTAACACCACGTCGCCTTTTTTTAATTCAGATAATACTGAAGAAGCGGCGTCGCTCCCCCGCTCAAACAGGTGCACAGCAGAAACCGGCATCCCCTTCTCTAAGGCCGCTTCAGCAATACCGCGCGCGCGAACCCCGACAGTTATCAACATATCGAGACGTGACTCTGCGAGTACTCCAATGCGCGCGTGCTCTTTGGCTGAAAATGAGCCTAACTCCAACATATCTCCTAGTATTCCAATGCGCCTTCCGGTGTGCGTGGCGTTTTGCAGTGCCTCCAGTGCTTCTTCAACCGCAGCGGGAGAAGAATTGTATGAGTCGTCAACGATGAGTGACTCGTGCATTCCTGGAACGAGGCGAAGCCGTCCTGGAGGAGCATCGTATGAATCCGCGAGCTTTGCAATATTAGAAAGAGTGGCCCCTGTGGCAAGCGCCCCTGCCATACCGCCTAAAATTGCGTACACGTGTGTTTTCCCCACAACGCCCGGGATGACAATTGAAATTTCAGTACCCTGGTGCATCACATCAAAGGTAATGCCGCTCGGTAACCCTGCTTTTTTTGACACGCGATATCGATGTGCGCGAACATCAGCGCGTTTTGAAAAACCGTACGTAAGTGTACGCACACCGGATTTTAAAGTGACCTGTGCCGTATGAGGCTCATCAGCATTGATAACCGCTACCCCACCTTCGGCAAGCGCAGAGAGTGGGTACAGTTCTTCTTCTATGACCGCTTCTGGCGAAGCGTAGTACTCCACGTGAACCGGTATGGCGGGAAAGCGCGTGGTAACCACGACCGTTGGTTTTAACCAAGAAAGTGATTTGGAAATATCTCCGGGGCGGTCCGCGCCAACCTCTACCACCAGCCACGTTGGGTACGGTGTTGAAATTAAAAGGAGCATCGCGCCATCAAATAAATTTTTAAACCATTGGTACAAGTTGCTCCACCCGTTTGGCACTCCCAAAATGGTGAGCGGCGCGCCAATGTCTGAGTTGTAACTTTTTTCACTCTTTCGAACAAACGCGACCTGTTTTAGTGCCGCGTACGTGGCGTCTTTAGTGGAAGTCTTTCCCACTGATCCAGTTACCACGATGAGTCGCGGTTTGTACTTTTTCAGTACCGCACGCGCTTCAAGCGTGAGCAAATACACAATGAAGGTGCGAATGTATTCTTTCATCATAGATCGTGTCGTGCTGATTCTTCGGTGCGGTGTGCCTCAACGGGCAAACGGTCAGGAGGTATATCGTAATAGGATACCAGAAAACGCACTGTTTCCATAAAGGGAGCAGTCCACGTTTCAGATGCGTACCGCGCGCCCTGTGGCGCTACCGCGTATAGAAAAACTAAAAATTGCGCATCATAGGCGGGGAAATATCCAAAGAATGAGTGAAGGAAGCGGTTTTCTTCATATCCGCGCGCGTCTGCGCGCGCGATTTGTGCCGTCCCTGTTTTGGCAGCCACTGAAAGTTCAGGAATTTTTACCGATCCACCACGAAGCGACGTATCCACTACTTCAACCAGCATACGTGTTACCGTTTCGGCACTTTCAGGCGAAAGCGCGCGCTCTTCTTTTACCCACCCAATCTTTTTATCAAAGCGCCCCGCGTACGACAGCGCCGTGCCAACGTGAATGGACGGAACCACGCCATGATTTGCCAGCACGGCTAACGCGCGCGTCATCGCAACGGGAGTTACCGCAATGCCTTGCCCGAACGACGCGGTAACGTACTCAATGGTTCGTGGACTTTCAAGGTTTGAAACAAGAGGCTCAGCTTCGTTCGGCAAATCAATCCCCGTTTCTTCCTTCAAACCATACGCTTCAAGGTACGAACGGAACGTGTTGGAGCCAAGCTTTTCAACAATGTGTGCGACACCCGTGTTCAAAGATTGATTCAATACCTCCTGTATGGAAACAACTCCCCTTCCCTTGCCGTCGAAGTTAGAAATACGTGAACCGTCATACACCGCGTACCCCTTATCGTTGTACGTACTCTCCGGAGTCACCACACCCGCGTCAATGCCAGCAGCGACCGTCAGTGGTTTTACAATAGAACCAAACTCGTACACGCGCTCTACTAATCTATTCGAAAATGCATCGGGGTTTGCTTGCGTGATGTGGTTTAAGTCAAACGTCGGGTACGTCGCGAGTGCGTAAATGCTTCCTGTTTTTGGGTCAATGATAATCGCTCCAACTTCTTCGGCGCTCCACGCCGTTTGGTATGACTCCAGCACTCCCTGTAAAAATGTTTGCACGTTGGGTTCAAGCGAGGTCACGACGTCGGCACCTCCCTGCCCTTGGGGTGAAAAAAATTGAGAGCGAATTCCTGCAAAGAGGTCGGCAAAAAAGTTGACGTAGAGGCCGGTGTTTGGTTTGGTTAACACCTCATCATAAAAACGTTCCAACCCGTACTGACCTACCAGGGTGTCCCCAGAACCATACCCCATAAACCCAATCGTCTGCGCTGCGGTTTCGTTACCCGGATAGAGTCGCCATTTTTCACGTATAACCTGCACTCCTGGCAATTTTTTTTCTTTTATTGCTTCACCAATATCAAGGGGAACGCGTCGCGCGATTTCTTCGTATGGGTCATTTGTTTTCCCCGCTTTTTCTAAAAATTCCTCTGCGTCTAATTCAAGATGTTGAGAAAGTGACTCATAGAGTACTGAGACGTTAGTCACCTCTTTAGGAACCAGCGCCACGGTATAGCCTGTTTCCAGTGTTGCCGCGCTTATTCGTGAACCGTCACGGGCGGTAAAAAAAATTGACCCTCGATCAAAGTGCAGCGGGCTCTGAGATGAGTACTGTGTTTCAGCCCGGGCGCGATACGATTCACCGTTTATGATTTGAATGGTGTACAACCTAAACAATAAAACAACTCCCACACCGAGAAGTATGAGAGCGAGTACGCGAATTCTATTTATGAAGCTAGCGCGCATTACCCAAGGATAGCACTCCGCGCTCTACGTAGACACGCGTACTAATAGGCACATACCCTAACCCATACGCCACGCGCTCGGTCATGCTGTTCGAACGGGTAAGGTACTCACGTTCAAGCGCCGCTACCGTGTCTACAAGACCTTCTGATTCACGCACGTATGATTCACGAGAAACCGCGTGCGCGATAGAAAGCGACACGAAGTAGGTATACATAACCATCAAGCTTAAAATCACAACGCCCACGCCGAACAGGATGCGTTTTTCATATGCAAAAGAAACTTCTCGCGTGGTGTGTGTTCGGTTCATACTTTTTCAATAATTCGTAATTTTGCGCTTCGCGCGCGAGGATTGTTGCTAATTTCTTCTCGTGTTGGAATGTGTGGTTTTTTGGTGACAAGTATCGCACGTCCCTCTTTGGCAAGATCTCTAAATAATCGTTTGACGAGGCCGTCTTCCAAGCTGTGGAAGGTAATGACCGCGATTCTTCCGTGGGTGGCGAGGAGTGAGAATGCTTGCTCAAGTCCGGCAGTGAGTGAAGTCAGCTCGTCATTCACCATCATCCGAAGTGCTTGGAAAGTTTTTGTCGCGGGGTGAATGCTTCCCACGCGATAAAAATGTGGCACCGCGGACGAAATGATTTCGGCAAGCTCATTCGCGCGAGTGATTCGAGTTTTTTTCCGATGCTCTACAATCACGCGCGCAATGCGTCCTGCAAACTTCTCTTCTCCGAGGGTACGAATGATGTCGGCAAGGTCGCGTTCACTCCACTGGTTAACAATCGTATGCGCGGTAAGTCTCCCTTCTTCTGGATGTGCGTCCAACGTCATAACCAGTGGGTCATCAGATTTAAAACTGAATCCCCTTCCCGCGTTCAACTGTGTGGAGTTCCATCCAAGGTCAAAGAGTGCCCCGTGTATTTCACTGAAACCAATGGCAGAAAGATGAGTCGCAAGATCACGGAAATTTCCGTTGATCAGGTGTACGCGTGCCTCAACCGTGGCAAGTCGAGAACGTGCTTCATCAATCGCGTTCTGGTCAGCATCAATTCCCACCACTACTCCCCCTGCTCCAACAATGTCCGCCAACAAAACGCTGTGACCTCCTAAGCCCAGCGTCGCATCAACGACTGTGTTGCCCGGAGAAAGTGATAAGCCCTCTACTGCTTCGTGTAAAAGAACGGTAGTGTGTCCCTGCATGGTGCTTTAAATAACGCCTATCTCACCCAACTTTTGCGCGAGCGCGTCACCTTGAGATTCAATTTTTGCTTTGTATGAATTCCAGCGTTTCTCGTCCCAAATTTCAACACGGTCGTTGACTCCGGCAAGAACCACTTTGCTTTTGAGTCCCGCAAATCCCTTCAGGAACTCTGGCAACAAAATGCGCCCCGCGGAGTCTACGTCAACCTCCACGGCCCCCGAGAGCATGAAGCGATTAAAGCTTCTCCCCTCAACGGAACCGAATGAAAGTTCGCTAAATTTGGAAACGAGCTTTTTCCATGCAGCTTGTGGAAAGACAAAGAGACACTGATCGAGACCTCTCGTCACCAGAACCGTTTTTCCCAATTCCTTGCGAAATTTTACGGGAAGCGATAAACGCTTTTTTGGATCAATGGTGTGGAGGTATTCGCCAATCAGCATGTTTGTTGTGGATGAGCACTTTTTAAAAGTATCCCACTTTCTCCCACATAGATACCATTGTATGACACTTCATCCCACCTTTGCTCCTTTATCCACACATAGGAACATTAAAAAAACGCCCTAAAACGGGCGCTTTTTGTCGCTACGGATCCTAGTCTTTTTCCCCTCCTCCTGTATGCACCATCGGTTTTGGCTGACCAAAAAATAAACCAACGAGGAGCGAAAGAAACGCGGCGCCCTCGCTTCCCATTCCTTCGTTATTTCCCAACATTGTTTCAAATATTGAATACAAACCGAAGCCAGCAAAACCAGCGTAGCCTACGAGTGATGCATTTTTTCGTGTCAATAATTCTTTCATAGTTTTTGTGTAATGATCTATAACCTACTTTCACCGTACACCGTGGAGGCGCACCGTGCAACTACATATTATTCGCCACGAGGACGCATCAGAGGAAATAGCTGTGCTTCGCGAATTGAAACTCCCGCGAGAAAACTGAAGAGACGCTCCGATACACCAAAGCCGAAGGCGGGAGGCATACCGTACTCAAGTGCCTCAACATACTCTAAGTCTGCCATCTGCGCCTCTTCATCACCTGAGTCGCGGAGTGCTTGCTGAGTCATAAAACGCTCAGTTTGGTCAACAGGATCATTCAGTTCATTAAATCCTTTACCGAGCTCGCTTCCCCCTATTAAAATTTGAAAACGATCCACGACACGATTATCGTCTTTATTCTTTTTGGCGAGTGGTTCAAGATAAACCGGCATCCCAGTGAGTATAGAAGGCCCGCCGATTGTTTTGCGTACCTGCTTCCACAAAAGATCAACACCGCGACCAACATCAATATTTTTTTCAAAAGGAATGTGTTCGGTGGTGAGATGTCCTACTACTTCTTTTAGTGTCACCGTGCGCGGGTCAAACCCGTACGTCTTTTTCATAACAGTATTAAAGTCAATGCGCGTCCACTCTTTTTCTAAATCAACTTCAAATCCGTTGATGGAGAACGCGAGAGTACCAAACGTTTTTTGCGCAACCGCTCTATACAAATCAATGAGCATAGCGACTCCCTGTTCTCCACTTTGGTATGCTTCATAAAATTCAAACTGCGTGTAATCCTGAGCGTGCTCGTAGGACATTCCCTCGTTGCGGAAAATTCTCCCGATTTCAAATGTTTTAGGAATGCCACCAACCAAAAGACGTTTTTGCCACAACTCACCCGCTGAGATGCGCAAGTAAACATCTATATCAAGCGCGTTGTGATGTGTCACAAATGGCCGCGCGTCGGCGCCTCCCGTTTTTGTTTCCAACACAGGTGTTTCAACTTCTACAAAGTTGCGTTCCAACATAAAAGAACGAATAGCATTCCAAAACACCGATCGTTTCTTTATGAGATCACTCGTTTTTTCATTTAACAAAATATCGAGGTAGCGCTTTCGATACCGTTCATCTTCATCTTTAATTCCAAACCACTCACTAGGAATGTTCTGAATGCTTTTGGTAAGCATGCGCCAGTGTGTGCCTGAGAGAGACTGGACACCGCGCTTAGTGGTAAACGCATGCCCCGTCACTTCAATAAAATCTCCCACGTCAACAGTTTCAAGAAAGAGCGCGAACGACGCTGGTTCCACATCATCTTTTTTTATAAGTGCTTGCACCCGATGAGTTCCGTCATCAAGGTCGACAAAAACAATACCTCCTTGGTCTCGGAGTGACATTACGCGTCCTGCAAGGGTAATGATATTTTGAGATTTTTCTTTTTCCTCAAACGAGGCAATAAAGGAGGCGTTGTCTTCAGTCCGCAGCGAGTCTGCCGGATACGGGTCAATCCCCTCCGCGCGCAATTTGGCTACCTTTTTTAGGCGTTCATTTCGGATATCATCAATACTAGACATGTGTTCTTAAACAATATCAATAATAGTATACTCCTGCATTCCGCTCGGTGTTTTAAACCCAAATTTCTCCCCTTTTTTACGATTCATCAACGCTTCGCCCAAGGGAGAGAGGTGTGATATTTTTTTCTCGCGCATATCTGCTTCTTCACTTCCCACGATGGTATAGATGTGTTTTTCTTTATCACCCTTTTTACAAATAGTCACCTGACTCCCAAAACCAACTACCCCTTTTTTCTTTTCAGAAACAATCACGGCCGACTTCACCAAGCCCTCTAAACGTCGGATGCGCTCTTCGGTTGCTGCCTGCAATTCGCGAGCCGCTTGATACTCAGCGTTTTCAGAAAGGTCGCCCAAACTTCGCGCGTATTCTAAGCTTTCCGCTATTTCCTTTCTCGTCGTGGTGGTGAGGTGTTCTAGCTCGGATTGAATTTCGTCAAATTTTTCTTGAGTTAAAAAGTTTTCATTACTCGGGGCTTCAGGAATCGCTGCTTTTTTTGATACCATAGTAGAGAGCAGTATACGGTAAAGATAGGTATTAATCCACAGCGTCCAACATCTCTGGACGTTCGACATACATCCACTCCAAAAGCTGTCGCATAACCAATGGCGCGCCAGCAGTAGTTCCCGCACGCGCTCGCTCCATGACAACGACAAACGCAAATCGTGGCGCGTCAGCGGGAAAAAATCCGACGATCACCGAATTGATGAATTCCTTCCGTGCCCCTACTTCAGCTGTTCCCGTTTTTGCGGCAACTGACACACCGGGGATATTGAGTGCCGCGGCAGTTCCTTCTTTTACGGCGAGGCGCATTCCTTCACGAACAACATCGGCACTGCTTGGGGCAATAGGTAGTACCTCTTTTTTTGGACGTCCGTCTTTTTCAAGCAATGGAGTGAGCACGGTTCCCCCGTTTGCGATTGCGGCAATTCCTCGTGCAAGTTGCAGTGGCGACACTTGAAACCCGTACTGCCCAATTGCCGTATGGTATGTGTTTCCCAGAAACCACCGCTCACCTTCAAAATTTTCTGCTTTCCACTTTGGATTTGGAATAACGCCACCCTCTTCGCCAGAAAGCACAATTCCTGTCGGCTCGCCAAAACCAAATGATCGCATCCACTGTTCAATGGCGCTGATACCTAAGCCCTGTTGGTCTTCGTATCCGCCCCCGACTGCGTAGAAATAAACGTCTGAAGAAACCGCAAGTGCTTCTCGCATATCGGTCCACCCATGAGCTTTCCAGTCACGAAATACCGATGGTAACTCAGAGTTGTAGGGGTTAGGAATACTAATTGACCCTGACGAAAAAATAGATTTTTCTGGAGAAATAACATTTTCTTCAAGAGCGGCGAGCGCCATAAACGGTTTCACCACTGACCCTGGCGTGTAGAGTCCGGCAATGGCTCGATCAAGAAGTGGAGCGCGCAGGTCTCCAAAATACTCTTCAATCAGCTCCACCTCCTCTCCTTCGGCAAGTACTTCGGGATTAAAAGAAGGAAAACTCGTTAGCGCGTACACCTCTCCCGTATGCACATCCATAATAACTCCCGAGCCACCGACAAATGACGCTTCCAGTGCTCGCGTTTTGATAAGTGAATACAACTTTTCTTGCAGTGCGCCATCAAGAGAAAGTGTCACGTCATCACCATCCTGCGGAACACGAATGGTGCTCCCCGACACCACGTCCCCCGTTGCGCTACTCTCTTTTATTTCCATGCCGTTTTCTCCCGCGAGCTCAGCATCTTTTATGAGTTCAATGCCAAATTTTCCCGTCGTGACCATCTCAGTCCAAAAACCGTTACTGTCTTTTCGCGGGTACGACACATACCCCACCACGTGTGACGCTGCTTCCCCCAAGGGGTACGTGCGTTTAGAAAAACCTACATCTGGCTGTGGTGTGTTGAGTGCTAAAAGCTCACCGTTTCTATCAAAAATGACACCGCGCTCAGAAATAATAATTGACTGCTGTAAACGGTTTGCTTCGGAGCGTTCTTTTAATGTTTCCGCCTCCAGCACTTGGAGCTTCACCAGTTGTCCCATAAACACTGCACCCAAGAGTCCCACGACAATAAAAAAATTCCTAAATGTATTTCGCTCCAAGGGACGCTCTAACTTCCCTTCAAGACGAGTTGCATCAAACCCAGGCAAATTTTGCGCGTCCAGCAAAATTTCATCCGGCTCTATTGCCTGGTATCGCTGTTTCCGTCGTATCCTCATCTCCTTATTCTAACAAACGTCTTCGGAGAACAAAGGTGAGAAGCGAAAGCGCTAGAAAGAGTAGTGTCAAAACATATGAAATGCCTCCCAGCGATGGAACGGGAGCTCCAAACAACGTATCAAAGATGAACGCGCCAATAAGAACAATGATGTACCTTTCAGAAAACGCGAGTAGTGCTAAACCAAAGGGCAGAACCACAAACCAGGGAGTGGTGAACACAGCGATAAAGTAGAGACCAAGTACCGCGTGGATTTTTTTCATAACGTTCCTAGTGAACGGAGAAAAGTAACGTACACGATGTCAGAAAACGAAACAGGAGAGCGAGCGTACACCGTGCTCACCGTTTCATCAGGATCCACGACCACGCTTTCCACTATGGCGAGTGGGTGCACTCCAAAGCGAGTATTCAACACCACGTCGCCAGGCGCAAGGAAAACCGACCGAGGAACTTCAAACGTGAATGCACCACCGCCTTGTCCTTCCATAACCACAATGGCTGACGGACTCCCCACTCGCACGTCGCTCTTGGTTCCACCAGAAGAGTACAGAGACACGAGCGCCAGAGTATCTTCACGAGCTATAACCTCCCCTAAAAGTATTTCTTCAAAAAGAACGACGTCCCCTACTTGTACATCCGCGCCCTCTGAAAGTGAGACGAGCAACGTATCATAGAGCGTTCGTGGAGGGGCGCTAATGACCCGCCCCACCCCCACCACGTCGTTTGGTGTAAGATCAACTAATGCTTGTAAGCGAGCATTGTCTTCAATGAGAGGAGCCACGAGGAGCGACTGGTACCGAATACGCGCGAGCTCTACCTCCAAATCAACAATGCGCGATGCTAACACTGACCGTGGAAGGAGAACATATTCCGAAGGAGTCGTGTTAAAAAAAAGTGTAATTGATGAAACAAATCTAAAAAATGCCGCATTGAAAATAAGTCCGGCCGCGACCACAACGCACAACACCACAAACCCAAGGTGAAATACGAGCGGGTTAGATCTAGGAGAGTGGCGCTGCATGATCATCGTCATCTAATAATACCGCTCGGTAGCGTTCAATATCTTCAAGCACAATACCGGTACCTCGAACCACCGTCGTTAACGGGTCATCAACGATATGAATGGGAACCTTCAATTCTTGCGCAAACAACTCCGGAATGCCGCGAAGCAGTGCTCCGCCTCCGGTTAAGTAGATACCGGTCTTCATAACATCTGACACTACTTCAGGTGGCGCAGATTCAATAACCTCTTTAGTTGCCTCAACAATGGTGGAAACTGACGCGGCGATAGCTTCTCGCACATCCGCGTCGGTAATAACAATTTCTCGTGGAAGTCCTGAAACTAAATCGCGCCCACGGATAGTTGTTTGCAGAGGAACCGGTTGTTTGACCACACTTCCCACGGCAATTTTTACGTCCTCCGCGGTTTTTTCTCCAATTAAAATTTTAAACTCATTGCGTATGTAACTCGCGATGTCTTGATTTAACGTATCTCCTGCCACGCGCACGTTTTTTGAACGCACGATACCGCCCAAAGAAATGAGCGCGATGTCAGTAGTACCTCCGCCAATATCAACAATCATCGTTCCTACCGGTTCGTGAACGGGAAGTTTTGCGCCGAGTGCCGCCGCAAAAGGTTCTTCAAGAATATAAACTTCACGCGCTCCCGCGTTTCGTGCGGCGTCGCGGACTGCGCGAATCTCAACGTTGGTAATGCCTGACGGCACGCCAATCACCACCCGAGGACCGAGGAATGGTTTTTCTGGCCCCTGCGCTTTCTGAATGAGGTACGCGAGCATTTCTTCAGTCACTTCAAAGTCCGACACCACGCCCTCAACAAGAGGCCTCACCGCAGTGATGTGCCCTGGCGTTCTCCCCAACATATTTTTTGCTTGTGTTCCCACCGCAACCACCTGTCCCGTCTTTTGGTTTACGGCAACCACCGACGGTTCAGTAATGAGTACTCCTTTACCGCGCACATAGACGAGCGTGTTTGCGGTGCCTAAATCAATTCCTACTGAAAGCGAGAATCGATCGGTGATGTGTTTGGGGAGTTTCCATTTCATGAGTGCTGCAGCAATTCGTCCTTGCTCATGGTGCGAGTTTCACCTGATGAACGCGTGACTACCTCAAACGAAGTGTCGGTACTATTTTTCCCAACCACAATGCGGAATGGAATTCCTATCAAATCGCTATCGGCAAATTTTTCTCCCGCGCGTTGCTCGCGATCGTCATACAAAACTGAAATCCCCGCCTCAGTGAGCGTGTCGTACAGTTGATCGGCGCGCGCGCGAAGTGTTTCGTCCGCTCCCGCAAGCGACACCAGGTGGTAGCGGAAAGGCGATACTCCCTCCGGCCACACGAGCCCCTTATCATCCGACATAACCTCAGCAATCGTTGCCATAACACGGGTAATGCCAAGACCGTATGAACCTAAATAAACCGGCTTCAAAGCGCCCGTTTCATCTTTAAACATCAAGCCCAACTGTTCTGATTTTGAGCCACCAAAATCAAAAATGTTCCCCACCTCTATTGATTTTGCTTCAATTAATTTTTCTTTCTCCAAACCAATGTGCGCCAGCACCTCGTCGGTGTACACTTCTTTATTTACCGCGATTCGTTTTTCGGTATCAATATAAATAATATCTTCGCCGACGTCAGACACGGTTTGAAACTCGTGACTAAACTGGGTGAACGCGCCTCCTGATGCAAACGTAAGAAACGTAATGTCCCCTAACCCAATACGACGATACACGTTTTGATATGCCTGAATCATCGCTTCGTAAATTTCTTTATGCTGCGCCGCGTCGGTCGTGTAAGAGTAGAGATCTTTCATCACAAACTCGCGCCCGCGGAGTACGCCACTTTTAGCGCGAAGCTCGTTACGAAGTTTTGTTTGAAACTGGTACACGTACACGGGTAAATCACGGTAACTCTCCAAGTATCCTTTCATCATGTCGGAAATAGGTTCTTCGTGTGACCACGCAAACCCAACGTCGCCTCCCGCGGAGAGCGTTGACTTAAACCACACGTCAACTTTCTCATCACTCCAGCGATCCGTTTTTTCCCACAACTCTTTGCGTTGGAGCGCGGTCATAATTAATTCCTGTCCACCCGCCGCATTCATTTCCTCGCGCACAATATTTTTTATATTTTCAAGGACGCGTAACCCCAATGGCAAAAATGCGTACACCCCCGCCATTTCTTTATAGACAAAACCCGCCCGTATCAAAAGCTGCGCGTTTTTTGAAACCTCATCCGCAGGAGCCTCACGGCGAGTTTTAGTAAAAAGCTGTGATTGCCTCATAGAGAGGCATT
>JBBTSO010000005.1:0-39063 GCA_038064695.1 Patescibacteria group bacterium | reverse complement strand
GGAGCCTCACGGCGAGTTTTAGTAAAAAGCTGTGATTGCCTCATAGAGAGGCATTATACCGTACCCGCCTGACAAAAACCTACCCCAAAAGGCGCGCTACATCCCCCACGGTAACAGCAACCATAAGGAGAATGAGAATTCCAAACCCCGCGGTGTTTAATACTCCCGCGACGCGTACGGGTATTTTCTTTCGTGTCACGGACTCTATTCCTAAAAAAAGTAACCGCCCGCCGTCGAGTGCTGGAAACGGAAGGAGGTTAATAATGCCAAGGTTAATGGAGAGGAGCGCGGCAAACGAGAGAAGCGAACCTAACCCAAACGCTGCTGCTTCACCGGCTAAGGACGCGATGCCCACCGGCCCCGCTACTTGTGATACGTCTGCGGTTAAGGTGAGCGCGCTCCCTATAAGAGTTCCGAGCGAGACGACAATAAACACAACATTATCTCCCGTCGTTACGAGCGCTTCAGCAAATGCGCGAAGTGGTGAGTACGACACTACGCCAATGAGCGCGGTCGCCACCCCAATCGCGGGGCGTGCTGGATCTTCTTCAATCAACCCTGAAACGGCTTGCACTTCAATAGATTTTTTTTCACCATTCTGAATAAGTGAAAATGTAATAGGTTCTCCTGTCCCCGACACTATCTCACTCACCTGCTCTGGTTTTGAAATGAGGTACGTCGTGCCGCCAACCGTTAGTGATTCAATTTCGTCTCCCGGCTGTATTCCCGCGCGTGACGCGGGAGAGTCTGGTAGCACCTGCCCCACCACCACTCGAACGTCACGCGCATTTTGCCCTTCATTAGACGAATCAATAACTGCCGTCGCACCTACCATAAACGCAACCGCAGAAAGGAGGACGGCAAGAACAATGTTGGCAAACGGTCCTGCAAACAAAACAAACGCCTGCGCAAGCGGAGTTTTCTGAGTAAACGCGCCGGGCTCGCTCATATCTTTTGGATCTTCACCAAATATGCGCACAAACCCCCCAAACGGAATCCAATTCACGCTGTACTCAGTCCCATCAGGAGAAAACTTTTTTCCAAAAATTTTTGGAGGAAACCCAACACCAAATTCCAGCACTTTCATTTTCACTGCTTTTGCCGCAAAAAAGTGCCCGAGCTCATGGAATACTACGAGTGCAAGGAGAACAATAATAAATATAAAAACAGACATAAGAAGTGGCTGGTGGTTAGGTGCTAGATGTTAGCAATTACATTCTAACTCAGAAACTCATTTTTTGTTCTGCTAGCAACTAACCACTAAAAACTAACACCTAATTCGAAAGCTCCGCTTCTTTTTTATCTGCCAGTTCTTCTAAAACTCTGTTACCCGCGTCAATCAATTTTTGAACGTCGTCTTTCGCACGCCTGGCATCGTCCTCCCCCATCTCAGAATCTTTCTGTGCTTTTTCAATAAGAGCCATTTCTTCGGACCGTCTTTTCTTTATAGCAATACGCGCTTCTTCTAACTTCCCGCGCATTAACTTTATGAGCTGTTGCCGACGTTCAGAGGTAAGTTCAGGGAAAGAAACGCGCACCCCTTTTTCATCGCTCCCCACCGACACCCCTAAGTCAGCAACCGAAATAGCTTTTTCAATTGCTTTTACCTGAGTGAGGTCGTAGGGAGTTACGTACAGCGAACGCGCGTCAGACACCATCACGCTTGCCACCTGGTTTAATTTCATTCGACTTCCGTACACTTCTAACTGCACGCTGTCTAAAAGCGCAGGTGTTGCGCGCCCTGTTCGGAGCGTTCCCAACTCATCCTGAAACCATTTTTTAGTCTCTTCAATACTCTTTTGTAAATTTACTGTTTGGTGTGCCATATTCCATAAGTATACGGGGTATAAAAAGAAGTGGGAAGTTAAAAAGTATCGCTATTTGACAAAATAAAATTGATAGTGTATTATTTATTTATATGGCAGGAGAAGCTATTGCACAGACAAAAGAGGAAGCTCACACAAAAACGCTTGGCGCTGCAGCAATTCTAGCGACAGTTGCATCGTACGGTCTGGCTTACTTCATACAACTTAGCACTCCGGGTGGCGAAGGGTGTCCTTTTTTGTGCGCGGGAACGGGTAAAATTTCAGGCATTTTAGATTGTCCAATTCACAGTGGAGATGGCTTAGCGGGAGCTTAACCCAATACAAGCGCAAGGTGCCCCACCACGCCCTTCACTGAAGAGCCGGTAAGTTTTAAATACTGGTCCGCTTCTAAGAGATCCCGCACAAGCGCGGGAGAAAATTTTTTTATTTTTGAAAGTGTTAAAAGACTTCTCACCAAATTTCGCGCGCCCTCTCGGTCGTGATTTTTGGTCAACTGTTCAGCAAACGCTAAACGCTCGGCGTAACTCATACGGAGAAACGATTCTCCCCGGTCATGCACCTCAGTACTCTGGTCAGTTACTTTCAACACGACGCCGCGTGAAATGAGCGTAGGGAGTATAAACGCCCCGTGAGGAACCATAAAAAAGAACACCGAACTTCCCTTTCCTTCTTCAACAAGTTTAAGAAGCGCGTGCTGCGCTTCTTCAGTCATTTGGTTGCTGGCAATCGCGATATATTTCTTACCTCCGAGAGGTTTTAAAAGCGCGAATGATAACACCGCGCGGGCTTCGTCTACACCAAACACGTCATGCGTCGTGCAGTGCGTGTCAGCGCGCAGATGAATTCCGGTGCGCGCCTCTATCATATTTTTTACTTCTCCGAACGTTTGTTCAATAGCTCCAAAAATGAGGTACGCCGGAGCAAAATGTTCTGTGTGTTGTAACTGTTGAAGTTCATCCATGTTTTTACTAGACACTAACCACTATAAACTAACAACTATTTGTTGGTCATCGTTTTTTTGTACGTGTCCAAATGGTCAAGCGTAATACCCGTTCCCTTGGCAACGCAAAACGCTGCTTCGTCTGCCATCACCGCGGGCACTCCCGTTCGTCTGAAAACAAGTTCAGGAAAATGCCGAAGTTGTGATGTACCGCCAGTCATAATGATGCCGTTATCAATAATATCCGCTGCCAGCTCCGGTGGCGTTTCCTGCAAAACATTTCTCATTGCTTTTATCATTTCGCGAAGTTCGCGCGAAATGGCGCGCACAATTTCATTCGTGCCCACCGTTGCCGTACGCGGTAGTCCTGAAAGAATATCTCTCCCTTTTATGGTCATGGTGAGTTCTTCTTCAAGTGGTACCGCGGAACCAATTTGGATTTTTATATCTTCCGCGGTTTTATCACCAATGGCTAGGTTGTAGGTTTTTTTAATATAGTCAGCAATGCTCTGGTCAATGCGATTCCCCGCGCACTTCACCGAGGTAGATGCCACAATGCCTCCCAAAGAAATAACGGCAGCGTCGGTCGTCCCCCCGCCAATATCAACAATCATATGTCCGCGTGGTTCGTGGATGGGAATGCCCGCGCCAATTGCCGCAAGAATAGGTTCTTTAATGACAAACGCGCCTTTGGCGCCCGCGCGAAGTGCTGCTTCAACAACTGCGCGACGCTCCGTTGACGTGACCCCCGCGGGCACTGACACAATGACGTCGGGGCGAAACAAATTCCACGGACCGAGTGCTTTTTTCAAATAGTATTTAAGCATTGCTTCGGTCACACGGTAGTCAGCGATGACGCCGTCCTTCATCGGGCGATACGCCACAATGGATTCAGGGGTACGCCCGATCATTTCCTTCGCTTCCGCGCCAATGGCTAAAATTGAACGATCGTTTTGAGACACCGCAACCACTGAAGGTTCATTGAGCACAATTCCCTTACCTGGCACGTACACCAGCGTCGTGGTGGTACCGAGGTCAATTCCAAGTCGTGGAGAAAAAAATGACATAGGTACAGTATAGGCGATAATCCCCTATAGTAAAAAAGAGCGTTGACAAAAATAAAGTCAGTGGGACTATACAAATATGGAAAGAGAACCCCTACTCCCCGAATGGCTACCCGCGTGGATACTTATTTCAATAGTTCTAGCTACTGGACTAGCAACCGCCGGCTGGCTTGGACGTATTCGTGAACGCCCCTAAATTTACGCTACTCGTTTTATAGAAAGCCCAAGCGCGCTCAATTTTTCATCAATAGCTTCATACCCACGGTCAATCAAGTGCGCATTGCCTATCTTTGATGTACCGGAAGCGGTCGCTGCGGCGAGGAGGAACGCGAGTCCTGCGCGAATGTCCGGCCCGTCAATGTCTCGCGCTTTAAGTAGTGAAGGGCCTTTTATGAGCGCCTTGTGCGGATTTACCACACTGATGTCCGCACCCATACGCACCAACTCTTGCGTATAGTTTAAGCGCCCATCAAAAATAGTTTCAAGAATGGAACTCTCTCCTTCTGCTTGTGTCAATAATACTGATATGGGCGCCTGAAGGTCGGTAGGAAATCCAGGGTACTCGTGCGTGCGAATAGAAGCGCTTTTAATAATGTCTGGACGCGAAACGCGAATTTCAGTTGGCGTCGTGTGAACAGACACTCCCATGGCGCACAATGTATCAATGAGCGCCTCACAGTGCGCGGGGTTAGTGTTGGTAATGGTAATGTCTTTTCCCAAGAGAGCACCGAGAATTAAAAAACTTCCTGTTTCAATCCGGTCGGGATTTATGATAAAAGGCGTGGAGTTTGCTTCAAGGTGCGAGGGACGGATCAGAATGGTGGGTGTTCCCTCTCCCTCAATGTCAGCACCCCGCGATTTTAGATACGCCGCGAGTACCACCACTTCAGGTTCCATGGCACAATTTTTTAACGTCACCGGCCCCTTCGCTAACGTTGCCGCGATCATAAACGTTTCAGTCGCCGTGACCGACGGTACGCGGAAAAATAATTCTCCTCCCACCATCCCCTGTGGTGCTTCTATCGTCGTTATTTCTTCGGTTTCAGTGACGACTGCTCCAAGCGCCGTGAACCCGCTCAAAAAAAGATCAATCGGACGCGACCCTAACACACACCCTCCAGGGTGGGGAAACACTACTTTTCCTGTTCGTGCCAACACCGCGCCTGTTAACAAAACGCTCGCGCGTAACCGTTTAGCGACATCAGATTGCAACACGCTTCCACGCGCGTCTTGAGTACGCACTGAACATTGGTTGTCTTTACACGTCACGTACGCTCCCACCCCTTCCAATAAAGACGCCATAGAAGCAACGTCAGCAATCATAGGGACATTGGTAAGAATAGTTTCTCCAGGAACGACCAACGAGGCTGCCATAATGGGCAACACGGAATTTTTAGCGCCACGTATGGCAACCGAGCCCTCAAGCGACGCTTTTCCCGCCAGTCCTTCAACGATAAACGAACTCATAACTGATATTGTACCAGTGGTTCTTCAGACTAAAAACTAACCACTATCAACCAGAATCGGCGAGTGGTACACTCGCAGTATGTATGTCATTGAAGTAGTACCGATTGCGCGTGGTGCCTTCAAAGATAGTCTTACTTTTTTTTCTAAAAAGAACCTCCCCCCAGGAGTTATTATTGACGCCCCCGTGCGCGGTAAAAAAATACCCGCGCTCGTTGTTGTTTCCACCGAGGCGCGCGAAGCGCGCTTAGAGCTACGCGAAAGTAGTTACGTGTTAAAAAAATTGGAACCAAAAACGGTGCGAAGAATTTTTCCTGAATCAACCATTCGTGCCTTTGAAAGTATCAGCGAGTACCACGCGCTACCGCTCTCCAGTGTTCTTTCCTACTTTTCCCCCCGTGCGCTCATGGAGAGCTCACTCGGTATAGAAAAGTCGTCTGAAGAAAAAAGAAATGACGACACCGCCTCGGACATCGTTGTGCTCCAGGCAGAGTACGGTGAGCGCGTGCGTATGTACCGCAACACCGCGCGTGAGGCGTTCGCACGCGGCGAGTCGGTGGTGCTTCTCGCTCCCACGCTCGTTGAAGCAGAGACGCTGTACCAAGAACTCAGGCGCGGTATTGAAGAACAGGTGGTACTTCTTACCTCGCTCGCCAGCAAAAAAACAGCACAGGCGACGTGGAAGAGAGTCGTGGAGGATCCGGAGCCATTGCTCATTATTGTTACCCCATCTTTTCTTGCCGTGCCACGGGCAAACATTCACGCGTACCTCATTGAACGCGAGAGTGCGCGCAGCTACCGCGGACGAGAAAGACCATATATTGATGCGCGCGTCGCTGCAGAAGAGCTCGCCAAAAAACAAGGATCCCGACTTCTCGTGGCCGACTTCCCTCTTCGCACTGAAACGCGCGCACGTTTGGAAGAAGGGAGGGTAGAAGAGTTAATGCGCTTGCAGGTGTCATCACAAAACCGCGCGCGCGTTATGGTAGAAGACGCTCGAAAAAAATCTGTTGAAGGAGTGCCCACCGCAAAAAAGAAATTTTCTGTATTCACCGAACGTACTGAAAACACAATCCGAGAAGAACTAAAGAAAGGCTCACGGGTGTTTATCTACGCCGCTCGCCGAGGGCTCGCTCCTTTGACCGTATGTAACGACTGTGGAGCGCCCGTGGTAGACCCCGCCAGTGGTGCTCCCATGACACTCCATAAAACTGAAGCCGGAAATGTATTCGTGTCCTTCTACTCCGGCGCGGTACTCCCCGCAAACATTTCATGTTCCTCGTGTGGAAGCTGGAACCTCACCTCGCTCGGCATCGGGATTGACCGTGTGGTTGAAGAGCTCGCGCTTCGCTTTAAAGAATCAAATGTATTTGTGTTGACCGCCGACACCGCCGACACACACGCCAAAGCAAAAAAAATTAGTGCGCAATTTTTTAATACCAGCGGCGCACTTTTAGTGGGAACTGAACGCGCACTACCCTACCTCACTGAACCAGTAGAACTCTCCGTCGTTGCCTCCATTGACTCACTTCTCTCCCAAACCGCGTGGAGAGCACACGAGTACGCGCTCTCCACGCTCTTTTTTCTTCGTGACCGCACCGAACGAACAATGATCATTCAAACGCGCCAGAGTGACCACGAAGTAATGCGTGCAATCGCTACGGGAAATCCCACTGAGTTTATTCGCCGTGAACTTCACGACCGAAAAACATTCCTCTATCCACCCTTTGCTACCTTTGTGGGACTCACGTGGGTCGGAACCGAACGCGCAGTTCAAAAAATGAGCGACACTATCAAAGAACTCCTCACGGGGTGGGACCTGGTGGGACCCCTACCCGCGCGCCAGGTGGGTAAAAACCGCTACCTCTCCCGCGCGGTCATACGCCTTGAAAAAGGGCTCTGGCCGCACAGTCGCCTCAGAGAAACGCTAAAAACCCTTCCCTACGAGGTAGCCATTACCATAGACCCTGATGAGATTGTGTAAAGAAACAACGAACAGCTAGCAACCAGTAAACAGTGACGAGTAATGAGTAAAAATACTGATTCCTGATAACTTATCACCGATAACTGATTCTTGTATACTGTTTCTATGCCCGATGAAATTGTGGTTGAAGGCGCGCCCGTTTTGCGCGAAGCAGCAAAGGAAGTACCAAAAAAAATGTTCGGCACGAAAGAACTCGCCGATATGGTGTCACGTATGAGTGCGTCGCTTCGTGCAACCTCAAACGGAGTTGCTATCGCCGCGCCACAAATTGCCATCCCCTATCGCATTTTTGTAGTATCGGGGTTCGTGGTAACGGGTGGTGAACGGAACCTTGAAGACCCCGACGTTGCGTTCATAAATCCCAAAATTCTAAAACTCTCGCATGAAAAAGAAACCCTAGAAGAGGGGTGTCTCTCGGTACCAGGCCTCTACGGGAAAATTGTACGTAGCAGCAAGGCAAAAGTACGCGCCTACACCCCAGAGGGAAAGAAGTTTGAACGAGGAAGTGGAGGATTGATGGCTCAAATTTTTCAACACGAGATAGATCACCTCAATGGAATACTCTTTATTGATAATGCCTATGATCTTGCCCGCCCTGAACATCCCGTACCTGCTGAAAAAAGAAACAAAAAAGAATGAATAATCAAATCAACTCAGAAATAAAAAATTATGATATATCATAATTTTTATCATATATGATAAAAAAATTTTCATCAGACACCAGTATTGTTTTCTTCGGGACGCCACAGTTTGCCGTGTGGACTCTTGATGCTCTAGAGAAAGGAGGCATCGTCCCCGATATTGTAGTCACTGCGCCAGACAAACCTCAGGGGCGCGGTCTTCTCATTCAACCTTCACCGGTTAAAGTGTGGGCAACCGAGCGCGACATCCCCGTGCTAGAACCACTTTCTCTCAAAACAAAATCTTCCTCTGACCCTTCTGGTCAAACCTCGGGGTTTAGCCAAGAGGATGAAGCGATGGATTTACTCTTGAACTCTGAGTGGGATCTTTTTATAGTGGCGGCGTACGGAAAACTTATTCCAAAAGAACTAATAAACCTCCCGCGAAAAGGAACTATTAACGTCCACCCTTCACTCCTTCCCAAATTCCGTGGTGCCTCTCCTATTCCGAGCCAAATACTCGCTGATGAAAAAAACATCGGGGTCAGCATAATGTTGATTGACGAAAAAATGGATCACGGTCCCCTCCTTGCGCAAGCATCAGTAACGCCCGAAGAGTGGCCGCTCAAATCCTCGCTCCTTGAAGAAATGCTCGCGACCATTGGCGGCGAACTTCTAGCAGAAACCTGTCCCCCGTGGTTAGACGAGACCATTTCTCCGGAAGCTCAAAACCACGACCTGGCAACATTTACGGCAAAAATAGAAAAAGCGGATGGAGAAATTTCACTTACTGACGACGGGTATAAAAACTATTTAAAATACTGCGCGTACGACGTGTGGCCAGGAACTTTTTTCTTTGTTGAAAAAGCAGGCAAAAAAATGCGGGTAAAAATTACTGACGCAGAATACAGCAACGGCGTTTTTACACCACTTCTCGTTATTCCTGAAGGTAAAAAAGAAATAGACTACAAAAAATTCATACACTCCACAACCGCTTCCTAAGTGGGGACTGCGGGGTGAGTTTGGGGGCTCTCGGAAAACGACTGGTTTGAGAGTGAGGAAATTTTTAGCAAAAAATTATCCGTACCCCAAACTCACTCTGCTGTCCGAAGCCATCTACTACCGAACGAGCGAAGAGAGAGGAAATGCATTTCCTCTCTTGAGCAAGTGATGGGAGCAAGCTTGCTTATTTGCCAAACGTCCTAAAAAACTTTTTCACTTCAGACGCACCTTTCCGCACCATGTCGCGGTCCTTTCCTTTCTTCTTTTTCAATTCACGTCGTGCCTCAGACACGGCTCTATCAATGGCGCCGTGGAGTGTGTTAGTGATTGCGTCAGCGTACACGTCGCCACCCGAAAAGGTGATATGTGCTTCAGCACGATATACGTCCCCTGTTCGCTGCCCCGCGCTCGTCGTTCCCACTTCAACTTCAACAATCGCCGCGTCGTCTTTTCGTACAAAAATACTCACTTTTTCTAACTTCTTTTCAATAAATGCTCGGAGCTCATCCGTCATCACCACTGAACCTGTTGTTTTAATTTTTATTTCCATAGTTTTATTATAGCCCACCCTCCTCCACGGAAAGCACTTTCTTCCGCGACCGATGCCCAGAAATAATCCTCACCCGCGAAGGGGGCACATTAAAGTGCTCAGCAATCACCTCAACAACCCGCCGATTTGCCATATTTCTTTCGGCGGGTTCCCGTACAGACACGGTAAAAGCAGCGTCTCCCGTCTTTTCACATCGCTCCTTCTTAGCCCCCGGCGTTACGACAACCTGTACGTACATCCCGTTAGAAATAGAACACGAACGGGGTGATTCCCATTGTGTCTAGAGCGTTAGAAGAGACTGAATAAAAAGTCGTTGTGGTGCGATGCATGTGTTCGTGATTTCTAACGGGATACATTGCTAGTCAATGGGACACACGTGCATTGGTACATCGCCTCCAAACTCCGCAGGGTCACCGTCAAAATGTTGACAAAGGTGGCTCACAATATCGTTTGACTCATACATGAAAATACCACGCTCATCATCAACCATATAGGGAACCTGGCGTTTCCCTCCGAGCGTTATCAATTCATCAGCAACTCCCGCATCAGCAATATTTTTTAAGGTGACAGGAACCTGCAACCCTTCAACAACCTTTAAAACTTTTAACGAGTACGGACAGGTCATTTTTACAAAAAGTGTAATCATACCCACACTCTACCAGAGGACCCAGAGCGCTATTAACAACGCGAGAAACCCGAGCCCTAACACCATAAACGCGTAGCGCATGCGTTCATTGTACACGTTTGCAGTTGGCGTACGAAAACGGGTAAAAATGTTTTTTCCTTTCTATGATAGTATTTTTTTATGTACGAATTTCCAAAAGAAATCACTCTTTCAGACGAAACAGTATTACGTCGGTGGAGAAAAAAAGATGCGAACGCACTCTTTGCTCTCGTAGATAAAAATCGTAATCACTTACGGCGATGGTTACTCTGGGTAGATAAAACAAAAACAGTTACGGACAGCAAAAGATACATCGAAAAATGTATTAATGACTACTCAAAAAAAACTACTTTTGATATGGGCATTTGGCATCACGGAGTGCTCGCTGGTGCAATTGGTTTTAATGCGATTGACAACGAAAGTGAGAAAGTCAGCATTGGGTATTGGCTTACAGAGGAGTTAAACGGGAAAGGAATAATAACTGCCGCGGTTAAAAAACTAACCGCTTTTGCTTTTAATAATCTCCATATGAATCGGATTACTATTTTGTGCGACACACAAAATACACGAAGTTGTCGCATACCCGAAAAATTGGGATTCACTGAAGAAGGTCTCATCCAAAAAGATGAAAAAAGATACGGAAAATTTTACGACTACAAAGTATACACGTTACTAAAAAAAGACCAGCGCCACGTTATAGATGTTGAAAAGACATTCGCGCTAACCAAAAAATTTGCTTCGTTTATAAAACGAAATAAAAAAAATATTCTTTCGATACTCACTACGTACGAAACTCGCATGGTAGCAGAAGATGAAATAAAAAGAACATTAGATTTGCTTGAAAATTTAAATGAAAATGGAAACTATTTCGTAAAAAAAACAAAAAAAGTAGTTACTTTTTTACCTATCAACCAACCCCTCTACACACTTACTTCTTTTGCAATTATTCCATCACTAATGGCCGAGGAGGTATTTGTGCGCCCACCAAACATTGCATGGGGAATGATGAACAAACTTTCAAAAGTAATTTCACTTGATACATACTTTCCAAATATTTTTATCTCAAATCAATCACGTGAATCTTTTACGGAAGAACATTCAACGACTCACACTGATGCAGTGATTTTTACAGGTAGTTCAGAGAACGCCCTTGCAACGCAGAAAAAGTTTGGCGACGAAGTTTTATTTATTGGGAATGGTTCAAGTCATAACCCCGTAGTCGTTACAAAAGAAGCAAACATAAAAAACGCCGTAAAGGGAGTGGCTGAGGTCCAGCTCTATAACCAAGGAGGTGACTGCGCAGCCCCAAATGCCATTCTTGTGGAGAGCGCGATTTTTAATCAATTTCTCAAAGAACTTCACCGTGTGCTGAAGCGCACAAAAACTGGTGACTATAGAAAAAAAGAAACAACGGTTGGACCATTCTTAGAAAAAAAACATTTTCTTGAAACAATGGACTCGCTAAAAGATATGAGAGCGTATCTAGACCCACAGGCACCAGGGGTTTCATACCCAGAAAAAAATCTTCTAGAACCCACAATTATTTTAAAACCACTTGACACTGGTGGAAATTACAAAGAATTATTTGCACCGGTCTTTGTTATTCAGCGGTATAAAGACGATCAAGATTTGAAAAACTACTTTGAAAATGAAAACTATCGGAAGCAGGCTGCATACATAACGGTTTATGGGCAGAGCAACTTTGTTGACACACTAGTAGATGAAGACAAAATTTTGCGCTCTGAACAATTTCATAGAGAAGATTCAATCATCAGAAATACACACCTTCACGCATATGGTGTAGAAAGAGGAACAAAACCCTATGGCGGGTATGGCACGTACAGCTCTTTCATAGCCCACAAAGGAAAACTGATATCTAAACCAACATTACCTCAGAGAGATATTTTTGAATATCTTATTGCTTACAAGGGACACAGTCTACAAGAAATAAAAGACGACATCACCGGAAGTGCAGAAAGTATTTTTGAAACTGACTTGGAATATATATTTTTATCGGGAAGCGTTACCTACGGAGGAGGAGTACTTGGGAAAAGCGACTTAGACGCAGTATTGTTGTTCAACGATAATTTACTTTTACACAATACTAAAGAACAACTTTTTAATAAGTGTTTAAATTTCGCGCAACAATACATTCGAATACATAAAAAATATGGATTTAGTCCTGATCTTCTTTTCCCGGGAGAATTTCTAACACGTGCGATGGTTAACGACGCGCTCGCAGGGAGAGGGTTCGCAGTAAGGTTTAATCGTCTTTATCTCCCCCAATCATCAAACCAATACTACCTAACAAGTGAGGAGACATGGTTTCGGGCGTGGTTGAGCATGCTCGCCTGCAGTATTTTACTCAAAGGATCAGAAGTAAATTTTAAAAAGATTCAGAGAGGTGCGTGGAAAACAATTATTTTATTCCATATTGCGCAACGCGCACCAATGCAGGTAACTCCATTAGAAATAGCAAAAATAATGGTCAATAATACTGATAAATCCCACGGTTTCGGAATAACAAAAAATTACTTTCTATTTGAGGCACTCGAACTACCAACCATTAAAGAGGCATTCGAAGAGCTTTCTCAAGAAGGGTACTTAGTAAAAAAAAGAAAAACATACACCGTGGTAATTAAAAAAGTGGCAAGTTGGGAGAACACGTTAGTAAAGAATATTTCAAATAAAAATATCCAACAGGCCCCTTTGATTATTGACATTAATGATATAAAACAAATTTCAACAGAAACAACAAATCTTTTTTACGAAAACTAATATTTCTATACTCCCCGATGCGGACACCCTGCCCAACAACATGGTCGGCGCTCGCCCATTTTAAACTTGTCGTGCATCACCGCTATCCGATGCACTCTGGTCTCAGACTTTTTGGCGGACGTTATCCAACAAATCCACTCGTTCCGCGCAAGTGGCGTAATGTCCTGCCACAACGTTCGAGATCGCGGGTTGCCCGCGATCGCCTTTCGTACATCAGGCGGTACCGTATGCACCGTACCAGAGAGAATCGCTTTTTGAGCCATAAAGATATTGTACTGCTAAAAACAACAACTAATGATAAAAATGCTCTTGGCATTAGCCTGAATTTTGGATAGAATGACGAGTATTCCGCGGTAAGGTTATTTGCTAGACAAAAAACCTTGCTCCGACGTCGTTCGGGAAAAATGAGGATGTAAACTCTCGTTTTCTCCCTCTCTCGTCGTAGTAGCTCATCGCACCGCGGAAACAATATCCCTCCAAGGGGATTACATATTCCGCGGTAGCTCAATGGTAGAGCAGCTCCCTGTCAAAAGGCAGCCTTACGGAGGAATCCGTATTGCAAATTTCGGGATATCGGTGAACGCTAAAACCAGAGATGATCATGCCAATACCGAGGGAACCAAAATTTTCATATATGAAAATTTTGGGCACCGTAGAGACTAGATACCGAAAGACCGAGATCCGGTCGTGATATAGTCCACGCCTTTAGGAAACTTTAGGAATGCGTGTAAGGAGTTGGTTGTAGGTTCGAGTCCTACCCGCGGAGCAGTTATAGAAAATAAAGCGCCCTCGTGGCGCTATTATTTTTATAACCTGCGAACGCGGGCAAAAGCCTTTACCCGCGGAGCAGTGAAAAAAAATAAAAAACTCTATGGATATGCCAATACGTAGGAAACTATGCACGCGATTCCTTACGTCAAATACCAGTAGGGGCAGTTCTCGCAGTCCCAGCGGAGTCGCAGGTGTCCTTTGCTCACTTGATATCCGCTGGTGTTCATCTCGTGTCGTCCACCATTGATGCAGTGCTTTTCGTCCCACTGTTCCTGAGTGCCGACTGCGTGCTCCCCGTCTCGAGACACCTCTCTAGTGTCAAATGCACTATACTCAGTCACCAATCCCCCATTTTCCTGATTGAGTAATTTTATCAAAGTTATAAGTACTCCACTCGCAAACAATGAAAAGAGAACAACTGGGTAGATACTCTCCCTCTCTCGTATAGCCACCAAGGACATCTCCAAAAGTATATGCCTCTCCTTTCAAGACACCATTCGTTTATGCACAGTTACTTGAGCGCCTTCCCTACTACCTTGAAATTTAAATAGAGATTGAGCACGTAGTTGGCACTTCCCACGAAAAGCGCCACGATGGTTCTGCCCACCAAAAAGTGGAGCATAGTGTAGGACGTAACCATCCACATCAGCCCCGTGGTTGCGGTCATGCCAATGAGGGCAAATTTAATAAAATAAAAATATCCGTGGGAAAACTTCCGCTCCGTCAGTTGAAACACCCACCGACGGCTGACGAGGTAGTTTAACGAAACCGCGATCAAAAGCGCGAGTGCGGTAGCGAGGAGGTAGTGCATATCAAATGCCTCCACAAAGACCCACAGTAAGGCGAGATCAAATAAAAAGGTTGTGCCGCTGATGGCAACATACCTCAAAAATCGCCGTTCACGTACCCCAAGGGAAATCATGCACGCATTGTAGCGCGGAATGAAATTATTTTATTTTTTGAACAGCACTACTACATTTAAAACAGTAGGCAAATTCACCGTCTATCTTCCCAAGTTCAGGATGAAAAAACTCTGTAATAAAAGAAGGGAGGAGCCAGTGTGGTTTTCCGTCAATACAATCACCATATTCTCCATTGGTATCTTCAGTGTACCCTTCTGGAATAGTTGAAGGGATAAAGTCTTCAGCACCGAACATTACATTCTTTGCTGTCAGCACAACTGCGATGCTTGCTGCTGCGAGCAAACCATAGATAAAAACCCTTTGACGTCCGGTTTCAGTATGACTACCGGCAACTGCACCAGCACCATACGCTGAAGAATTAAGAGACTCGCCACCGAGAAGCGGTTTATTCACGAACTGAATTTAACACGGATTATTTTTAAAGCAATAGTATACAAAAAACCGCCTCTAGGGGCGGTTTTTTAATCTGCTGAACCAGCGTGCACCCAACAAAGTGTACCGTTGGTTGCTGGTCGATCGCACAACGTACATTTTTCTTTCTGTTTATGACCGTCTTCATCGCCAGAAGCTGGTTTTGTAACTTCAGTAGCATCACTGGCCTCTTTTGTATCAAAATTCTTTCCCCACGCATCCCCAAGCGCATTGGCTATTTCAGGAGACATATTTTTCAACATTTCAACAACGCCGAGCGCAGCTAGAACCGCAGCCCCGCCTAAAAAGAGCACCCGAGTGTCAAATCCTCCCTGTGTAGCAGCTCCAGCCGATATAACGCCATCAAGTGATCTTTGTGCCATATGTTTTCAGAGTATATAAAAGCATTTTGAAAGTCAAATAAGTGGTTTTTAGGTAATTTTTGTCCCGTGTATAACCCCCTTCCCCTCCTGGCTAGATACTTTATACTGTATACGGTGTATATAACAACACGATAATTAATTTAGACAATATATTATGGTACGAAAAGCAAACCCTGCCCTTCTTAAACCACTTAACCTCTCTCCAGAACTAGAGGCAGTAGTTGGAAAGGGGCCTATGGCGCGTGGACAAGTAGTAAAGCAGATGTGGGTCTATATTAAAAAGAACGACCTTCAGAACCCAAAGAATAAACGCAACATCCTCGCTGACGAGAAGTTGAAACCGCTCTTTGGTGGAAAAGCAGAAGTAACCATGTTTGAGATGACCAAGCTCGTCTCAGGACACATGAAATAGTCAGCAATAAAGTGTTCTACAAAAACCCCCTGCACACGCAGGGGGTTTTTGTTACATGTCTTTTTGAGCTAACATCACCTTAAGGGCAGCGAGCTCTTCGTGAGTGTTCACCCGTACCCACGACGTCGTGAGTACTGCGCGAAGGGCGTACTCAGGATGTGCGAACAGCGTGTGAGGTAACCCCGCTTCTGTTTCATTCATAAACACTGGTTCAAATTCAAACACCTCTTTGGTCAGCGCATACATCCCTGTTGCAGAAAGTGCGGTGTCTCCACGGCGCGGCTGCCACCCAGATACCATCTCTTTTTCAATCAAAATTTCTTCGTACCCAGGCATCGTTGCCTGCTGAAGCCCGCATGACGGCGCGCGAGCAATGAGTGTTTCAACATCAAACGCTTCAATGTAGTCGTCACCATTTAAAACCAAAAATGGTTCATCTTTTATAAACTCGCGCGCCGAAACAAGCGCACCCCACGTACCTCCCAAACTTCCCTGTCCCACGCACCGCACTGAGCCTGCGTTCTTTCGTTTTTCAATGTACGCGCATACCTGCTCTTCGCAGTATCCGGTAATAACCGTGATGTCGTCTACAAAAGGTTCTACCGCCCGCAAAATATATTCCAACAATACTTCTTTCCCGACACGGAGTAGTGGTTTAGGAGTATTATCAGTCAATGGTTTCAGTCGCGTTCCTTTTCCTGCCGCGAGTATAACTGCTTGCATAAAAAACAAGTATACAGTGCTTCATCCGACCCGACCACCGCCTATACGTGCAAAAAACGCGAAGTGCTACTATGTAGCTATGAAAAAAACGAAACGTATCCTCCATATTGCGATAGGAGGAATATTGCTTTTTGTTGCTTTTGTATTTTCAGGCTTCTACCTATTTCTCACCGTTACCGGAAACACAATTCCGCGCGACACGCTCTCCCCTTCACTCACCATGCAGTTGGTTGGGGAAAAGCCAATTGAAACGAGCGAGGTGTGGGAGGAACAAAAACCCTATATTAAAAAACTATTCGAAAGTGAAGTGTATGGCTCCTTCCCCAAAGCAAATGTATCGTGGAGTCGCGAGAGTCGAATAGTTGACGAACATGCATACGGAGACACGGCTACTGTAGAAGAGGTTCTGTTAGAAGACTCCACGAAGACGCTCCGCATTCCGGTAGTGTTGGTTACACCAAAGAACGTTGAACAGGCGCCACTCATTATCGCTGCTAGTTTTTGCGCAAGTCACACCGCATTTCCCGAGTACAGTGTTTCGCGTCCAGCGGTGTACCCAAGCATTTGCGATAATAAAGAAACCGAACCGCTCAAACACTTTATTCTTGGAAGGTATATTGAGTCATTTCCTGTAGAAGCATTCATACAAAACGGGTACGCGCTCGCGTCGTTCTACACAGGAAGTCTTGTTCCTGACAGCACCGAACACGCACCTCGCGCACTAGAAACCCTTTCTCAACTTTCAGAACAACCCGTAACCGGTGTCATTGCTGCATGGGCGTGGGGCTACACTCAGGTGATGCATGCCTTAGAAACCGACCCGCGTATTGACGCAAATCGCGTTGCACTCTATGGCCATTCTCGAGACGGAAAAGCAGCGCTCTTAGCAGGTGCGTTTGATGAGTCCGTGGATATGGTTATCGCTCACCAGTCAGGCACCGGGGGCGCAAAACCTGCACAGCGCGCTGTGGGAGAACCGGTGTCCGATATGATGAAAAACTACCCCTATTGGTTTGATCATCAGTTTTCAACCTATGCGGGGCGCGAGACAGAACTCCCCGTTGACCAGCACTTTTTAATTGCCATGATGGCGCCTCGCCCACTTTTACTTACCGGAGCACGCCAAGACAAGTGGGCAGACCCTAAGGGCGCCTTTATGGCAGCACGAGACGCTTCATTCGTATACAGCCTTTACACAGGCATCGATTCATTTACTGCAGAAGAACTTACTGACTTTGTGCCGCAAGACCCTCTCGCCTTCTTTATGCGTCCCCTCAACCACGGTGTCCGCGAAGCAGACTGGGAGGCTTTCATCACCTTCCTAAACGCGCACTTTAAATAAAGGCTCTGTTGAGAGCTATTTTTTGTTTTTACCCGAAAAACTTGACAAAATCATATATATATATTAATATGATATTGTTAATAGTATACATCATTTCAATATGAATAACGTTGATAAAGCATTCGTTTTAGGTCTACCAATTGGATATGGTGTCTATGGTATAGCAAAAATTGCCGATAAAACATCTCATGCGGTATTTGACACTGTAGAAAATTGGTTTGATGTTGAAACTCCAGATTGGATTGAAAATTATTTTTCGTTTGGTCTGGGGGCATCTTTTGTTGCAGCGTTAGTAAGTACACTTATTTTTCAGGAAAGTGAGAGGCGGAGAATGAGGGGAGAATAAGGATTGTATAAAAATGACGAGGCTCAAACCCCCGCACGTGCGGGGGTTTTTGATTGCGTGAATTTTGTAAGTGCGTTCTAATGAAGAACGTATGAAAAAGTGGGTCGTGCGACACAAAAACATAGGAGAAACTCCGCTTCAGGTGGTGGAGAAATACCGGAAAGAGGCACACCTCGCGCCGGACGTGCCGTTGGCGTACGCGGGTCGTCTCGACCCTATGGCGGACGGAAAACTTCTTATTATTATTGGAGACGAGTGTAAAGTTCAAGAAAAGTATCACGGCCTTGATAAAGCGTACCGGTTCCAAATTCTATTTGGGTTTCGCTCCGACACGGGCGATATCCTGGGACTCGCCACACCAAGCGAAAATCCAAAAATTGTTTTAGAAAAAGGTATTGGTCCCATCCTCAGTACGTTCATCGGGGAACAGAGCTTTCCCTACCCTCTTTTTTCATCGCGCCCCGTTAAAGGAAAGCCGCTCCACCAGTGGACCTTAGAGGGCCGTTTGAATGAAATTGAAATCCCTACCAAAACTTCCTCTATATACACGCTGCGTTTAGAAAAAATAGAAACAAAAATGGGAGCTACGCTTTACAAAGAAATATTAGAAAAAATAAATTCTATACCACAGGTCACCGATCCCAGGAAAGCACTCGGCGCAGACTTCAGACGCGAACCTATACGCGCACGGTGGGGTGAATTGCTCCAAACACGCGCCAATGACGAGTTTTCGATCGCCACACTATATTGCGAATCATCGAGCGGCACCTACATGCGCACCTTGGCAGAAGAAATTGCAAAACGTCTCAATACGTTTGGTCTCGCCTACGCGATCACGAGAACAAAAATTGGCTCACGGCTCTCTACTCCGTTCGGAGGCGTGTGGTACCGTTCATTCAACTAATTGACAGTATTTCTATAGTGTAGTATTATTCAAGTACCTTAAGAAACTCGTGTGGGGCTCTTCTGGCTCCCGAATCACTTCGGACACAATTACACTCCTGCACTACCCTTTTCCCTCCCTATACAGGACGCAGGCGGGTATCAATAACAAAAAAATAATGGAACAACACAACCGAACATCTCGGGGGTCCTCTTTTAGAAGTAAACGCCCCTACAGTAGCACCTCGCCACGCGGGGGTAATTTTTCACGTCGTCCTCGCGCACCAGGCGGTGGAAGTGCTGGAGGGTACTCATCCGGATCTCGTTTTAGAAGCGGAGGTGGCAGTGGCGGTGGATACCGCGGAAACTCACGCGGTGGATTTCGAAGAGGCGGTGGAGGGGGTGGCAGAGCACGCTCAACCTTTGACGTGTCACAGTACATAAACAAAAACCCTGTAAAAAACACACCTGAAGAAGCATATACAAATACACACCTCTTTAACGATTTTGGATTCCAAAAACCAGTGGTGAGCGCGATAGAGCGTTCAGGACTCACTACCCCTACTCCTATTCAAGACCAAATCATTCCTCACATTATGGAAGGAAAGGACGTCGTGGGTCTTGCAAACACCGGTACGGGTAAAACCGCCGCATTCCTACTCCCCCTCATCAACCGTGCGCTGACTGACGACAAGAGCGAAGTACTCATTATGACCCCCACGCGTGAGTTGGCACTCCAAGTAGAACAGGAATTACGAAAACTTTCAGACGGCATGCACCTGTTTTCAACCACCTGTGTCGGCGGAACGAACATGTGGCAACAAATAAGCCGCCTCAAACGCAAAAATCACTTCGTCATTGGAACGCCAGGAAGAATTCTAGACTTAATAAAACGTAATGCTATCAATCCGAAATACTTCTCGGCAGTCGTGCTGGACGAAGCTGACCGCATGTTGGATATGGGATTCATTCTTCCCATCAAAGACATTCTTAAAAACACACCGGCAACACGAAATACGCTTTTCTTTTCAGCAACGATGTCTCCAAACATTGAACGTTTGATCAGCGACTTTTTGAAAAACCCCATCACGGTGTCGGTAAAAAAGAAAGACATTACGGGACTCATTGAACAGGATGTAGTTCACTACACTCCCCACGATAAGTTCACCGTCCTTGCGGGGCTCTTAAAACAAGCTGACTTCACTCGTGTCATTATTTTTGGATCAATGAAACACAGTGTTGAAAAGTTGAGCATTGAGCTTAACGAGCACGGTATTAAATCTGAATCAATCCACGGTAACAAATCACAAAGCCAGCGTCAGCGCGCTTTGAAACGATTCAAAGACGGCGATGTTCGTGTATTAGTGGCGACCGACGTTGCGGCGCGCGGTATTCACGTGGACCACGTGTCACACGTGATTAACTACGACCTCCCGGGAACCTACGAAGACTACGTGCACCGCATTGGTCGCACCGGCCGTGGTGTTCACCTTGGTAAAGCCCTCACCTTCGTTCGCTAATACAAACAGCTCCCCACTCGGTCATTCTGCTTTGGTATACTGCTTCTATATGAAGCGGTTGTTGGCGTTTTTTAAACACATCCCCCGTGGTGACTGGGGAATTGCAGCACTTACGGTGCTGCTCGCCAGCGGCATTGGATACGTTGAGTGGAGTAGCCAACAAAAAATTGACGCGCTCCAGAAAGAACTTGACTTCACTTCGCGTATTTTGGAAGAAGCAATTTCTGAAACGCACGCGTCCCTCGCTGAAGAGTTGAACAAGGAGCGCGGAAACCTTTCCGCTGTTCAAAACGAGCTTGGTAATTTTAGAAACGTGGTGGTGCAAGAAGTAGGAAGTCTTTCCTCATCAGTAACGACGCTGGAAAAACTTTCTGAAACTGACCCCGAGCTACTAAAAAAGTATTCAAAAGTCTATTTCCTGTCTGAACACTACGCACCTCCAAAACTCGCCGCCATTGACCCAAATTTTCTCTACTACGAAACACGGCCTGAGTCAGTGCACATTGACGTCTGGCCGCACTTGCGCGACCTTTTAAACGCTGCCAATCTCGCGGGAGTAAAGCTGTATGTAGTGTCCGCGTACCGCTCTTTTGATGAACAGGCCTCTCTTAAAAACGCGTACACGGTGACCTATGGCAGTGGCTCAAATACCTTCTCCGCAGACCAAGGGTACTCTGAACACCAGCTCGGAAGCACGGTGGATTTTATTACCACGGGAATAGGGGGGAAATTGGAAGGATTTGAAGGTACCTTTGCCTACCAATGGCTTCTCTCAAACGCGCATCGCTACGGCTTCGTGCTCTCCTACCCAAAAGGAAATGCGTACTACGTGTTTGAGCCATGGCACTGGCGATACGTGGGCGTTGAACTTGCAACAAAATTAAAGAACGATTTGAAAAACTTTTATGATGTAGATCAGCGTGAAATTGATGAGTATTTGATAAAACTATTCGAGTGATTTTTTTCCAATATCGCGTCTAAAATACGCATCGGTGAAATGAATTTCTGACACGCCTCGGTACGCGCGTTCAAGCGCTTCTTTTAGTGTTGCTCCTCGCGCAGTCACGGCAAGCACGCGCCCACCATTGGTAACGAGAAGTGAATCTTTTTTTGCAGTCCCCGCGTGAAAAACTACCACTTCAGGACCAGCTTCTGCCGTTTCCACTCCCGTGATTTCATACCCCGTTTTGTAGGTATGAGGATACCCTCCTGACGTCATCATCACGCACAGAACGGCGCCTTGGTACCAGCTCGGCGATACAGTGGTAATGTCACCGGAAGATGCAGCTTTCAAAAGTGGGAGTAGATCGCTTTCCAAGAGGCGCATATAGGGTTCTGTTTCTGGATCACCAAAACGTGCATTAAATTCAATTACTTTGGGGCCTTCTGTCGTCATCATAAGTCCCGGATACAAAAGTCCTCTAAAAGGAGTCCCGCGTTTTGCAAGTTCCTGCAATAATGGCTCTACAATGGTTTTTCCGACGCGTTCCATATCGTGCTGACTCACCCACGGAAGCGGTGTAACGACTCCCATTCCGCCCGTGTTTGGACCTTGATCATTTTCGTGCACGCGTTTGTGATCCTGCGACGAAGGAAACAGCATGTAGCGAACACCATCACAGAGCGCATGGACAGAAAATTCTCTCCCTTGTAAAAATTCTTCAATCACGACCTCCCTTCCTGCTTCGCCATGTATGGAATCAACCATACATTCTTTTAATGCTTCTTCTGCTTCGTCTAAATTGAACGCAATAGTGACGCCTTTGCCGAGCGCGAGGCCACTCGCTTTAATAACCACGGGAAGGGTGCGGTTTACAAGATACGCGCGCGCCTCTTCGTACGATGAAAAGGAACGGTGGCGCGCGGTCGGAATACCCGCGTCCTGCATCACTTCCTTCGCGTACGCTTTGGACCACTCAATTTTTGCTGCCTGTTGCGTGGGTCCAAAACACGGAATGCCTGCCGCGGTGAGCGAATCCACCATACCCTCTGCAAGTTGCGTGTCAGCCGCGACGACTACGTACGTTACCTGGTGTTCGCGAATCCATTCTATAACCGCAGCGTGATTGGAAAGCGGGAGTAAAACATTTTCCCCTATGTGTTCCGTGCCGCCATTTCCAGGACTGAAATATACTTTTTCGACATTGCTGGATTGCGCAAGTTTCCAACCCAGTGCATGTTCTCTACCGCCACCGCCAATAACGAGTACGCGCTCCATTTCTGTTAGTATACCGCGAGTGTTACACTAGCAGTACGTATGCCTGATCTTGGCGAAAAGTGCGGTGTTTTCGGAATTTACGGAAAACACAACGATGCGAGTCGAACCACGTTTTTTGGTCTCTATGCGCTCCAGCACCGCGGACAAGAATCTTCTGGTATCGCCTCAACTGACGGCGAACGCGTATTTGTACACAAGAGCATGGGGCTTGTCCCACAAGTGTTTGACGAAGCACATATGGAACTCCTCAAAGGTCACTCTGCGGTGGGACACAACCGATACACCACCTTTGGTAGTTCAGGTATAGAACAAGCACACCCTATTGTGATAGAAGACGTAGGACTTTCACTCGTACACAACGGCAATATTCCTGTTACTAAAAAATTGGAGTCATTTCTTGCATCAAATCAAATTGATACTAAAACATTGAGCGACTCACAAATGATTGCGGAAGCAGTTGCTGTTCCAATGCGTCAGGGGCGAACACTCCCCGAAGCACTCCAAGAAGTATTTCCCCTCATCACAGGGGCTTTTTCTTTGCTTCTCATGGATAAACAACAGTTGGTCGCGGTACGCGACTCACACGGTATCCGCCCTCTATCAATGGGAAAAACCGACGATGGTGCCGTCGTATTCGCGTCCGAAACATGCGCATTTCACCCCACGGGAATCACGTATGTACGAGACATACTTCCGGGTGAAATGGTCGTTGCGGACAAAAACGGAACGAGGAGCGTGCAAATACAGAGTGGCAAAGAACAGTTAGACATTTTTGAATTTGTTTACTTTTCTCGTCCCGACAGCGTTCTTTTAGGAAAGTCAGTGTACGAGGTTCGTAAAAATTTTGGCATTGAGTTGGCAAAAGAATTTGTTTCTACTGCCGATGTCGTTATTCCCGTTCCAGAAACCTCAATACCGGTCGCCATCGGATATGCAAAAGCAAGTGGCATTCCGTTTGAAATGGGGCTCATTAAAAACCGATACATCCACCGTACATTTATTCAACCACAGCAAAATACGAGAGAACAGAGTGCCAAAATGAAACTCACTCCCATTCCAGAAGTGATTCGCAACAAACATATTATTATTGTTGACGACTCCATTGTGCGTGGCACTACATCGCGCACGCTTATTTCTATGCTCTACGGCGCTGGAGCAAAAAAAATAACCATGCTCATCAGTTCACCGCCTGTCGCCTACCCAGACTTTTACGGCATTGATACGCCGAAACAAAAAGATCTGTTGGCTTACCAAGAAAAATCTGTTGAAGGTATGCGCACATTTCTTGGCGTTGACGAACTTTATTTTCTCTCCTATGCGGGGTTAATTCGCTCGACAGGACTCCCTGAAAGTTCATTCTGTACCTCCTGTTTTACGGGGAATTATCCCATTGATATTGGTGAACTCAGTAACACCGTTCACACGCTCCCCCACTGGAAACCAAAAACATAACCCCGTTTCAGGTGCTATGCTGAGGGGGTTACTTAGTAATGTATCGTATGGAACCAGAACAAAATACAAACAACGCGCCAGTCTCTGGCGCACCAATGACCGTTGAGAAAAACAAACTGATGGCTATCTTGTCATACATCAGCGTACTTGTCATTATTCCTTTCCTAACCGCAAAAGACGACGCTTTTGTCGCCTTTCACATTAAGCAAGGCCTCGTATTGCTCGTTATTGCAATTGCCGCGTGGGTAGTAGCAAGTATGTTATGGATCTTGTGGCCGATAGCACAAGTAGTAAACTTTGCTGCACTCGTGTTAGCAATTATCGGTATAGTGAATGCCGCACAAGGAAAAGAAAAAGAACTTCCCCTGGTGGGCTCGTACGCCAAATACTTTAAGTTCTAACTCGTTTTCAAAAAACCCAGCATGAGCTGGGTTTTTTGATACACTGAGCAAATGGTATCAAAGAAAAAATACTCATTTTCAGTTAAAGTGTGGCTCTACCCCGGTGGAAATGCCGCGTGGCATTTTGCTTCGGTTCCGCGTCTCACTTCAGAGGAAATAAAAAAGAAATACGGTGCGCACGCCCGCGGGTGGGGTTCGCTCCCTGTTTCAGTTACCATTGGTGAAACTACCTGGGCCACCTCAATATTTCCTGATAAAAAATCAGGAACGTACATACTTCCCCTTAAAGCAAACGTTCGACGGAGCGAAGGCCTTGACGCGGGTGATACTGCGGAAATTGCTATTACGCTTCTCTAACTACTTCTTAATCACTCCAATTACCTTTCCGCTGACTGAAAAGTCATCGCTCTCATGGAGAAAGATAGGGCGATAATTTTCGGTTGAGTCTGGTTCTAAAATGATGCGATTGTTTTTTTTGTCTTCAATGTACCGTTTAATAGTTGCCATGCCGTCAATAACCGCCACAACCACGTCGCCATTTTTTGGAGTGCGAAGATCGCTATCCACGACCACGTAATCACCATCTTCAATAGTGTCGTCTCCGTGAATGACTGCTTTGTTCATTGAAGGACCGTCGGCCACCACAACATACAGACCGTCTTTTTTCCGTGGAAGCAATCTGGTTGAAACTTGGAGGTACCCTTCAATACGTTCGTCCGCAAATACTGTTGCCGGACCGCAGTTTGCCATACCGACGATGGGAAGTGAATAAAACAGTCCTTTCATTTTATCGGCCACTCCCTTTTTTACGGGTTTGATAATTCCTTTATCAAGGTTGAGTTGAATGAGTCCTGACTCTTCCAACTTACGCAAGTGGTACTTCACCACCTGTGGCCGCCCTTCGGCATCAATAAATTTAGCAATCTGACGTAAACTGAGCTTTCCTAAATTTTTCTGACCTTTCGCGAGAGTAAGTAATTTTGCTTGAGTGTCGTGCATAGAATGGTGATAAGTGATAAGTGATAAGTGAATGGTGGATAAGGGGTCTCACATAATGGTAACAAGGGTGTAAATTATGTAAAGATAGTTTACACCAAACATGTGGATATCTCTATGACGCGCACCTCAACTCAACCAAAACTCTTCGATTCCCCTACTCAACTTCCCCTGGGACTCCTCTACAAACCTGATTTTGTATCCCTCGCTGAAGAAACGGCTCTTCTAAAAGTTTTAAAACGCCTCCCGTTGCAACAGGCAAAATACCGTGAATACAGAGCAAAAAGGCGTATCGTGGGCTTTGGGTGGAAGTACGACTACCGAAGCGGGCATATTATTCCGGGCGAATCTCTACCTGAATTTTTCTCACCCGTGGTAAGGAAAATCGCTAAGTGGTTAGACATTCCTCGGGCACACATAGTAGAAGCACTCGTGTCTGAGTACCAACCAGGCGCGGGAATTGGCTGGCATGTGGATCGTGAAAAATTTGAACACGTCGTCGGACTCTCTTTAGGCGGATGGTGCACCATGCGCTGGCGACCCCTCGCCACTGTGCAAAGCCCGGACTTTGCACAGAACGAGCAAAAACGTATTTCGCTTGAGTTAGAGCCGCGCAGTCTTTACGTAATGCAAAACGAAATTCGCTGGCAGTGGCAACACTCCATTCCCCACACCAAAACACACCGATTTTCTATCACGTTTCGTACACTCTCACACTAAACATGCTCAGTAAAAACATGCCCGAGAAGTATGCCAACAATGAACAATAAAATAGCGAGGGTGACTTCTGGAGAAATGAGAGGACGACCTTCATTTAAATTTTCTGATTTAGCCATACATTATATTATACATATAAAATATATTTTGTAAATATTTTTAAAATGCTCATTTCCTCACCACTCAGGTTTATAGAAATCTTTGAACAACGGGTAGAATACGTCGTCGGGTGGGTTAATCAATAATTCCTGAGCAACATCTTCGTCAGTAAAAGTAATTCGTGGAATGTCGCGCACAATGCACACTGGCGTTGATTCATCCGTCTCCCCCATTTCAAACGCCGCAGCAACAGCGATAGAATCAACCACGTTCACATACGTCCACACAAACGGCCGTCCAAAAAGGTCGGGCTTCCCGACGTAGTCATTCACCGGTTTAAAGCCAGCAAAACCAATAGAGAGCGCAATAACTCCCTGTCGAAATGGGAGCGCGGTAGAGTCAGTAATCACCACCCCAAGGTTTTTAACATTATGTTTTTTTTGTAAATGCGCGCGAATGTCTCGCGCCGAACGCATAGGGTCTTTCGGAAGTAAAATGTAATACTCGCCCGCGTTACTCTCATCCAATCCTCCTGCAAACGTCACCATGTGGTTTTTAATGGTGAGGTCCCAACTGTTCGGCGTTGGTGTTTTTATAATGTAGTCACTCTCCTTTTGGATTAAAAGATTCCTCTGGGTTTTATCACCCTCGTTACTTCCTTTAGGTACACACCTTCCTTCGTGAATGGCAACCGCTTTTGATGCCACCGCGATCACATCATTTTCTTGGAGCGGTGGCAACACCTCATCAAGTGCCTGAAAAAAATTATCCTGCGGTGGCTCTAACCGTCGCACTTTAATTGCTGACAATTTCATGAGGACAGTGTACCAGGGACCACTCTTTCACAGTACTCAAAACCCTTATGCACGTATCTCTGACGGCCGTCAGAGATACGTGTATGGGCTAGTTCTCCCAACGGTCAAGGGTAATGAGCGGATACGGATTTATAGCAGTCCACGGCTTCGTGTAAATACCAAAGTGAAGGTGTGGTGGTGTCCCCACAGCGTTTCCACTTACTCCTACGTACCCAAGCACGGTGTCTGGGGTGACTCTCATTCCGCGCTCTACACCCTCCGCCAGGCGCTCAAAATGGGCGTAGTAGTAGAATAGGCCACCGGGGCCAATAATCATTACGTTGTTGCCTCCACGGTGCCCAAAATAGGTGTCTACTACATACCCTTCCGTTACCGAAAACACCGGCGTGCCCGAGGGGGCAAAAATATCACTCCCTTCGTGACTCCTACCTTCACTCCTTGCAAGCCCCCACGTGTCTTCCACGTCTTTCAATGGCACACCGTATACCGGCACAGGCAGTGCTACTACCTCCGGCTTCAACCTCATTTCCGTTATATGAAATGGAAGCGCGATCTCCGTCACCAATTCCTCAACCGCGAGCACAATGTCCCACCGATGATCAACAAAATATGTATAGGTGTACCCCACACCGAGAAACGCAAAGAAAAACGTAACGAGAGTTAAAAAATCTTTCTTTAGACTAAACTTCATGCTTTAAATTTTTTAATAGATCATTTATTGCGGTTTCAAACGAATCCCCCACATTAACAAATACTAGTTTCATGGTAGCTGACTCGAATATATTTTTTACTAACACATCGCGGTCAATTCGATCTTTTCTTTGATGTGAGAAGCCGTTGAGTTCAATCGCTATCAAAGGTTGAAAGTTAGAATCACAAATTAAGAAATCAATATGTTTTGGAAGAATTTTGTTCCTTTGCCTGTAGTATTCTCTTCCTTGTGCTGTTGTTTCCAAAATATCAGCAATTCTCATTTTAGGGAAAATGTAATGTTGTGCAGGCAGTTGTTTTTGTAATTCGTAAAAGAAAGCCATTTCTCTTTTATCCAAAATAGAACTTCGTGTACGGTAGTAGAGACGATGAATTTCTTTCTTTTTTGATGGTAATGATTCTAGCGACTTAAAAAAGTAAACTATGCCAAGTAGTACAAAAATTACAACTAGCAAGAAAAAAATATTTAGGTTTTCAAAAAACAAAATAGGAGCCATAAAAACTCACTTTTTAAACTTTGAACGTACAATAATTCCAAGACTTACTAAAACATACAGGGCACTCACCCATTGAAATAATTGTTCAGGAGCCGGAGAAAGAAAATCGCCTGAACCAGGGTCAGGGTAAAAAACAAAGAGTAATGTGGCAAGAGGCACAAACCATATTGCGAAATTTTTCCACTTTTGAAACGCATGCGGAATAAACAAAAGAATTAAAAATACTAATGAAAGTGCTGCCCCTCCGTAAAATAAAGGGTCACCGATTCTGTTAAATAATTCCCTACATGCGTACTCAGTTTGTGAACATAAATCAAAAAAAATAGAATTCGATAACACATATCCTAAACCAAAAAGAATCAGCGCAAGCGCAAAAAATAGTAATAGTTTTTTTTCTTTCATACTTTACTTTAATCCAACCTTCACCGTGCGTATGGTGCCATCGTCCAGCTTTACTACCACATAGTACCAGTATCCTGCAGCAAGACCTTTGGTTTTCCAGTTATAGACATATTGATTATTTTCTTGATCATACCTAAATATTGTTCCTAAGGTGGTAGTGTCATACGAAACGGGTTCGTCGACACTACCCACAAGAACAGTGCCTTTGGTGGGTTGAAGCCATTGAGGGGCAATTTGTGCTTCTACAGGCTCTCCAGAGACATTTTTTAGGACAAATTTTACGGGAACCGTACTTCCTGCTTTAAAGATGCTCGGTGTGGCACCTGGTTGAAATGCAAGGTCATCGATGGGTTGAAGAAACCCGCTCCACACATATTCAATAACTAACTCCCCTGCTACAAAATTTTCAAATGAATAGTAATCGGAAGCAAGTGTTCCTTGAGTGCAAACAACTGGATAAACTCCAGCTAGACTATTTGTAGTTGCAAGTGTTGAACACTCAGGTTCACCGACAATATCGCTCGTTTCTCTTGTTTCATTTGCCACAAACCCTGATATTTCATACTGAAGCGATGGTAGCGATTCACCGAGAATTACCCTCTCTGAAAGTGCGCGAATAGCAAGTGGAGCTTTGACAAAAGCTGTTTCTCCGGTTTCTGAGGGTGCAATGGTAAAGTCTACCAGCCCATCGGCATTTTTATCTAAAAAAAGCTCTGTGTTTTCCGGGTTCGTACTTTCTACTTCAAATGTTACCCGTGTATCAAGTGAAGTAGGTAGGTCATTGTAGGATTGAAGAACAGTTTCCTGATCTCCTGAAAAGATTCCTACTTCAACTGTGGTGGGTCCTTCCCCCGTTCCCCTATAGACAAACGTGTAGGAACCCTCTTTTGGTAAAAATATACTTTGACTATCACTTGAAGTGATAAATGAACTTCCTGGAATTTCTTCAGCGACGAGGAGTGCTTGCTGAGAAAGGTCTTGATTTTGGTCAATGCCAGTAAAGTTTCCATTCGCATCGTAAACACCTAAAATTACCGGGGAATGGGTGCTAATCACAAGCTGGTCCTCCAATTCGCTAATTTCTGATTTAGTTACTGACACGAAAGGAATGTTGTTGTTAATATCATTTTTTTGAACTACTTTCTGTATTAAATCTTTTACACTTCCAGCACTTAATAGATCGCGATGGGAAATATCTGCGGAGAGAGATTCGTTATAATCAAAAACATTAAAGAAAAATTCTTCTCCTATTCCCAAAAGGGCACTTGGGTAGACGACGCTTTTATCACCTTCCCTAGTTTTTATTGTTTTATAACCTGGTAAAAAGTGATTATTTTTATATTCGACTCCTTTGGTAGTTTTTAGTCCCCACCCCGCTACCTGAACAACACGAATGTTTGGCGGAAAAATATAGTTATCATATTCAGTATGAAAATCATCGGCGTTTTGTAGTAAGTCACCACGAATAATTTCTGGAATACGCAACTCATTTACATCAGGGTTTTCGCGCAACACACCAGCTCCGGTCGCAAACCCAAAAAAGTCTAAGTATTCCCCTATTCCACCGCTCCCCCAAAAATTTCTCCAAGGCTCAGTAAAATCTGCATTTTCATCAAACACAATAACAGGGTCGTCTGTCGCATCGAAATACGCCCGTGAGGGAAGCAGGTTATAGACGCTCTGAAAATTTTGCGACACCATACGGGAGCTGGCAGGATTCACCACGTAGTAAAGACTCCCTAGCCCGATTCCCTCATCATCCCCATGCAAAATTCCGGCAATGGCTTGCGGAGTACCTAATTGTGGACTTCCCACCATCACGAATGAATCGACGAGGTCTGCCTCTTCTCTTCGTTCCAACTCTTTAATAATTGCCTTGCCTAGCAATCCTCCCATGGAGTGAGCGACGATAGTGACCTGCCCTGTTTGCGAACGCTCTTCCGCCAACTTTTCAATCTCTTCAATAATGTCAAAAACTCCTGCAGGCGTTTGTACACCGTCGGCAAGAATGTCTTCCGGTCCATACCGCCAGTCATACGGTACAGGAAGCCAGTCCTGAATGGTCCCTTGAATTTCTAACTCCTCTAAAAAATTTGTGAACCCCGCGTAGATGGGAGCCACGTGGAAGTAGTTTAAAACACCATCAACGACTACGGGATTTACACTTTCACCACTTTCAGTCAACGCTAACTTTGCAATATCATCTGAAAATGTAACAAGATTTGGTGGCCACACCGAGTCATATCCTATTCGCAGGTTGCTTCCTTTGATGCCCGGTAAAAAAACCACTGACGAGCAACACTCCTCTTTTTTTGGTTTATAGGTAACCTCAAGAGTGGGAGCGAGAGTTGGAGTGTTAGAAGATGAAGAAATAATACCGACGCCTACACTTCTCCACGCGGGAACAAAATCTTGGATTGGAACGTCATTTGCATCATACCCGATACGAAAACAAAATGACATTCTGTCTGAGGAAAGCGCTTGACTTAGTGCACCAGTATTTTCAATATAAAATTCTACCTCATCTCCCACATGCAGAGCACCGACGTGTTTTGATGTGGCGAGTGGAGTCGGGTTAGTAAGTGTACCTCCGCAGCGGGAATACGCTGATGTTGTTGCAATAGCTGCGTACTGGAAACTTGAATACAGGTTGAGAGTTGCATCAGCGCTGAGATAGTCTTTATACACCTCAGCAACATGCACTTTAAGACGCGCATCAACAACTTCTACGTCATCAGGAATAGAGACAACATCAAACGACAAAAATGAGCGATCGAATCCTAAGTATTTATTAAAATTGGGACGAAGCGAGTCAAGAATGTTGACTGCGGTTCTCATTACCGATGTCGTTGAAACCTTGTAGCCACTAAGTGCACTTCGTATATTTTGCCAGGTATCCAGCACAATTCCGTTGCCATGGCTCACCCACACATCGCTAGCAGAAACAACTGGAATTGAGATATGTACCAAACCATCCCCCGTGGGAACAGTAGGAATGACGCTAGGTTCGTACGAATATTGTACTTCTAAGTGTGGTTGGAACTCAGTACTGGTTGCCGACGTTATATAGAAAGAGGCGCCGGTTGACTTCCACGGTACCGCAACAGGTTCCACAACGGGCTGGTTTTCTACATCGTGTCCTTCACGTAAACAAAATTTTGTAATTCCTTCTTTTCTAATGGCACCTACTCCGTTCGCATTCAATGAAAAAGCAAATGGTGTTTCTGGTTGGAGTTGATTCAGAGGGGCAGAAGGAGCAAGTTCGAGAGGATCATTTAACGTTCCACAATGCCCATAATCTTGAGTGGTATGCGACGGGTTGAGCACAAAACCGACTCCTTCATACACTCCAACATAACTACTTGACGAAGGATATTGATCCGAAACAACTTTTGGTGTCAGCACAAGTGCCGCGCTTTCAATAACGGCACCCTGAGGTATGGAAGAAGTATCGAAAGACACAAACCCTCGTTTGATCGCCTGATACCCCGTAATAGTGTTGTGGGCACTCACTACCGCCTCAAGGAGATTGTTTCCTACCAATATGCCTGTGCTGCCCTCCCGCAGTGATGTCCATGTGCTCACGGGGCCACGTTCAAAGGTGGCCCCGTGAGCACTTTCGAGCAGAGGAATAGAAACAGTGGTTGCGGCAAGGAGTGGATATGGTGCCAGAAACAAAACAAACGCGCAGGCAAAAAAGAGAACATATAGAATCGAAAACCCACTGGGTTTCGAACATTTCATATGAAATTCACTATACGCCTGAGGGTGAAAAACGCAAATACCGTGTGGATAAAAGAATGTGTAGCAAAAACATCCCATACAATTATGTCTGACGGCCGTCAGACATAATTGTATGGGAAATATAGAAAAAGAATCATTAAAAAAACGAAGGCCGGGTGAGATACAACGTCTCATTCTTTGTGCTGTTGCTACCACAGGGATACTTAGTGTTGCACTTGTTGCTCCAAACGTTCTTGGAGCAATGATGAAACTAGGTATAGTTCAAAAAAAGAGATCCAAAGAGTCCGTATATGCTGCACGTAAACGACTAGTCAAAAACGGTTTGCTGAATGAGCGTAATGGGCAAATTACACTTACAAAGAAGGGAGAGCGTGTATTATCTATGTACCATATCCCACTTCCTGGTAAACGAGTGCGGTGGGACAAGAGGTGGCGTGTGTTAATTTTTGATATTCCAGAAAAAAAGCGAGGGTACCGAGCTCGGGTTCGCGAAGCGCTCCGTTTATATGGATTTATAAAACTCCAACAGAGTGTGTGGGCGTACCCATATCCATGTGAAGAGTTTGTTACGCTCCTTAAAACAGAGTTCAAGCTAAACCGTGAACTTATTTACATGATTGTAGAAAACATAGAAAATGACATTGCTATTCGTAAACATTTTTCTCTCAAAACGTAAAGTGCCCATACATCTATCTCTGACGGCCGTCAAAGATAGATGTATGGGGTATGGGGAATGGAGGGTGATTTTTACGTTATGTAGAAGTTGTCATTCTTTAAAAAACATTTTGAACAGATAGCGGTTATTTTCCCGGAAAAGAAATTGCGTTTCATATATACCCACTCATGCTCACACGTGTTTGAATCTACTGTTTCTTGTGAATTATTTTCAGGAAAGGTGGTCGGTCCATCACGAAATGGAGGTTTTTCGTTGACGTCTTCAATTGCCTCTTTTTCTGTATCCATCCCCATTAACAAAAAGAGAACGGGGGCGAGAAATGTGAGCGGCGCCAAGCGAGAAAATATAGACACAGGGTTAGTGTCTTTTTCGTGGAAGAGAGGTTCGCCACGGATCTTCATGAAGTTAGTTAACTCCCCTCACCTCTCCTTGTCAAACGAGTGATGCACAAGGTACGCAAGCCCTCCGTAGAGACCACCCTGGTCGCCCAGTTGAGCGAGTTTGATGCGAGGTGAAGTGGGATAGTACTTTTTAACCATCTCTTCCAAACGAACTTGCACACGGTCAACGGGGATGGCATTTTTGCCAAGAATCATTGAACCACCGAGCACAATGACTTCAGGAGTGAAGTGGAGTGTCGTATTGTACAAACCAATGGCGAGCAGGTCGGCGAGCCCACAAAGTGCATCTTTGCTGTCCAAATCTTTCGGATGCACTCCGTACTTTTTTGCGACTGCAGTTCCAGAGACAAGTGACTCTAATTCCATATCATCTTTTATAATTTGGTGCCCAAGCTCGGCGTTGTAGGTCCCCCTGTTCACCTTTCCATGCACAATATGCACACCGCCTACACCGGTTGAGACGGTGATGTAGAGCATGTTTTTTTCATTCTTTCCTGCCCCATAAAAATACTCACCGAGTGCTACTAATTCAGCATCATTGAACAGTGTCGTTGGTATCCCACCAAATGCGCGACGTAACTCTTCTGCAATGTTTGTTCGGTTCCATTTTGGGAGGTTTGGAGAAACAAAAATGACGCCGTCTTTTACAATACCCGCTATATCACCACAAAGTGCGGAAACATTTTTTGCGCCCACCATCTTTTTTATCTCACGTGACAAAACCCCAAGCCCTTCCTCCGGAGTATTTGATGTTTTAAAAGTGTGTACTTCGCCAAGCGTGTCTTCACTGACAATCGCTACACGCGTGTTTGTGCCTCCAATATCAAACACAACTTGTACACCGTGTGTCATAGTTTAGAAAAGTTCGCGGGCGCGATTCCACAATGAATCGTTGTGGTGCACCTCTTTTAGATAGTACCACCACTCAGCGCCCCAGAGATACTGTTCAGAAAACGATGTCTTTGCCGCAAACTCAATAATGTTATTAAATCGTTCAAGATTCATTCGCTTCAACTGTTCTTCAATGGGGGTGTCAACGATGCGTTGAATGGGCCACGCCTCAGCACCCAACTCTGCGATGATCGCCGGTATTTTCTTGCCGGTGGTAAATTCAGTAAAGGTGCGTTTTGCACGGAAAAATCCAGGAGTGGTGGGATACGTGATAAAACTTTTAAGGTCGGCATTGTACACATGGCGGTAGAGTGTGGTACCAAACACATCAGTTCTCTTCCACGTATTGTTCCAGAGTCCCAACTCCCCACTTGCCGTGACAAGGACAGGGTGGTTTGGATCGTACTTCCTTACGAGTGCAATTTCTTTATCTAAAAAGTCGGTATCAAGCGCGCCACAATTTTGAATGGCAAATCCAATGATGAAAGGTTCATTTTCCACCTGCCACAATAAAAGTGCCGGGGAATCTTTATAACGATCAATAATTGCGCTCATGTATTCAAGCAACTCTTGTTCCCTTTCTTCTGGTGAGAGTGCAAGTGCCCACGGCGGCACATGGCACTCCGGCCAGCTTGGAAGTCGCCGCCCAATAGCAAGTATGACCTTTGCATTTTCTTCCTCAGCACGCCGAATTTGGTAGTCGAGTGGGTAAAAATCAAATACGTTATTCTCTGGTTCGGTTAATTCCCAGTGCGCTACAAAGCGAAATTTGCGTACGTTGAGTTCATCAAAAAGTGCATCGTACACTTTTTTCCAGTCAAGCCCCAGTTCATTTGAACGAAATACACTGTAGGTAACCCCGTAATGAATTTCGTTTCGCGGTGGAACGACGGAAGCATTTTTAAGATACACAAAGACACCGCTTACGATAATAACGAGAGCGATCATGAACGTGAGCGACTTTGGCATCATAACAAGAAAAAAATTACTGAAACGCAAAAAGAATCGCGAGTCCCGCAACAATGGCAATCGTGCCGAGGAGTTTTAAGGTGAGTGACTCTTTCGTAAGTTCATATTTGAAGACATCTGGCATTCGATGCACAAAAAGCGGCGTCAAGATAAAAAGAAATACGAGCTGCAGACCGCCGAGTGCATTCACGATGGATACACTTCCCAAGCTGATGGCAACTGCTGAAAGAAAAAATGCCGCACCGCCCAAGGCTTTCGAGAGGACTGCCAAATACTTCGCTCCAGAAGACGAACCTTTAAGTGAGTCGCGAATGGCAAAGAAACGCGCCGGAGCGAGCGTAATTAAAGCAACTATTGCATTCATTATCAAAAGCCAAAAGAGACCAGAAAAAAATGTATCTGCGGCATCAAAAACAAGTTTTGCAATAAACGAGGAAGTGCCAAGAAGAATACCTGCAACGACGGTCATCAGAAAAAGTTTTCGCGAAAAACAGAAACAATAAATGAGGAACGTACCGACGGAGAGGAGGAGAAATGCGGGCAAAAACGAGAGTGGTATATCTTTCGTAAGGAGGAGTGCCGCGAGGGTGCCTGTCGTCAAGGCGCCGGCTGATGCGGTTACAGGAATAACATCAGTCACAGTAAGTTCTTGGAGTGCGCGGTAGAGGAAGAGGAGGGAGACAATGTAAATGAGCGCAGAGATCGTTGAGAAAAATAATATTTGATACGTAGGTGTGGTAACTACGCCGAACGGCAAGAGCACAATCACAGAACCCGAGAGCATCGCTGTGTAAAAGGCGAATGCTGCTGGACTTTTGATCCCTTCTTTCGAAACCAAAATAAACTTATCAATAAAAACCGTGAGTGCAGAGAGGAGCTGTGCGCTGACGGCAAGTATGAGCCAGAGGGACATAAAGAAAGTATATCAGGTTCTTAGGCGAGAGTTATCTTTAACTATATCAGCGTAGGCTTGAGCACTCGAACGAACGGTTCTTTTCTGCCCTTGTTCGTGGTCAACATGCACCAAACCAAATTTCATTGAAAATCCATGCTGGAATTCGTAATTATCAAGAAGTGACCAGTGGAGGTATCCGCGCACATCAACCCCATCATCAATAGCACGATGAACCGCACGGAGCGACTCGACTATAAACTCCCGTCTGAATTGATCCTTTGCGTCCGCGACACCGCTTTCGGTAATGTATATGGGGAGGGTGTAGCGCGATGCTTCTTTTAATACGTCGTAGATTCCCTCAGGGTGAAGTTGCCATCCGATATCTGACTTTGGTGCTGCTTGTTCTTCTGTTTTAGATTGCCAAAAAAAGAGACGTTGATAAAATTGAATACCAATAAAATCTTGATACCCGATAAGCGCATTTAAAAAATATCTATTCCACAGATACTGAGACACTCCTGCGACAATGTTTCCTAGAAAACCAACACCAACGAACGAGAAGTTATGTTTTGCAACACCAACGTGAGCGTGAGGGTTGAGCGATTTAATCACCGCATAGGCAGACTTGTGTGCACGTATGAGCTGATGCAGGTAGTGGAGTCCTAGAAAAGGATTGGGAGAAAAGCCAGGAGTACCTCCCAAAATCTTCCCATGCTCCCCTACCCACACAAGTGGTTCGTTGATAGTGAGATAAAATTTCACCTCATCCCCTAAAGTTTCCGCCACTTTTTTCGCGTAGCGAGCAAATATATCCGGAGAATCTTTTTTCCCAAAACTGCCGCGTTGCACAAACCAGAGTGGGAGTGAAAAATGCCAGATACAAACGAACGGTTCTAATCCACGCACTCGACATGCACGAACTACGTCGCGGTAGTGTGCTAACTCTTTCTCATCAAACACTCCTTCTTTCGGTTCAATGCGCGCCCACTCTATAGAAAATCTAAATGCATTGTGGTGAAGCGACTGAACAATGTCTAAATCTTCCTCAAAGCGATTGTAGTGGTCACACGCAAGGCCCATGGGGGGAGTTTTTCCAAGTCGCGCAGCCTCTGCCCAATCATTGTTTTCAATGCCACCTTCAACCTGCATTGAGGAGGTTGAAGCACCCCACAAAAACCCATCAGGAAATTTTTTCATTGCTTAGCCAACAATTTTTAATCCTCCCAAATCTTCTTTGTCTATGCTCTTGTAGCGAGGATTTTTGACGAGTGCGGGTTTGCCTTCATGCTCAACTACAAAGTATGCGAAGCCAGCCATAGCCTGCACTGGTTTGTAGTCGGCGTGGACCGGCATACTTGCGGAATCTTTCCCCATATCTACCGGAGAATCATCGCTCGTTACAAACCAGGTACGCCCAACGTTTACCACTAAATGCCCGTAGCGAATGGGAATATCCAAAACGTCCCCCGCTTCCACATGAACTACCTTAAACTCTTCCAACACATCATTCTCTTCTCCCTTTCTTTTTTGGAGAAGCGCAATTCCCTGCCCCTCAATAATCCAGTACGTTTCTGGCAAATCATCCACGTGGTAGTGTCCGTAGGTTTTAATATACTCGCCCCCCACCGTGCCCGCTTCCCACACAGTAATATTTTTTTTCTCTGACCCACCGCGAATCATGTAGTAGTGAACGTCCGGCCCTTCCGCATCTGGTTTCCACAACACCTCTTTCATTTTGTCGTGCGTTCGCACGCCCCAAATATCATTCATAGTGCTCTTATTGTACGATATAAAATCGCGCCCTAAAAGGGCGCGATTTCCTCACTTTTGAGTTGTATTTCTATTTGATATACACCACGCCCGTAACGCCGCTACTTGGTGCGTTTAGGTTTTCATACGTCCACAAACCTTCTCGAATCAATCCAATTTGGAATGTGCCACCTTTCCCCACTGCGTTAGGTTGAGCAAAAGAACTGTAATACGATGTTGAGGCGTTTGCTTTCGTGCCGACACGCATCACGCCATCGGTTTTGTTCACAAACCTCACCTCTTCGCCCGCCGTAATAGTTACTTCGTTTGGAGAAAATCCTAACGTCGTTAAGTAAATGAGCGTAACTGGTATGCCATTTTCAATAATACGTTGCCCGCCTTGTGGGACACTCGGCGTAGTAACGGATGCGGACGGCGCAGTACTTTCTGTTTTTTTAGCTTCTTCCTGAGTTACCACTTCTGTTTCTTTTTGAGTTTCACCTTTCCTTTCAGGAGAAAAATACCACAGAGCACCAACCGCCACGAGTAACGCGAGACCTAGGTAGAAATATGTTTTTTTCATACCTCTTCAGCATAGCAGGAAAATAAGCCTTCCTTCTATCTATTTATTTCGGCCAAAGGTTCTTTAAAAATAGGTCCGCAGATTCTCTCCACCCACGCTCAAGCGCAATTGCCCGCGCCTTTTCGCGAGAAAGCGTGAGCGCGCGTTGACATGCTTCTTTGAGATCAGCAGATAGTGCTCCATTCACGCCATCGGTAATGACTGTTTCTGATGCCTGTGAGGGGAACGCGGCAATAGGAACG
>JBBTSO010000004.1:86168-199690 GCA_038064695.1 Patescibacteria group bacterium | reverse complement strand
CTGAGTCTGTTCGAAAGGTTGGAACTTTTTTTTGACGGGTGAGAGGTTTAAAATGCGTCCGACCACCCTGTAGGAAGAGCTACCGCAGGAATATTTACGGGGGGAGGAGGTATTATCGGGTTAAGTGGTGCCAAACGAGGGGTACGCGGAATAGGAGAAACTGCAAATTTGTTTAAAATAATGTAGCGATTATTCCAGAGTTGTCCTCTAAATTTCCCTTTTGAGTCCCAAACGAAGTCATCTTCAACCCAGCCCAAATACTCCCCATCTCTAGAAAACAATATTCCATCACTGGAAATAAAACCTATATAGATACCGTTTGATCTAAAAATTGGGTTCATGAAATTTTATTTTGTTCTACAGATTTCTTCAATTCCTCTTCGCTGACAATTTCTCTGTGTTCAGGGATGTATGAAGCGGGAACTGCATATCCAATACCTAGCTGCACATTAGAAATTAGAGCTTGATAAATTTCAATTAAATCCACTCCATGAATAGCAACTGCGCCTAAGGCCATTTTCTCAACCTTATTTAATAAATCAGCGCGTTCTTGGCGCTTTGCATTTACAACACCAATCACTTCGCCATCCTCATTCATCAACGGACACCCGCTATTGCCAGAGTTTACAGTCCCATCAATGAGGTAAGTAGTAATACCAACTGCATCCTTAGTAATTGATGAAAGAATACCTTGATGGGTTGTAAGAGCCTCTAAACTAAGGGGAAAACCTGAAAAAAGTACACTCATCCCTGGTTTTATTTCTGATTTTACTCCTGACATAAGAACTGGCCGCGTGTCTACATCGTCTATTTTCAAAAGAGCTAGGTCGTGCTCTTGATCTCGCACCGCGAGTTTGGCAGAGTAAAAACGCTCATCGCCAGAAAAACGACAGAGAAGGCTTTCACTGCCATCCACAACATGATCACATGTGACCATAATTCCTGATTTAGAAAAAAGAAACCCTGAGCCAGTTCCAGAAAGATTCCCTTTGGTAAAAGTGAAAATTTTTGCGATGCTCGGAGTTATTTTTTCCACCACGGACACATGGCTCATGGTTGATATTCTATCATCAAACCTTCTTGAAGTGAAACCAAACTATACGTAGTGGAATTCCAGTCGCGCACACAATTAGCATCCAGATATAAACCTCCTTGTCTTAGTTCCACCTTAGAGGCACGGTGAGAGTGTGAAATGCATATCAATTTAAAGGTTAAGACTGAGAAATTTAGTGCTCTTCGGAGTCCAAGTCTATCTCAAAAACAACCTCGTCGAAATTTGCTAATTTCGACGCGATTTTTACGTTTAAAAATCGGCTGGGGGACAGGGACTCGAACCCCGATTAACTGGACCAAAACCAGTCGTCCTACCATTAGACGATCCCCCAATTCTAAACGAATAAACTATACCACAATGTTAACTTCACCTTCCACTATTCTCTTATTCGTACGAATAAGAGAATAGTTAAGAAGTAAAAAAGTTTCCTAAAGAAAGAGCTTAGAGTATTTCTGAACGAACAATGCGGAAACTATCTGATTTAAGATTGAGAGTGTAGTGCATATAAAGACCATGCTGTTCTGACACTACAAACCCCGTACTTGAAAGTAGCTGAAGGTGATGCGACGTGGATTTCAAGGAAAGTTTTATTGCTTTGGCGACTTCACCCACCGTTGCACTTCCTGATTTTAAATAGCGCAAGATTGCAATGCGCCTACGGTTTGCCACTGCTTTATACACTTTTTCCAACTCACGATCAGAAACCATACACACCTATTCTACCACCCTATTCTCTTATTCGTACGAATAAGAGAATAAGATGGTTACAACTTACCCGTGACGATTCATGCAATTTTTCTATACGATATTCTATGCAAAAACACCCCCCATGAGGAGAGTGTTTGTGGTAACACTTTGGACGGAAATGGTTCTTACTGGGAAAGTTCAGCCTGCACTGACACGTCAGCGTCAGATACGGCATTGATGAGTGCGTTCATGAGCTCAATGCGAGAGCGCGCTGAAACTTGTGCTTCGGCAGAAGCCGAGATCGTTGGCTGCGCGCTAATGTGTGACTGAATTTCAGATCGCACTTTAGAAGCGGTATCGACGAGTCCTGACCACCACGGCAAGCGCACCGACACGTGTGAGCGTCCTTCGGAGTCAGTTGTTACTTCGGTGCGTGACGTAAAGACAACAGGGAGAACGCCCAAAAAGCGTCCGTGGTGTCTGTACGAAACGTCAACGGCACCTGCCTCGTCGACGTGAACGTTGGCGACTTCAGCACGTTGTTTTTGTATCGTCTGCACGTAGAGGTCAAAGTCCGGATCTCCAGAAATGGCGTGCTCAATAGTTACTTCTGCATGTCCCGAATCGCGTTGAACTTCAACCACAACCCCAGAAGGAGTTTCTACATTGGTACTTCCTGAGGCACCAACCTCAACGGTAGTGGTGGCGCCAACAGAAATTTGGACAGGTTTTGCACTAACACCAACGTCAGTGCTGACACCGATATCATTCGATACTGTTGCGGCACTCGACATAAGTGGAAACACCAATACGAGTGCAGAGACCAAAAGTTGTTTCATAGATAGATAGTTACGTGAACTTATTCTTAAACCCCGAAGGGTACATAAATAAGACGTACCCTGGTGTGGATTCTTTCTAATAAAACCAGCACTACAGAGCCGTGAGTTCCATAATAGCAAGCTCGAGGGGCAAGTGCGGGACGGGAGAACGGGAAGTCATCATCGCGGCTTCTATGAGTTTGCGCAGTGTCTCAGAGTTTATTTTTGACGCGGTGTCCCCTGCTAATTCACGTAGCGTTATTTGCTCCGCTTCAGGAAAGTTTTCAATTACCCCTTCGCCAACGCTTTTTGCGTAACGAAGTAATAAAAGACCACGCATACGATCAAGGAGCAGTGTCATAAACATTTCCATATCGGCGTTCGCCGACACGGCTTCCCCCACCGCCTGAAGTGCGTCATCCGCTTCACCTTTCGCAAGCGCGCGCATCACGCGCGCAATGAGTTCTGACTTGGGTGCGCCCGTAATGCGCTCCACCTCCTCCACTGAGATTTTTTTATCAGATGACGAGGCGATAATTTTTTGTAAAATAGAAAGCGCGTCACGGAACGACCCACTTGAAAGAAGCGCTACTAACTCGCCAGACGCTTTTTCAAACGCGTAGCCTTCTGCCTTTGCCACCTTCACCACCATGTCCGCCACTACTTTTGTGGTTGGCTTTTTAAACGTGAACACTTGGCAACGCGACTGGATGGTGTCCGGCACTTTTTCAAGTTCGGTGGTAGCCAACACGAACACCACGTGCGCCGGGGGTTCTTCCAATGTTTTTAAAAATGCATTGAACGCGGCTTTGGAAAGCATGTGGACTTCGTCCACGATATACACTTTGCGCGGTGACTCAAACGGAAGCACCGCGACTTCTTCGCGCAGTGTTCTGATGTGATCCACTCCCGTAAACGACGCCGCGTCTATTTCGTGAATATCGGTGTCGGAAGCATTAAGCTCGTGTGCAAAAATACGCGCGATAGAGGTCTTTCCGGTACCGCGAGAACCGTAGAAAAGGTATGCGTGCCCCACATTCCCCTCGTCTATCGCGCCCTGCAAGGCAGAAACCACGTGGTCTTGACCTAAGACATCTTTGAATTTTGCGGGGCGGTATTTACGGTACAACACCGTATCATTCGACATGTTGATACTATACTATATGACTATATGCCTATGGATACTATCACCATCAGAAAACCAGACGATTTCCACGTGCACCTTCGGGATGGGGCAATGCTTGAAGCGGTTCTCCCTCACACCGCGCGCGTCTTCGCGCGCGCTCTCGTGATGCCCAACCTTGCCCCCAACCCGGTGACCACCACTGAGGCGCTCCTCGCCTACCGCGAACGAGTTTTGAAAGCAGCACAGGCGTACCCCACATTCACCCCACTCATGTCGTACTACTTAACCGACGCCTCCGACGGAGGCGAAATTACAGAAGGGTATAAAAACGGTATTGCCGCAGCAGTCAAAATGTATCCCGCGGGCGCAACCACTAACTCAGCGCAGGGAGTCACCAATGTTGAAAAGGTGTATAGCGTTTTTGAAAAAATGCAGAACGTTGGCATACCCCTCCTTCTCCACGGCGAAACACTCGTTACAAAAAACGGAACCCCCGTTGACCCTTACGACCGCGAGAAAATATTTTTAGAAGAAACACTCGTTCCACTCCTCTCACATTTCCCCGCACTCAAAGTGGTACTAGAACACGCAACCACAAAAGACGCCGTGCAGTTTATTCAAAACGACCACAGCGGGCGACTCGCATCGACCGTAACCGTGCACCACCTCGTACTCACCAAAGACGAAGCCACGACCGCGTATGAAAAATGCATGCCTATTATAAAAAGTAGAGAGGATCGCGAAGCACTCCGTGCGGCAGTAACGTCGGGCGACCTACGATTTTTTCTCGGGACTGACTCCGCGCCTCACACTGTTCTCGCAAAAGAAAGTGCCACTCCACCCGCTGGCGTATTCACCGCGCCCGCCGCTCTTGAACTCTACGCGCAAGTTTTTGAAGAAGAAGGAAAATTAGAACACTTAGAAAAATTTACCTCTCTTAACGGCGCGCGCTTTTACGGTATAGAACCAAACACGGAAACAGTTACTCTTAAAAAACAGCCGTGGACAATAGAAAACACCGTTTCAGTTTCAAACGGTGATGTTATTCGCCCATTTGGCTACCACGAGAAAGAGTCAAAACGGTTGTCCATTCCGTGGCACATTACATCACGTTAGAGGAGTTCGCATTGTTTTCATAAAAAATTCAAGCGCCAAAAGCGCGCCGACGGTAAAATCCTGCGGTGCAGAAGTCATCCACACACGTAACTCTCTCGGCGCAATCCACCGCACTTCTGAAACTTCACTAGTATCAATGGTTACCACACCATTAAAAACACCTACATAGAGTGTATGGAATGACTTTTTGATTAAACCGTCTCGCGGTTCTTCTAAGTACAACGAACCCACTTCCGACAAGGCGACTCCTTCGGCGCCAATTTCTTCTTTCATTTCGCGAGCCGCTGCCTGCATATCAGTTTCTCCTACGTCAACATGTCCGGTTGCAGACTCATTCCATAAAAGCGGCATGCGGATCGTACTGCTCCGGCGTTGCAGGAGCCACTCACCTTTTTCGTTAATAAGAATGACACGCGCAATGCGAAGCGCATACCCGTGACGCACCGCGTCATCAATAGTTCCCGCGCCTACGGGCAGATTCTCATCATTCACAAAAACAACGTCATTCATGAAAGAAGGTGGGTGAGAAGTGCCATGCGCACGGAAACTCCGTAAGAGGCCTGTTTGAAATACATAGCTTTTGGAGAAGCGTCCACTTCAGGCAACAGCTCATCAACGCGTGGCAGTGGGTGCATAATGATCGCCGTCTCTTTAAGCGCGTCCGCACTACTTCGGTTCAACACGTATTTTCCTTTTAAGCGCTCATAAGAATCAACATCAGGAAAACGCTCTTTTTGCACACGAGTCATATACACGACGTCAGCATCACGTGTCCCGCGTGAGAGATCATCAGTTTCGGTAAACACTACCCCGCGTTTAGTAAGGAGATCGGTGATGTCGCTTCCCATTTTTAATTCTGGTGGCGACACCAAGGTAAAAGAGATACTACTAAATTGCGTGAGCAGAGCAACAAGCGAGCGAGCAGCTCTTCCATTTTTCAAATCTCCTACCAGTGCCACGGTAATCCCATCAACTTTTCCTAATGATTTCTGAATAGTGTATACATCAAGGAGGGCTTGGGTGGGGTGGTGTCCCGCCCCGTCGCCCGCGTTAATAACCGGTATAGATGACACACGTGCCGCGCGTTCGGCAGCACCTGCTTCGGGATGTCGTAACACCAATGCATCCGCGTATGAATTCATCACCCGAATAGTATCTTCCAATGTCTCGCCTTTCGCTGCGGAAGAAAACTCTTTTGCATTTTCAGTTGAAATTACCGCGCCTCCCAAACGCGCCATGGCAGACTCAAAAGAAAACCGCGTGCGCGTTGAAGGCTCATAAAAAAGCGTGGCGAGGATTTTCCCCGAGAGCGAATTGTTTCGCACGCCTTCTAAGGAATCCGCCAACGTAAAGAGCGACTCCACTGTTTTTCTATCAAGTTGTTCCGTGTTAATGAGATGATCCATAGAGCATATTATAAACGAGCATCTACCCCTACCGCGTCCACAACCGTGGCAAACCCGTCTCGTTTTAAAAGGCGTGCGAGGCGTCGGTTTATCTGCCAGGCAATCCACGGACCCTGATAAATGAATCCCGTGTACACCTGAATCACGCTTGCGCCTGCCCGAATTTTTTCATACGCATCTTCAGCAGTAAAAATGCCTCCCACGCCAATAATGGGAAGCGACGGCATTTTTTGGTGAATGAAACGAACGACTTCGGTGGCACGCCTACGAAGTGGCACACCACTTAAACCCCCTACTTCTTCTTGGTGCTCAGAAATACCCTCACGCGAGAGTGTGGTGTTAGTGGCAATAATGCCGTCAAGTGCGTGGTCGCGACAAACCAGAAGTACTTCTTCTATTGCCTCATCTGTTAAGTCAGGTGCTATTTTTACGAGAAGAGGTTTTTTCACTTTTTGAGTATCGCGAAATGCATTGAGGCGCGATACAATTGCTATCAGTGCTTCTTTGTCTTGGAGTGTTCGCAGTCCTGGTGTATTGGGTGAACTGACATTGACCACAAAATAATCGCCGTAGTCGTACAACGCTTCATATGAAGTTGCATACTCCTCCGGTGCGTTTGGAAGCTCTACTGTTTTTAATTTTCCTAACGAAACCCCAAGAGGAACACGACGTGGCGATTTTTCTAAACGAGACTTCACCGCACGCGCGCCGTGGTTATTAAACCCCATACGGTTGATAATCGCGCGATCTTTTGCCAGGCGGAAAATGCGTTGGCGCGGGTTTCCCTCTTGTGCCAGCGAGGTTACACTTCCCAACTCTAAAAATCCGAAACCGAGCGCGGAGAGCCCTGAAATTGCCTCTGCATTTTTATCAAAACCACCCGCAAGCCCTACGGGGTTTTTAAACACCAATCCAAAAAGCGTTTGAGAAAGTGATGGTTCTCGTACATCCAAAAGTCGTTGTGCAAGAAGCGAGAGTGGCGAAATGCCAATAAGTTGCAAAAAACGTATGGAGAGTCGGTGAACCACTTCAGGGTCGCGTACAAAAAGAAATATGAAAGAAATAAAGGCGTTATACATTCGGATGTTCTTTGAGGTACTTTGCTCCGTGACCTACTGTTGTATTGATGGGAATTTTTTTCAACCACTCGGGCACCTCATCTTCTCCATAGCTTTCCGCATTCAACTCAGCAAGCGCGTTCATTGGGACACCAAACGTTTCTGTGTTTACCCGCGTAGGGTCGCGGTTAATGATGAGCGTAAGTCCTACAACGTTTCCCCCTGCTTTTTGTATTGCCTCAATGGTACTTTTAATTGACCCTCCCGTGGTTACCGTATCTTCAACTGCTAACACATTTTTCCCTGACACAAGTTGGTCGTACCCGCGTTTAAACATTTGTCCCCCTTCGGGAGTTTTTTCCGTAAACACACTTAAAACTTCACGCCCGAGCAACTTTGAAAGGTGGTGAGCGGTCCACGTTGAAAGTGGAATACCACCTACTGCTGGTCCAACGACGATATCAATATTGTGTTGTTTATTAGACTCTGCCATCATACGCGCCAATTCAGACACGATTGCCGTGTGCGGTAGAAACGCGTCTTTATTTACATACACTGAGAGGTGCCGTCCTGACACGCCCACAAAGTGTCCCTCCAAAATAGCGCCAGCTTCTTTTAAAAGTGTGAGTGCGTCTTTCATATGCTTGTACGGTACCACACTCCGTTATATACGGTCGAGGTACTCGTCCCACCGCTTAACGTGCAATTCATCCTTGCCTAATCGGAAGAGGGCCGCGAGAAATGCTTCGGCAAGTTGGAGGTTGGTAATTAACGGAATGCCTAAGTCAACGGCGCGACGACGAACCGTGTACCCGTCCTTCATTTGTTTCGTCGTCGCGCCACTCCTGGAGTACGCGCGGGTCGGAATGTTTATAATGAGATCAACGGCGCGTTTCGAAAACAAGTCAGAAACATTGGGATGTCTTCCGCTCTGCAACTTATGAACTATCTGCGATTTTACTCCATGTTCTTTCAAAAACTCTGCAGTGCCTGGTGTTGCGTGAATGGGAAGCCCGAGTTTATGGAGCTGCTTTAACTCAGGGAGTAACTTTATTTTATTATCATCGCGTCCGATGGACACAAAGATACCTTTTTTAGGAAGTCGGAACCCAACCGCCATCATTGATTTTAAAAGCGCTTCGTCATACGTGTCACCAAAACATGCCACTTCCCCCGTTGAAGCCATTTCTACATACCCCAGCGGGTCTACTCCCTTAATACGATTGTATGAAAACTGCGGCGACTTCACAGCAACGTAAGGCAAATCTACCGTTTGATACCGTTCAGGAATTTTTTCTCCCAACATTAACCGTGTCGCAATATCAATAAAGTTATGCCCCGTTACTTTTGAAACAAACGGGAAGCTGCGAGATGCTCGAATGTTTAACTCAATTACCTGCAGTTGGTTATCTTTTGCCAAAAACTGTATGTTGAAAGGACCGGTAATGTTCAGTTCCTTGATAACGGCGCGGGTGATATTTTTTGCCCTGCGCACGGTTTCTAAGTACGTGTGTTGCGGCGGAAGCACGATAGTTGCGTCTCCCGAGTGCGTTCCCGCGTTTTCTACGTGTTCAGAAATAGCGTAGATATTGAGGTTACCCCTTTGAGCGACACCATCAATTTCAATTTCACGAACGTTTTCAATAAACTTTGAAATCACGACAGGGTGCTCTGATGACACCACGCTTGCGCGCTCCAAGAATTTTATGAGTTGCCCCTCATGGAGCGCAATATTCATAGCCGCGCCCGAAAGCACATAGGAAGGGCGGACCAACACGGGGTAGCCCATTGCGGACGCTTTTTCAACCGCGCGAGAAACCGTAGTCAACTCTGCCCACTGCGGCTGCTCAATGCCAAGGGTGTCAAGCAGGTCTGAAAAAAGGTGCCTACTTTCAGCACGGTGAATGTTGTCCGGATCAGTGCCTAAAATAGGAACACCGTGCTTCTTGAGTGGCAACGCAAGATTGTTAGGGATTTGCCCTCCCATAGAAACAATGACACCTTCAGGTTTTTCAAAATCAACAATGTCCAACACGCGCTCCAACGATAGTTCTTCAAAATATAACCGGTCAGACATATCGTAGTCGGTAGAAACCGTTTCAGGGTTGTAGTTAATGATGATGGTCTCTTTCCCCGCGCGCGCGAGCGCCTTCACTGCTTGCACCGACGACCAGTCAAACTCTACTGAAGATCCAATGCAGTACGGACCGCTACCCAACACCGCCACACTTTGTTTTCCTCTCTGTATGTCGTTTTCAACGCCGTGGTACGTCAGGTAGAGATAATTCGTGTCGGAAGGAAATTCTCCTGCCAAGGTGTCAATTTGTTTTACGACGGGCACCACTCCTGCCTTCTTGCGGGTGGCACGCACTGCATCCTCAGAGCTACCTCGGAGCAATGCAATTTGTATATCTGAAAACCCGGCTTGTTTTGCCCGGCGCAGTAGCGGCGCGGTGAGTGTTTTTGCATTCTTTACCTCCTTTTCAACGACGATAATATTCTGCATTTTTTCTAGAAACCAGCTCGTGATACCGGTCGCTTTATGAATAGAAGACACTGACGCACCGCGACGGAGCGCCTCGGCGAGCGCAAACACGCGTCTGGTGGTTGGATTTTTTAATTCTTTTGTGTAGTTTTTTATTGAAAAATTTCCAGGAGGATTTGCCGTAAAGCCGTGCGCTCCTATTGCCGTCATGCGTATAGCTTTTTGAAATACTTCTTCAAAACTCCTCCCAATTGCCATAACCTCACCCACCGATTTCATTTCACTCCCAATTCCGGCAGGCGCGCCCTGAAACTTTGCTACGTCCCACCGAGGCATTTTTAATACGATGTAATCCAACGCCGGTTCAAAGCACGCGGTCGTGGTGCCCGTGACTGCGTTTTTAATATCAGTGAGCGCGTAGCCGAGCGCGAGTTTTGCGGCAACAAACGCGAGCGGATACCCCGTTGCTTTTGAAGCGAGTGCCGACGAGCGCGACAGACGCGCGTTCACTTCAATCACGCGATAGTCGCCGTTTTTGGGGTTGAGCGCGTACTGAATGTTACATTCGCCCACAATACCCAAGTGACGAATCGTTTTAATCGCCACCTCACGCAAGTGGTGATATTCTTCATTACTCAATGTTTGCGACGGAGCCACTACCATAGACTCGCCCGTGTGTACTCCCATCGGGTCAATATTTTCCATGTTACACACCGTGATGCAGTTGTCGAACTGGTCGCGCACTACTTCATACTCCACCTCTTTCCACCCCAAGAGGTATTCTTCAACCAGCACTTGCGGCACGGTCTGCAACACTGTTTCCAATTTTTCTACCAACTCTTTTTCTGAATTAATTTTTCCTGAACCCTCTCCTCCGAGTGAAAACGCGGAGCGCACCATAACTGGATACCCCAAACTTCGCGCGGCTTTTTTTGCCTGTACTACAGTGGTGGCGGCGTAACTTCGCGCGGTCTTTACTTCAATTTCGCTGAGTCTCTTTATGAAAAGATCCCTATCTTCAGTGTCGCGAATAGTGGAGACGGGGGTCCCGAGCACCTTCACGTTGTACTTTTTCAAAACTCCCTGGCGTTCAAGCGCAAGCCCCAAATTCAATGCAGTCTGCCCACCAAAACTCAAAAGAATAGCGTCAGGGCGTTCCTTTTTAATAATTTCAGTAGCAAAGTAGTCAGTGAGGGGAAGAAAGTACACGCCGTCTGCAAATTTTTCATCCGTCTGCACAGTGGCAATATTCGGGTTCATCAAAATAACTTTTACTCCTTCTTCTTGGAGCGCCTTGATGGCCTGACTCCCTGAGTAGTCAAACTCGCCTGCCTGCCCAATTTTGAGTCCGCCGGAACCTAAGAGTAAAACTTTTTTTGGTTTGTTCTTCATACATTTTTTTTCTTACTACCGGTCTTTGCGTGGACGCGAACGTCATCAACAAACTGATCAATAATCCACTGTGTGTCGGTGGGGCCCGGACTCGCCTCAGGGTGAAACTGCACTGCCTTGTACGGGAGCGAAGCGTGAGCAATTCCTTCTACCGTTCCGTCGTTTGCATTTTTAAACCACACCTTCCACTCTTTAGAGAGAGTGTTTTCGTCGATAGCGAAGCTGTGGTTCTGCGACGTAATGTAACAGCGCGTGCCGCTACTCACGTCTATGCAAGGTTGATTGTGCGAACGGTGCCCATATTTTAGTTTGTACGTCTTCGCGCCTGCCGCGAGCACCATCAACTGCACCCCTAAACAAATACCAAGCATTGGCTTTTTCAAACGAAATGCCTTTTTCAGGTGAGCGATGGTTGCAGTGCAGAATGTAGGGTCGCCAGGGCCATTTGAAATTAACACACCGTCGTAGGGAATATCGGTGAAGTCATAATCCCACGGCACGCGAACAACCGTTACGTCGGGGCGAGATACCAAGCGAACAATATTTTCTTTTGAACCGCAGTCAACAACCACAATGGTGAGCGCGCCTGAACCAGTTTTTACCACCTCGCTTGGAGACACGAGCGCCACCTGGTTTTCAAGGTCGGGATCATACCATTTTCCACGAGGTCGCTCTGTGGCGATAGCACCCAACATCGTGCCGTGCTCGCGCAATTTTTTCGTGAGCATTCTGGTGTCTACGCCGCTCAATGCCGGAATGCCTTCTTTTTTGAGCCATTCTCCCAATGAGTGAAGCGCGTCTTTGTGCGAGTACGCCTCACTGTACTCAGAGACAATAAGCCCTTTTACGTGTATTTTTTTTGATTCAAAAAAGCGAGTATGGGGAACGCCATAGTTTCCCACCAAAGGGTACGTCATCACCAGAATTTGTCCCTCGTACGATGGGTCGGTGAGCGACTCCACGTACCCCACCATGCCCGTGTTAAAAACCACTTCCCCTGACGTTGCTCCAGAGTGCCCAAACGGAGTACCGTCAAACTGCGTTCCGTCTTTTAAAAACAACTTCATAGCGTCACTTCATCCAAAAAAATACCCCGGGTGAGCGGGGAAAAGGAGAAAGAAATAAAACAGAGCGTGAGATCAAAGAAGTGACGTGCGTAAGATTGAATGACGCTCTGCATACACATTACAGAGAAGTCTACACCACCTCCTTATTTTTTGCAATAAATCCTAAAATAATTTCCTGAACAGTGCTGGCGTCAGGCGCCTCCATAAGACGCGCGCGTAACTCCCCCGCTCCTTCAAAGTCTTTTACGTATGCCTTAAAGTGTTTCTTCATAATGGCGAAACTCTTGTGGGGAAGAAGCTCTTCGTAAAGCGTGGTGTGTTCAATGAGTGTTTCTAGCTTCTCTTTTAACGTGGGAATTTTTTCTGAAAAGAGCCACGGATTTCCAAAAATAGCCCTACCCAACATAGCGCCATCAGCGTTGGTCGCTGCCACGCGCTCCCGTGCATCAGCGAGGTCGTTTACGTCTCCATTGCCAAAAATCAACGTGTCAGACCCAAGCTCGTTTCGTATTTCAACAGCACGCGCGACTCTTTCCCACCGTGCAGGCACCTTAGACATTTCTTTTCGCGTGCGCGCGTGCACCGTAACAAGCGCCAGTTTAGTTTCAAGCAACTGAGGAAGCCAGCGGTCCAGCTCGTCTTTGTTGTACCCAAGACGGGTTTTCACCGACACTGGCAAACCTTTTCCTCCCTGCTTTGCCGCCAAAATAACTTCTTGCGCCATTCCTGGATTTTTTATATGTGCCGCACCCGCCCCTTGTTTTTCAATACTTTTATCAGGGCACCCCATGTTGATATCTATCCCGTCAAACCCGAGTTCATAGGCAAGTGCTGAGGCTGTTTCCATATTTTTTGGCGTACCGGAAAAAAACTGAGCAACGATAGGGTGTTCTCCTTCAGAATATTCCAAATCTTTGAGCAACTTTTTCCGACCTTCCTCAGGCGCCAGTGCCAGACCATCAGCGGACACGAACTCCGTCCACATCACGGGCGGTTTCCCATATTTTGCAATGACACGGCGAAATGCCGCGTCGGTTACGTCCGCCATCGGCGCCAATACAAAAATTGGTTTTGGTAAGTTTTTCCAGAAATTCATAAAACTATAGTATAGGCACTATAACAAAAACCCCCGCACGCCGCGGGAGTTTTAAGTTTTTGACTTCTATCTATATCTTGTATGGACAACGCTAATCCCTTTGGTACCAAGGAAAGCAAAAATAGTTGAATAGACAAAACCTGCTAGACCCCAACCTATGACTTCTTCCTCATTAGCTATTTCATAAGAGTGTTGAAGTGTGAAAATATCATCTCCCCAAATACCATCGCCCGCTTCTACCGCAGTTAGACCAGAGACTACCATTGCTACCAGACCACTTAACAAAAGACCGCCTCCAATGAGAGTACCCTTTCTACGTTCTTTTTTATTCCAAATATATTCACCGCTTTCTGCCATATCATTAATTTAATATTATAAGTAATAGTATTAATACACTAATTTAATATTATTGTCAAGTTTTGATTTTTCTTACTACTCTCCCACAAACTTCACGTAGATTTTGTTGCCAAACCGAAAGTCGGCGTACAGAAACTCATCACCCTCACTGAATCGGCGCGACCTAAACACTGAAGCAATGGTATCCAAGAGTGGTGTGTTGATGGATGAAAGCGTAACACGTACCTCCCCTCCCTCTTTAAAACGCACAAACACATCCCCGTATTCATCAATAGCCACTTCTGTTATGGTTCGCCCCGAAGCCGTGGTGAGATCGTCTAAAAATACTTTCAGGCGCTGATACTCCTCCGGAAGAAAGGTGGTCCCAAGAGTTCCTGCGAACCCTCCCCCCGTATAGGTGCGCATACTTTCGCTTGAGGTCGCAAGCGCAAAAGCAAAACCTGTTTCATCAAGAAAAAGACATCGCGTTCCCGGGGTAGAATCGTCACACCACCGTGCCTCGGGAGTACGTTCAACTATTGAGACGGCGAGTGCCGTTAAGCCTTCACGTTTAAAAGTAACTTCTTTAATAGAGTGGAAGGTTGTTTGCAACTCTTTTTGTATAGCATCGTGTGGGTAAAAAAATGCATTGGCGCGCGGGACAATAAACGCAAACGACCCGCGGAGAGACTCTTCAACTATTTCAATGATTAAATCTCCTCTAACGTAGGTTGTTTCAGACACTGAAACTGAAGCGAGGGTGACTTCCTCTCTCCTCAATCCCACAAACACCCCAACCGAAAGCAGAACACCGACGACGACAACGCTTCCCACGAGGAAAGTGCGACGGCGCGTGCGCCGTGCGTTGAGAGAGTGTTTTTTGGATTGCGTTACTTTTTTAGGGGACATTACTTCCCTATTATAGCTTTCCCAAAATACGGCTGGAGCACGGGAGGAATGGCAATGGTGCCGTCCGCCTGTTGGTAGTTTTCAACTAAGGAAACGAGGATGCGCGGGGTAGGAATGGCGGTTGAATTCAACGAGTGCGCATAGCGCATTTTCCCCGTCTCATCTTTATAGCGAATGTTAAGGCGTCGCGTCTGGAAGTCATGGAAATATGATGCGGAGCTAATTTCTCGGTATGTTTGTTCTCCCGGAACCCATAGCTCAATATCGTACTTCTTTACCTGCCCCAACCCAATGTCACCGCCGCAGTTTAAAACCGTGCGGTACGGGATGCCGAGCGATTCAATAAACTCTTCGGTGTTGCGGTTTAGCCACTCGTGCCACTTTACACTCTCTTCATGACTTGCTTCGCAGAGAATAACCTGTTCCCATTTATAAAACTCGTGCACGCGAATGAGTCCTTTCGTGTCTTTGCCGTGACTCCCTGCTTCACGCCTGAAACACGGTGAAAAGGAGAGGTATTTCACGGGGAGATTTTTTAAATCAAGCACGTCACCCATGTGGTACCCCATCGTGGCAACTTCAGCAGTCCCTGCAAGAAAATCACCGTCCTGAGTTTTGTACAAATCTTCTTCACCTTGTGGAATGTACCCCGTTCCCAAAAAGTTTACACGGCGAACGAGCGACGGAACAATCATGGGAACAAACCCCTTCCCGACAAAAAAGTCCTGCGCGTAGCGCCAAATGGCAAACGAGAGGAGCGCGCCATCACCTTTTAAGAAATAACCGCGAAAGCCCGCTACCTTCGTGCCACGGTCAAAGTCCACCATGTCTAACTGTTGCATCAATTCAATGTGACTCTTCGCCGCAAACGGGAAAGTATTTTTGTCTCCCCACTGTTTTATTTCTTGATTGTCCGCGTCTGACTCTCCGTCAGGCACCGTAACGTCAGGCACATTGGGAACTTGCACCATTAGTAACTCCCACTCTTTCTGAATTGGCTCCAGCTCTTTTTCTTTTGTCTGCATGGTCTCTTTAACCACCTTCATTTCTTCAATGAGCTGGCTACGCTGTTCAGGATTTTTTGCGTTGGCAATCTGACCAGTGGCGATATGTTGTTCAGCGCGCAGCGCTTCAATTTCTTGCATCAACTTTTTTCGCCCGTCATCAACTACCATCAACTGGTCAAGGTCAATCGTGATATGTTTTTTCTTTGCGCCCGCTTTCACGAGTTCAAGATTTTCTCGGATAAATTTAATATCAAGCATATAAAATACCAGAAATCAGTGATGAGTAATCAGTGAATGGTTGCGTAAATTCTATAGTAGCATAGAGGTATATCCCATGAGCGAGGTTACCACGCTTACGCGAGATGAGTTCCCCGCACTGCTTCGGGAAATACCCGACCTGCCTCATTCATTATATATACGTGGATCCCTGCCCCCGCCAGAATATAAACTCCTCGCGGTCGTTGGTTCCCGTCGGATGTCCCACTATGGGAAAGACGCGTGCGAAAAAATCATTGCCGGGCTCCGCGGGTACCCCATTTCCATAGTGTCGGGGTTAGCACTCGGCGTTGATGGGTGCGCCCACCGCGCCGCATTAAACGCGCGCCTTCATACTATTGCGGTGCCTGGCTCTGGTCTGAACGATGATGTTCTGTACCCACGCGCGCACTACTCGTTAGCACAAGACATTCTCGCCTCAGGCGGCGCGCTCTTGAGTGAGGAGGAACCAGATTTTCACGCGCGCCCTGAAAGTTTTCCAAAACGAAATCGCATTATGGCTGGCATGAGCCACGCCGTTTTAGTTGTTGAAGCGGGACTCCAATCAGGAACGCTCATTACCGCACGCCTCGCGGTTGACTACAACCGCGATGTGCTTACCGTTCCCGGATCAATCTTTTCAGAAAACACCGAAGGCCCGCACCTCCTGCTCACGCTCGGCGCGACCCCTATTCGAAACGCGGACGATGTACTTCTCTCCCTTGGATTTGAAGCGGGTGACCACGTAGAGCACGTCTATTCGGACGATGAACAAAGAGTCGTGGAAATTTTAAAAGAACCAATGCCTCGTGACGAGCTTTTACGAACACTGTCACTACCAGTCGCGGTGGGAAATGCCCTTCTCCTTCGCATGGAGTTAAACGGCTTCATTGTTGAATCGCAAGGAGTAATAAGAAAGAAGTAAATTGACTTTTGTTCTATATATGATATAATACAGGTTATGGCACGCGAGCACGCACAGGAATCTAAAAAAACTCTTTCTCCGCTTGAGTTGTTTGCTGCGGGTGTGGTTGCATACGGAGCAACAAAAGTAACTATGGCGGCAATAATGCTATTTATAAACGTAGTTGCAAACGACAATTCTGATCTTGTTGCCATGGAAAAAGAAGACAGGACGTGTAGCTCATGCGATGACGTGTGTATGCTTACTCTGGGACCGTTGAACATGTGTGATTGTTGGATAGGGCAAGGACTTGGTAGCGGTTGTTTTTGTTCAGGATGTGTTCTTGGAAAAGCGTTGTAACATTTGACACAAATCGGTTTGTCCCCTATTAGTTATCAAGTAATGGCAAAACATACTTTAGTTATTGTTGAGTCTCCTGCGAAGGCAAAGACGATAGAAAAATATTTGGGCACCGGTTACAAAGTGCTCGCGAGCGTGGGACACGTGCGCGATTTACCGAAGTCCAATAAGGATGCTGTGGATATTGAAGGAGGGTTTATTCCGCGCTACGTAGTGAGTGCCGGTAAATCGCATATCGTTGCCGACATTAAAAAAGCTGCCGAAAAAGCAGACGAAATACTCCTCGCAACTGACCCTGACCGTGAAGGAGAAGCCATTGCATGGCACGTACGTGAAGTGGCAAACCTAAAAGGTGCAAAACGCGTGGTGTTTAACGAAATCACCAAAGACGCCGTGCAAGAGGCAGTCGCCAACCCACGAAATATTGACCAGAACTTACGGAAAGCTCAGGAAGCACGACGCGTATTGGACCGTCTCGTGGGGTACGACCTTTCGGGTTTGATTTGGAAAAAGGTGCGCTACGGCTTATCGGCAGGGCGTGTGCAGTCGCCGGCGCTCCGCATCATTATGGAGCGTGAGCGCGAAATTCGCGCTTTTGTTCCCGTTCGCTTTTTTACCATTGATGCACTCCTAAAAACAAAGTCGGGAGAAGAATTTTCTGCGCACTGCTCACAAGAGCCAAACGATCCTAACGAGGCAGCGGCTATCGTAACGGCAGGGAAAAAAGGTTCGTGGAGCGTCGTCAGTGTTGACGAAACTCCCGTAAAGCGTGCCCCCCGTCCTCCTTTTACCACTTCAACGCTCCAGCAAGCAGCATCTACCCGTCTTGGGTTTTCTCCTGCCCGCACCATGGGTGTCGCGCAAAAGTTGTACGAGGCCGGATTCATAACCTATATGCGTACCGACTCAACCAACCTTGCCACTGTTGCTGTTGCTGGCATTACGTCATACATAGAGAAAAATTTTGGTAAAGATCACGTGGAAGTACGCACGTACAAAACAAAGAGTAAAAACGCGCAAGAAGCGCACGAAGCCATTCGTCCAACCGACGTTTCCAATACCGGAGCAGGGAGCAACGAGGAACAGAAAAAACTGTATGAATTGATTCACGCCCGTACGGTAGCAAGTCAAATGCGCGACGCGCAAACACTTCGCACAAAAATTACCGTGGCAACCCCAGACACGCCACCTTTTTACGCTAACGGCTCTATCGTAAAGGATCCGGGATGGTTGCGTGCTGACCCACGCGCGCAAGGTGAAGACACCATGCTTCCCCAGGTACAAACAGGTGACGCTCTGACTTTGAATGACCTCGTGAGTGAAGAAAAATTTACGGAGCCACCAAACCGGTACACCGAAGCAGGACTGGTCAAAGAACTTGAAAAACGTGGTATCGGGCGCCCCTCTACGTACGCTTCTATTATGAAAACCATAATTGACCGTGGGTACGTGATAAAAGACGGGAGAACACTGAAGCCAACGGCAACGGGTGATGTCGTCTCTACCTTCCTTGAAAAACATTTTGAAAACTACATTAGCGACTCCTTCACCGCAGAAATGGAAGATGAGTTAGACCAGATTGCGAACGGTGAACGCGAGTACGAAAAAACACTCAGAGATTTTTATACTCCGTTTGTGAAAGATGTCGCCTCAAAAGAAGACATTCCAAAACTAACCTCGCTCGGCGAAGCACCAAAAGAATTTCCCTGCCCTCTCTGTGGCGCTGCCATGGAAATGAAATTGTCTCGAAACGGCGTCTTTATGAGCTGTACGCGATTTCCTGAATGTACCGGAGCCCGCACCGAAGAGGGCGCGGAGTTGGGGAAAGATATACCGCTCGGGAACCACCCTGAATTAGGATTTCCTATATACGTGAGAAACGGTCGCTTTGGGCCGTATGTTGAAATGGTGTTGGAAGAAGGAAAAGAAACAAAAACGAAAACCGGAAAAATCAAAAAAACGAAACCCGTATCTAAACGCGCCAGCATTCCGAAAGAAACAAATCCTGAGACCATTACCATTCCTGAGGCAGCGCGTCTCCTCATTCTCCCCCGTGAGTTGGGCAGACACCCTGACAGTACCCACCTAGTGAGCGCCAACACCGGAAAGTACGGCCCCTACGTCGTGCATGACGGCGACTTCCGTTCACTCAAAGGCGAAGATGATCCGTATACCATTACGCTTGAGCGCGCGTTAGAAATTTTTAGAGAGCCAAAAAAAGCACGCGCGGGCATTGAGGTAGTAAAAGTATTGGGTTTCCACCCACGAACAAAAAAACCTATTACGCTCTACAAATCAAAGCGTGGCTACTTTTTGAAAAAAGGATTTAAACACTTTGTCTTACCAGAGAAAACTGATATTGAAACGCTTACTCCCGAAGTAGCTGCGGAATTGCTGAAGAATCTGTAGTGATTAGTTGCTTGTGGATAGTAATTGGTATTAAAAACAAGGCTAGACCCTAGTCACTAAACGCTATACACTAGGCTTTATGGCACATCCCACCGACAGCATCATTGCGGCGATGCAAACGGTAACTACCGAAGACAAAGAAGTCATACGGAGAGCCTACGACTTTGCGGAACGCGCGCACGGAGAAGAAAAAAGAAAAAGTGGCGAACCCTACATCGTGCACCCGCACGCCATCGCCACCTATCTCGCCACCATTGGCATGGACCGTGACACCATTGTCGCGGGAATACTCCACGACACCACTGAAGACACGCACGTCTCGTTAGACGAAATTGAAAAAGAGTTCGGCGTCACTATTCGGTTTTTGGTGGATAGTTTGACCAAACTCTCACGACTTCGCTACGCGGGGTTAGAGCGCCACGTAGAGAGTCTCCGCCACCTGTTGGTGGCAACCGCCTCTGACATTCGCGTCATCATTATTAAAATGGCTGACCGCCTGCACAACATGCGGACCATTGAATTTGTTGAACCGCTTGAAAAACGTGAGCGTATCGCGCGCGACACGATGGAAGTGTACGTTCCCATTGCTGAGCGTCTTGGTATGGGAAATATTAAAGCGGAACTGGAAGACCTCGCGTTTAGCGTGCTTGAACCTGCGCGTTATGAAGACTTGACCATCACCATAAAAGAGACAACCGAGGAGTTTAACGACAAATTAGAAGAAGACATTAGAGACTTGAAGCGCCTCCTTGCTGAAAACGGCATTCGTACCTTCCGCACCGAATTTCGCGTGAAGGGTGTTCACAGTTTCGCGCAAAAAACAGCAAAATACGATGGCGATATCAGTCAGGTGTACGACCTCTTTGCGCTCCGCGTCGTCGTGAAAAACACTGAAGAATGCTACCGCGTGTTGGGTATTGTTCACGGGCTCTGGCGCCCTATTCCTGGAAAAGTGAAAGATTACCTTGCGTTCCCCAAACCAAACGGGTATCGCTCATTACACACCACCGTTATTACACATCGCGGGGTGACGGTTGAGTTACAAATTCGTACCGAGGAAATGCACCAGGACGCGCAGTTTGGCGTGGCATCACACTTTGGATACAAAAATAGAGGTTTTATAAAAAGTAACGAAACAGCGTCGTGGATTTATAGTTTGATACCCTCGCTCAAGAAGTATTTACCTGGCAACAGCACCCAGTCACCACGCTGGCTTCAAGAATTATCAGCAGCTGAACGTGAACACCCCGACTACGAAAATTTTGAAGATATATTAAAAAAAGATTTTTTTGCGGAGCGTATTTTTGCCTTTACCCCAAAAGGAGACGTCATTGACCTTCCCCGCGACGCAACTCCCATTGATTTTGCCTATAACATTCACTCCGATGTCGGCGATACCATGAACGGCGCGAAGGTGAACGGAAAATTAGTATCGCTTGATACCACGCTTCGAAACGGCGATGTCGTTGAAATAACGATGAGTAAAAACAGTCACCCAAACAAAAAGTGGTTGGATATCGCTAAAACGGTTTCAGCGAAAGCACAGATACGCGCGGCACTCCGCAGAAGCGGCACCTTTGAATCAAATTGAAAACTTCTCTACTGAAAAACTTTCATCCTCTTTTTCAGCATCGGTCCGGTCATCCAACAATTCGCTCGCCACTGGTTCGTGTGGAGCGTCTAGCAAGGGGTCTGCCTCGGTGGGTGGGGGCACTACAGGCGGCGGCGCTATGGGTGTTCCCATGTGCGCCAAAATAGTTTCAAGATCTTCTTTTGAAAAGAAATTGATAATGAGTTTTCCGCCGTGCTCCTGCTCCTTAATCTCCACTCGCGTACCTAAGGCCGAAGAAAACGCCCGTTCAAGTGCGGTAATTTCTGGGTGGGGGTCAACGCGACGCGCTTTTTCTACGGCAATTTCACGAGTAATTTTTTCAACATCACGCACGGAAAGTTTGCGCAGCTGTATATCTTTAAAGAGTGTTTTCTGTTCTTCTGGTCTATCAATCAACATCAAAAGCGCGCGAGCGTGACCTTCGGAGAGTTTACCCCCCGTCACCGCGTCTTGAATTTCCTGCGGCAAATTTAATAGACGGAGCGAGTTTGAAACGTACTCGCGGCTCTTCCCCACCTTTTTAGCAATGTCAGTATTATTAAGTTTGAACTCTTTTTGCAGCCGTTCAAACGCGCGCGCGCGGTCGATGGCATTTAAATCTTCTCGCTGTAAGTTTTCAATAATTGCCAACTCCAGCTTCATACGATCATGCTCTTCAGAAGAGCGAATGATGACCGGAATCTGGAGTAATCCTGCGAGTTTTGAAGCGCGCAACCGGCGTTCCCCCGCAATCAATTCGTAAAATGTGGCGATACCTCCGTCTGGTTTTTCTTCTTCATGACGCGTTACCACCAACGGCTGAAGAACGCCATACTGACGAATAGAGTCCGCCAAATCGCGCAATTTTGATTCATCAAACTCGGTGCGCGGTTGATAGGGGTTGGGGCGAATTTTATCAATTTCAACCCAAAAAATAGCATCACTTTCAAAATACGTCATAGAGAAAATTGTACCACGATAGACAGCAAACAAAATCCAAAGTACGATAGTGAAATCCGCGCCCAGGTGGCGGAATTGGTAGACGCACAGGACTCAAAATCCTGCGATCGCAAGGTCATGAGGGTTCGATTCCCTCCCTGGGCACTAAATAAACGAGCCGGACACGAACGTGTTCGGCGACTATTATTTTGCTACCATAGGGGGAGGAGAAAGCCGGAGACGCAAAGCCGTCCCGTTATCGGGACGCTGTCGAGGCGGGGTCGATGAAATTTTACGTAGTAAAATTATCAGTGACCGATTCCCTCCCTGGGCACTATGAAAAACATAATTATTGCGCTTGACGGATTAACCACTAAGGAAGCGTTGTCACTCGCTGAAGAAACACAAGGACTAGTGTGGGGGTATAAAATACACGAACATATTCTTCGAGAGGGCTTTGGACTTATTCAAGAGTTTAAAAAATTCGGCAAAGTATTTGTTGATTTCAAATTTCACGATACTCCCACCACCGTAGGTGCTGAGGTTCACGCGCTCGTTGAAAAAGGCGCTGATTTAATTACCGTACACGCGTCAGGAGGAGTTGAAATGTTGAAAGAGGCCGTAAAGCAGGGAGGCGACAAAATCACCGCTATTACCATTCTCACTTCGTTAGATGAGCAAGAGGTTGCGCACACCTATAACGCGTCCGCGGAAGAGATGGTTCGCCGACTCAGCACCCTTGCCTCTGAGGCTGGTGTAAAAAACATAGTATGTTCTCCTCATGAAATTAACATAGTGAAACAAGTAAACTCCACACTCAACGTTATCACTCCTGGTATCCGAGAAGTAAAAACAACTGACGATCAGAAACGCACCATGACCGCGCGCGAAGCAGTCGTAGAAGGCGCCAACCTACTAGTGATTGGTCGCCCCATAACAAAAGCACCTGACCCACGTCAGGCGCTTGAGGATATTCTTGCTACACTAAAAACTAACAACTAGCCACTCTCCAGGAAGACTGAATGCTCATTGCTGAATGCTGTCCCCTTATATCTTCCCCACGAGTGAAAGGTCGCCACCCTTCAAAGTATCATCACCCTCTTCCCAACTTGCAGGACATACCTGACCACCGTGCGCGCGTACGTACTGAGCGGCTTTCAGTTTTCGCACCAACTCGCGCGCTGAGCGACCGATGGAGTTGTCATTGACCTCCATAGCGCGAAGAATACCGTCAGGGTCAATAATAAATGTCCCACGAAGTGAGAGTCCCTCATCCTCTACGTGATTCAGTGATTCACTTTCAATGTACGTACCAAAAGCAATAGAGAGTTTTCCTGAAGGATCCGCAGCCATAGGGAAATTAATTTTCTTAATTGCGGGTGAGGTGTCGTGCCACGCTTTGTGTGTAAACACCGTATCAGTTGATACAGAAACAATTTCTGCGTCAAGTCCCGTGCACTCCTCATAACAGTTTGCGAGTTCTTCCAACTCCGTAGGACACACGAAAGTGAAATCGGCGGGGTAGAAAAAGAGAATAACCCACTTCCCTTTCAAGTCTGAAAAGCGCATGGACGATACTTTTTCTTTGTGAAATACTTCAAATTCAAAATCAGGGACTGGGTGCCCCACTTTTATTAAGCTAACAAAGCCGCTCATTTCCTCCTCGTGTACGTCATCGTGTTTCGCCATAGGTCTTTGTGATTTTTAATATACGTCTATACTATCACTACATGGTACCACTAGAGAATGTGATCTGCATTGTAGGCCCCACGTCATCAGGAAAAACGGGTCTTTCCCTTGACCTTGCCGAGGCATTCCACGGTGAAGTTGTTTCGGGAGACGCGCGACAAGTCTATCGCGGACTGGATTTAGGAACGGGGAAAATTAAACCCAATGAAACGAGGGGAATTCCCCACCACCTGACTGACGTTGCCGATCCCAAAGTGGTGTACACCGCCTCTGATTTTATTGAGGACGGAGGACGCGCACTTCGCGACATACGTGAGCGAAGTCACATTCCTTTCGTGGTTGGCGGAAGTGGTTTCTACATTGATGCGCTCCTGGGGCGTCTATTGCTTGCATCAGTTGTCCCTAATCAAGAACTGAGGGCTGAATTAGAACAACAACCACTGGAAGTACTACAAAAAATGCTAAGAAAAATGAATCCTGCACGCTTTGAAACGGTAGATCAAAAAAACCCTCGCCGACTCGTTCGCGCTCTTGAAATCGCTCATGCATCGCCTACACACAGAAAACTGTCTCCCAAAGCCTCTACCCTACAACCTACAACTTACAACTTACTGTGGATAGGGCTAACACTCCCTCGAGAGGAATTGAAAAAAAATATTGCTGAGCGGCTTCGTGAACGAATGAACGACGGTATGGTTAAAGAAGCGCATACGCTCCACCAGGGTGGGCTTTCGTATGAACGTATGGAAACGTTGGGACTTGAATATCGTGCCCTTGCAAAACTACTGAAAGGAGAAATTACTGAGAAAGAAATGGAAGAAAATCTTCGCCGAGACATTTACCGATACGCAAAAAGGCAAATGACGTGGTTTAAGAAAAACAAAGACATACAGTGGTTTCACCCGAAAGAAGACTACTCGCGCATATACAAAGAATGTGAGACGTTCCTTAAAAAAAGCGAGGAAGAAAGCGGTCTGCAAAAGTCGCAACCCACAGAAGCCAAAAAATAACCATCGCGCTCATTACCACTGCCGAGCCAGAATCTTTTGCAATGCGAGACAGCGGGTGAATGTCATCTCCTATGCGGTCCACAATCGCTTCAATTGCTGAGTTAGTAAGTTCCGCAAAAAAAATAAAGAACACAGAGCCAATAAGTAACGCTTTTTCCACGTACGTTTCTCCAAGAAACAACGCGACAAGAATGAAAGGAGAGTAGATAATAATTTCAAGGCGAAAAGACTCCTCACGCTTCCACATGGCAGTCACCCCCTGGAGAGAGTAGCCAAACGCGTCCATAATGTGCCCGAACCCTCCCTTTGATTTTGGTTTTGCCATAGTTGTATATTTTACGTTAGTCGGCGGTCACGAGTCACTAAGTATTTTACTTCAAGAATTCGTAAAATGCTAAGTGCTCGCGACCCGACGTATGCGACAGCAGGTAGCATACGTCCCTGCATAGACAGGTGAAGGTTTCGTCCAAAATGGACGACATCGCTCCGACCCCCGCCTGTACAAAAAAACAGCACGTAGGTGCTGCTTTTAGTCAGGCGGGCCCACATGGATTCGAACCATGATCGACGGTTTTGGAGACCGTAATTCTACCATTGAACTATAGGCCCGAGAGAGGAAGAAAATGAAAATTTATTTTCATTTTTCCCGAACGATGGGCCTACAAGCTTTGCCTATCAGGCCCAATATGTATGAGTGTACGTTAAAAAAAGTCCTTTTCAAAGGGCTTCTACCTGCGACATAGGGCGAGAGAAATAGAATAATTTCTATTTCCGAGCCGAGGATGCAGGCAAGAAATCGAGGATTTCTTACTTCTTCACCTCTTTATAGGTAACGTGTTTTCGAGTAACAGGGTCGTACTTCTTTAGCTCCAATTTGTGATTGGCAAGTTTCTTCTTATTCTTACGGGTCCAGATAATCCGGCCCGTAGCGGAAGATTTGAGTTTAGTGAGGTTATCTTGTGACATGTGAGCAATATTACCTGAAAGAGGTTCAAAAATCAACTCCCTTGAGCCGCGGGGGCAGCACAGTTTGAAGTGCAGATATCGTAGTGATCATATTCGCCAGAATCACCTTTTTCATAGGTCCACACGGATCCCGTTTTCGTATCAATGTACTGACTCTCTCCAAATTTTGGATCTTCTACTTTCGTGAATGTCCCTGCGGTAATTTGTTTATCAACGTAGCTATTTAAATCTGGCGTTGCCCGCAAATCTACCTTGTCGCCCGCGCCATGTGAACCGGGGTTAGACCCCCCAGCGTGTCCGCCCTCGCTCCCACCGGAAACTACCACCTGACAAGAACTTCCGGTTGCACTGTCACACTGTTTTTTAGTTTCAATGACGTAGTCAATAGTATCCGAACTTGTTCTAGCGAGATTGGTGCAACCAGTCGTAGCACCACCAGTACAAGGAGAGTTATTCCATTGAACGCCCGCGGCAGCAAGTTTCGCGCGCTGTTGATCCTCTAAAGTCCACTGCGTTTGATCTCCTGGCAAACTTGAATCTATTGTTCCAGAGTCTGGGTAGTATGGCTGAGCTGGTCTTTCAACGCAGGAAATTTGATTCCACGGTCCTATTTTTTTCTCATCAACGAACACCGACATAATAAGATCAACAACGAGCCACGCGATGAGAATGATGATGAATCCCGTAAAGACGTTACCAAAAACACTTTTAGCTTGATTTAAATTTTCCGGCTTTGATGCAGCCGTCACATACAGAAACCCTGCGTAGGCAAACATCAACGTCGCAACCATAGTGGCGAAACCAACAGCAAATTTTAGAGCACTGTCAAAAAGTTTAACTAAATCACACCCCTGTAGATACGGACCCCCTTCCTGGATTTCAACGGGAACAATCGGACCTAAAAATGATTCTGCAAACACAACTCCAGGAGCTAAAAGGAACAGAAACACCCCTAAGAAAATAAGTGCCTTTTTCATAGTGTCCAGTATACCCTGTCAAATACTCCCTTCCCGTGTTTAAAGTGGAAGATGAAAAAGTAGGTAGGACTACGCGTGGTATTTTAAATAGCATTGTCCAAAGGTGCATGTAGCGCAGGTTGGAAACGGGTAAATTGGTGTCAAAATAACGTAGCAATCGTGATATTCATTTTCGCAAGCACAACGATGATACCCCATCTCCTCTAACGCTGACTGGTTTTCGGTAAACTCTGCTATCCCCATTAATACTGCACTGAGCGCAATGTACGCTCCACCAAAAATCAGTAAAAGACCTGCAGGAGAATTAAATGCTGGTAAAAAACTCTTTCTCTCATACGCATGAGCAAGTCCCATAGTGTCTCCTATCCTATATCATTCCTTTGAAAAAGGGTACTCCTCTGTTACTATCAATGGAATTTGTATGAACACGACAGACCATATTCACGATGCATTTCATAACAGGCAGATTCAGGTAGTTTCGGGAAAAAAATACTGTGTAAACCCGCTCACCGACCACGTGCCTATTACACGCCCTGAACTCCTTTCTCAAATTATTGATGAAGCATCGCACCTTATAAATCACGCTGATGCGGACTTTTTGATTGGTGAAGAAGATCGTGGTGGGTACATCTGTTCCCTCTTTTCGGTGCCGTGGCAGAAACCATTTACCTTAACCAAGTGGAACCCAAGTGGGTTTGAAGGCGAACTCCACGTTGATTTTAGAAACGCCTACACTAAGGGTAGTTTGTACTTAAACGGCATTACCCCGGAGCTAAAGAAGGCAGTTATTGTGGAAGATATGATAGACACCGGTGGCACCATTATTGCGATGGTGCATCTCCTCCGAGAAGCAAGCGTAGAAATTCTTGATATTTTCGCCGTTGCTCGAAAGGAAGATTACGACGGGAGCGAACGGATAGAAAAAGAGACGGGTATTAAACCAAAAGTGCTTGTTGCATTTAAATCAGGAGACGCGGTGTCGGAAGTCACATGGCGATATAAAACAAAGTAGAAGGATTTCTTCCCTACGGGAACGGTACGGGTTTCGCATTCGCTTCACTTACGTTCGCTCATATGCTCAACCACCTTCGAATCCTCCACGAAAGGTATGCAAATACCTTTCTTCGTGTGGCACAAATTAAAATACCGAACGGGAGTTCAGATTTTTAATTTGTGCGCCGAGGAGGATTCGAACCTCCGTAGCCCGTAGGGCGACAGATTTACAGTCTGTTGCGATTGACCACTCCGCCATCGACGCATTACGTATAGGTCTAGTTGCTAAAGAAACCTAACAACTAAAAGCTAGAATAACACTATTTAGACCGCTTTTGAAGCAGCGACCGTTTTCTGACGACGTGGCTTACTTGCACGCGCGCTTTTGACGACATCAAACACAAACTCTTTACCCTGGAGTCCGACAGTAACGCCGCCACCTTCCATTACCCCGCGGCTAATCATAAACGAGGCGACGGGGGTTAAGATTTTTGATTGAATGAGGCGTTTCAGCGGTCGCGCGCCGTACTGTGGGTTGTAGCCTTCTTTTGCAAGAAAGTCGTAGACTTCGGGCGTAACCTCAAGCGCAATGTCTTTTGCCTTAAGCCGACTTTTTACAATCTCAATTTGCATTTGTACAATGTCACGAATAGCTGCTTCCGAGAGAATGTTGAAGAGAATAATTTCGTCAAGGCGGTTGAGGAACTCCGGCCTAAAGTAATCTTTGAGTTTACTCATCACCTTTTCTTTCACTAACTCGTATTCGCCATGGTCTCCACCTTGTGCTGACGAGAAACCAAACGACGACATTTTATCTATGAATTCCGCGCCGATGTTGCTCGTTAAGATAACAATAGAATTTTTGAAGTTCACCCTTCGCCCCTTAGCGTCAGTTAACTGGCCGTTATCCAAAACCTGCAACAAAATGTTGAATATTTCTGGGTGCGCTTTTTCAATTTCGTCAAAAAGAATAACGGAGTACGGTCGATGACGTACTTTTTCAGTCAAAGATCCTCCCTCTTCATGCCCTACGTACCCGGGCGGCGAACCAATCATTTTTGACACGGAATGCTTCTCCATAAACTCAGACATATCAACACGGATGATGGCGTTCTCATCGTCAAACATAAACCGCGCGAGTGATTTTGAAAGTTCTGTCTTCCCCACTCCCGTAGGACCTAGGAAAAGGAACGAACCAATGGGTTTGTTAGGGTCTGCAATACCAACGCGAGAACGTTTCACCGCGTCTGACACGAGTCGTACCGCGTCCTCTTGCCCCACCACCTGAGTTTTTAATTCCTCTTCCATGCGGGCCAGCTTTTGCGCTTCGGCTTCCAACATGCGTGATACGGGAACACCCGTCCAACGTGACACCACTTCCGCAATATCAATCTCGGTCACCTCTTCTTTAAGTACGCGACGTGAACGGTGGAAACGCTTTAACCGTCCTAACTCTTTTTCAAGTTCTTTTTCTAGGTCGGGCAACTTCCCATACCGAATTTCGGCTGTACGAGCCAAGTCAGCCCTCGCCTCAGCGCCATCTGCCTCCGCTTTTAGTTGATCAATTTCTTTCTTTAACTTTCCTATCGCATTCAAAACCTCTTTTTCATTTTTCCACTTCACTTCAAGCTCCGCGGTTTTTTCACGCACCTCAACAATTTCCTTTTCTATATCTTTAATCCGCGTTTTAGTATTTTTACCTAAGTCTTCCGCTTCGTCTTTTTTGAGCGCGGCAAGTTCAATTTCGAGTCGACGGATTTTTCGATCGGTTTCTTCAAGTGCTGCCGGTTTATTTTCAAGCGCGATACGAAGTGCCGACGCCGCTTCATCAATCAAATCGACCGCTTTATCAGGAAGGAACCGATCGCTAATGTAGCGGCTGGAAAGTTCTACCGCGCCGACGATAGCATCGTCAGTAATTCTGACACCGTGGTAAAGTTCATACTTTTCTCGTAACCCACGTAAAATAGCTACCGCGTCTTCCGTTGATGGTTCTTGCACGTGGACGGGTTGAAAGCGACGCGTGAGCGCAGGGTCGCGCTCAATGTGTTGCTGATACTCCTTCAAGGTTGTTGCACCAATGACGCGCAAGTCGCCACGCGCGAGCGCTGGCTTTAACATATTTGATGCGTCCATCGCGCCCTCAGCGGCTCCCGCGCCAACCAACGTATGGATTTCATCAATAAAAAGAATGACTTTCCCGTCTGACTTCTCTACCTCTTTCATAATTGCTTTGAGACGCTCTTCAAATTCTCCGCGATACTTTGTTCCCGCAATCAAGAGCCCTAGGTCAAGCGTCAACAACTCTTTATTCTTTAACGACTCAGGGACATCGTTACTTGCCATTCGCTGCGCGAGGCCTTCTGCAATGGCGGTTTTTCCCACCCCTGCTTCACCAATTAACATTGGGTTATTTTTAGTGCGGCGAGACAAAATTTGTATGATGCGAGCAATTTCGGGATCGCGCCCAATAACCGGGTCTAATTTATTTTCACTCGCAAGTTTAGTGAGATTCCTCGTGTATTTAGGCAACGCGCGAAATTTTTTCGGTGCTTCAACCTCGGTGGTGTGTCCTGCCTTAAACTCTTGCATAACTGACATCACCGCGTTGCGGTCAATGCGGAAACGACTAAATACTTCTGCTGCGGGACCTGGGTGTTGCAGCGCGCCAAGGAAAATGTGCTCTACCGATACGAAGGATTCGCCGAGTGATGCCGCGATTTTTACCGATCCTTCAAGTGCTTGCGCGAGATCAGGTGTTAAGTAGAGTTGGTAACTCGGTGAGAGTGTCCCACCTGCGGGTGGCATTTCTAAAAGTTCAATGAGCGAGTCCGTAAGGAGCACCGTATCAACGTCGAGACGCTCTAAAATAGAGAGAATGAGTGACTCTTCTTGCAAAATGAGCGCCAACACCATGTGAAGTGATGTCACTTGATTCTGCCCGCGCTCAATGGCAAGTTCGTGCGCTTTGCGAACTGCTTCTTTTGCTTTCGTCGTGAAATTATTGAAAGGTGGCATACATCCAGTGTATACCAAAACAAATTAATTGTGAAAAAAACTACACCACATTTTTATTTCTTATTGTGGTGTAGTGGTAGCGGTTGGTGCGACCGGTTTTGAAAGGTAGCTCGCGATGTCGCTATACGCAACAAAAGAGCCGCGGCTATCACTTCTTGAAACATTTGTTGAAATTCCCGCAAGTTCTCCGAAAATAGTAATGAGTGGCGTACCGGGGGTTAGGGTGGCATCAACGGTTGTTGCAAGGGCGCGCACTGAACTGGCCGCGTCTCCTTTCCCCACCTTCACCAACTCACCCACACCTGAAAGCGTGCTCATAGCCACCCGATCACTGCGTGCGCCATAGAGTCCAATCAGTGTTTGTCCCAGTTTTATAGAACCCGCGTCAACTGACTTGAACGAAGAGACGCTTGGCACCGTTCCCGTTGCCGTTAAAAGCGCGATCCCCGCCTCAGGAATTTTTGCAGACACAACGAAGCGAAACGTATCACCGCCGATTACCACCGCGTGTTCGCCTGAAACCATAGACGCGTCAGTTACCAATGTACCCTGTCCCACTACCGCACCAAGCGCAAGGATGGGCGATGAGGTAGAGGTTGTTTCGTGAATACGCGCAACTATACCAAAAGAGTTGGTAATTGATTGAGTGATGAGGTCGTCTTCTTTAACCACGACGGTAGTTTCTTTGGTGACCACCGCTGCGGTTTGGTTCTCAGCCGGCACCACCGTTTCCACGGTACGCTCAATAACACGGTTTACGGTTTGCGTAATAGCCGGGGGAGCTTGCGCCAAAAGCGACACGGTAACAATGCCGGTTGCAATTGAGGTCACGAAAGACACCAAGAGCACGAGGAGAATAATTTGTGATTTAGTTAGTTCTTCAATTTCCATAACAACGCTTGTTTATATTGTATCGTATCTCTCTATAAGAGAGACTGGATGTTCTGCACATCCTTACTAGGGTTTAATTATACAACACTACTTTTTTGTGTCAATAATTCTCCGGGCGCGTGCCAGCGCGCGTACTGCCCTACGCACATCACGTTTGCTCACGTGGGGAGAAAAGGTAAAGCGGAGCGTGCCTCGCGCGGCCTCTTCACTTTTTCCAAGCAGTGATACCGCTTTTGAAGAAGTGCCTGAAGCGATGCAGGCAGAGCGGGGCGAAACCGAAACTCCCTCACGATCCATGAGTACCGCGAGATAATCTCCGTCAGATGCGGGTACAGAAACGTGAAGATTGTTCGCAATGCGATGCTTCATTCCTCCATTCACTTCTACATCGGGCACTATTTTTTGGAGCAATGCGCGCATGTACTCTCGCACGGCACTCACGCGCGCGCTACGCTCTTTTCTTCCCTGCTCTGCGCCCACAAACGCAACCGCCATTCCCACAATCCCCACTACATTTTCAGTACCCGCGCGCAACTTTCTTTCTTGCGACCCTCCACGAATAAGCGGAACCAAGGGAACGCGTGAGTGTTTGTAGAGCACCCCCACTCCTTTTGGTCCACCTATTTTTTGCGCGTCATAACTCGCCATGTCTACTCCGAGTCGCTCAGGCGATACATCAACGTACATCAAACCCTGACTTGCGTCGGTGTGAAGAATGGGAAGCGGACATTCGGGCACACGATGTTGATTTTTTTGAGTGCGCGCACCTTGAATTTTTTCAACAATACGAGAAATGTCTTTGAGTGGTTGTATCTGGCCTAATTCGCTCTGCACGGAAACCACGGAAACGAACACTGTTTCCGGTTTAATTTCTGCATGTACTGCCTCGGGAGTTATAATGCCGTCCTCAGTGGGGCGAACATAGGACACGGCGACTCCTTTTTTAATAAAGTACGCGATAGGTTCCAACACTGACGGATGCTCAAATTCAGAAACAACTATGTGAAGATCGGAATAAGTGGCTCCTCGTTCAACGAGTGCTTCAATAAATCCAAAAATGGCCATTCCATTTGACTCCGTACCACTCCCAGTGAAATACACTGTTTCGGGTCGCACGGTGAGCGCTCGTGCAATGGCTGCACGCGCGTCTTCGATGAGCTTCTTTGCTCGGCGCCCCTCTTCGTGGGGCGCCGAGGGGTTCCCGTACGCAGACAGCGCGCGGCGCATAGCGCGACGCACTTCCCTCGTCAGTGGAGTGGAAGACGCATAGTCCATATAGAGGTGTTTTTTGAATAGCATGTTAGTTGCTAGTGGTTAGTGGTTAGTGGTTAGCATCCTCTGGCTAGAAACTATCCACCATCAACTAAACACTTCTTGCTTCCCTGTTATTATATATCTATGGAGATAGTTTCTGAATACACACTGATGGTGCTCAACCTCATCCGCTACGAACCTATTCTTTCAGGGCTCGCGGTGCTTCTTCTCTACTCGCTCATTCGCACATCGCTCCTCTCTCGCCGACTCACCAAACTCACCAAGGGCGGTGACGGAAAAACACTAGAAGGAACCATAAAAAAATTAGGCGACCGAACAACGGCGCTTGAAACTCACGCTAAAACAACTGAAGTAGCACTGGAAAATGTTGACGAGCGCCTTCAGGGCGCAGTACGAGGCGTTGCGGTTGAACGTTTTGACCCGTTTGGAAACTCGGGACAACAAAGTTTTGCGACAGCGCTCTTAAATGAAAAAGGCGATGGTGTGGTTCTCTCCGGTATCCATTCTCGTGACGGCGTTCGTGTCTACGCAAAAGAAATAAAACAATTTAAGTCAGAGCGTGAACTTTCGGAAGAAGAAGCAAAGGCAGTCGCCCACTCACAAAAAACCCTCGCCTAAGCGAGGGTTTTTCTATTGGTGATTTTTAGCAATTACCAACGTTCACGTCTGTCAAATAAACCAGCAACAAAGCTAATGGCCGCAACTCCTGCTGCACCTAACGCACCGTAAGAAGCACTTTCAAAAAAATCTTCCAAATTAAGCTCCGAAAGAATTGAATTTGAAGCGAGAGCTGATTCTGCGTCAGTAGCATAGCCAAGTCCAACGAGTGCTGCACGAATTTCATCGTACTGTTCAGAAAAAAGTGCTTCTTCCCTTCCTAAACTATTTTGAATAACATATTCAAGATCTGAAAGTGCATCTGAGGTTGGTTCAACTCCGGGATGTAATTTTTCGTAAAGAACACCTAACATTTCATTATTAGAAACATTGTGTTGCTTACCGAGTATATCCGCTGAATAGTATGCAAGAGCCGATCCTGCTGTTCCTACAAATGATCCTAGTTTAAATTCCATATCTTTTTATAATTTAATTTTTAAAACGTACTATTTAATATTAAACTAAATTAAACATTTTGTCAAGTATTTTTCAAGGCATCTGAAAAAGAACATTGATTTAAAGGGTTTTTTGTGGTTTCCTATAAGGACGTATGACAACTCCTAGTAAATCTCACTCCCAGCCCGTCGTGGCGGTCGTCGGCCACATTGACCACGGCAAGACTTCCCTTTTGGACTACATCCGCAAAAGTAAGGTTGCCGACCGTGAAGTGGGTGGCATCACCCAGCGTATTTCGGCGTATGAAATTGAACACACAACCAATGAGGGCGTCACGCGCCCCATTACTTTCATAGACACCCCTGGACACGAGGCGTTTCAGGAAATGCGCCGCCGTGGTGCCTCCGCAGCTGACATTGCTATTTTAGTTATTGCCGCGGACGACGGGGTAAAACCCCAAACGAAAGAAGCGTGGAATGCAATAACTGCCGCAGGAATTCCCTATATTGTCGCCTTCACCAAAATAGACAAAGACACCGCGAACATTGACCGCGCAAAAGAGAGCGTATTGAAAGAAGGAATCTACCTTGAAGGGCTTGGGGGCACCGTGCCATGGGTGGGTGTCTCTTCAAAGAAAGGCGAGGGTGTGTCAGAGCTTCTTGACCTCATTGCCCTCGTTGCTGACCTAGAGGAAATAACCTGCGATTCATCCGCCAGTGCTCGCGCTATCGTGATTGAGTCCTCTCGCGACCCACGCGCTGGTGTTTCTGCAACGGTTATTGTGCGTGAAGGAACTTTAGAGGTCGGATCATTCGCCGTTGCTGACGATGCGTGGGCTCCGCTCCGTATCGTTGAAAACGCACTTGGAGAAAAGGTAAAAGCGCTTGCGTGTGGTAAACCGGCACGTATTACTGGTTTTTCTAAAGAACCACGGGTGGGAAGCGAGCTACGCGTCGTTGCGACGAAAAAAGAAGCCGAGAGTATGGCAAAACTCGGCGAAGCACCACTTCGTGAACAGGAGGTATACGATGAAAGTAAAAAACCAATTCGGTTGGTGCTCAAGGCCGACACTCTTGGTTCTATTGAGGCGCTTGAATTTGAATTAAAGAAAATTTCCGGTGAGAACGCACAGCTGGTGGTGGTTCAAAAAACCGTTGGCGCAGTTTCAGAAAATGATGTGAAGCTCTTAATTGGCTTCCCCGACGCTATTATTCTTGGCTTCAATGTGAAGGTGGATGCGTCTGCCAAAGACCTCGCCGACCGACAAGGCGTCGTCATTGAAACTCGTTCTATTATTTACGAACTCACCGAGTGGTTGGAAAAACAAGTCGCAACCCGTGCTCCCGCTCCCACCGTGGCAACCATTGAAGGGCGCGCAAAAATTCTTAAACATTTTTCAACTACAGGCAATAAACACGTCGTGGGAGGTAAAGTAGAAATGGGAATTATAAAACGTAACGCTACCGTCACCATTATTCGTCGCGGCATTGAAGTGGCCAACGGCAAAATAACTAACTTGCAGGCACAACGCGCAGATGTAGATTCACTCTCAGAGGGAAAAGAATTTGGCGCGCAGATAGAAACAAAGGCAGACATTATTGGTGGCGATCAAATAGAAATTCGAAGTATGTAAATGAGGGAACGACTTATTGAGGCACTTCAGCAAGCAGCGTCTGAATTTATAAACCGAGAAAGTAACCGTCGGTCTATGATTACGGTGACCAAGGTGGTATTGGATCGCAGGGGTATGCGCGCCGACATTTTTGTGAGTGTTTTCCCAGAAAAAGAAACGCACGCGGCGACTGACTTTTTGAACCGACAACGCAGTAACTTTAGCGATTACTTAAAATCACGCCTCCGTGTACGCGCACTCCCCCACGTTACCTTCCTTGCCGACCCTGTGGTCGGGGGGACCATAGAGCCGGTTGAAACAACAGAGAAAAAGTAGTGCCCGGGGCGGGAATCCTCTTCGCTCCGACTCAGAGCCGGGTCGTTGCGCGCACTCACTCTATCTGATTCCCTTGCCAAAATAATCTAGAATTCTAGATTATTTAAAAAGTGCCCGGGGCGGGAATCGAACCCGCATAACCTTTCGGTTACAAAATTTTAAGTCTTGCGCGTCTACCAATTTCGCCACCCGGGCGAGTGAGGAGGACAGTGAATATTATATATGCACTGTCTCCGAGCGACGCTCGGGCAAGCTCTGCTTACCCGAGCGATTTCTTATTTTTACCATACTTGAGGCCACGGCGAGAATCGAACTCGCGTATAAGGGATTTGCAGTCCCTTGTCTTACCACTTGACGACGTGGCCGATTTATAAAGGATACTACGATATAAGAGAACAACAAAGAATGCCCGCCCCGTGGGGTAATGTTGGAGTTGTTATGAATTACATTCCCAACAAGGTACTTTTCCACTACCATCACACCACCAACACTCTTCATTAAAAAATTCAGGATCATCTCCATCACCTTCACACCTACCGCAGGTCACAAACCTACTGCCACCGCAATTTTCACATTCTTTACTTTCTTCTTCTGTGTCTTCATTTTTACTATCTGAATCAATATCGATATCACCTTCAACAGTCATTTTGAAAATTCCAATAAGGAGGGCAACCGCGATTCCCGATGGTAGCACCCAACCGGGGATTAATGATGACTCTGCCGCTGCGATTTCTGCCATGTGCAGGTTAGTATAGAAAAAGTGTCAAAGTAAAGAGTTGCACTCGAAACGTACCACCTTTTCGACCCGGACAACGTAAACGAAAAAAGCCCGTAGGGGTTTTGTTTCGATTCGCTGTCCGCCCTCTTGGATTTGAACCAAGGACCATCTCCTTAAGAGGGAGTTGCTCTACCAACTGAGCTAAGGGCGGATGCTCCCCACTGTAACAAATTATTCTTAATTTTTGAACTGGTGCTGGGAAGAGGACTCGAACCTCCATGGGTCACCCCGCTTGCTCCTAAGGCAAGTGCGTCTACCAATTTCGCCATCCCAGCAGTTTTCCTACAATACCAGAAAAAAATTGTCTCTGCACGAACTGGTTTAAATCCCAAACGTATTTTGAGCAACGGCAAGAATGCCTAAGACCGAAGTCATAATGAAAAGCCCGATAATCCCCCAAATGAGCGCGGTCTTTCCTTTTTTCTGACCTTCAGGGTCACCCGCGTTTAAAATAAACATAGTAAGCCCCCATAAAAAGTACACTAACGCGAGCGCGAAAAGTAAGTTGATGAGTGGTTGAATAAGGAACTCAACGAGGTTCCCGACAAAAATATCAAAATTATTCATACTAAAAGTATACCCTTAAAACGAGTCCTGCTTTAAATCAACAGTGGGAATGTCGGGTGTGTTTGACTCGTCAAACACAAACCGAAAGAGCAAGCCAATAAAAAAGGCGATGACGAAAAAACCGACCACGGCAACTAACAATCCCGAGTAACGCGAAACCCGCGTGCGATTGGAGAGAGTTCCAAGCGCGTCCGCGGGTTTTACGGGCGAAGTATGTGGTTCGCGTTCTTCTTTCACACTAACGTGCAGAACCGCCACTCTGATCTATATCAACAATAGGGATGTCAATCTGGTTGTTATTATCAATTTCAAACGTATCACGAACGACGTTGATAATGCCCCATACCGAAACCATCACGAAAAGAGCAAGAATACCCCAGATCATGGTGTCTTTTGCCTTCTTTCTTCCATCCTCTTCACCTGCCTTCAAAATGTAACTGGCAAGACCCCAAAAGAAGTAGAGAAGCGCGAGCGCGACAACAATCGGCGTAGCAAGGTTAATTAATTCGCCGATAATTCTTAAAATGTTTTCAATACCGTCCATAATTGTACGAGAGTTTCAATAATTTATTAATACTACCCTTCCAGTATATCACTCTACACACACCCACAAGACACCAAAAAGTTGGGTGTGGATACTAAAAAACTACCGTATACGTCGGAATCCTTCAGTTTCTCCTTCGCAGTTCCCAAAAAAGCAGGCAAACCCACCAAATCGAAATGGTCTATCTGCTGAGCCACCGTCAAGCAAACTACCCTCTCCGCCTCCCCCGCCTGCACCACCTGAAGTTGGAAATTGGTTAGCGGTGAACCCTGAAGGGGTGTTATGGAGCCCCTGGTCAGGGAAAAAGGTTCCTTGAAGAATAACCAACAACCCACCAATGGAAATAATGAAGAAAAGCGCGACGAGCCCCCAGAGCATACGATCCTTCCCCACTTTTTGCTTATCAGTTTCGCCTGCATTCAAAATAAAAGTAGCGAGACCCCACAGGAAAAATAGGAGCGCAAGTGCCACTAAAATAGGAACAACAAGCTGCGCGAGATTGGTAATGATATTGATGATGTCAGTCAGTGTCATACCTCCCGTTATATATTAACGAATTCCACTTCCTAGCTGCTGCACCGTAGCGTCAATGGCGTAGGAGAGGACCTGCGCACCAAGAATAAGGAGCGCGCCCACAATAGCCCAAAACAACAAACCACGGAGCTCTTTCATTTTTTCCGCGTTGCCCGCTGCTGATTCCTGCACAAATCTAAAACCAATGAACACAATAAAGAGCACAATAATAGGAAACGCGATCTGAATGACCGCGCCTAGAAGTGCGGAGAGGAAGTCGGTCAATGTACAGAACTGGAGTGGATTCTGAAGCCCCCCACTCCCCTCACCACACGTTGCAGCGTACGACACGCGCGGAATGGAGACGAGCGCAAAAACAGCAAGATACGAAATATAATTAAAAAACTTTTTCATTTATTTTTACTGATTACTCGTTACTGATATCTCATTACTTCCTTTTCTATTGTACCCTACCGCGCAAGAGTAGAAAGCTCCTCCTGTGCTTGACTCACCGCCTCAGGAATACGCAATTTCCCTGATGATGTTTCTTCAACCATTCGTTCAAAAATCTTTTCAGTACCTTCCGGATCCGGGTCAAACCACACGTACGCATTTAAAGCAGCATCGCGGAATATGGACTCAAAAGGGTTTTCTGGAGACGCGCTCAAAACGTCTCTCCGCACTGACGGGAGTCCTGTTTGAGCCATGAGAGATTTCTGAACATCAATTCCTGAGAATGCGACTGCCACTTTCAATGCTCCGCTCTGGTTTTTTGAGCCACGCGGAATGGCGAGCGCGTACACGTCCGCGGGCACCGCGAGCACTCCGTCACGCACGCGGGGATACGCGGCAACATCAAAATTGAGATTAGGATTTTGTGCGCGAATAGGGAGTAGCTCGCTTGCCTTACCAAAGTACGTCGCCAAAAAACCCGCCGTAAAAGCATCTCGTGAAGGTGAGAGGGAACGATTCCATGAGTACGTTGTTTTTACCGGATCAGCAAAGTCGGTGTAGAAACGGAGCGCTGACTCAGCCGGCGACACTGCGGCGTTTTGATCTCCGTTTAACACCACCCGCAGTTCTCCGTCGTCAGCAAACTGAGTAATGGGATTGCCGAGCCCAATAATGAGTGAGGTAAAAACTTCTTTTGCGTGAGTGATGTTCCCCCACTCGCCTAAACTCACCGCGCTTTGCGTTAGTGTGCCTCCTTGAGTGTGCTTTGAAAGTACAGGCGCAATATCAACAAACTCATCCCAGAAGCGAGGGACACGGGCAATTCCCGCATTAGAGAAGAGCGTGCGGTTCCAATAAAGCACGAATGGGTCAATATAAAATGGTAGTCCTAACATCCCTTCGTCAGTGAGGAACGCTTCCCCCGCTTCAACAAAGGTGTCTTGGAACGACCGGCGTGAAATGGAACGGTACGGGATGGTTATAACTTTGTCACGTTCACTCAACACCGCGTCATGAGGAAGCAGGATGAGGTCAGGGCCACGGTCAGCAGCGATTGCTTCAACAAGTGTTGCAACAAACGTTGATTCCGCGAGTTGCCGATACGATACTTCCTCGTAACCGTCTGAAACAAGAAACAACGCCGACAGCACCTCATCAACCGTGTTTTCAGGGAGCGTCCCCCATATAACTACCTCACCAACCGCGTCACGGTTTTGCGAAGAAAAGCTGGCAAAAATAAATACCGCGAACATCGCGAGCGCGCCAAAAAAAACGAGAACCGCAATATGAAAGGGTTTCATATATTACAGCATACAGCATCGAGAAAGGAGCATTCGGCAACAATCAACAAGACTTTTCACTGTTTCCTCGCCACAAACGCGTAGTGGTGACTGCCTGCCGGAAGCATAGTACCTACCGAAAAGCCGTGCGATTGAAACAGACGTACCGCTTCTCCTGGAGAGACTACTTCTTCTTCACGAGGACCCATATTTTTAAACGACGATGTCCAGTCAACAAAGAGTGTTTGCCCTCCGCGCGCAAGAACGCGGTTAAGTTCACTTAAAAAACGTGCTCGTTCACGAAGCGCGTAGAGCGTGTTAATAACTAGCGCGCGATCAAGAAGCTCACCTTTAAGGGGAAGCGCGGTGTTTAAATCAGCATGGATAGTAAAGAAATTATCTGCCTGCGCGCTCACTTTTTTTCGATGAAGTCGTTCTACCATTTCAGGCACCACGTCAAACGCGTACAACGCGCCTTCGTTCTGCAACTCGGCGAGTACCAAGGGAGCGTACTCTCCTCCCCCCGCGCCAAAGTCTCCTACCTTGAGTCCACTTCGGAGCGCAAGGTGTTTTACCACTTCTGATGGTTTCAAAAACATACCTCCATTGTAAACGAGAATACTGCACGTTGATACAGTCCTGTGTGTATGTGAAATAAATTTTATTTTATTACTTCCTTCTTCGTAAACCAATTGCTGCAGCACCGCCAATAAAAAGAGAGACCAGCGTAACTTTCATTGCAATTCTTCTCGCCAAAATATCATTTAAAGCACTTTGACCTAGTTCATGACTTTCGTCAGGGCATGTTTTTAAAGCTTCTTCAGTATCTTTTTGCCAATGGAGAATTTTTTCAAACGCCATTTGCAACCATTCTTTTTCATATCCATCAGGACAGTGCTCAATCAAATCATCTTTCACTACTGTTTTGTAAAAATTAACTAATCCTTCAAAGGTTTGCTCGCCACTCATTGTCACAGCGACCAGCCCAGCAGCAACAGTCGCAAAAAAACCCGCCAGGGCATACGTTGGCAGAGTGGGAGACGACGAAAACGCTTCAGCTCTACTATCAATCATCAAAAAATAATATATGTTTTTTTGAAAAAGTCAATATTTTCACTAAAACGCTGTGAAGGCCGCAATAGCGTCGCCGTCGCGGAGTTTCATCACACGCACGCCTTGGGTGGCACGCCCAAGAATTGGTACCTGATTTAGTTCGGTGCGAATCACTTGCCCCTTCTTGCTTGCGACAATAATCTCACCCATTTCCTCTTCCGTAACAACGAGTGCTGCAATGACACGCCCCGTTTTTTCAGTAACATTCGCTGTCTTTATTCCGCTCCCCGCTCGCTTCTGAATTTTATACTCGTCCATCGGCGTTCGTTTACCGTACCCGCGGTCAGTCACTACTAAGAGGTGTACCTTTTTAATGTCTTTAACGACGTCCGCTCCGACAATAGCGTCTCCTTTAGCAAGTTTCATTCCAGACACACCCGCGGCGGTTCTTCCCATGGTACGAACGTCAGACTCTCTAAAGTGAATAGACTGTCCTTTTTGAGTCACCAGCGAAACTGATTGTTTTGCTGAAACAGGGAGCGCCGCAATGAGGCGGTCGTCAGGTGAAAGTGAAATGGCAATGATGCCGCTCTTTCTCACGTCTTCAAATTGGTCTGCAGCCACTTTTTTCACTACTCCTTTTTCAGTGACGAGCATAAACGACTCGGCGCCCCCTGACTTTGGTATTGAAACAACACTCGTCACCTGTTCCTCGGAGGAAAGTGGGAGCACGTTCATAATGCTCTTTCCTTTTGTGGCGCGCCGCCCTTCAGGAATTTCATACATACGCGTGCGGTACACTTTTCCACGATCCGAGAAGAAAAGGATAGCGTCGTGCGTTGACCCTTCCAAGAAACGCGTCACGAAATCTTCATCTTTGGTTGAAAGGTCAATGACACCGACGCCGCCTCGGTTTTGTTTTTTATACTCGGCGGGGTTGGTACGTTTTACGTAGCCGGCATTCGTCAACGTGAGCATCGCCGCCTCGTCGGGAACCAAATCCTCCGCCGACATATTTTTTACTCCACCTTTCACTATCTTGGTACGGCGTTCATCGCTGTACTTTTCTCCCGTTGCAATCAATTCTGACTTCACCACCGCGAGCATTTTCTTTTCGCTTCCCAAAATGCTCTCCAGCTCTTTAATGAGCGTTTGGATTTCTTTGAGTTCGTCTTCAATTTTCTTGCGCTCCAACCCCGCGAGGCGCGACAACTTCATTTCAAGAATGGCGCTCGCCTGACGTTCAGAAAACTTGAACCGCTTCATCAACTCCGCATGCGCGGTTGGAACGTCTTTTGCTTTTTTTATAAGAGCAATAATTTCATCGATGTGATCCAACGCCTTGGTGAGTCCGAGGAGAATGTGCTCACGGTCTTTTGCTTTTCCTAAGTCAAACTCCGTGCGGCGTTTTACTACCTCTTTGCGATGTTCAATAAAATGAAACAGAACTGCGCCTAATGAAAGTGTTTGCGGAACACCATCAACCAGCATCACCATGTTGTAGTGGAACGCCTCTTCAAGCTGTGTGTGTTTATACAGGTAATTCAAAACTGCCTGTGGTTGCGCGTTGTTTTTAAGGTCAACCACCACGCGAATGTCTTTTGTTGATTCATCGCGAAGGTCACGAATGCCGTCCAGTTTTTTCTCGCGCACTAAATCGGCAATTTTTACAATCAAATCTGCTTTGTTTACGCGGTACGGAATGGAGGTAATGATAATTTGCGCGTTGCCTTTTTTATCTTCAGTAATTTCAGCATCGCCACGAACAATAACAGGACCCCTACCCGTTGCGTAGGCGTGCGCAATGTCTTTCTGATTAAACGCAATGCCGCCCACAGGAAAGTCGGGCCCTTTCACGAACTCAAGCAAATCTTCGGTAGATGCTTTGGGATTGTCTATTAAATGTACCGTTGCGCTTACCAGTTCACCCAAGTTATGTGGCGGAATGTTCGTTGCCATACCCACAGCGATACCAAGTGTTCCGTTTAGAAGTAGGTTTGGCACGGCGGCTGGAAGCACGGTTGGTTCTTTTTCTCGTCCGTCGTAGTTAGGACGCCAATCCACCGTCTCTTTTTCTAAGTCGCGCACTAATTCGCTGGCGAGCGCTGCCATTTTTGCCTCAGTGTAACGGTACGCGGCGGCGGCATCGCCATCAATAGAACCAAAGTTTCCCTGACCAATGACCAAGGGATACCGCATAGTGAAACTCTGTGCCATTTTCACCATCGCCTCATACACTGATGAATCGCCGTGGGGGTGAAATTTTGCGAGCACGTCTCCAACAACCGAGGCGCTTTTTCTTGGTTTAGAGTTTGAGGTCAACCCCATGCGATGCATGGCAAAAAGGATGCGTCGGTGCACTGGCTTTAACCCGTCACGCACGTCGGGAAGCGCACGGCTGGTAATGACGCTCATCGCGTAGTCCAAATAACTCTCGCGCATTTCTTCAACGATAGAGCGATCAATAACGCCTGTGTGAGGCGTTGGAGTATCGGGGGTGTCACCACTAGTGGAGGCAGAAACGACTTTTTTACGAGGCATAGATATCGTTTAGTATAGCAAAAGGAGCACCTAGTGGATAGTTTTTAGTTGTTAGTGGCTAGCATCGGACCCTCACGCTATAGTGCGAAGTTTGTGGGTTTGCTTATTGCTAGAAACTAACCGCTAGTCACTAACAACTAATTCAATACGGTGCCACAATGCCTTGAACGGTTTCCGGAGTATCGCCAACGGCCTGTTCTAAAATAAATGAACGAATCCACCCAATAAAAAAAGAAAGGACAAGAATTATCGCGACCAAAACTAAAGTAAATGTAACCGCCGCCTCTCGCCGTTTTTCAATCGGTGCTTTACGTAATTTATCAATATACGAAAACATGAGACTAGGTGCTAGTAGATAGGTGCTAGTGGATAGCCCAAACAACAGCTAACCACTAACAACTAGCCACTAATCGCTAGTTTAACACTTTCTATACCGCTAAAAACTATCCACTAACCACTAACACCTACTTTAACAACACCACCTCCCCACTCATCAACGCAACCTCTTTTGCGCGGAGCGTCAATTTATCAACGGGCTTTACCTCGTGCGCGCCTGCTGTTTTTACAAACGACTTTATGTCAGCATCGCCGTCTACCGCGTACGGAATAATGACGTTCGGTTCAAGCGACACAACTAACTCATGCGCGCCTTTCGGGTCAAGCGTTTTACCCCCCACCGGAACAAACACTATATTTATTTCATCCAAGTCAGCGCGTAGTTCGGGAGAAAGTTTTGTTGAAGAGAGCGCGCCGAGGAGAAGCACCTTCATACCGTCAAACTCAACCACGTACACGGTGTTACCAAATTCACTCGTTTCTTTTCCGAGTGCACCTTCTGAGGCATACCCTGTTACCACCACATCCCCCACTTCATACGCGCCGGGACCGCGTATAACAAACGGTTCCTTTCCCCCGTGTGATGCTGTTTCTTCTCCATCCCACTCGGGGTCGGCGGCAGAAATCAAAACAACATCTGCGCCAAATTTTGAAACCTTAAACTCGCTCGTACTCCTCGGTGGATTAATAGCGATGGTCGTGTCGCCTGATGACAATTTAAAACAGTGCCCTCCTATGTATGAAATAACCATTGCCTTGATTATAACGGAGAAATGTAACGAGCACAAAAAAGAATGAGTGTGGTTTTCTGTACCCCATACAATTATCTCTGACGGCCGTCAGAGATAATTGTATTAAAAAAACCACCCGATAGAGCGGGTGGTTTTTTGCTAACTAATGATGCTTTTTGTGATCATCGTCATCGTCGTGATGACCTCCACTCATGTGGTGATCAAGACCATCGTGTCCTGAAATCATAGTATCTTTTGACATTAAAGCTGCTAAGCCGCCAATGGCTTTAAAGTCGTTGGCTTGGGAGCATACTACTCCCTTTATTTTTGAACGCAAGTATGTTATCCTCTTTTAGTAAATCCCTCTATTTAATGAAGGATTTAGCCACTTTGGATCCGGTTAACCCTTCCTAGCAACTAGCCACTAACCGCTAGAAACTTACGAAGTACCAATCCGATTACTGTCTACTACTCATGAATCAACACAATACTGAGAGTGTGATGAACACTCTCCTAGAAGAAACAACAACACTTCCGAGCGTAGGAGAAACTATTGAGGGCCCGGTGGTCGCCCTTTCAAGCGGTAAAGTTTACATTGACCTCCCTCCCTACGGCACCGGAATTATTTACGGAAGAGAATACCTAGCCGCACGCGACATTCTTAAAAAAGTTGCGCTCGGCGACATCATTTCTGCAAAAATTGTAGAAACTGAAAACAAAGACGGATACATTGAACTCTCACTCAAAGAAGCTCGCCAAGCAATGATTTGGTCTGATGCTGAACGCGCTATCGCCGGAGGCAATGTCTTTGAACTCACGGTGAAAGACGCAAACAAAGGCGGACTCATTATCGGGTGGCAAGGTATTAACGGCTTTTTGCCCGCAAGTCAATTGCGAACAGAACACTACCCACGCGTCGCTAACGGTGAGAAACAACTCATTCTTGATGAGTTGAAAAAATTGATTGGAACAACGCTCTCGGTGCGTATCATTACCGCGGACCCACGCGAAGGAAAACTTATTTTCTCTGAACGTGACACCAGCGAAGAAACTCCTGTTTCAACAAACGTTGACCAGTACGCGGTTGGCGATGTTCTTTCAGGCGAAGTCACCGGCATCGTTGACTTTGGTATCTTTGTTAAAGTTGACGGCGGACTTGAGGGCTTAGTTCACATTTCAGAAATTGACTGGGGTTTGGTAGAAGATCCACGCACCTTTGCAAAAGTCGGAGATAAGGTGAAAGTGAAAGTGATTGACGTGAAAGACGGAAAAATTTCCCTCTCAATCAAACAACTTGGTGACGACCCATGGACTACCGCGGCGAAAAAATACAAAAAAGATGACCTCGTGGAGGCAGCCGTCATTAAATACAACAAGTACGGCGCGCTCGCCTCAATTGAAGAAGGCGTTGCGGGCTTGGTACACGTTTCTGAATTTGAAAGCGAAGCAGCACTCAAAAATGAGCTTGGCTTGGGAAAAGTCTACAAATTCAAAATTACGCTCTTTGATCCAAAAGAGCACAAGATGACCCTCTCATACACAAAGGCGAAATAGTTCTTAAACAAAAACACCCCCGCGTACGCGGGGGTGTTTTTGTTACGATGCAAGTGGGAGACCATTAACCGCATTCATCCCTTTCACAGGGTCACCACTTTCAAAAATAGCAGCGAGCGCGACCAAGACGCGCTCGTACACGCCACCCACCACCAGCTCATGCTCTTTTTTAGAAAATTTAGAAAGAAGGTGCGCGAGCACTGCCTTCTCCCCTACTGGTTTTTTTGCTTTTCCGCGCGCCGCTTTAGCAACGCCCACGCGTACTTTAATAAAATCCTTTGTTTTAAGAGCACGCTCCACACTTTTTACCCCATTGTGGCCACCTGAACTTGAACCGAACGCCACGCGCACCACGCCCAATGGCAAATCTATGTCGTCATACACCACCACAAGCTTCTTTGCCGCGCTGACACTCTTTATATAGAACGCCACCGCTTTCCCTGAATTATTCATAAACGTATCCGGCAGTACGAGGCGCACCTGCTCACCCACTACATCTCCCGTGCCAACCCAAAGATCGGGTTTTTTCTTTTGTTTTAGAGAAACAGCGCCCTCGGAAGCCATTTTTTCAACAATCATTCTTCCTGTATTGTGACGCGTGTAATTATATTCCCCTCCAGGATTACCCAAACCAACAATGGTGTACATAAAAATAGGTGCTAGTGGCTAGCGGTTAGTTTCTAGTCCCCAGAAACACACATATAGTGTATCAGAAAGTACAACGACGCCGCACAAAAGCCTTTTCGCAAGAGCTTGTAGCGTTTATCTCTCTGAAGAAAAGGACTTTGTGCCAACCCAATCTCCGAAAAAAAAGTTTCTACAACGCTTTTTTTAAAAATATAGTTGACCGACGTGTGCAGGTGCGTACAATGTGGTGAATGGAACACGAACGTCACGACACTCTGGTGGATGACCTAGTGAAATTTGCTCTCATTGCGCTCCTGATCGTACTTCCTATACGTATGTTCATCGCGCAGCCATACATTGTGCGTGGCGCATCTATGGAACCAACCTTTCTCGGTGGCGAATACCTCATTGTTGACCAAATCTCCTACCGCCTTGGCGATCCAGAACGTGGTGACGTCATCATTTTGAAATATCCAAAAGACGAATCTATTTTCTTCATTAAGCGGGTCATTGGCCTCCCCGGAGAAACGGTGGAAATTATTGGGAAACGCATCGTGATAGAACGTGGTAACAATCTCCCCGTCATTACGTTAGACGAACCGTACATTGCTGAAGACCGACTGCAAGATGAGTACGGCGTGTACGTGCTCGGCGACAACGAGTACTTCGTGATGGGTGACAATCGAAGAGAAAGTTCAGACTCGCGTTCGTGGGGTGTATTGAAACGAAATGAAGTAGTGGGACGCGCGTTTTTGCGACTCCTTCCAGTAACGCGCGTTGATATGTTTCCTGGTGCGTACACGCAGGGACAATAATATATGAAATCATTTGAACGAGGCCGAGAGAGAGAATCACTGGATGCACAAATTATTTCAGTTGCACGCGCATACGGATTTACGAACCCCCCGGTGTCCGTAACGCGCAAAGACGCGAATGATATTCCTGAAGGGCTGGACAAAGACACTGGCTTCATTGCTACCGTTGCCGGAAAAATGGGACCGGTTACCCAAACCACGCAGGCGTGGGGAACCGCGCGAAAAGGAAACGGTACCGCGGTAGTGTTCACCGCACTCAGCGCAAAAATTGCCATCGCTCAAGCGTTTGTGGTAAAGGCCGCGCTCAGTGTCGTGGAAGCAGCAGGGTTTGCCGAAACCGTGGTGCTCATTTCTTCCGTGGGGGATGCCGAGAGTAGACGCCGCTACTTGCGTGAGCTCGGAAACTTTTTCAAAAAGTATGGAAAAGAACTCCCTGATGACATCCTTTCACTCGCGCTCAAACACCCAGAGGCAGCCGCTACGACGATTGTTGAGTCAGGACACCCTCTCACCGACTCACTGCCCCGCACCATTGATTATCTTTCGGAACCATCACGAAAAATAATGTTGGAGACCATCACCCTCTTTGAAAAACTAGGTATCCAGTACGAACTGGACGCGCGTCTTCCCTACACGCCCGAGGTGAACCAAGAGCTCGTATTTGCTATTTCAGGTATTGATGAAAAAGGCACGCGCGTGCACGTTGCCAAGGGCGGACGCTTTGAATACCAAGGAAAGAAGAAAGACGCTCTAGAGTTGGTGGGAATGTCAGTGTCTATGCCTGACGTGGTTGATGTACGCGGAACTTCTACAAAACAGGTCCCTGCTTGTTTTGTGGTCCACGTGGGAGAAGCAGCAAAACTGAAAGCATTTACGCTCCTTGACTCGCTGTGGAGAGCACACATTACGCTCGGCCAAGCGCTGCTTGCCGAAACTATTGATGAACAAATGCGCCATGCACGCGAATCGGAGACAAAGTACGTCGCCATTATTGGACAGCGAGAGGCGTTGGACAACACGGTCATTATTAAAAATACCGGAACCCAAATGCAAGAAACAATCCCCGTTTCAACACTCCTAAACCGCATGTCACGCGTTCGCGCCTAAGGGGGTGCATTGCAGAAAAGCCAATGGTGTGTTTTAATTGAAAAACTATGGCAATTACCGCATCAGTAAAGAAAACCGGGTCTGAATCAACCCCGTCTTTAATTAGACGTTTTTCAAAACGCGTTCAGGGGTCGGGCGTCGTTCGTCGCGCGAAGAGTATTCGCTACCACACGCGCACGCTTTCAAAAACCAAGAAGCGCGCCTCAGCACTCCGCAGAATTGAACGCGTTGAAGAGCGTGAGGAGAAAGAAAAATTGGGCCTCATTGTGCCGCAAGTTCGAGGACGACGCCGTTAGACAATGGACACCTTTTCACTAAAAAACGCCACGCGGAGTTCCCTACCCCGCGTGGCGTTTTCTGTTATTAAAGAAAAAATTCTTGGAGGGTCATACGCGCTCTCAGTGGTTTTTGTGGGTGAAAAACGAATGCGCGACTTAAACGCCACGTATCGAAAAAAAAATACTCCGACCGATATTCTTTCATTTCCCCTCTCAAAAAACTCCGGTGAAATAGTACTCCATATGAGGAGCGTGACCAAAAAAGCATCACTCTTTTCACTCTCCCCTCGCGCATACCTCGCGTATGTTTTTATCCACGGGTGTTTACATTTGAAGGGGTACACCCACGGGCGTACAATGGAAAAATTGGAAGACCGATGGCTACGCGCGTTTAAACTACAGAAGCCGCTGCGCTAAGTACGTCAGTGTTCCTAACAGGTTGGCGTGCGCCCGTACCAAGAAAGTCCGCGCGCTAAGGTACAATAAAAAGGCGCTCACGCACCACACACCATTTTAATACCATGGCTCAACGCATTGCAGTTGGAATAGATATAGGAACCTACCACGTGCGGGTGGTTATTGCTCGCGAGTCGGGAGACTCGGCAAATACGACTCCTAAAATAATTGGTACTGGTTTTGCTGAAAGCAAAGGACTTCGACACGGATACATTACGAACATTCAAGACGTCACGCGCGCGGTACGTCAGGCAACAGCGCAGGCAGAAGAAATTGCGGGAGTACGCGTGCGAAGCGCCTTCCTTGCGGTAGGAGGTATTGGGCTTGACGAAGTACGTAGCCGCGGCGAAGTGGTCATTGCGCGCGCCGATGCTGAAGTGACTGACCTCGACGTAGAGCGTGCGTTGGAAGGCGCGCAGGAAAACGCCAAAGGGCGTTTAATGAATCGCCGCGTGCTTCACACCATTCCCGTAACCTACTCCATAGACGGTGCGGAAGTTTTAGGACACCCGCAAGGAATGAAGGGTTCAAAACTTTCCGTTGAAGCACTCTTCGTCACGTGTTTAGAGCAACACGTGCGTGACCTTATTGAAGCAGTAGAAGGCGCAGATATTTCAGTTGCCGACGTTATGGCTTCCCCACTCGCGGGCTCTATTGTCACGGTGACGAACGCGGAAAAGCGCGCGGGGTGCGTGCTTGCCAACATTGGATCAGAAACCGTTTCCATCGTGGTATTTGAAAATGGCGCGCCCATTTCACTGAAAGTGCTGAAAATTGGTTCAATGGATATCACCAAAGACATCGCGTTGGGGTTGCGTGTTTCTTTGGACGAAGCTGAACAACTTAAACTTGGCGCGGTCATTGGGGGAACCTACCCGAAGAAAAAATTTGACGACATTCTCTCCGCGCGCCTCACTGACATTTTTGAACTCATTGATGTACATTTGAAAAAATTAGGAAAAGATCAACTGTTGCCCGCGGGAATTATTCTCTCTGGTGGTGGCGCAGGCATTGGTCCCATAAAAGAAATCGCCGCGCACGCGCTCAAGCTCCCTTCAAAAACAATCTCACTCAACAACGCGCAGGGAGGGAAAATAAAAGATTCATCGTGGGCAGTGGCGTATGGTCTCACTATGTGGGGGCTCACGGGAGAGTCGGGTGACACGAGCGCCATGAAAAACGCCGTAGGAAAGTTTGGTTCCTCAATTCATCATTTTTTTAAACAGTTTTTGCCCTAAACTAGTGGCTAGTTACTGGTGGCTAGTGTTTAGCTAGAAACTAACCGCTAACAACTAGCAACTAAAAGCAAGAAAAAGTCAAGTGCTTTTCATAACACCCTGAAGCGAGTATCATAGTCCTACTTACTAGGGTTAAAAAAACACATGCCACAAATTCATCAGGAGAGCGAGTCTGCAGCACGGATACGCGTTGTCGGGGTAGGAGGTTCTGGTGGAAACGCCATCAACCACATGATCGCTTCCAAAGTGAAGGGAGTAGATTTCCTCGTCATCAACACTGATGCGCAAGATTTGCAAAAATCACTCGCGAAAGCAAAAATCCACATTGGAAAAAATTTGACCAGAGGATTGGGTGCCGGCATGAACCCTGAACTTGGAAAACGCGCTGCGGAAGAAACGCAAGCTGAAATTCAAGACTCACTTCGCGGATCCGACATGGTGTTTATCGCCTGCGGAGAAGGAGGAGGAACGGGTACGGGAAGTGCACCGGTAGTTGCGCGCATTGCGCGTGACCTTGGTGCCTTGACCGTGGCAGTCGTTACCAAACCATTTTCATTTGAAGGACAGCAGCGCATGCGCCTTGCTGAGAGCGGTCTTGAAGAGTTGCGTAAAGAAGTCGACGCGCTCATTGTCATTCCTAACGACCGCCTCCTTGCGGTAGTTGACCAAAACACCACGGTAAAAAGCGCCTTCGCTATGTGTGACGAAGTATTGCGTCAAGCAGTTGAAGGCGTCTCTGACCTCATCACCACGCCGGGTTCTATCAACCTTGACTTCGCCGACATCAAAGCAGTCATGGAAGATGCGGGAAGCGCGTTGATGGGTGTGGGTGTTGCCGCAGGCGACAAACGCGCGGAAGAAGCAGCACGCCTTGCAATCAACTCCCCTCTCTTGGATATTTCTATCAACGGTGCGAAGGGCGTTCTCCTCTCTATTGCGGGAGGCGAAGATCTAGGACTCTTAGAAGTTCAGGCAGCGGCACAAATTGTAACCGAGACTATTGATAAGAATGCAAAAGTTATCTTTGGTACCTCAAAAGACGAACGCCTCAAACGAGGTGAAATTCGCGTCACCGTTATTGCAACCGGTTTCTCAGACGAACCAGGTGGGTCTCGTGGAGCTCCCCTCTTCCAGATGGGCGCTGGAAAGAAAGAGCGTCGTGAGGCGACCGTTGAAGAGGAGCGCTCAGGCAGAATTTATAATACCGTTCTCCCTTCAGACGAGGTTACTGAAAAAACTTCTCCTGAAGAGTCATCCAAAAAAACAACTCCAAAAGCGAGTGACGAAGACGACGATTGGGGTGCCGTACCCGCATTCCTCCGTCGGAGCCGCAAAAATCAAGAGTAGGGTTAAACCATTAAACGCCGCGTCACTAGATAGACGCGGCGTTTGTTGTTAGAATGTATTTCTGTAGTTGTTTTTTCTCATTACTCATAACTCATTACTTTTTATGTACGACTTAGCAATCATAGGCGCGGGCCCCGGCGGATCGGCCGCAGCAGTGTACGCCGCGCGCAAACTTCTCAAAACCGTGCTCGTAACTAGCGACTTTGGAGGTCAGAGCGTCGTTTCTCCTGACATTCAAAACTGGATAGGAACGACCACAATTCCAGGGGATCAACTTGCAAAAGATTTAGAAAAACACGTCCGTGCATACGCAGGTGACGTGGTGGATATAAAAACAGAAGATCTGGTAGAGAAGGTAACGTGCACTGACAACCACTTCACTATCACCACTAAAAAAGGAGAAGTGCTAAATGCCAAAACGATTCTTGTCACCACGGGTGGTAACCGTCGTAAACTAGATGCGCCTGGCGCTCTAAAGTTTGATAATAAAGGCCTTACGTACTGTGCCTCGTGTGACGGACCTCTGTTTTCTGGTCAGGATGTCGCCGTCATCGGTGGTGGCAACGCAGGATTTGAAACCGCATCCCAGCTGCTCGCCTACGCAAAGTCGGTGACACTCCTGCAGCGCGGCGACACGTACACCGCGGATCCTTCCACGGTTGCCAAAGTCCTTGCCCACCCCCACATGCGAGGCATTACGAACGCTGAAACTACTGAAGTACAGGGAGACAAATTTGTGTCAGGATTAAAATACAAAGATACAAAAACCAGCATTGAACAAACACTTCCGGTTGCCGGCATCTTCGTGGAAATTGGCATGATTCCCAACACACACTTTGTGAAAGACATTGTGGATATGGATCAGTACAACCGCATCATTGTGGACCCGCGCACACAACGCACCAATTTAAACGGCATTTGGGCTGCGGGAGACTGCACCAACGGTCTCTACCACCAGAACAACATCGCCGCGGGAGATGCCGTAAAAGCATTGGAAGATATTTACCTCTTTCTTAATGCTCACTAACACTCTATGAAAATTAATGTAACAGGATCTACTGCGTACGACCGTATCCTTTACTTTGATGGTAGTTTCAAAGACCACTTTTTGCCTGACAAAATCCACGCACTCTCAGTGAGCTTTCCCATTGAAACTATAGAAGAAAGTTTTGGTGGTGCTGGTGCCAATATTGCATACAATTTAAAACTTCTCGGTATAGACCCTATCCTCTACAGCGTAGTGGGGGGTGACGGAAATCGGTACCTTGAATATTTTTCTCGCATTAAGATATCGCGTGAACACGTGATACCTCTACCAGAGAAATTGACCCCTCAGGCGCACATTATGTCTGACCGCGACAATAACCAAATTACGGGGTTCCACCAAGGCGCAGGAAGTGATATTTACCCTGGTGAGTTCCCTGTTGGTTCTGACAGCATTACCATCATCGCGCCGTCGTACGCAAAAGAAATGCTTGCTTTCGCGGAACACTGTAAAGCTAACGACATGCGGTACATTTTTGATCCTGGTCAACAAACACCCACATTTACGCCTGAGGAGTACCGAACGTGCGTTGGAAATGCATGGATTTTTGTGGCAAACGACTATGAAATGGCACTCTCACTTGCAAAACTCGGATGGACCGAAGAGGAATTGTACCAACGCGTGCCCGTGGTAATTACTACTCTCGGAGAGGAAGGGTCACGTATTCACACAGAAGGGTCCGTTATTGAAGTAGATAAAGTTCCTGCTGATGTGGTAACCGACCCCACGGGCGCGGGAGACGCGTACCGTGCGGGACTTATTAAGGGGCTCGCTATGGACCTTTCTATACGCGAATGTGCTCAACTTGCCTCAGCAGCCGCTTCCTATGCTATTGAAACCCAAGGAACCCAAAACCATACGTTCTCTCTAGCCGACATCAAAGCCCTTTACTAAAAACTTTTTGGCCAAATTCTCAACATTCACTAACCCTTCTCTCTATTCCCCCCCCCCCCCAATTATCTCTGACGACCGTCAGAGATAATTGGGGGGCAATTTTTGATAAAATAATTTAAAGAGAAGAATGGATTATTAAAGTTACGGGCGGTTGGTGTTTCCTTCATCAGAAAGGCGCCATAAGTACCAGCAAGCGACTGTTCGGTAGGGACGCCACTCTTCAGCAAGCGAGCGCATTTTTTCAGGAGTTGGAAGAGTTTTTAGTTTAAATAATTTTTGCATTGCTTTTTGAATTCCTAAATCCCCCGTCGGCAGCACGTCTGGCCTTCCCAAGGTAAACATTAAAAACATATCCGCCGTCCACGGTCCAACACCTTTCACTGCTACGACATGTTCGTGGATTTCTTCATCGGTCATTTTTGAAAAATGTTTTGGTACTACGGTGCCGTCAAGAAACTTTTCTGCTAAGTCTTTAAGATAGCTGGTTTTTTGAGAAGATATACCTGCGGAGCGGAACGCGCTTTCGGGTAGTTTTTTTACTTCTTCCGGTGATGGAAAACGCCCTTTCGGAAATTGTTCCAAAAATCGGTCAAGAATAGTCCGCGCCGCCTTGCCAGAGAGTTGTTGAAACACAATGGCCCGAAGAAGCGCCTGGAAGGCCGTCAGACCCTTTTGCCCACCGTCAAAATCGGGTTCAGGAAACCGCGCGATGAGCCCCTTCAGATGTGAATCTTTTTTCAGCTGGTAGAGTGCTTTTGCGACGACTTCTTTTTGCATTGAAGCACTATAACACTAATCGTTTAAAATGCGCCTAGTGTCCGTGGCTTGTCTCAATGTTTCCGTCAAATATGGTCGGATCAGCGGCGCCGTCAACATGGAGCACCCCCCACGCACCACGGTCAAGTCGTGACAGCGCGTGGTCAACAAGAACGTAGTTGCCGGGGTAATCTACGGTAAACTCCACCATCGTCGCACCCCCCGCGGGAACGAGTGTAGTTTGGACACTCTCTGCCGGTGATGTTACTAGATCGCCCTCGCGGTACACACGGTCAAAAATTTCTCCAATAACGTGAAAACTTGAAATTAAATTGACGCCACCATTTCCGACAAACATACGAACCGTGTCTCCCACGTTCGCAGTCATATTGTTTGAGAGCGCTCCAACTTTTCCGTTAAACACCACGTACTGTGGTTTTCCATCAAGCATTGCCTGTGGGTCAAACAACTGCAACCCTTGCCGGCCAAGCGCGCCGGAGGTATAAAACTCGCCTTGCGTTATATAAAACTCTTTATCAACCGGTGAAAGTCCGCCTTCCGGTTCCACTAAAACAAGTCCGTACATACCGTGCGCCATATGGTTCGCCACGTTCGGGTACGCACAGTGGTATATAAAGAGCCCCGCATTCAATGCCTTAAACGTAATGGTCTTGCTTTCGCCAGGCGCAACCATAGTAGCTGCTGCACCTCCTCCAGGGCCGGTTACTGCGTGAAGGTCAATAGAGTGGTGGTGAAGACTCGAAGGGTCGTTATAAAGGGTGAGGCGTACGGTATCACCTTCTTTCACGCGCATAAACGGTCCTGGCACGGTTCCGCCAAAGGTCCAGTAGTTCACCGTGACTCCGTCTGCCATTTCAGCAACAACCTCTTTGGCGACCACATCAATTTCAACAACTCCGTCTTCACTGACAGCGTGTTGTGGTTTAGTGTCGTTCGGGTCGCGCGCAATAGACGCCACCCGTTCAAATTCGTTGAAATGTTTAAAAAATGAAACGATGTTTTGAAACGGCAACACGGGGCCGGCTGCGGGACCAAAGGTTTTTAATCCAAACGGATACTGAAACGCGTTCGGTATGCCGTTCGGCACATAAAACGCGATCGACACGCCAATAAAAATAGCGACCAGCGCCGTAGTAATTTTCCACGAATTAAAATTGCGGAGCACGAGAAAAATAAAAATCGCCGCAAAAACATACGCAATTGATAACCCGAAAGCTTCAACCAAGTATTGCCACAAGTATGATACAAGCTCCATAAATATAGTGAATGAACTAATGATTAGTAAGGAATTTTACACTCTTCAAAACAATGAGCATCGCGATTAAGTGTATACACGCGTTCACGTCCGCGAGACACGCTCGACACCGCGTCCACCGAAGCGAGCGTTTGTAAATGGTGAGTTACCGTCGGTTGGCGTAACTTGAGGTGTGCCGTGAGTTCCGTGACCGTCATACCCTCTTTTTGCTTTCCTAACAAACACACAAGGTTGTATCGACTTCGCTCACCAACTACTTTAAAACAGTCTGGACATAGAAGTTCTTCGCCAACCATCGTCTGAGGTACCCATGACGGACGAGGGCGAAGCGGTTGAACTTTAAGTGTTTTTGTGGTGCCACTACTTCTTTTCCCCACTTTTTTTATCTTCCGTTGACTCATAGATGATTGTCTATATTACTATACATAGACCATTATCAATATATCACCCACCGCCCTATGAACACACCCCTATCCACAGCCATTACGTTAATTATTAAACGAGACGGCAGTATCGTTGCTTTCGACCAAACAAAAATCGCAACCGCGGTCGCAAAAGCTTTGCGTGCAGCCGACGAAGGGAATGCTGAATCACCTCACTGTGTTGCTCGTGGAGTGGTGAAACGACTTGAGGCTCGAAAAGAAAAAAATGAACAATTTATTGCAACAGTTGAAGGAGTTCAGGACGATGTAGAAGCAGAACTCATTGCGCAAAACTTCCCTAAAACCGCAAAAGTATACATCCTCTACCGCGCTGAGAGAAATCGCGCACGGTATACCGCACGACCTGTTTCTGATCGAGTACGTGTGCTCAGTGAGGAAAGTAAAAAATACTTTGAAGGAAATCCGTTGGGCGAGCTGGTGTACCTGCGCACCTACGCGCGGTGGATTGATGCTGAACAGCGTCGCGAAACGTGGGTTGAAACGGTGAACCGGTATATGGATTTTATGCAAGAAAATCTACAAGAAATGCTAAGCGCTGATGAGTATGCTGAAATCAAAACTGCAATTCTCACACAGTCGGTAATGCCTTCAATGCGCCTGATGCAGTTTGCGGGAGAACCAGCGCGAAAATGTAATACGTGCGCCTACAACTGTACGTTTATTGCACCGTCTTCACTCCAAGACTTTTCAGAAATTATGTACCTTTCCATGCAGGGCTGTGGTGTCGGATTTTCAGTGGAGAGCGAAAACGTGGAGCGACTCCCGCAAATACAAAAACAGAAAAGAATCACTCTTCCCCTCTACACGGTTCTCGATTCAAAAGAAGGGTGGTGCGATGCACTCGGTGCGGGGCTCAATGCCTGGTACGGAGGTTCCGACATCACCTTCGACTTTTCAGCAATCCGCCCTGCGGGAGCGCGCCTAAAAACCATGGGTGGAAAAGCATCGGGTCCCGAACCACTTCGGTCACTTCTCGAGTTCGCACGACGAAAAATTCTTGCACGACAAGGCAGGCGTCTGCGCCCTATCGATGTCCACGACATTATTTGCAAAATCGGCGAGTGCGTGGTTTCAGGTGGCGTGCGACGAACCGCGATGATTTCACTCTCTGATCTCGACGACTACGACATGCGTGATGCAAAGAAAGGTCAGTTCTATCTCACCGAACCTCACCGAACTATCGCGAACAACTCAGCCGTATACACCAACCAACCGTCGAGCACGGAGTTGATGGACGAGTGGATTGCCTTGATGAAATCAGGCTCCGGCGAACGCGGCATTTTTAATCGGGGAGCACTTGGTAAAACACTCCCCGTGAGGCGAAAGCCGTACTTTGCTTCTCGCGGGTTTTTAGGCGAGGATGGTGTCATTCACGGCCCACTCGGCACGAACCCGTGCGGCGAAATAATCCTACAGTCAAAGCAGTTTTGTAACCTCTCTGAAGTCATTGCACGGAGCGGCGATACGGGCGAAACACTCCTCGCTAAAATTCGTATCGCCGCTATAGTAGGCACCTACCAGTCAACACTCGTCTCGTTTCGATACCTCTCCCCTGAGTGGAAACAGCACTGCGAAGAAGAACGTCTGTTAGGTGTCTCCATAACTGGCCAGTGGGACTCAAAAGAGGCGCGAAATCCTGAGACACTCCGTGCACTGCGCGAGTGTGCGGTCAAAACAAACGCTGAATACGCAGCACGGTTTGGAGTCTCTGCATCGCACGCAGTTACTGCGGTGAAGCCATCAGGTACAGTGTCGCAGACTTTCAACTGCTCGTCAGGTATCCACCCGCGCCACGCGCCCTACTACATTCGTCGTATCCGCATTTCAGCAACCGATTCCCTCTTTGCGCTCCTCAAAGACCAGGGCGTGCCGTTTGTCCCTGAAGTGGGACAAACGATAGAACGTGCAACCACCTACGTCTTAGAGTTTCCGGTCAAAGCACCAGAAGGGTCGGTATTCAAAGACGATCTGTCTGCGCTCGAACAGCTCGAGTACTGGAAACGGGTAAAATGTGAGTACACTGAGCATAATCCTTCCGCGACTATTTCGGTTGCAGAAGATGAGTGGATCGAAGTGGTAAATTGGATTCAAAAAAATTGGGATATTGTCGGCGGACTTTCATTCTTGCCGAGGTTTGACCACATCTACCAACTCGCGCCGTATGAGGCAATCAGTAAAGAACGGTACGAGGAAATCGCCCGAGCGTTCCCGGTGGTTGACTACGCGAAGTTGGTCACATACGAGCAGACCGACGAAACAGAACAGAAACGTGAACTTGCCTGCGCGGGCGGGACGTGTGAAATAGAAATAACTCCGCAAACGCCGCTTGCTATATGAACACACACCCATGGTACTCAGGTAAGGGAGACTCTGGCACTTCGACGTTGTTTGGATCAAAAGATCGCATTCCCAAAAACGACGTACGTTTTGAGGCGCTCGGAAGCATCGACGAATTAAACTCGCTCCTCGGGGTATGCCGCGCAGTGGTAGTTGAGCAAAAATATACCGCGCCGCTCAGAAAAACCATCGAAACGATTCAGGAGTATCTCTTTACCGCACAAGCTGAACTGGCAGGCGCGTCACCGCACCTCGAGGAACACCACGTAGTGTGGTTGAACAACACCATCGAAACGTACGCGAGTGCTGTGCAGAAACCAAACTCCTTCATTATTCCCGGAGCCACGATAGCAAGCGGTATGCTCGACTATGCACGCACGGTTGCGCGACGTGCCGAGCGCGCAGTCGCCGTGTGCGCCGAACAGCACACTGTTTCCCCACACCTTCAGACTTTTATAAACCGTCTTTCGAGCATGTTCTTTATCTTGGCGCGCGCCGCAGCAAAACTGGCGTCAGTTGATGAGCGCGCGCCACAGTATCTCTAATCATTCTTCTATGAAACATAGAACACTATTAAAAACACTTGCAACACTCGCCGTAGGACTTGCGGTTTTGCTCAGCGTATCACTACTCACTGCCACTCAAAACAATGTTTCTGGTACACCATATTCAAACGAGGTCGAAAACCAGATTGAAGTAACGCTTCGTATAGAAGGTCTCTACGATGCTGAACATATAACTATCTCTCAAGACTCATCAGTGCTCACACTGTTGGCCGAACAGTACCGTAACGACCCAGCCCTCATGATGCGCACTACAGAATATGAAGGTTTAGGGACACTCATCACAGGGCTCGCAGGGAAAGAAAATGGAGCGGGTGATAAATACTGGCAGTACCGCGTGAACGGAGTATTGCCGCAAGTTGGCGCCGACCAATACCTACTTTCCAACGGTGATGATGTTGAGTGGTTTTTTGAGATATCGTCATTTTAACCTATGACACGAACCACTCTTATTACTGTTCTTCTCCTCATAGCGTACGGTACGTTGATGCGCCTCCTCCCTCACACACCTAATATGACTCCTGTAACCGCACTCGCAATCGTCGGATCACTTTACTTTGGAAAACGAATCGGACTGGTCGTGCCAACTGCAACGCTCGCCATGTCTGATTTATTTATTGGTTTCTACGATTGGCGCATTATGGCGAGTGTCTACGGTTCGTTTGCTGCAATTGGCGTACTAAGTTGGCTTTCGCGAAAACCGGGGGTATGGTCTCTGACACTCCCAGTCATTCTCTCCCCTTTTCTCTTTTTCTTCATTACTAACGGCGCCGTGTGGGCATTTTCACCATGGTATGAAAAAAGTATAAGCGGGCTCTTGCATGCATATGAAATGGGTATTCCGTTTCTAAAAAATATGCTCCTCGGTGACCTTTTGTACACGGTTGGATTAGTGGGGGTAATAGAGTTAGTACGGGTGGCAAAAAACTACCTCGTACCATTTCTTCGACTGGAGGCATTCCGCACTTTCTTCCGAAGAAGTTTCTTTTTGTGTCCCCACGGGGAAATGTCCGGTGAGTACACAGGCACGCATCGGTCATAGATAACTTCTTCGTCGCCACTCAGAAATTTCTACGACCCTGACTCGCACTTCGCATCTACTGATGCTCACTGCGCTCCATCTTTCGATTCCCCGTGGAAACCCGTGAGAGAATCGGTCACGGTTCACTAAGTATTTTGCTTCAGGCATTCGCAAAATACTAAGTGTCCTCGACCCCATCTCCCTCGCTTCGCTCAGTCCGACTTTCGATTATCTTCATCGATTCATGTGCCACCAAAAAACACCCAAGCAATGGGTGTTTTTTGGTGGCATGACCCTAACGATAGCAAATTCAAAACCTATTATTGAGTTGCTGAAAGAAATATCGCATATTGCTGTGAATTTAAGGCGTTTTTCTTGGGAGAAGAAACGGGTCGTCAGTCTCGCCAGCAGAGAACCTATCTAAATGCTTCTTCTCTTCTTGGACATAAAAATTGATCTCGTCCATAACGTCTCCAGCCTCCCATTCTGGAGTTTTTACGTAATTATCCAACGAGTATCCAACACCTGACTCTGGATTGAGAGAGGAAAGTAAATCTGCAAAATCCGCCAATAAATCCTCAACTTCTCCGTAATCAACTGGGTATTTCTTTAAAAACTCTGACGGGTTATCAAAATATTTAGCGTCTATATGGGCAAGCTTATGGCGTAGCTGGTAGATATTTGAAATCACCTTCTTGTGCTTCTTGAGAAGGGCTTTGACTTTATCTGCTTTGCTGGAATCTATGTGCCTACGAAGGTAATGTCTGAGTAACGCATGTACGGAAATAACCTCATTGCGTCTACTGTAGCTCGATTTTTCAAAGCACTTTGCAATACTTATCACCCACTCATTCTGAAGCGCAATTAGGACTGAACCCCAAAAATACTTTGCTCTGCCATACAGGGGCTCGTAGTCTTTCTTCTGTAAACCTTTCCATGAGTAAAAAGTGGCGGAAGTTCCCAGTAAATGACTGTATAAAGTAGCGAAGCGTTTTTTATACTCTTCGTTGTCTGCTAGGTTCAAAACATCGTTAGGGGGTTTGAAGATCCCCCTTAGATAGCTCAAAATCGCCAGCCCCAATTTCTGGCATTTCAAACCCAAGTTCCATTGTGAAGTAAATGAGTAGAATCGTTTGAGCGTGGGCAAAAGTATCATTAGGTGACCCCACGGGGAATCGAACCCCGATTTCATCCGTGAAAGGGATGTGTCCTAGCCGTTAGACGATGAGGCCGTGGCTAAAATATAGCATTTTTTGCCTAAAATGCTAGGATTTGGCGATACGGAAGAGTCGCATAGTGGTTTATTGCACCGGTTTCGAAAACCGGCATACTGTAAAAGGTATCGAGGGTTCAAATCCCTCCTCTTCCGCAGAACACTGTTAGGTACTGACGAGCCAATGAATGGTACTCTATGACGATGGAGCAATTGTATAAAAATCATCTTGAACACCTCATAAAAGAGGCGAAGGAAATTTTAGAAAAAGAGTCTGCAGAGGTGGCGGTGATTCATGCAGGTTCACCTGTTTTTTATCACGCGGATGACCAAGAAATTCCATTCCGTGCACACGCGCATTTTAAGCGGTTTACACCAGTATCGGGGCCAAACCACTACATTATGGTGAGCACTGCGCGCCCTTCCGCGCTCCTGATAGAGTATCGACCGGACGACTTTTGGGAAGAACAGACTGACGACTCAGCGCCATTTTGGAGAAAACATCTTGAATCACATATCGTTACCAATGAAGAAGAACTGAAACGCGCGGTGGTAGGAGAAACAATGAAGAAGTCCTGTGTGCTTATCAGCGACGCCGCGAGTAGTGCACTTGTCGCTTCGTGGGGTGTAACACTCGTTGATGCAAGACGGGCAACAACAATACTTGATTTCAGTCGTGCCATAAAAACTCCGTATGAAGTTGCCTGTATAGAAAAAGCAAATGAAATTGCCGCGCGTGGCCACAAGGCCGCGTGCGAAGCGTTCCTAGGTGGCGCTTCTGAGCGCGACCTATATTATCACTACCTAAAAACAGTCGGCGCGCTTGAGAATGAACTTCCCTACGAAACAATTATTGCCTTAAACGAAAAAGCATCTACACTCCACTATCGTAGAAAACGAGAGGGGGTAAAAAATGCCTTGGTACTCCTACTGGACGCAGGATATGCCGTCAATGGCTATGCATCAGACATTACCCGCACTACCGCTAACTCACACGTGCACCCACTGTTTAAAAAATTGCTTGACGATGTTGAAACATTGCAACAAAAACTCTGTGCGCTCGTAGCCCCTGGAAAACAATTTATTGAAATACATCACGAAGCGCACCGGGGCATAGCCGAAATACTTTCCCGACACGGGATCTCAAAAACTACTCCAGAAGAGTTGGTGGAAAAAGAAATCACCCACACCTTTTTTCCTCACGGCGTGGGGCATATGCTGGGGCTCCAGGTTCACGACGTGGGAAATGCGACGCCGGACGGCGAAGTACATGAATTAAAAAAACACTATCCGAAAGTCCGTACAAACCGAGCACTTGTTGAGGGTATGGTGACCACCATAGAACCGGGTCTCTACTTCAATCCACTCCTTCTTGAAAAATTGCGTGTTTCAGACCACTCACCACTCATTAACTGGAGTCTGGTGGATGAACTCACACCGTATGGAGGAATTCGCATTGAAGATAACCTGGTTGTCACAAAAGGAGGGTCTCAAAATCTAACCCGCACCCATCTTCCCACATAACCTTGTGTAGACTGCACTTCTTCAGTAGGATAGGGAAAGCCACGTAAGGAAACGTCGCATAGTGGTCTAGTGCGCTCGCTTGGAAAGCGAGTGAGGGTAACACCTCCGCGAGTTCGAATCTCGCCGTTTCCGCACCCAATTTTTATATATGAAAAAAAATAACAAAAAAGATACCGGGTGGGGCACTGTAGCGGTGTGGTATAACACGCTTATCAGAGGAAATGACACATACCAAAAAGAAGTCATCCTTCCCCACCTGCTACGGCTCGTGGCACCAAAGTCAGGAAAGCGCATCGCTGACATCGGGTGCGGACAAGGATTTTTTTCATTCGCTTTTGCCGAAAGTGGCGCCACGGTTACCGGCTTTGACATTGCAAAAGAACTAACTGCGCTTGCCACCACGCACGCCAAGGAGCATTCCAAACTAAATGTTGCTTTCTATACCGCGCCTGCAAACCAACTTCCTGCTCGCGACAACGCCTTTGACACCGCTCTGTTCGTTTTATCACTCCAAAACATTGAAGAATACCGCGAAGCCGTGGCTGAATCCGCTCGTGTCTTAAAGCAAGGGGGAGAATTGTTTATCGTGCTCAACCATCCCGCCTTCCGTATCCCGACTTCGTCTTCGTGGGAGTTTGATGAAGCAACAAAAACACAGTACCGCCGTGTTGACCGCTACGCACTTCCCTTTTCTACCAAAATTGATATGACTCCTGGAACCGCTGATTCAAAAAAGAAAATCTATACGCTTTCATTTCATCGTTCACTCCAAGACTACGTAAAGGCAGTGACCAAAGCAGGGCTCGTGGTCACGGGGCTAGAAGAGTGGCACTCGCACCGCACCAGTCAAAAAGGCCCACGCGCTGAAGCTGAAGACGCCGCCCGAAAAGAATTTCCACTCTTTTTAATGCTCCGTGCGCAAAAACAGTAATGAGTCTTACACTTCCCATCACCCACTTTTGGAACGGCACACCCTGCAAAGAACTGTCGCTTCACGGCTCAGTGACGCTCAATACCACTGACGGTGGAATACTAATTTCGGCAACACTCCCCCATCAAAAAACACCTAACGTACCTGCATCTCCCGCTGGTTCACGCGTTCATAACCTTTGGGAACACGACGTGGTGGAGTGCTTCTTGGTGGGAGAAGATACCTACCTTGAAGTGGAGCTTGGCGCAGGGGGGCATTTTTTAGTGCTTGATTTTAGCGCGCCTCGCGTACGAAAAAATGAGTATGAGAACTTTCAACCCACACTCACCTACAACCCACGTCACACAGAACACTCGTGGAGTTCGTCCATTCTTATTCCCCCTTCTATGATTCCTAAAAAACTTTCTCGCGCGAATGCGTTCGTTATTGTGGGTGAAAACTTTTTAGCATACGCACAAACTCCTGGGGATCATCCAAACTTTCATCAACCTGACACCTTTCCCCAACTTTCGTTAACGTTTTAGTCGGGCAAGAATCCTCCCGCTTGGTGATTCCACAAACGCGCGTACACACCGTGTTCATCTTTTACCAGCTCGTCGTGTGAACCGTCTTGCACAATCGTGCCTCCATCAAGAACGAGAATACGATCCATTTCACGAATAGTAGAGAGGCGGTGCGCAATGGCAATCACCGTTTTACCCTGCATCAGTTCGTGAAGTGCTTTCTGAATTTCAACTTCGCTCTCGCTGTCAAGCGAACTCGTTGCTTCGTCCAAAATGAGAATGGGAGCTGCTTTCAAAATGGCGCGCGCAATGGCAACACGCTGACGCTGCCCGCCTGACAATTTCACCCCGCGCTCTCCTACCAGCGTTCCATACCCCTCCGGAAGCATCATAATAAATTCATGCGCCTGAGCTTTGCGTGCTGCTTCAAATATTTCTTCGTCAGTCGCGTCTGGTTTACCGTAGGCAATATTTTCTCTGAGCGTGCGATGGAAGAGAACTGACTCCTGCGGCACCACCGAAATAGCCGCGTTCAGTGAGTCCTGAGTAACCTTGCGTAGGTTCTGCCCATCAATGCAAATTTCCCCTTCGTGTACATCTTGCTGTCTCAAAAGTAGCGAGACGAACGTGGTTTTTCCGCTCCCTGAAGGCCCCACTAGCCCTACGCGTTTTCCTCCCTCAAGCGATATGGAGAAGTCAGAAAATACTGGCTGTGTTCCGTACAAAAAGGTCACCTTATTGAAGACAATAGCGCCGTCGGAAACCGCGAGCGCGGGCGCTTTGGGGAAGTCGGTAATGTCGTGAGGCAAAAGAATCTCCTCAAGACCTTCCTTAATGAGCCCGTACCCGCGCGCAAACGCGTTCATTGAATTCCCGATCTGAGAAAACCACCCAGCCAAACCGCTCATCAGCGTTAAAATCATAATGAAACTCCCCGTGGTCATACTCCCTCCTCGCCACAGCGAAAAAGATCCGTAGAGCATGGAAACCACGAACATACCCATCACCACGTTACTAATGATAAGGAGCACTTCGCGTCCAAACCACGCGCGAAGCGCCGCGTCGCGCAGTGCCTTTGTTGCTCCTTCTGCGCGAACTATTTCAGCAGTGCACATGACGTACTGACGAAGCGCGGTGATATTTGAAAGTACATCAACCGTTAAACCGCTGACGTGCGTGCGTTCTTTTGAGTGCTGCTCAGACAAACCCGAGTTACGACGTGATAGGAAGTAACTCACCACAATCAAAATCACCATCCAAAACGAATAGACGAGTGCCAGTGTTGGGCTTGCTAAAAAGACGAGAAGCAGCGAACCCAAGAACGCGACGACCACGTTCACCCCTGACCACAAAAAGTTTTCAATTAAGTCTCCTACTCCATCGGCAGCGTTCCATATTTTGTTCCCTAACGCTCCCGCAAACTTGTTTGAAAAGTAGGTGTGGCTATGTTTAACGAGGTACGCAAAAAGTGCGTCTCGTCCGTACTTTTGCACTCCCGTAACCCAGCGCATCGCGGTAAGCCCGCTCGCGCGGTACATGAGCGAGTGCCCCACCGCCGCAATAGGGTAAATAATAATCCACACCATGAGCATGTTGGTGGCATCCTGACCTGATGAAAAAAGTTCTGCCGTGTCTATGAGTTTTTTAAATACGTAGTACGTACTCGTTTCCAACCCTTGCGCGAGAACAACAAACACAATAGAAAGAACCGCCCACAGCGCAAAGGGGCGCGTCACGAACAACCCGTAACGGAGAGGTTTATGAGGAATTGACTGATTTTTACTTTTTACTCTATGCATATGTTCTAAGCCGATATACCAAAAGTATATACCTGGAACATAAAAAAACGCCTCACGGGCGTTTGCGACTTCTTTCTATGGGAGTATGCTCCCTCGCGTACATTTTGTTCCGGCTGTCCTTTTGGTTACAAGTACCAGCTTTTTTTATAATATCACATTATTTCTGAAACGGCAATGGCGCCTTCACGTAGGATAACAGGCTTATCACCGCGCGCATCAACGACGGTAGACGCATCATTTTCAGGAAGTGCGCCCTCGTCAAAAACCTCAGTGATCCACGACGCTTTTTCTTTAAACTGCGCGAGGATTTTTTGTGGAGTTGACTCGGGCACCATTCCTGATACATTCGCGCTCGTTGCAGTAATGGGCTTCCCTAACTCGCGTACAAGCCGTAGTGGCGTAGGGTGGTTAGGAATGCGAATCCCCACTGAACCGTCTGCCCCAACCACCCCCGGTGTTTGAAACCCGGGTTTCGAACATAAAACCAGCGTTAGTTTTCCTGGCAGAAACTGTGTAATTAAACGCTCCGCGAGAGGTGTCACTATCGCGTAGTTTTTCATCATGGCGAGGTCTGAAACGACTATAGAAATTGGCTTTTCTTCCCCCCTGCCTTTTAGATCCTGTAAACGCAAAACGGCCTCGGGGTTGGTTGCATCAACCCCAAGACCGTAGAGCGTATCTGTTGGATAGAGAACAATTTTCAAGGCTATTTTTTTGGTCCCTGATATGGTCCTTTTTTTGGAGGACGAGAGGGACTACCTTGACTTGAAGCCTCTTCTGAAACACCGACAAATCCTTTAAATACATCAAAACTACCCATAATTCTATCGTTAATTATTATAATTTTTGATTCTATACCTCTAAAGGCTATAATGCAAGGGTTCAAGCGCGACTAGCTCAATTGGTAGAGCGCCACATTGACGTTGTGGATGTTATAGGTTCGAGTCCTATGTCGCGCACAAAACACAGAATAATGGTCCCTGCGGACCATTTTCTGGTTTTGTGCGAGTCGGAGCGATGTTTCTCCAGCAGAAGAAACACGCGAGACGGGGTCGCAGAATTTTGCAAGCGACGGCGAGCAAAATATCTGTGACCACTTGTGCGAGGCACAGGCATGTGTGAGTTTGCCGTAGGCAAGGCGAACATCACGAGCGTGTATCGCTTCGCTCTCACGGACAAAAGCTTCTTGTTCGCTTTTATCGGGTCGCGCAAAATTTCCGTCAGGAAATTTATGAGTGACCACTGATACCAGCCCCGACCATGTTTTTCCAGCAAAAAACATGCGAGGTATAATAGGTTTCTATATATGAAAAACATCGTAATTCTGTACCATGCGCAATGCTCAGACGGTTTTGGCGCTGCCTATGCAGCCTGGAGGAAGTTTGGCGACACAGCCGATTACCTGCCCGTAGAACACCAAAAACCACCCCCAGAAGGACTTGAAGGAAAGGAAGTGTACATTGCTGACTTTAGCTATCCAAAAGAGACCTTAGCTGGTTTACAAAAGATTGCAAAACGGGTGGTTATTTTAGACCACCACCTTGGGGCAAAGAGTGACGTAGAGTCAGTACAAGAATTCGTATTTGACGAGAAACGCTCTGGTGCGGGTATTGCCTGGGACTATTTTCACCCCGAAAAAAAACGCCCTCAGCTTTTAAACTACGTCCAGGATGGCGACTTGTATACATTTACCCTACCGGATGCGCGCTCCATTTTGGCTTACGTGTATTTAGAGCCATACACCTTTGAATCATGGAATAATTTGGAACAGCTTCTAGAAAATGAAAACACTCGGAACGAAATAAAAAATAAAGGGGCATCGTACAAAAGCCACTGGAACCTCCTCGTTGAAAAAATAATGCAGAGCGCCGAACTGGTTGAGTTTGAGGGATATCAGTGTTACCTGGTGAGCACGCACGATATGTTTAAGTCAGATGTTGGCAACAAACTTGCGCAGAAAAAAGGCCCACTCGCGCTCGTCACCAGAGCGAAAGGTGACTTCATTTCAGTTTCTCTCCGCGGAGACGGTACCGTTGACCTCTCAGATATCGCAAAAAAATATGGAGGTAATGGGCACCCCAACGCCGCCGCATTCAGAATCCCTTATGGAACTCCTACCCCCTGGAAGTTACTCAACAAAGGCAAGGACGTCCTTTAAATCGTTCACCTGTTTCCACGCCGCGCTTCGAAGTGTCTCGTTTCCTTCTCCATATAAAATGCCCCGTTTTGTATATTGGAACGCTTCCAAGTCGTTAATAGAGTCCCCCACAAACAAAACCTCCTCTGGACTAACACCATATATTTTTTCTAAATCACGAATACCATCTACCTTTGCGCTGTGTTCTGACTGTAGAGAAGTGAACGTAATATCGTGAAAAAAATCTTGTTCATTAAATATGGTTTTAGTGTAGCAATAGACGTGACTAATTCCGAAGCGCGCCGCTACCGCTTCCACGTACAAATCTAAACCACTTGAAATGAGCGCAACGGGTATGCCACGCCCCATAATTGTTTTTACTAAATGATCTGCATTCGGTAATAAAGTAAAATCTTTACAAATTTCCTCACATACTGAACGTGACTCTGGATGTGTCCGCCACGCAATGCCGATGTTGGTATACCACTCGCGTAGCGTTAAATCACCTTTGAGGTAGCGTCGCATCCACTCCGTATCAACCGCTTGGTTGAGTCCCATAACTTTGTGCAAACGGGGCCAGAGATTGCTTTCCATCAAGGTTCCGTCAACATCAAACGCCACTACTTTAAATTCGCCAGACATATCAGGACATGATACCGTTACTTCACCAAAGTATGAAGGTATTAGCTATAGAAACCTCGTGCGACGAAACCGCCCTCGCGGTGATAGAGAGCGACACGGTAGGAAAAACATTCTCGGTACTTGGAAGCGCGCTCTACTCTCAAGCGTCAAAACACGCTGAGTATGGAGGCGTATATCCAAACCTCGCAAAACGTGAACACCAAGAAAACCTTGTCCCTCTTACCACAAAAACACTTTCCGAAGCGGGTTTACTAAAAACGCTTCAAGAAAAAATTACCATATATGATAATTTTTCTGACATAAAAGAAGAAAATTTTAGAAACAACGTGCGCGCGTTTTTAGCACACACCGAAAAACCTGACATTGATTTAATTGCGGTAACGTACGGCCCTGGGTTAGAGCCAGCACTGTGGAGCGGGGTCTCGTTTGCCAATGCACTGAGCGCGGTATGGAATATTCCTGCGGTAGGAGTTAATCACTTAGAAGGCCACATTATTTCGGCACTTCTTGATACGGAGGACAATGTACGATTTACGATGCATGATGTTGCCTTTCCGGTGTTAAGTCTCCTTATTTCAGGCGGGCACACTGAACTCGTGCTTATGGAAGAGTGGTTTTCTTACGAGTTGGTGGGGCGCACGAAAGACGACGCCGTGGGGGAAGCATACGACAAAGTAGCGCGCCTTTTGGGGCTTCCGTACCCCGGCGGTCCACACATAGAAACGTACGCCGCAAAGCTAAAACCTAAAACCGATACCCTAAAACCTTTCACGCTCCCCCGCCCCATGATTCACGAGCAGTCGTGTGACTTTTCATTTTCTGGTCTTAAAACCGCGGTGCGATATATGGTAGAAGCTATTCCCTCTCTTTCGGAATCTGATAAAGAAAACATCGCGCACGAATTTCAAAATGCAGTCCGCGACGTGCTCGTTTCAAAAACAAAACGAGCTCTTGATGAAACCGGCGCACGCACACTCGCCGTTGGCGGTGGCGTGTCGGCTAACCAAAACATTCGTGAAGCACTGCACAAGCTCGTTGTTGAAGAATTCCCTGGGATCTATTTTGGATACCCTGAAAAATCACTGACCGGCGATAACGCTATTATGATAGGCATCGCGGGATTACTTCGCGCGCACCACAAAAGAACAGACACGGAAAAAACACTCGTGGCGCGCGGGTCTCTTTCACTGACGTGAATTTATGAGTGAGGAAGGAGTGAGCTCAATGCTTGCAACTCAGCAAGTGCCACGTGGTGGTCGGTGAAGAAAAGTAACAATCCCATGAAGAGGATGAGCGCAAGACTTAAAAAGACGTGCGTTGGTTTTTGTATGTGAAATTCCAAAAAGACAAACAACACTACCGCAAGTGCGAGAATAGTTCCAATCAAACCATAGACATACGTCAGCGTAGTGTGTGGTGAAGCGGCAACGCGCTCTGCAATGTTGGTCTGACGCTCCACGGCATAGTCGCTGGGCGCTTCCACGACGTCGGTATTTTTAACCGCGATGAACATATCATCTTCGTGAATGACAGTAGGCTCGCTTGGCAGGACGGCGACAGGAGTAGAAACGGGATCGTTTTCAGTTACTACTTCAATAGTTTCGCCTCCGACAGAACCAGTTTCAATGGTTTCCGCGCTTTCACCCAATACTGGACTCGTCTGAACGGTAGCGAGTGGTTTTTTCGTTGCGGGCGCGCCAAACATTTGAACCACAAACACCGTTGGCTGACCTTGATAATATCCTTCAGCAGTAGCAATGCCAATTTCAGTAAAATTTGAACTCAAAATGTTCGCGCGGTGAGAAGGCGAATTCATCCACGCACGCTCAACGTCCGCTGAGTCACCAAAAAAGACAGCGAGATTTTCACCAGCGTATGAAAATTGGTACCCCGCTTCTCCAAACCAGTACCACGGCGTTTTCCCATCAGGTGAGTTGTGTGAAAAGTATCCCGCGCGCGCCATATCATCTGCCTTTGCCTGTGCCGCCTCAACCAAGGTTGGGTTCACTGAAAGCCCGTGAAGTCCTTCACCCGCGCGGTCGCCATTAGCGAGGTCAACGAGCACGCTTGCAACAACCGCGGCGAGAAAGCTGTCTTGGTCAGTTAAAAGTTTCTGGACCGACGCTGAAGTGAGGAACACAAATCCGACAAAGGCGCTCAAAAGCACAAACGGAACCACGCGTACCGAGTACGGCAGGTAGTCGTTTTCCGAGCTTGGAATGAACCATTTTTTGAATGTTGGAAACATAAGTACTGGAATTGTATCAAGGAAAATGTGTCGCCTTTTTACGTACTGTGTATTATACCATACATTATTACAAAAAGCAAGTTATCCCCACTCCCCTGTTATCCCTATCTTTAGGGGTAAAACACCCTTCCATCAATACAACTATATCTGACGACCGTCAGATATAGTTGTATGACGGATTTTGAGGGAAAATGTGACAAAAAAACACCCAGCGTTGGCTGGGTGTTTTTGAGAGGACAAACTAACGAGTGACTGAGATGGTCTGACTTAGCTCAGCATCAGGAGCACTCACCGTTACTCGACTGTTTCCGTCGACAATGATGAAGTATCCTGTTGTTGAAGCAGTGTTTCCTGTTGCCGGATCAAATGGGAATGAGGGTAGGTAGGTTGGGGTCAAACAAGCTAGGTCAACTTGGTTACCTGATACAGTACCACCAACAATGATTTCTGATAGAGTTGTTGGAAGAGCTGGACAACCGCCTGTATTGAAGGCACCTTTGCCATCCGCAAGTTTTTGACCAACAGCGTTAAGAATAGCGTTAACGTTTGATGTACGCTGACTGTTATTTGCCTGTGAGAACTGGCGAGCGGGGTTAATAGCAATCAACACCACTGCGGCGAGGATTGCAATAATACCAATCACGACGAGGATTTCAATCAATGTGAAACCACGTGCTGATTTAAGAGTTTTATTCATTTTTTTAAGAGACTAATCTCCAAAAATAAGTTCTAATTAAAGGGTATTTTTGGAAGTACCCTGCTTAAAAACTACCACAAAACGCACTCAAAATCAATAGTTACGGGAGCGTTGGAACCTCTCGCCATTTCAACACATTTTGGTTATTACTGTCAATAGTTACGACGAGGTTGGTGTACGAATTGTAGAAAATTCCTTGAGTTTCTATGGTGGTTTCTCCTGTGTTTGGTGAGTCAGATGTAATGGAAAGAATGGTGCACTCGTACGCATCTCCCGTGTAGGGATTTTCGCTAAACGAAACCACGCCCGTCGTAGGGTTCCCTATCGCGACATCGGCCACTGCTTTACTGACGCAACTTTCTGCAAGCGCCATGCTCTGCTCTTTAATTTCGCTCCCCAAAATATTTGAACGTGCATAAAACCCAGTCAAACTAACCGACACCGCAAGTGTTAAAAGCACCAACGAAATAATGAGTACAGACACAAGTGCGATGTATCCCCTTTCACTTTTCCCTATATGAAAAAAATTACCATATATGATAATTTTTTTGTTAAGGGGGTTAGCGTACATAGTGAATTTTTGGTCCGTACGTTTTTCCGTTCATAATAATTGTGGTTGAAGCGGCGGCGGGTACAACCCCGGCTTCCGCCACGTGCGTTGCGGAAAAAGAACTCACCGACACATTGTTAGTGGTGAGTGGTGCTTCAAAACCATTCAAAAGAAACATCAAGGTATTGCCGGTGAGCATAAAAGAATATTCTTCACCATCTCGCTCGAAAGTTAAAACATCCCCAGTGTCGTCTGGCGCTGGTTCTGTGATAGTGGAGCCCGTTGCTGCCCAGTCAATTTTACGCAACACAAAATCTGCTTCAGACTCAATCAGCGCTAAACGCGCGGTGCGCGCACTTGTTTCCGCCGTCCAAAACGACGTGGCGAGCGCCCCCGTCATCAAGAGTGAGAAAATAAAAATGTAGATGAGCGTCTCGAACAGCGTAACGCCTCGCCTAGTAGGGTTATAGCGTGCAGGATGGATCATCATAAATTACTCTTAGCGCCTTGTTTGCATCATTTGAAACAAACCCGAAGTTATCTACAAAGTCTAATGCTGTTGGCTTTTCGGGATAATTAAATAAATTGTTACACGATGACGGTGACACTATATTGTCTGGATCAGTAATATTCCATACCTGGAAACCCACATTTGTGTCAGTTGAAACAATAAACGCAAGAGGTCCGACAATGTTCAAACCAACCACTTCTTCAGTAGTCTTCAAGTCGAGTTCCATCGAACCGAGGAGGGAAATACTTACGGGGTTTGAAACGTCAAGAATAAAGAATTCATGTTCATCACTTTCATTAATCCCTGAGCCAACGCGCCCTAGATATACCCTGTTGCCAGAAGCGTACACGGAAGTACCGTCACGACCACTCGCGGTCGTTCCATCAGTACTTTTTACGTCGTAAACAGTACCAGCTGAAATTGGGTCTGGAACACTGAGAGGATTTGATACATCAAACACCATTAATTCAGCGTTTTCCGCAGTAGTGGCAGCGTATACATAATTGTTGCGCACCACGAGTTCCTTGATTGAGTGAGTCAGTTCAACTGACTCAACTTCAATCGGATTCGTAGGGAGCGAAACGTCAAAAACATGGAACTCTGGACCAGCAGTATCCCATGTTCCAACGTATACATATCCGTCATAATAAGCTATTGCGCCTTCATCGACATATGCACTGGCATTGCCCGGTAAAGTTGATGTAGCGACCACGGTCGGAACAGTGAGTATCGAAGTATCAATAACCGTCAAAATCATTTCTGAAGGTGAATTCTTCTTTGTGTGTGAAAGTGCATACACATAGTTGTCTGCAGCAACTAATGCATTTACTCGCCCGTTTGCGCCACCCCCCGCCTCAATAAACTCTCCTAGGTTTAGTTCTGAACCAGAAATAACTGCGGGGGTATTGGCGACCGAAAGATCGAGAATAACAAAATCTTCTTTGTTGTCATCACTAATTGATCCCGCAAGAAATCCAATACGTTGAGATCCTCGATAGGTTACATCAATGTCCATACCGTGAATACCACTCGATGATTCAAAGTCAGCGAAGCCGTATGAACTGGGAAAATCCCAATCATTCGAAGTAGGAGTGGTATTGCAGTTACCCCCTAACGCGGCGATGGTTGAGGTAGAAGAGAAAAGGGTGATGAGTGACGACGCTTGTGAACGCTGGGGCACACTCCAGTCCGCGCGGCTTTCCACCTGCTTCACGCACTCTGAAATGTCGGTAACAATAACCTGCTTGTCGTAAATGCTGTCGGCAACAATAGCACTCGCGGCGAGCTGGTTCCAATCAAATTTCAAAGCAGCAAATTTTTCTTCAAGTGCCTGCTCCACCTTATAGAGCGCTTCTTGCGAAAGTCCCGCGTCGCGCACCGCGTCTTGGCTTCCAAAAGCCAGTACCGTGGCACCCGTAATGGCTACCGACACGATAGCGAGCGCGAGGAGAATTTCTACGATACTGAAGCCGCGGATAGGGTGTTTTTTCATACGTTACCAAGCAATGGCGCCTGTCTCTTTAATATCAATATCTACCGAATCAACCCCCGATGCAAGCTTTACCGTCTGAGCCGACGTAGTGCCTGAAAGCTGGGTAAAAACGACCTCAAAAGGAACGGCGGGTGGAATAGAAATTGAAACCTGTGTTGAGCGAGGGGTGGGCTCATTTCCTGCTGCCAACGGGTCATATGAATTACCACGAAATAGTACAAAATTGTTTGCATCAACGTACACACCGTGAGGCATTTGATACTCGTTATTCATAGCCCGACTGCGTGCGTGAATGAGCATTTGTAACAGCACCGTGCTTTCAGCGGAAGCAGTGCTTCGTGAAATGGAGCGCGTATCAATACCCACGGTGAAAAGTGCTACAACACCAAGTATGCCGATAACAATTAAAACTTCAAATAATGAGAATCCTCGTTGCATATTAGCGGGAAAGAGATTGCGTAATGCCGTAAATAGGAGTGATGACCGACACCGCGACAAAGCCAACCAAAATACCCATCACCGCCATCAAAATAGGTTCAATAGCGGATGAGAGATTTTTAGACTGATCGTCCAACTCTTCTTCATACAACCCACCAAGATAAATGAGTGTCTCCGACAACTTACCCGTCCTCTCCCCTATGGCAACCATATGCGTCAACATAATGGGAAACAAAATCTTTTTCTCTTTAAGTAGTGTGGCGATTTGCTCTCCGCGCTTCACGCGATCAACAATTTTGTCACACTGGTCGTGGTAAATTTTAAATTCCAACGTGTCACCCGTAATTTCAATAGCGTCCGTGACCATCGCGCCGCTCTTTAACATAATCCCCAATGTGCGAGAAAAGTTCGCGACGTGGTACGTACGCACCATTGGCCCCACCAAGGGAATGCGGATAATTATTTTTTCCAAAAGCTCTCGGAACGCGGGTACCGTGTTACGTAAAACGATAACAATGACAACAAACACAATGATGCCTAAAATGGTCCACAAACCCCACACGCGCAAGTAGTCAGAAACCGCAATCAAAATAATGGTCGTCAAAGGCAATTTCACGTTGAGCGAGGCAAAAATCGGCATTATTTTAGGGAAAATAAAAGCGGTGAGCATGCCGGTAACCCCTAGGGTCGCGACCGTAATGAACGCAGGGTACACCAAGGCGCCAATTACCTTTTTCTTTAACACGTCGCGCTTGCGGAGTTCTTCGGAGAGATAGAGGAGGTTGTTGGAAAGAATACCGGACACTTCCCCGACACGAATGATGTTCACCATAAACCCATTAAAGACGCTTGGAAACTTTTTTAAGCTCGTATGCAAAAACTGGCCGTGGGAAATGTCCTTCGCAACGTAGGTCAATACTTCTTTTAAGGTGCGCGACGAGGTCTGGTCAATGATGATGTGCATCGCCTCCAACACCGGCACTCCTGAGTTTATGAGAAAGGCCAAGCGGCGCGCAAAGAGACTCTGCTCGCGAATAGAAATACCGCCAATGATGAATGGCTTTTTCTCACCTTCACGTTCTTGTGGTTTGTTAGTTTTTTTTGGGGAAACGGTTTTTTCTTTCTTAGAAAGTGCAGGAAGTTTAAACGCGCGAAGTGAGTCACCTGCTTTTTTTGCATTCTCGTTCAAGGCAACGCGCGCGTTTTTAATGGTGGAGAGTATTTTATTCATGTACGACACGGAGCACCTCGGTTACGGTGGTGAGTCCTTTTTGTACTTTTTGGAATCCGTCTTCAAGCATCGTGGTCATTCCGTTTTGAATAGCAATGTCGCGGATATCTTTTGCTGACGATTTCTTTAAAATTGCGTCACGCACTTCCCCGTCGGACACCAACACCTCGTTAACCCCAATACGGCCTCTGAAGCCGGTATTGTTGCAGTGTTCACAACCAACACTTTTAAATAACTTTGCCCCTACGGGAATCGTGCTCCCCGTCACAATATCTGAAAGCGCTACCTGCTCTGCTTCGGTAAACTCATGCGGTGTTTTGCACTTGTCGCACAGTCGGCGAACGAGGCGCTGGCCAATGGCAATAGACACCGTGGAGGCAACGAGGTACGGCTCAATGCGCATTTCCATAAGTCGTGGCAGCGTGGTCGCCGCGTCGTTGGTGTGGAGTGTTGAAAGTAGGAGGTGGCCGGTCAACGCCGTGTTTACGGCAATAGAGGCGGTTTCCAGGTCGCGAATTTCTCCCACCATAATAATGTCGGGATCTTGGCGTAACAGTGAGCGAAGCCCGCTGGCAAAGGTAAGCCCCACAAACGGGTTCACCTGAATTTGTTCAATACCTTCAACGGCGTACTCAATGGGGTCTTCCAAGGTAACGATAGAAATATCTTTGGCATTCAACATTTTAACCAGTGTGTAGAGAGTGGTGGTTTTTCCTGACCCCGTGGGGCCGGTTGCCAAAATCATTCCGGTTGGCTTTTTAATCGCCTTCATTATTTTTTTCTGATCGCCTTCACTAAAGCCGAGCGCGTCTAGTGAAAAATGTTGCTCACGGTCTGAAAGGAGGCGCATCACCACGTTTTCTCCATGGTACGTAGGGGCAATAGAAATGCGAATGTCTACACAGTCGTGTTCGTTGTCGCCAACAATTTGCCGACAGCGACCATCTTGGGTGGCGTTGTGTTCATCAATACGCAGGCCTGCGATAATTTTTACGCGCGACACCACTTCACGATGAATAGTTTTGGGAAGGACATACATTTCCTGCAACGCTCCGTCAATGCGAAAGCGAATGCGGACCTCTTTTTGGGTTGGGTCAATGTGGATGTCTGAAGCACGCATTGAGTGCGCCTGACGAATAAGACAATCAACCAGGTTGATGATGGAGGCAGCGGCGCCCTTCTCAAGTTCCTTTTCAACTGTGGTATCAATCATGATTTTGATGGCTCAACGTAGGGGAAAAACCCTCCTATTTCTCATCAGCACTATACAAGATTTACGTCATAATTTCAAGTTTTTATCAAACAAAAACACCGCCCACATGGGCGGTGTTTTGGCTTAGAGAAAGTTCTTTTTAGGAGAAAGATCGTTGTCGCCCAACACCGACTGCATATGCGATTGCAACAAGAGAAAATAGTACCATAGCACTGTAGAGTAAAACCTCATTTTCTGCTACATTCAACCTATCGTTCATAGATTGTAAGGATTGGAGGGCATCGTCTTCAGGGAGGCGTATGTCACCATTCACTACAGAATCTCTATACGCGCCCAACCGAAATTGAAAATCACGAGTAAGGTCTACCTTATCAGCAGAGTAGTATAAACCACCACCACCCACCACACCTGCCACTATGCGAGGAAAAACATCTTTAGACATATTTTTTAAAACTTGTTTAAGGGTTAATAAAAAAGATTATAATATATAGATATTTTTTTGTCAACTATTCCGTTATGATTCAATACCTTGGAATCACCCTCCGCATGGAAGGTGTTTTTGTAAAGTGGTAGTTACTCAGGAAGCCAGAAGACGTGCGTGATTTCGGACGATCCGTCCTCAAAATCTTTCTTAAAGGTGTTGGCGCGGCCACTCGGCTCAAAACCAACTGGAACACCGTACTCTTCGTGCGCCTCTACCCCCTTGAGAGAAGCAACAAGTTTCCCAAACTCTTTTCCTATTAATGTCTGGCCAATGGTAGTTCCCGAATCAAGGTGCGCGTAGATAGTTTCAAGTTGCGCAAAGTCGTGCGCGTTAGGGTGTTCGTTTGATGGATCAGAAGCACTTGCTCCTCCCGCTCCCCCATCAGGGTCGTTCGTGTAGTCCATACATGACCCAACGTTTGCGTTGTCAAATGTTTCATCCTGGTGATCAAGCCCAAACACGTGAGCAATTTCCTGACACATCACGAGGTGCCGCCACGCGGGCGTGTTGTAGGAAGCAGTGTTGAAGTAGGTGTCATTCATTTTTGCGACCCCCTTGGTAATGTGCTTTGCGCTGTTAATTGAAATTGAAGCAATGCCAAGCCACCCATTATTCCCATACTTTGAGTTGCAGACTTCAACGCGCCCCGTAACCGCTTTACAATTTTTTGCATTAGTTAAACCAGTGACGACGGTGGTATCAAGTACCGATGACGCGCTCCAATCACTTGATGCTTCAGCGAGATACGCGTCCCACGCGGAGGTAACGTTGTCTCCAAGTTTAAGCGTGAACGGATTTACGGTGCGCGCCCAGTGATAATTTCCCCACGAGTGCGATGCTTGCGCCCCCGTGCTGACAGAAAATACAAATATGAAGACAAAGACAGAAGCGAGTGTTTTTAAGAACATAGAGAAATAGAATATATGATTACTAATACTCTTAGTGTAGTCCAAATACTCTAGTTGTCTACATCAACTGCACAAAACAAAACACCGCCCATGTAGGCGGTGTTTTAGCTTCTTTTATATTTACTGAACTGCAGGGTTTCTGCTCCACTCTACCAACTCGGGGATGGTGAGTGAAAGTTCAGGACATTCAATGAGGTTCAACTGGCGGAGCGTCGTTAGGTATGCAAGCCCCGTTGGAGCTGAAAGTCCCCACGGCGCGAGCACGTTTTGAGCGTACTCAGCTTGGAATGCTTTAACTGCACCTTCGGTCAATGGACCAAAGAATCCTGTTGGAGTAAAGGTTCCGTATCCGTGTTTGACCAAGAATTCCTGGAGTTTCGTTACTTGGTCAGCGCGGTTTTTAGCATTGCCACGTCGTAGGTACTGGTCCATAAACAGACCACAGCTTTCACCCAAGACTTGACCCACGGTTGAAGCACCGAGTACTGAGCCGCCACCGAGGCCCGTAATACCGCCACCAAGAACTGGTGGAGGAGGAGTTGATCCACCACCTCCGCCACCTGATGGAGTGTTTACAGTAACTGAAATTTCGTCATCGTTATTTTCTTCTACGTAATCTGAAACACCTTCGTCTTCAAACGATACGGAAGCAGTGTTTACCACCGTTTGCCCGGCTGAAGCACTCACGGTAGCCGTTATGACTAGTGTCGCTGACTCTCCGTCAAGGAGCGAGCCTACCGTCCACGCGCCCGTAGTGGTTGAGTACTCACCTTCGCTGTCGTCAGAAACGTACGTCAAACCAGAAGGTAGCGCATCAAGTACTGACACGTTGTTGGCAGTGGCAGGACCGGAGTTTGTAACCGTCAATGTGAACTGCAATGTTTGATCTGCGTCAGGCGTTGCATCATCAACTGATTTTTCAATGGAGAGGTCCGCACCGGTTGCGTAGTTGTAGAACGAACAGGTAACATCAGCACCAACACCAAGAGTAACTGTTTCTCCGTTTTGTGCTGGTTCACCAACCTCCTCTTCATTGTCGTACTCACAGTACGAAGATGAAAGTGTCCATCCTGTTGGAACAAGTTCAGTAACATCATACGTTCCAGCATCAAGCGCGAGCGATGCTGAAGCAAATCCCTGTTCCGTGGCAAGAGTTATGTCTTCCTGGCCCGTCACAGAAATCGTGAATGATCCGTCAGCGCCTTCAGTGTATTTTGCAATTGTGAGAGTTGCTTTCCCGTCGTCGTTAGTCAATGTACACACTTTTGTTTCACCGTTTGCAATTTCACCTGAACATTCTTCAGAAGCGGTCATGCCGTACCCGCTTGGACCATCTTCAGAAACGCTGTATGCTCCTGCATCCAACGTAACCAAATACCCTGGCTCCTCGTCAGTTCCTGGGAACGACTCATCTGAAACGTCAGTTCCATCAACATACATAGTGAAGTCTGAAGGATCTGCTTCACCGCCGTTGTCGTTAATGACATTTTTAATGACATAGAGTGTTCCTGGAAGGTCGTAATTTGTGATCGTACAAGTAGTTTCTTCACCAAGAGCAAGAGTGATCTGATTATTTTCATCAACAGCTACCTCGTTGTTACAAGACCATTCGCCAGCGGTGTAACCAGACTCTGGTCCGCCAGATTCAGAGAGCGTATAAGTCCCAGCTTGGAAGGTGCCGCCGCTTGATACGCTGCCTGCGCCTGAAATGACTGATGGACCAGAAGCTCCAACTGTCCAATCAGATTCCGAAGCAGTACCACCGTACTGAATATCAAGTGCTTTAACCACCGTCAATGAAGGGGCGACGTCGTCGTTCGTAATCGTACAAACGTAACTGTGTCCAGCCTCCACAACAACTGAATTTCCTGCTACTTCGCTACCCCCATCAACCGAGCACGTAACTGAAGTTTGTTCGTACCCGTCAGGGCCGCCGGTTTCACCAATCGTATACGTCTGAGGATCAACAAGCACCGCAGAGCCATGAGACAAGGGAGTGACTACTGATTCGCTATTCGTAGCAGTAAGTGTCCACGCGTCCTGGTCTTCAACTAGCCCACCGTTGTCATTGGTAATGGTTTTCATTACCGTAAGGTACGCCTGCTCTGGTACATTGTCGTTGTTTACGATCGTACAGGTGCGCTCTCCTCCTTCAGGCATAACCCCCTCACAATCATCAGACATAGACACCTGGTGGTATCCCGCAAAGCTATCTTCCGATACCGTGTAACTTGCACCCGCATCAATGACCACATCAACACCTTCTGCTGATCCTGCAAATGATGCTGGAACAGGGTTTCCTCCTGAAACACTGAGGTTAAAATCGCCCGATACGGCTGTACCTTCAAAACCTTCAGCGTTATCGTTTTGAACAACTTTAATGACATGCAATACACCGGGTTCCTTTTGAGTGTTTGTGATTGTACAAGTGTATGAACCACCAAGTGCCACCGAGAGTGACCCGTCAGAAGCACAGTTTCCGCCAAATGAAACATTGTATCCATCAGCTCCCTCTTCAGTAACGACATAGGGTGTGCTCTTAAAGTTAAAGAACTCGGCAACGTCGTGCATTACCTGCTCAAGATCGACGAAATAACTAAATTCTGAAGGATCAGTTTTTAGACCTCGTCCCTCGATATTAGTAATTTCCTTAAAGATTTTAATGCTTGCAGGAAGGTCGTTGTTTGTGATTGTACAGATTTCAGTTTCGCCGTTTGCAACTGATATGTTTGAACAGTTGTCGTACGACGTGGTGTACCCAGAGAGAGGCTCGGTACCCTGAACTTCTACCACCGAGTACGTGCCCGCATCAACTGAAATACTATTTTCACCACTCACATTAAACGTCGTTGTTGCGCCACCGGTCATTTGGAACGCGAAATCTTCGTAGTTAGCAGTGCTTCCATTATCTTTTGTGAGCGTTTTTTTCACAATCAACGTACCTGGCTGGTCGTTGTTGGTGATAGTACACGTCGTCGTTGCTCCTGCAGAAACTCCCGCCGTACAACCTGCACTGTAGGTAACTCCATATCCAGGGGTAGAAACTTCCGTCACCGAATAAGAGCCGGCCTCGAGCACAAACTCGTTTGAACCGTCTTCTTCAAAGAAAATAGGATTACCAGCATTTACCCCCGGAATTTGGAATGAAAAAGAAGATGTTGCGACTGTTCCGCCGTTATCATTAACCAATACTTTTTGGACTATAAGACCGCCAATACTTGAAGGAATCTCGACATCAAGCGTGATAGTCGAGAGTGCGTCACCATCTTCTCCTGGTGTATTGCCGTGGTAAACAATGACGCTCACCGTATACGAACCACCTGCACTATATAAGTGTGAAGCAGTCCAGTGACTATCTAAAAAACATGTACTGTGGTCATAACAGTCACTGAACACTGGTGTGAAGGTCAAACCATCAATCCCCCATTGGCTTAAACCTGTGGTTGGATCACCATCTTGATCTTCATCCCAGTCGACTGCCATATGTTGAGTACCGTCTGCGCCTTTCTGTGGATCACCTTTTGCAGTCCCTGAAATATTGAGTGTCTGTCCGATAATGGAATCTATAGACCCGGTTACTTCGTAGAACGAACTCGGATCAGCCACGGCATGTGCAACTTGCGGGAACGCGAGTAAAGGCGCCACACTTGAGAGAACAAGCGCGAACGCGGTCAATGAAGCGGAAAGGGCTTTGTGCCACTTTGAGACTCCATAGAAACCTGTTGAATTCATGAGTTTGTATTAAGTTGTAGTTAAGTAATGAAAGCTCCGACGACGGTGCATTTCTAATGCGGAAAGTACCACGATTGTTACAGAAAAGCAATAGTTTTTTCTAGAGAAAATCCATATTTTAAAAGGTAAAATTAAAATGTCTTTTATAAAGGACAACTTTGTCAGAATGTGAAGAAAAACAAACTTAAAATTTTGTCCTTTATAAAGGACAAAAGTGCTGTAGGAAAAATCGTCTTTTATTTTAGAAAGTCGTCCAAACAAAAACCCCGCATACGCGGGGTTTTGCGTTCCACTAAAGAAACTCTAGTGGTGAAGTGAGAAGTCTATGTCCTGATCATTCCCGTTGGCAAAATCAGGAGATGCAGATCCGTTTGAGGCAAGTGGGGCAAGAAAGTCACCCATAGATCCTCTGGGGTTAGTTGGCCCATCACATCCTGGATTATAGTCACACACCCATGGTCCCGGAGCCCACGAAGGGAGTACTCCGCTTCCGTTCCCAGAAGGATTAGACGTATTGCCATAAATGCCACCTGAAATGAAACCTCCAACGGTTCCTGGCGTTGCCGAGCTAAAGGTTTCGCCCACTACACCCTTTGCAAACGTAGGTGAAGCAAAGAGAACAAACATAAGGAGCGCGAAAAGAGCGGTCACTCCCAAAGCACGTATTGAATGAATCATAGATGTTTTTTAGGAAGTAAGAGAAGCCCGTCCTGAGGGCGGACACTTTCCCAGTATACTCCGCCACCTCTCATAATCAACGCAACGGTCACGAGTTTTTAGAAAAAGCCATAAGTGTTATGATGAATTGATACTTTTTTGCTATGGATCTTAAATTTTTAAAACCGTACAACCCTAACGAGACCGAAGATCGGATATACACACTCTGGGAAGAGAGTGGGTACTTTAACCCGGACAGATTACCTGGTGAACGAACTGAGCCCTACACCGTAGTGCTTCCCCCGCCGAACGTCACCGGTATTCTTCACATGGGCCACGCGTACGAAGATTCACTTCAAGACGCCGTCGTACGCTACCAACGCATGCGCGGAAAAAAAACGCTCTGGATCCCCGGTACCGACAGCGCTGCTATTGCCACACAGGCACGCGTTGAGAAAGATATTCAAAAAACAGAAGGTAAATCGCGTCACGACCTTGGTCGCGAAGAACTCGTTTTACGAGTATCCGAATTCGCAAAGGCAAGCGAGAACACCATCTTAAATCAGGTGAAAAAAATGGGTGCATCCTTAGATTGGTCGCGCTACGCCTACACGATGGACGACACACGAAACCGCGCGGTCTTTACAGCGTTTGTAAAAATGTATGAAGCGGGGCTCATTTACCGAGGACATCGCATTGTGAATTGGGATCCCAAAGGACAAACCACCATTTCAGACGATGAAATTGTCTACCAAGAAGAAAAAGCAAAATTTTACTATTTTCAATACGGACCATTTGTCATCGGCACCGCCCGACCTGAAACAAAGTTCGGCGACAAGTACGTTGTGGTACACCCTACCGACCCCCGGTACGCAGAGTTTTCTCACGGACAACAAATTGAGTTGGAGTGGATCAACGGCCCCATCACGGCAACGGTAATAAAAGACGAAGCGTCTGACCCCGAGATAGGCACTGGTGCGATGACCATTACTCCCTGGCACTCAGTCGTGGACTTTGAAATTGCGGAGCGCCATCACTTAGACAAAGAACAGATTATTGATACATACGGAAAATTGCTTCCTGTTGCCGGAGAATTTGCGGGGATGAAAATTCTTGAAGCGCGCGAAAAAATCGTTGAAAAACTTGCCGCAAAAGGTCTGGTGGTAAAAATTGATGAACAGTACGTTCACAACATCGCCACTTCAGAAAGAACGGGAGCGACCATAGAGCCTCAAATACTTGAACAATGGTTTGTAGCAGTTGATAAACCATTTACCATCCCCCACTCTGAAATTCCAGGGATTGAGAGCGGATCCACTGTCACCCTGAAAGAGGTTATGTTTGCCGCAGTAGAAAGTGGTGCAGTTTCAATGCCGCAAGAACGATTCAGAAAAACATACTTCAACTGGATTAAAAATCTCCACGATTGGTGCATTTCTCGCCAAATTTGGTTTGGGCACCGCATTCCTGTTTGGTACAAAGGTGACGAGATAAAAGTGCAGGTTGCATCCCCTGGAGCGGACTGGAACCAGGATCCTGACGTGTTGGACACGTGGTTTTCGTCTGCACTCTGGACGTTTTCAACGTTGGGTTGGCCTGAAAAAACAAAAGACCTAAAAACCTTCCATCCCACGGCCTTTATGTCCCCTGCCTATGAAATTCTTCCCTTGTGGGTGTCACGTATGATTTTGATGAGCGCTTTCCACCTTGGCCAAGTGCCTTTTAAAACCGTCATGATTCATGGACTGGTGCGCGACAAGTCAGGAAGAAAGTTTAGCAAGTCGCTCGGCAACGGCATTGACCCGCTCGACCTCATTGAAAAATACGGCGCTGACGCCGTGCGTATGGGACTTTTGGTAGGAGTGGCCATTGGAAACGACATTAACTTTGACGAGCAAAAAGTAAAAGGATACAAACACTTTGCTAACAAGCTCTGGAACATTACCCGCTTCGCTCTTGAAAATGCCGAGGGGGTTGATCTCTCTACACAGCCAGCACTAACAAAGCGCGACCAGGAAATACTGGATGGCCTCGTCACACAAACTGCTGACATTACGAGCGAGTTTGAAAAGTATCAACTCTACCTCGCCGCAGAAAAGACCTATCACTACGTGTGGGGTGAAGTCGCTGACAAAATTTTGGAGGAATCAAAACCAATTCTTCAAGGCAGTGACGCGGAAGCAAAATTGTCACGCCAGTACACGCTCTACACTATCCTCACCACCTCACTCAAACTCCTCCACCCCTTTATGCCGTTTGTGACGGAAGAAATTTGGCAGTCGCTCCCCCACAAAGACGCGGACCTTTTGATGGTGGCGAGTTGGCCGACACACTAACCTACGCGATTGTTGCGACCAGACTCTTCGAGCATGGCGTACAGTTTTCGTACTTGTGAACTTGCGCCGGTTTTAAATAAAAAAGGAAGTACCGCGTGAATAAACACCATTATTCCTGCCGCAAAACACCGTACTCCAAAACGAAAGGCAAACCATGCGTGTTCTCTGTATGTTTCACCAGCAGACGCCGGATGATCAGTGAATACATTCATATAAAAACACTTTATCATAATGATATTTCCTGAGGTACAATAAAATCCATGCCTGATATCGTGGCGTTTTCTAATGCATTTCTAATCGGCTTTGTGCCGATTTTACTATGGCTCATTTTTTGGCTCCTTGAAGACATCAAACATCCCGAACCTCGCAAACTGATTGCGCGGGCATTTTTTGCAGGAATGGTGTGTGTTCTGTTTGTTATTCCACTTCAAAAAATTTCCTTAAGCATCATCCCCATAAACCTTGCCGTACCAAGCGAAGTTCAAACACTCCTGGGGTTCTTACTCATTTTTTCCTGGGCTGGAATTGAAGAGGCGCTGAAACTATTCGTCGCGTGGCTGGTGGTACTACGGCACACTGCCGTTGACGAACCCATTGATGTCGTTATTTACCTCATTACCGTTTCTCTTGGTTTTGCGGCGCTTGAAAACACACTCTTTTTAATTACTCCTCTGGCGAACGGCCAGTTAGAACATGGACTCATCACGGGAAATTTACGATTCATCGGAGCTACCTTAATTCACGTTCTCTCTTCAGCAACCATCGGTATGATGCTTGCCACAGTCTTTTTCAAAAACGCTCCGCAGAAAATTGCCTACGGTTTTATAGGAGTTATCCTCGCCAGCGTGTTGCATGCATTTTTTAATTTCTCTATAATTGTAACAAGCGCTGACTGGCTGTTAACTATTTTCGCTGGCGTGTGGGTAGGCATTACGTTCCTCCTCCTCATGCTTGAAAAAATAAAACTCCTAAAACGGCCAGCGTGGTGGGAAAAAATGTTTGTTAAAAAATAAATTATAAAATCTGACATGGCAAAAAAAGCTACATTCTTCGATCGCCTCACCGGCACGCAGCACGACGACAGTTTTGAGTTCTCTTTTTCTGAAGAAGAACACCCTCAAGGGAAAGCGGCACCTACTCGCGTTGTTGTTCCCGACGAACCAGGTGAAGCACAGCTCACCGTTGACGTGTACCAAAATGAAGATGAAATCGTTATCCGTGCCTTGGTAGCCGGAGTCAGACCTGAAGATTTGGACGTCGCTATCACCCGCGATATGGTCACCATTTCAGGAAAGAGGGTGGAACAAAAAGAAGTGAGCGAAGACGACTACGTGTACCGTGAGCTCTTCTGGGGGGCTTTCTCACGCACCATTGTTCTTCCCGCGGAAGTTGATGTGGATGCCGCTGAAGCAACGGAAAAACACGGGCTCTTAAGCATTAAACTGCCGAAACTCAACAAAGACCGTCAAACAAAACTCAAAGTAAAAGGATATTAGAGAAAACCCCCGCGCATGCGGGGGTTTTTATATGCTTTTGATGTCAGGGACTATTTCTGGAAGGTTATCGCCAATAAAATGCCCACGGTCGGTGAACGTCTGCACGCGAGCGTGAGGAATTTTTTCTGCGTAAACGTGTACATCGGCAACTGAAACGATGGCGTCGTCAGTACTGTGATAGAAAAACATATGGGGGATGTTGTTAAGATTTTCTAAATTTTCTGATAGTAAGAAATCAGTTTTTTCAAATTCTCCCGGCGCGGATACACTCACGTACGGAGCAGCAACTGAAAACAACCCCTTAATTTTTTTGTCGGACGTTTCTTCTGAAAAATATTTTAAAAGAAAGAGACCTCCGAGGGAGTGGCCAATCACAATCAACTCAGAATCAAGCGTGGGGAGTATGCGTTCAAACCACGCTTTCCACTCTTTATAGAGGGGTTGGTCAGCGTTTGGCATGCGCGGAGCAAGTACGTCATACATCTCCCCTAACTCGTCAGTGAGATTGAATTTCCAATCAACTTTTCGACGCAGGTGGTTAATATCAACTTTTTTTTCTTGAAGTTTTTGAATCAGAGATCCACGAGGAATACTCACAAAACTTCCCCCACCGTGTATAACCACCACTTGTTGTTTTTTCATTGGTGTTCTGAGTATACTGGATAACCTTTCAAAAATCAGCTAAAATACTTACACTGTTCGATTTGCCGAGATAGCTCAGTTGGTAGAGCGCTTCCCTGAAGAGGAATAGGTCCCCGGTTCGAGCCCGGGTCTCGGCACCTTTATTTAGTTCCCTCCCCCAAATTGATTGAGAAGACTGCCCACGTCCGGAATCTTGCTTTTTATTTCTTCCAAGTCCTTCGCAGCGCCGGAGAGAGTGTCCGCCTTTTCGTTCAGGTTGTCATACGCCCCTTGCAAGGTTGTAATGTAGGGCTGTAGGTACACCACGTATGCAATGTACGGGAGTAGAACAAAGAGAACAATCCAAAAAACAAATTTCAAAACACCACCTACAAACGCGTCACGGCGCATGGCGTGAAGTATTTTATTATTTTCTTTTGCAAGTTTGTACACCTCTTCAAGGGTCGGCTCTGGGCGCTGTTTTTGTTCGTTCATTTCTATACAGTATCACTAAACAGGCTTGTGGTGGGAACAGCGGTGAGAACACTTATGCTCTGACGAGGCGTTACGTGCCGCATTAAAACCAGCCATAAATGCTAACCCAACCAAAAGACCGGCAGCGAGCCCAGCTGATGTGAATCGCAAAAAGTAATCCCAGTAGTTTTGTTGCAAGTCCATTAACTGATTATTATCACCTGTTTCTGCAAAATGAAGCTGGGCATTCAAGAGATCAATTTCCATCTCTTGGTAGCCGTACAGACTGAAAAAGACGGAGGTGAATAATGGTCCGGCGAGGAGTGCAAAAATTATTTCTGAATTAGATACGTTTTCTTTTCTCTCAGCCATACTACCAATATTTGATTATACAAAAGACTTTTAGTCAAGTGCCTTCCTTGAATTCTAACTTGAATACATGATAGTGTCCCTGCCAGGAGTCGAACCTGGATTCTCGCGTTAGGAGTGCGAGGTTCTATCCGTTGAACTACAGGGACAAACTAACTAGATAGTACCTTGTTGTTTTTTATTTTACCAATAACAGAAATGGCAGCCTGAATTTTGAGACGTTCTTTTATACCCGATTTAACTCGTACTCGACACATACCGTAGGGCAATTTACCTTTTTTTTTACCTTCTACAATTTCAGTATTTCTAAAAAAATCTTTTTTGACACCAGTTACTGACGACCAAAAATCTTTTGCATGTTCCGGAGACATATCATTGTAAATTCGTACTGATACTGATAAACGATCTTTAAAAATACCGACATCGTGGAGACAATGTATAAAAGTTTTAATAAGTAAAGGATCAGAGTTGATGATAGAAAAATCTTGCTTTGCTCCTTCTCCCCAGTACAAACCAATTAAAAGAAGGAACCTGTCCCGGCGTGACAACACCCCCACTTCATTTCTCATTTGTTTATATATATTTTCTCTTAAACCACGGGCACGTTCCTTAGAACCTCCTTGTTTTTCTTTGAGCGCCTGTTGAAATTTAAGAGGAATCACTACTCCTTGAACATATCGTTGTACGGTAGTAATGGGAACTCCTGTTTCTCTACTAATTTCAGGAATACTTTTACCTTTTTTCCTTAGGCGTTGAATGGTATTGGATTTTTGATATGAAATTTTGCGCATCTATTAAATATAACATATAAAAACTAGTACACATTAATTTTATCCAAATTAAAAATAACTTAGAACATATCTTTGTAAAATTATTTGAGTAACTGCTCTAAAATTTTAGCAAGTTTTGTAACATCATGGCGAACCAGACCTGATGTTTCAGCGAGAACGTCGTACTCAAAAATAGCGTCGCTCTTAACACTCCCCTGAACAACCGGTGTTGCTTTTTCTTTTTCGTACTGCGCAAGTACTTGTGCCGATGGCTTCTGAGAATTCAATAAAATTGCATCAAACGGGCGGTGCACATACTTTTGTAATACGGTAACAAATTCATCAATGGTAAAGTCATTCGTTTCTCCGTGTTTAGTCATAAGAGGGGCAACGTACACACACTGCGCTTTACTATTTTCGCTTAGCGCCTGCGCGAGTTCTCCAAAAAGAAGGTTTGGAATAATGCTGGTAAATAAATCACCTGGACTAATAATAATAACGTCGGCATCTTCCACTCTGCGAAGCGCGTCAGGGTTCACCTGGAGTGAGCCGTTGTGAGGAACCAAAAAAGCGTCTACAATTTTTTCATTACGCTCCACGCGAGGAACGTCAATCAACGCTTCGCCGTACACCTTTTCACCATTCGCGAGTTCAACACACAGCGTGTTTTTATCAAGAGTGACAGGAATAACTTCCCCTTTAATTTTCAAAATTTCACTCAAGGCTGCAATTGCTGCTTTAAAATCGCCGTTTGTGCGCTCAGTCAAAAAGGTGAGGAGGAAGTTTCCCGCGTTGTGATTGTTAAATTTTGGGTGAAGTGAAAAACGTGTTTGCAGAATGTCGCGCGCTTCCTGATATGGACTCAGGGCAATCAAACATTTAAGAATATCCCCTGGTGGCAGAACGCCGTATTCATCGCGCAACACCCCACTTGACCCTCCACTGTCGGACATTGAAACAATAGCGGTAATTGAAATATCAGGAATAGTACTCAATGCATGCAATAGCACATGTTGGCCCGAACCCCCGCCTACGGTAACAACCTTCTTCATAATTACTCCACAGTAACAGATTTAGCGAGGTTGCGGGGCTGGTCCACGTCACACCCCCGCGCAACAGCAGTGTGGTACGCCAACAGCTGAAGCGGAACCACTGAAAGGAGTGGAGTCAGCATTTCTAGTGTCTTTGGAATATATATAACGTCATCGGCAATATCTTCCAGCTCCCGGTTCCCTTCCGTTGTAATGACAATTGCTTTGCCATTTCGAGCTTTTAACTCCTGCAAGTTTGACAGGTTTTTTTCATACACTGAGTCTTTGGGCATAATGAAAAGAGAATAAAAACGTTCATCAACAACTGCGAGCGGGCCGTGTTTTAACTCTCCCGTGTGGTACCCCTCGGCATGCACGTACGCCACTTCTTTTATTTTCTGAGCTCCTTCGCGGGCAATACCAAATTGATACTTTCTTCCGAAGTAGTAGGCGTGTTCGTAGGTTTTATATTTTTCTGCAATTTTTTTGGGGTGTTCTGACTGCGCGAGCACCATTTGTATTTTTTCAGGAATGAGCGCCAATTCATCCACTATTCTCTTCCCCACCGAGAACGACATACCTCGCTTCCTCCCCAGCGCTACCGTGAACAGAGCGAGCATGGTGAGCATACCCATAAACGCTTTCGTAGAGGCAACTGAAATCTCCGGTCCTGCGTGAATGTACGCGCCCGCCTCAACTTCACGCGCGATGGTAGAGCCAACGACGTTTACTATGCCAAGTGTGGGGGCACCCATGCGTTTTGCTTCACGGAGCGAGGCAACGGTGTCCGCGGTTTCTCCTGACTGCGAGAGCGCAATAACCGCGGTGTGCTCATTCACTACCGGCTGTTTGTAGCGAAATTCCGAACCGATCTCCACTTTAGTGGGTATACGCGCATACTCCTCAAACATATACTCACCCACGTGCGCGGCATACGCGGCAGAACCACACGCGAGCAGCACGACGCGATCTAAGGACTGTGCCAACGCTTCTCTCCCCACCAAGGCGCCGAGGTGCACGTCACCCTCTTTTACGAGTACACGACCACGGAGGCCGTTTAAAACGACATCAGGCTGCTCCATTATTTCTTTGAGCATAAAATGCGCGAAACCACCCTTCTCTGCCTCTTCAATATTCCACTGAACTTGCTCAACCGGGTGCGTGACAGGACGAGCATCAAATGTTTGTATTCGGTACTCACTTTTGGTCAAAGTAACCATTTCACCTTCATCAAGGTAAATAACATTTCGCGTATGAGGAATAATTGCTGCCACATCTGAAGCGAGGAGGTATTCACCTTCTCCAATAATTCCTAAAATAAGGGGGCTCCCTAAGCGCGCCGCAACCAACGTGTCGGGGTTTTGTGGAGCGTACGCCACCATACCGTACGCACCCTCCACGCGTTTCAATGCCTGCTCTACTGCGACAGGGAGCGGATGTTCTTTGAGGTATGAGGCAATGAGGTTGGCAAGCACTTCCGTATCGGTGTCAGTAGAAAACGAAAATCCTTTTTTTAAAAGTTCCTCTTTCAACGTTTTATAGTTTTCAATGATGCCATTGTGAATAAGATAAACAGAACCATCAGAACTTTGGTGAGGGTGCGCATTTATGTCGTTGGGTGCTCCGTGCGTTGCCCAGCGCGTGTGGGCAATACCCACCGTTCCCAAGGGTGTGTCACCTTTCACTTCTTCAATGAGATTGGCGAGTTTCCCTGACTTTTTTCGCACGTATGTTTCTTTACCATCAAACACGGCAACACCTGCCGAGTCGTATCCGCGATATTCCATACGACGTAACCCATCCAAAAGAATGGGCTGCGCTTTTTTCTCACCTATGTATCCGACAATGCCGCACATATCTCCCCATTGTACCCGAGTACGGGCCACCAAAAAACACTATTCAGCAACGCCAAGTAACTGCGCAATTTTTGGTTTATCAAAACCAATAACGACGTCGTCTCCAATGCGAATCACGGGCACTCCCATTTGTCCGGTCATCTCAATCATTTCTTGACGTTTTGGAAGGTCAGACGCCACATCAAAGTTAGTGTACACAATTCCTTTCTCAGCAAAAAACTCTTTCGCCATTTGGCAAAAGTGACAGGTTGGGGTTGAGTAAATGGTGACGTCTTTTTGATTATCCATAAATGTGTATTTCTTTTTAAGTCTCAAAAGTGTATCACATGGGTGCGGGATAAGCATAGCTTGTCGCGTGCCTTCACTCGTTTATACGAACATATATGCTCGTATAAACCTTGTATCGGTGCGGGATAAGGGAAGTGGCACTTCGTGTCCACGCATCGGTCAAGCGCTCGCTCGTCGCCGGTCGCTCCTCACTCCGCCTGACCACACTCGCGTCGTCCCGCCTGCTGGCGGGTCCCGCGCCGCTCGCCTTCGATTCCCTTACCGCAGTAAAACAGTAAAGCCCCGACACATTCGTGCCGAGGCCAACTGTTTTAGGTGCGGGATAAGGGAATCGAACCCTTGCCTCAACCTTGGGAAGGTCGCGTCCTACCACTAAACTAATCCCGCGATACAAAGAACTATAACCCAAACCACCCGAGAACAGTAGCCCAGACACCCGTTCGGGGAGGTGGTGTTGCTTCTGTGGAAGAAGGAGGCGCGTCAACGAGTACAATAACCTCCTCACCCTCCTTGGCAATCGGAAAACGGTTGCGGAGTTCCTCTTCAAGTCCCCGGTCACTCTCAAAATTTTTCACCTCGCGAGTCAATGTTTCGTACCGTTGCTGCACTTCTTCCAAAGTCGCCCTCGCGTGGTTTTTTTCTTGAAACGCGAGACGCTCCTTTCCTCGAACTTCCCACACCGCACCCACCATAAAAACAGAGAAAATGACTGCAAGTCCAATGGTTGCCCACAGCACTCCTTTCACCAGTAATCGCTCAAACCGCCCTTTTAACATACACGTCCCTATAGTATACTCTTTCCACTATGCTCTTCAGTAAAAAAGCAAAAGGGGCCATGAAGTGGGTCTGGGGTATTTTGGTGTTCCTCATCATTATTTCCATGATTCTTCTTTACACCCCCATTTTCTTCTTCTTATAGTCCGCGTGGAGTGGAGAATTGATACACCTACATCACACTCCATAGTCGGTGAGTCAGTGCACTGGTTGCACTGAGCACCCCTGACGTAGCGGTCGTAGTGAGTAGCGCACCAAACGCAAAACTAAGTGGTTTGCCAAAGGAGGCGTCAATAATGCCCGCGTTAGAAAGAAACGTTACTGTTTCCTGAGTAAAAAATACTCCCGTGAGAAGTGTCGCTATAAACACTACTCCACCCACCATAGCGAGACCTCCTTGCGCTGCATAGGCGTATGTATCGCTTACAACACCATGCATAGCGCGCGAATAACGTATGTGTACTTTTGCCATAGGTGTTTTGGTTATGACTAAAAAAACTCGCGGTCCTTTGGGTATCGCGAGTTTTTTCTGAATAGAGATATCTATTATCTTTCCTTTCTAGCCTACGCCGAAAGGATGGATGAGGCACCTGACTTAGAGTTTCCTCCAAGGGTTGCCGGACGGGTCATAGGGCCAATTCCCTCTCCGTCACTCGCGATAATTTTCAAAGAACACTTTAACGGTACTCCCCGGGAAAGAACCTGTCAAGAACTATTTTCCCTCATCGGGCTTTATCCCGGTTGGAAAGACTTTGTCTTCCAACGGGACAGGCCATTTTAGACGAATCGGGACAGCTCGTGAAAGAGACTAAGACTTGGGCAAGCGCCCCGGAGCGGTCTCTGGAACGAGCTGTCCCGATAAGTGACTCACTTACCTTCATCTGGTTTTACCATCTTGAGAAACACCTCGGGAGGGATGTTGAGTTTCGCGTGCTCACCTCTACGCTCCTTCCCCTTTTTTTGTTTTTCAAGCAGTTTTTTCTTTCGCGTAATGTCTCCCCCATACAGGTACCCGGTCACGTCTTTACGAATCGCGGAGAGCGAGCGTGAAGAAATAATTCTCCCATCAGCACGTGCTTGAATCTTCACCACGAACAATTGTTTAGGGAGCGTGCGGTACAGTTTTTCAACAATAGCTTTTGAATCTTCTTCTAAACGCCTGCGTGAGACGATTCGTGAAAACGCGGGCACCACTTCTTCGGCCACTAACACTTCAAGGCGCATTACATCAGCGTGACGCAATTCTAAAAATTCATATGAGAGCGAAGCGAAGCCGCTGGATACGCTCTTGAGACGATCGAAAAAACCACGCATTAACTCTCTGAGTGGCATTTCTGAGTTTATAGACATACGGCCATCACTGAAGAGGTCAGACGCGGTAATGACTGCCTCGTACTCGTACAAGAGTTGTGTAATGGGAGAGAGATAGTCAGGAGGTGCAATAATATCAACTTTCACCCACTGTTCGCGAATTGAGGTGATGAGACCGTGTTCAGGAAACTGCGAAGGACTGAAAACGTGTTCAACGCCACCATTTTTTGTGGTGACTTCATACTCAATGGTGGGAGTGGTAATGATGGGTGAAAGATTAAACTCACGCTTAAGCCGTTCACTTACAATTTCCAAGTGCAACATTCCTAAGAAGCCACATCGAAATCCTTTCCCTAAAATACTAGAGCCATCTTCTTCATACGAAAGCGCCGCGTCAGAGAGCCGCAGGCGCCCCAACGCTTGCTTAAGAAACGTGAACTGGTCTTGGCTCTCGGGGAAAAGCGACGCCCACACTACCGGACGCGGTGTTTGATATCCGGCAAGCGCAGGGAGTGTTGAGGCAGTACTCAGAAGCGTATCTCCCACCGTTGCCACCCCCGGCTCTTTAATGCCGGAAACAACATACCCTATCTCTCCTGCGTGTAACCGTTCGCTAGGAACCTGACCCGGAGTAAACCACCCTGTTTCTAAACTTGAAAATTTAGTATTGGTGGCAAAGAGTCGGACGGCATCTTTATTGGTAAGTACCCCATCCATAACGCGAATAAACATAGTGACTCCTCGATGTTCCGAGTACGAAAAATCAAAAATGAGCGCACGCCCTCCAGGGCCAGTATACGAAGACGAAGGCGCCGGGACTTTCTCCACGATCCCTTTCAATAAGACGGAAACTCCTTCGCCTGTTTTGCCTGACACTTTAAATACATCCTTCTCTTCACAGTGGAGCAAATCCATCAACTCTAATACCGTTTCAGACACGCGTGCCGTGGGAACATCAATTTTTGAGACGACAGGAAGAACCACGCATCCCGCGCTTCGCGCCATCGCGAGCGTTGCCAACGTCTGTGCCTGAATTCCTTGGGTTGCGTCCACTAACAGAATCACGCCTTCAACTGCTGTGAGCGCGCGCGAAACTTCATAGGCAAAGTCAATGTGTCCCGGAGTGTCAATTAAATTCAAAATATATTGTTTCCCTTCCGAGGAAAAATTCATCCGAGCCGGCTGCATTTTAATAGTAATGCCACGCTCGCGCTCCAACTCCATATTGTCCAAAACCTGTTCACGCATTTTGCGTTTCTCTATCGTGCCCGTTACTTCAAGCATGCGGTCGGCAAGCGTTGATTTCCCATGGTCAATGTGGGCAATAATGCTGAAATTTCGTATATGGTCCATGAGTACTGTATGTCTGTATTATGCGGTCAAAAGGCGTCGTACTACGTTGATTACTTCTTTCAATTCCTGGCTCCTTACCAACAAAAGAGTGCCTCCCCACACGAAGACGCCCACTAACCCTGAAAGTGCTCCTTGAGTGAAGATACCTAAGAATGTATCAGTCGGCAAGAGTGGCCCAAAAATCTGCAACGTCGCGTACGTTGCTGCGCCGGCGGTGACTGATGCGTAAAACGAAAAGAGGAGCGACTTGGTAACCCGCTTTTCAAAACCAAAATCGCGCGCATAGAGGAGTGCAAAGATCACCGCAGCGACAAGCATCACCAGCGAGTACGCGAGCGCCACAAAGACCACTTCGGTTCCTGGAATTCCTCCCACACGAAATAAATCTTCAACGAAAAATCTCAGCACATGCTCCCCTCTCGCCCACAAAAACGCTCCATAGGAGAGCACACTCGCAAAAAGTGCTGCCCCCACATTAATCGCGATAGGCGTGCGCTGTCTTCCCGCAGCATAGTAGGCGCGCGAGAAAATGAGAATGAGTGATTGCGCAACAAGTGAAATAACAAACCCTGCGAGTACTGCTGCCGTAAGGCGCGTATCACTCCACGTAAACGCGCCTGTGCCTAAAATAACGCGCACTATATGCGCACGAAGCACAATCATCAAAGAAACCGCTAAAAAGATCCACAAGCAGAGGTGCCGCACCGCTGCCCACACTTCTTTTGCAAACAACTCTCGGTCCCCTTTTGCGTAGAGCGCCGCAAGCGACGGAAACAGTGCTGACGCATAACTGACTCCGATGATGGAGAGCGGGACGGATTGTAAGTTAAAACCAAACATCAAGACCGACGCTGAACCGGCAACCGACAACGCTCCTACCACCGCAAAAGAAAAAAGAACAATTTGGTGAACGCCGACTGCAAGCGAACGTGGGAGTGAGAGAATCACCACCTCACGGATATCTTGAAGCCACTGACGCGACACCCGCGGAACGACAAAATTACCCGTGTAAACAAGTGGAATAAGTTGAATGCATAAGTGAAGTAAGGCACCAATCACCACGCCCCACGCGAGCCCCACTGTTCCAAACTTTGGGAAAAGTACCACAATGCCAAAAATAATACCGAGGTTGTAAACTACGGGTGCAATCGCGTAGATAAAAAACTTTCGCGTTGCCTGAACAATACTCCCCACAATGAGCGAAAGCCCAAGTAACACTGGTTGCAACAACATAACGCGTGACAATTCTACTACTACTGCTTGCGTAGATGACGCAAAAACAGGAAAAATAACTGGCACCAGCACCGGGAGCACAAAGTACAGTATCGTGGATGCAAAAATACTAACTACGCCAAATACGGCAAAAATGGATCCAAACAAACGCGCCGTATCAGAACTTTGAACACCTCCTCGCTTTTCAAGGAGTGGAATCAACGCAAACGAAGAAACAAAGAGTGTTAAAAACGCGAAGGTGAGATCGGGAATACGAAATGCCGCAAAGTATGCGTCAAGTAACTCTCCTGCACCAAAAAAGTGCGCAAAGGTGCGATCACGCACCAAGGAAAGTATTTGTCCTACAAAGGTAAAGATGGCAAGAAGATACGCAGCCTCGTGGAGGCCGCGTATCTCTTTACTCATCGCGGATAAAACCTTCCCGACCATATATCTCTACTCAACACTTTCGGAAATTCCTTCCTCTTCTGACTCAGGCGCCGTAGGTACCACCACGAACGGATTTTCTCCTTGCGAGAGCGCATCACGGTACGCCTTTACTACTTCATTGTCGGGATTCTTTTCACTCAAACGGTCCATGAGGATGGCCGCATCAGCAAAACGTCCCTGAAATGCATACGCCTGTGCAAGAAAAAACGCAGCGTTAGCGTAATCTGGAGTTTCGACAAGCGCCAACTCAAAAGCAACTTGTGCGTCTTCATAGCTCTCATTTTGCAATAGTAAAATCCCGAGTTGATAAAGCAGCACTGAATTTTGAGGTTCAAAGTACACTGCATTTTTAACTGAAGCAATCGCCTCATCTAAATTTCCTGTTGAGAGCGCGATGTTCGCACGAAGTAAGATAGCGGGCGTGTAATCTGCTTTTTTCAATAAAGCGTCGCGAATTGCTGATTCCGCTTTATCATACTCTTTAACCGCCGCGTATAGTTCAGCGAGGCGTAAGTCAATTTCAGGAGAAAGAGGGTTTATCTTTCGCGCTACATCATACTCCAAGAGCGCGTTTTCAAGCGCGCCCTCAATACCGAGCGGTACAACGCTTCCGTAGACCAATGCTCGAGTCATATGATATTCAAAATTGTTTTGATTTTTCTGAAGCGCATGCCCTGTGGCTTCAATAGCCCCCGCAAGCGCGTTCTGGAATTTTCTTTGAGCTTCCTCTGACGTATCACTGCCAGAAGCTACGGCATTCACTTCTGCAAGGTGAAGGATGGCGAGTGTATGGTAATACCGATCTTGTGGTTCAAGCGCAATAGAGCGATTAACAAGCTCTACCCCTTCTGCGAGAGTTCTCTCTTGCGCAGCAACGAGGGCTTGTTGATGGGTAAATGCGCTTTGGTACTTTATTACTCCACTATAGAGAGCAGTGAGTGACAGAACGACCGCCACCACGCCTACCGTTACCAACGGAAAAATCATTCGAGAAGACTCTCGTAGTGAAATTGTTTTATTCGGGAAAAGTGGCGTGTGGTGTAGTGATGCGAGAAAAAGTCCGACAAACAAGAAAAAGAGAATGCTCATGCTCTGTGACGGAGTGTAAAAAACGTGCGCGGCAAGAAGGTATAGCGTACCGAGCGCAGTAACTGACGTTACAAAATAAGTTTGGCGACTACTTACGTCGAGGACGAGCAGCGAACGCACGATGGTAAATAAGAGTATACCTATGAAAAGAACCCATGCGAGAGAGACCACAATTCCTCCAGTAGTGAACGCAGTCAAAATAGTACTTGCCCCTGCCGTAAACGCAATATTCCAAAAAGGAGATTGCACAATATCGGGTGTTCGATGTAATAACCACATCGCATCAAACGTGTTTGGCCCACTTCCCACCAGCGGACTTTTATTATAGACAGCGCTTAGAATACCGATGGTTGACTGCAACGATGGTCGCACCTCAACAACAGAAATACCTATTCTATCTTGAATCCTACCTTGAAGTCTGTCAGCTATGTTACCCCACCCAAGTACGAAAAGAAGTGACGCCACGAGTAGTATTCCAGGGAATATTCCCCACGTGGAAATTTTTTCTGAACGTGAAGGAGAGGAGAAGCGTCGCACTAAAACAAGAATGAGTGTCATAAGCGCCGCACACCCCACCAACACCCACGCTATAGTTGAGTTAATAATCACCAAAAAAACCATTGCCACCACAATCGTCAGTGAGAGGGCAAACCGATGTAAATGGGCAAGAACGAGCGATTCGCGTGAAAAAAGCGCGAGTGAGGCGATAAGTCCCACGTAGAGGGCAAGATCGTTCCACTGACCGACGAGGTTCCCTGATGGTTCAGAAAATGTGGAGAGCGGAAGAAAACCGGTAGCTACAAATTGAAAGAATTGAAAAATAAAAACAACCCACCCTGCAAGTAATACTCCGATCAGTACGTTAAAGGTATCTATTTTTTCGGTGAGCGCAAACGTGGTGAGATGCGTTACCAAGACTCCGAGCACTATAAAGGCGAACGTATCGGTATTAAATTGATATCCTACAAATGACGCGTACGGATTTTGAGAAAAGAGAGAAGAAATTGCGTACCCTATAGGAAGTAGATATAACGATCCAATAAGCCCGTTGACTCCAAAAGAAAAACTGCCGCGTTTGAGGGAGCCAACTATGTACGCACCGAGCGCGATGGTAATTAACACCTCCGTCAGGAGTACTTTCGAAAATTGAAATGGTGCAGTATTTAAAGGAAGGAAAAAAAGTGGAACTAAAAAAGCAATGCCAAACACGGAAAGAAAGAGAACCGAAGAAAATAATGAGTGATCTTTTTTTTGCTCATTCATAGGGTGAACGTATGTATCGTATTACATTAATTATATATAACGAGTATACCATTCGTAAAAGAAAACACTCCGATTGTTGTCGGAGTGTTTTCAAAGAAATGTGAATTATGTGCGCCGATAAGCCGAATTCTGTTTGTAACACCGCTTTAGGCAGGTACAAGACAGTCATCTATCTTGTGTTCACGTTACCGTGAACATCTTTGCGACTCAGACGCTACAGTAAAGTAGCGAATACGGTCTTGCATGCGGGTACGTTTTTAGCCGTTTCACCTCTCACGTTACCGTAAGAACTCGCCCAGCCCTCTTTACAGAAACCTGGGCGTCGTTCACCTTTCGATGAACGACGTCTCTGCTCGCAACGCTCATTCCCTAATTCACCTAAGAATGTATGGGCGTTACCCATTACCTGTCTGCACGCCAAAAGCGTGCAGCGCATGTTCGGACTTTCCTCACCCAGCCCTCTATGCTCATTGTACTTATCCCATCGAAAACCGCGCCAGTTTTGTGTAAAAGAACTTTACGAAGAAGTCACAAGCTCAGAGGGCTGGGCGCGACTGTCTGGCGCTCTTCCCATTATACCACGAAAACTACACTATCTCCAGAGAACAAGAATGAGCGCCATAACTCCGTACACTACTAGCGAGTACGCAGTGTTTAAAAGGAATAGTTTTAATGGTTTTCCTTCCCACAAAAATCCACTTATCTGCGACGTCGCCACAAACCCCAACCAAATCCAGAATGCGAGCACCAGTGCTTCAGGTACGCCTTCCGTGCCAAGTGCTGACGCAACGTAGCCGAGAACGTACGCCATGATGAGTGAACTCACCAACCCAAGCGACATCGCTTTGGTTGGTGAAAGTGCCATTGACTTCATTGATTCTTTGGTGATGCCAGTCATCGCCATCCACTGTTTCCCAAATACCGGTCCGTACCACAGCATCCCTATCGCCATGCTGGCAAGCGCTGAAACTAACACTGCCCAATAGTTAATTACAATATCCATATATTTTTATTACGTGCTAAACACTATCAGCATACAACAAAAAAGCCCCAGAGTTCTGGAGCTTTTTTAGAAGCGAGATACTAGTATCCGCCACGTCCACCAAAGCCACCGCGGCCTCCTCGATCACCACCACCCATAGGGCGGTCTTCGCGAGGTTTTGCCTCGTTAACGTTAAGTGCACGACCTCCGACATCCTTGCCGTTCATCGTGTCGATTGCCTTTTGAGCCCCCTCTTCGGTTGCCATTTCGACGAATCCGAAGCCACGTGGACGACCAGTCATTTTGTCGTTGATAATCGCTACTGAAGCTACTTCGCCTGCTTCAGAAAAAGCAGCCTTAAGTTCGTCCTCAGTAATGTTGTACGGCATGTTGCCGACAAATAGTTTCTTTCCCATGAACAATATCCGCTCTATCTCTTTCCTGACTAAGTAATGGAGGAACTAGCGAGCTTACCCACACAATACATCCTTTTTGAATAAACACAACAACGCCTGTGCCAAAAGGGGTGCGTGTAACCTTTTTAAAGATGGAAGGGTTAGGTAGGTGTAGGGCAAAACAATTTTAATAATAAATGCCTTACGAAGTAGTATATGTTTGAAGGAGTACGTTCTGAGTACCTAGAAAGCGTTGCTGACGACACCTTTGGAATTTTGTTCTTGCTCACCTTAGGTGCAACGGGTCTTGGAGCAGTCTATGGTGGCGGTAAAGCAATCGCTGCTGCTGGGAAAGCAGTTGGAGGAAAAAAATAAGATCTTGATACGAAAAAAACCTCCCCATAAACCAAAACACCACACCTCGTAGAGCGAGGTGTGGTGTTTTGTAAAATGGGCTGTCCGTCTATCTACGTAACTCTGCTGCGAGACGTTTCGCGGACAGCCACCAGGCATTTTGCTCGTATAGGTGCACGCCTCCGCGTGCACACATCTGATGGCGCCATTCATCTCCTCCTCTCTGGAGCGGGGATGAATGGTTGCCGCGAGTAACCTTGAAGCAACGTACGCAGTCATATATTCGGTGAGAACAATTTAAATAAAAACAACAAACTATATGGCAACTACAGAATTCAAAGGTGTCCCCTATCGATATGAAGAGGCGGAAGAAAATCAGGTAGTTAATGTTATTGGCGAAGGGTACGGACTACGAACGCTCGAGTCTTTGGAACTTGCCCTCATTACGGTTGCCGCAGTTGCTATCTTTGGCATGGCAGCCACTGTCGTAAACCGAAGTACTCCTTCACAGGGTGTCGCGCGTAATTACTAATGATTTAAAAGCGCTTTGACACGTTCTTCAACGGGCGGATGCGTAGAAAATAATTTGTTTACCCCCTTCAGTGCCTTTGCTCCGAACGGGCTGCCGATGAAAAGGTGCGCGGTTGCGTGGTTGGCGTTTCGCATAGGGTGAGCATACGCTCCAATTTTTTGAAGCGCAGATGCTAGACCTTCAGGGTAACGAGTGAGGAGCGCACCCGATGCATCAGCTAAAAACTCACGGCGGCGCGATATCGCAAACTGAATAAGTTGGGCAATGAGCGGTGCAAAAATCGCCAGTAAAAATCCAACAACTATTAAAATGAGTTGAAATCTTCCATCGCGGTTGTCTCCCCCATTGTTCCCACCTCCGTGAATCATGGATCGCAGGAAAAAATCAGAAACAAGTGTGACAAAGCCCAACAAAACCACGACCACCGTCATGACGAGTGTGTCGCGGTTTTTAATGTGGGAAAGTTCGTGCGCCAACACTCCCTCAAGTTCTGGTCGGTCCATCATGGAAAGCAACCCGGTGGTTACGGCAACCGCGCCGTGCGTGGCATCTCGCCCCGTGGCAAAGGCGTTCGGTGCAGGGTCATTGATAACAAACACACGTGGTTTTGTTTGCCCTGCGGTAATGGAGAGGTTTTCTACAATGCGGTGGAGTTCCTGAAATTGAATTTCGTCTGCCGGTTTTGCCCCACTCGTTGCAAGCGCCAACTTGTCTGAATACCAGAACGAACCAACGTTCATTAAGAGCGAAAATCCAACCGCTACGTACAGAATGGATTGATTTTCAAACACATACGAGAATGCCCAACCGAGGCCGATGACCACGATAAAAAACGAGATCATCAACAGCCACGTGCGTTGAATGTTTTTATCTGCTTGTGAGTAGAGTGTTGCCATTGGTTAGTGGTTAGTTTCTAGTGGTTAGTGGTTAGCTAAAAACTAAACACTCTCCACTACATACTAGAACTGCACTTTAACTGGATCTTTTGCTACTTGTTCACCGTCAGCGAGTTCAAAGAATTCACGCTTTCCGAATTTGAACATACCTCCCACTACATTTCCCGGAAACTGCTCAAGCCCCGTATTGAGCGCCATGACGTTTTGGTTGTAAAAACGGCGCGCCGCTTGGATTTTATTTTCTGTGTCGGAAAGTTCGCGTTGTAACTCCAAAAAGTTCTGATTTGCTTTCAAATCTGGGTACGCCTCCGCAACTGCAAACAAAGACTTCAATGCTCCGGTCAACATATTTTCTGCTTTGCCGTGCTCTTCTACACTTCCCGCACCCATCGCCGCAGCGCGCGCCTTAGTAACATTTTCAAACGCTTCACGTTCGTGAGTTGCATACCCCTTCACCGTTTCAACCAGGTTAGGAATGAGGTCATAGCGACGCTTCATCTGTACCTCAATATCACTCCATGCCTCTTTCGCACGGTTAACGAGTGTAATGAATCCGTTGTAGGTTGCAATAACCCACCCCAATAAAACGGCGATAACGCCGAGCACAATATATACAGGTGTCATATACGTTAAGTATATCAATATTATCGTGGAATCAGAAATCTATTCGATACTGCACCTGTAACTGCCCCAACTAATAAACTCCCGGATATTTTCCCTACAATGTCAGATGGGTAATCGTTAACAAAACAAAGTGTTCCTACCCCGAGCGTGGTAAAAAAACCAATCCAAAAAGAAAGAGCGTCCATCTGCCCCAGACGCATGCGTCTTGTCTCTGGACTATGATCAGGTGGGGGTAATCTGTACCGAAATTCGTGACTCAAAGACATAGGATGCCAACTGTACCGCACCGATAGAAAGTACGTCAATATGTCTATTCTGTAGCATTTGCCATGCGCGCCAAAACGACCGTAATAGCAGCTGCACACAGCATACAGGTATACATTCTTCCCCAGTTACCCTTTCGAGCTGCGTCGCGCCCGCCCGCTTTTTGTATTCCTAGTCTCCGTCTTAAATTTTGTCGTGGAGTTTCAACCGTCATAAAACGATGAACCCACGATACTACTTACGCTATTGCATACAAGGTGAGAGAGTGCATAAAAAACCCGCTCAATAACAAGCGGGTTTTTCTAAAATCTCACACCCTTGGCCGAGAATACTCGGCATAAGTGTTCGCTGACGCTCCCTTACCTAGAAACTCTCTTTAGTACCCCATATCCATCCCTCCTGGCATAGCGGGAGCGTCTTTCTTTGGTTCAGGTAAATCAGCGATAGCAACTTCGGTGGTTAAGAGAATGGCTGCCGCAGAAACCGCGTGCTCAACGCTACCGCGAGTCACTTTAACCGGGTCAATGATCCCCGCCGCGATCATATCGGGTACAATTTCATCTTTGCGAGCGTCATACCCAATGTTTCCTTTCCCTTTTTCAATAGCATCAACAATCACTGAGCCATCATCTTTCCCTGCGTTTACCGCAATTTGTTTAAGAGGACGCTTCATTGCCTGAAGTACAATGCGGTACCCTACTGCTTCTTCCTGGCTCATTTTTTTGAAGTCTGCACCTGCTTCCGCTTTGAGCGACGCTTTTATGAGCGCGCTGCCACCGCCTGGAACAATACCCTCCACGATAGCTGCTTTGGTTGCATTTACCGCGTCGTCAATTTTGTCTTTCAAATACTTCATTTCTGTTTCAGTGGCGGCTCCCACGCGAATGACGGCAACTCCGCCCGAGAGTTTTGCAATGCGCTCCTCAAATTTTTCTTTATCAAACTTGGAGTCGCTCGCCGCGTGTTGCGCGCGAAGCGCGGCAACACGCGCTTCAATATCTTTTTTCTTTCCTTTTCCTCCAACAATCGTACAAGAGTCTTTTCCGGCAATGACCTTCTGTGCGCGTCCAAGCATAGACACCTCCGCTTTTTCAAACGTAATGCCAATATCATCAGACACCACGGTGGCATTCACGGTCACGGCAATATCCTGGAGCATTTCTTTCTTTCGATCGCCATACCCTGGAGCTTTTACCGCCAACACTGAAAATGAACCGCGAAGTTTGTTTAAGACAAACGTCGTGAGTGCCTCACCTTCAACATCGTCAGCAATAATAACCAACTCCTTTTTCCCTGTTTGAATTACTTTTTCCAAAAGAGGGAGAATTTCTTGCACTGAAGCAATTTTTTTATCGGTTACCAACACGAGTGCGTCTTTGTACTCTGCTTCCATGCGTTCTGGATTAGTCACCATGTAGGGACTCACGTAGCCACGATCAAACTCCATACCTTCTACTAACTCAATTTCAATTTCAGTTCCCTGTGACTCGTCAACCGTCACCACGCCGTCTTTTCCTACTTTTTGAATAACTTCCGCGATTTTTGAACCAATTTCTTCTGACTCTGCCGAAATAGTGGCGACTTGTTTAATTTCGTCTTTGCTATTTTCAGGAATTTTTTTAGCAAGTGTCTTGAGATGTAGAACAACATCCGCTGCTGCTTTTTCCATACCACTTCTAATACCCATGGCGGAGAGTCCAAGACTCGTGTGTTTCATCCCTTCATCAACGAGCGCCTGGAGCAATACCACTGAAGTAGTAGTACCATCTCCCGCGAGGTCATTGGTTTTGTTTGCGACTTCTTTCACGATTTCAGCTCCCATGTTTTCAAACTTGTCGGGGAGACTAATCTCTTTCGCGATGGTAACGCCGTCGTTCGTCATGTGAGGACCACCGTACCCACGGTCAATAATGACGTTTCTGCCTCGTGGTCCAAGGGTGATTTTCACCGCATCAGCAACTTGGTCAATGCCCGCTTTAACAGCAGTTCGTGCCTCTCTGTCAAAAAGAATTTTTTTTGCCATAGATCTTTTATTTATTAAGGATTGCTAAAATATTTGTTTCAGAAACGATGAGGTACTCCACTCCATTAACCTTTACCTCTTCGTGGCCATACTTACTAAAGAGAACGCGATCACCTGCTGACACGTTCATAGGAACGCGAGCACCGTCATCAAACCGCCCTGGTCCAACCGCGATAACCACACCTTCAGAAGATTTTTCTTGTGCGGAATCAGGAATGATGATGCCTGAGGCAGTGGTCGTGCCGCGCTCCAGATCAGTCAACATACGTACTACGACGCGGTCGCCCAGTGGTTTTAGGGGGACAGAATTTTTCGCCGTAGGGGCTTTCCCTACTTTTTTCTTTGATTTCATAGATACACCTGATTTTATGAGACTAGTAAATGCGAGGTGTTGCCAGGAGAGGCAACACCCTTGTAAGGCACAGTATACAAAATTCTCCTGTCCACATGCAAGAGACGGGATCATACTTTGCTTGGAGTGTGCTTCTATGATACCCTTCACTCAAAGTACGAAACGTATGGCGCTTCTCACTAGTGTGCTCCCTATCATTCAGATAGTGCTCTCGATATTGCTCATCGGCGGTATTCTTTTGCAGCAACGTGGAGCTGGCTTGGGAGGTGCGTTTGGTGGCAATGAAAGTGGCGAAACCTACTATACAAGACGTGGGGCCGAAAAATTCCTCTTTCAGGGAACAATCATCATTGCAATCCTTTTCGCTCTTTCTTCGCTCACTGCGCTGTTTATCTAACCGTGCGTGGGTGTTCGTACTCGTTCCTTTGAACGTTACCCAATAACTTACACTTAAAACAGAAGAGTTCTATGTTCTCATTTTTGCGAATACTCGGAAAAACACACCACGTGTCTGTCTTCGGAAACGCGGAAGAGAAAGTGAAAAATATATTCACGCCCTCCGACTGGCTGGTGAGCGGACTTTTTGTTGCTCTTGCCACCCTCGGCGTAGGCATATTGTTTGCAAACGCCAGTCTCTCACTCTCAGAAGAAGTTCCTGTTTTAGGCGGCATGTATCGAGAGGGCGTCGTCGGAACACCGCGTTTTATCAACCCACTCTTAGCAACATCGGAAACCGATAAAGACTTGTCAACGCTTGTCTATGGAGGGCTAATGAAGCAGTCACCGAACGGCTCAGTGATTCCCTATCTTGCAGATCGGTATGATATTTCTGAAGACGCGCTCCAATATACGTTTTACTTAAAAGACAACATATTCTTCCACGACGGAACGCCGATAACCGCGGAAGACGTGGTATACACCATTCAAGCAGCAAAAAATCCTGAAATAAAAAGTCCACGCCGCGCCAACTGGGAAGGCGTTGAAGTGGTGGCTACCGACGCGAAAACCGTGGTGTTTTCACTCCGCGCGCCGTACGCGCTCTTTTTGGAAAACACCACGATGGGAATTCTGCCAAAGCACCTGTGGGCACATATTCCCTCTGAAGGATTTGCATTCAGCGACCTCAATACAAATCCCATAGGGAGTGGTATGTACGAGGTAACTACCATAAAGAAAAATGCCTCAGGAATCCCGAGCGAGTATCAGCTCACCATTGCAAAAAACACGCCACTTCGACCTTATATTCGCTCTATCGTGTTCAATTTCTACTCAAATCAAACGTCACTCTCTGAAGCGTTCGAAAATGGCGCCGTTGATGCCGCCTATTCGGTCATTCCCCACCAAGAGAACGCGGGGGCCATTATTGAAGAAGCGGTGTTTGCGCGCGTCTTTGGAGTGTTCTTTAATCAAAACCAGCAAGAGCTTTTTGCCGATGTCGTGGTACGGCGTGCGTTGGATCAAGCAGTTGACAAAAAAGAAATAATTGATACAATCATTAGCGGGTATGGGTCTCCTTTGAGTGGCCCCCTTCCTCCAGAAAGTGTCAGCGCGCAAGACGATTCAGAAGTAGTTACGGACAGAGTAGCGAGTGCTCAAAAATTGCTTGAAGACAATGGATGGAAGCGGGGCGAAGACGGCGTGTATGAAAAGACCGTCAAGAAAGAGACACGACGTTTGAAATTCTCATTAGCAACAGCAAACGCACCAGAATTGAAAGCAACTGCTGAAATGGTGGCCACCACGTGGCGAACACTCGGCGCAGATGTCTCACTCCAGTTCTTTGAACAAAACGATTTAAACCTTGAGGTATTACGTCCTCGCAAATACGACGCACTCCTCTTTGGACTCGTCGTTGGACGTGAGCTGGATCTCTTTGCGTTTTGGCATTCAAGTCAACGCAATGATCCTGGCCTCAACATTGCGCTTTACGCCAATATTGATGCTGACCAGTACCTTGAAGAAGCTCGGAACGAGCTTGACCCGACGTTACGAAGAGAAAAAGCGAAGCGCGCCGCCCTCGAAGTGGCGAGCGAAGTCGCTGCAGTATTTCTCTACGCTCCACATTTTACGTACGCGCACACTCCGCTCTTAAAGGGAGTCTCTCTCGGGACCATTTCAACTCCTAGCGACCGCTTTGCTGGCGTTGAGACGTGGTATGTGCGAACTGAACGCGTGTGGCCGTTCTTTATTAAATAAAAATTAAAAATAACTTATTATCATTATTCAATTTATGGAAACATCATCATCACCATCTCCGGCTGCGCCATCTTCTGCTCCACGCGGACGATACACCGGACGAGGACCACGTCCTCACCACGGCTCAAGTCATGGCCCAAGAAGCCGTACTCGCGGAGGCGCTGGCCGCCCTCGAAGCGCGCGCCGTGACCAACATCGTCGCCCATCACCTCGTCCCTTACGAGACTCAGGAATGGCAAACTTAAAAGACACCGAAGCACTACAACTTCCTCCGCTCGACCAAGACACGGTTCGTATTATTCCTCTTGGAGGCGTTGAAGAAGTGGGTCGCAACATGACCGCCATTGAACTTCCGGAAGGTATTTTTGTCGTGGACGCGGGGTTCCAATTTATGTCAGAGGAAGCAGCGCCCGGTATTGACTACGTTTTGCCAAACACCCGCTACCTTGAAGCAAACAAAGATCGTATTTTGGCGCTCTTCATTACCCACGGTCACTTGGATCACATCGGCGGTATCCCCTACATCATTGACCGCATCGGCAACCCACCTATCTACACACAGTACTTAACGTCGCTCATGATCAAGAAGCGTCAGGAAGAATTTCCTCACCTTCCAGAAATTGTCGTCCACGTGGTAGAACCAGGAGGACGCGTGCAAGTGGGAGACATCACCGTTCGCACCTTCCCCGTTACCCACTCAATCCCCGACTCAATGGGAATCTCTATTGCTACCAAACACGGCAACGTTGTTATGAGCGGTGACTTGAAGCTGGATCACGTTGATGGAAAGCCTTCTGAAAAAGAAGACAAGGTATGGAGTACGGTTGGATCGGAAAAAAATATCCTCTTCATCGGAGACTCAACTAACGCTGAACGTGACGGTTTCTCTATTCCTGAAACGCGCGTGTATGACACCTTGGATGAAATTATTTCAAAGGTAAAAGGGCGTCTCATTATTGGGACATTCGCCAGCCAGTTTGAACGCATCATTCACATTATTCAAACCGCTGAAAAACTCGGTAAAAAAGTAGTGACCGAGGGACGTTCAATTAAAACAAACGTTGAAATTGCGCAACGCGGAGAAATCTTCGCGCCAAAACCAGGAACTATCATTCCCGCGGAACAAATTGGTGACTACCCGTCTGACAAAATTATTATTTTGACCACCGGTGCTCAGGGCGAAGAGCAGGCAGCGCTGATGCGCATTGCGACTGGCAAACACAAGTCAATTACCTTTACGGAACGCGACACGGTAGTTTTGTCATCGTCAGTCATTCCGGGTAACGAAGTGTCGGTACAGAAATTGAAAGACAACCTTTATCGCCATGGACTAACCTTGATGCACTACCGCTCTTCAGACGTGCACTCAACGGGACACGGAAACAGCGGCGAGTTGGTGTGGATCACTCGAAAAGTGAACCCTAACTTTGCTATGCCGGGCTACGGGTACCACTCAATGATTCGCTGCCACGCAAACGCGTTGGTGATGAATGGTTTTCCTCGCGAGAACGTCATCCTCGCGGACAACGGAAAGGTGTTTGAAATTAAAAACGGCACTGAACTTACTGTCCGAAAAGAGAAGGTACCGTCAGGGCCTATGATGGTTGACGGATTCTCAATTGGCGATATGCAGGAAGTGGTTATCCGTGACCGCCAAGCACTTGCGAAGGACGGAATGTTCGTGATTATTGCGACCGTCAACATCCGCACCGGACAACTTAAGAAATCTCCCGACATTATTTCACGCGGGTTCGTGTACCTCCGTGAAAGCCAGGGGCTTTTGTCCGAAACACGTCTCCTCATTAAAAAATCAATTGAGGACATGACGCAAGGAATGAATCCTGTTGACTTGGAGTATGTGAAGAGCAACTTAACCGATACCGTGGAGCGCTACCTCTTGCAAAAGACCTCTAAGCGCCCAATGGTTATCCCCGTACTGATTGGGGTCTAAATTGACAGACGATTGCAGATGATGAATAATGAACTTATGGCTGAAGGAACTTCACGATAAAAGCTTAAAAACGTCATAATCATTTTATTATGAACGAGGGACACGGTGGATAAAAAACACCCCGCGTATGCGGGGTGTTTTTGTTTAAGTGAGTGAAGAATCAGCATATAGAGAGACTAAGCGAAGCTTGCTCCCGTCGTTCATTCAAAAATATGGACACGGCGTGTCCATATTTTGTTCATTTCACTAGGTAGTAAGACCGGGCAAGCGCCCTTGGAGCGGTCTCTCGGTATGCTGATTCAAAACGAACGGGTGTTGTATACTAACGTCTGTACCACTATGGCAGGAGTCACACAACACAGGTTTTTGGGCGTTTTTACAACGCTCCTTTTTCTTAACTTTTTTGTTTCCGTCCACTATGCAACCACGCTTTACGTAAACTCATCATTCTTAGGGCAATTTTTCTCTCCCCAGGGAGTGAGCATTCTCTACATTGTCAGCTCGCTGTTTGTCATGTTGATGCTGGCTAACGCGGCACACATCGTAGAAAAAATAGGCGTCTGGAGACCATACATTGTTACCGCCGTCCTGTTGCAACTCACTGTCCTTACCTTAGGATTTTTAAAAGATCCAACACTTGTCATCATATTTTTTATCGCGCAAGGAATTCTCGTCTTCATCTTAAGTTATTTTCTTGACCTCTACCTTGAGTCGCTACAACGTAGCGAAGGTAACACGGGCAACGTGCGCAGTATGTATATCACCGCAGGGAACATCGGTATTTTCCTAGGCCCGCTTATCATTTCAGTAGTGTTGATCGGCACCCACTTCGCGCCCGTGTACATTTTTGCGGCGGTCGCGCTCATACCGGTAATTCTTATTGCACTTTTTCCCCTGCGAGGCATTACTCCCCACGCCCCCACCCACACTAGTTTTGTAGAAGCGTTTAACGATTTACGTTGCTGTAGGGAAAATGTGCGTGGAGTAATGGTGGTGCACCTGGTAATGCAGTTATTCAACTCGGTCATTACCATTTACGGGCCGCTTTACCTTTTTGAAGTGGGGGGAATGAGCTGGCAGGCCATTGGAAGTTTAACCGCGCTCGCCCTGGTACCGTACCTTTTCCTGGAAATCCCCCTTGGATTTATTGCCGACCGCGTATGGGGTGAGAAGGAGTTGATGATTATTGGCTTGAGCATTCTGGGCGTTTCATTAATTCTTCTCACCGTAACCCCCCTCTCGCTCTTCTTCGTGTGGAGTATCTGGTTCATCACCACTCGCATTGGTGGCGCGATGGTAGAAATTACCACTGAGAGTTACTTCTTTAAACAAGTAAACGAGAAGGAAGCATCACTCATCGGTACATTTCGTATGCTCTCCCCACTAGGCCGTGTCATTGCACCAACGCTTGCGCTCATTATACTTTTTTTTGGTTCACTTCAGTCGCTCTTCGCGATTTATGGAATCATCATCCTCTCTGGTATTTTTTTCGCCTTCCGTCTCGTTGATACGCGGTAAACAAAACATCTAAGGGAGCGCGTAAACACTTTTTACTTTTTTTATAATTTTCTCTTTTTCTAGAGCGGCGAGCTGTGTTTTTATTTTTTCTTTTTCAAACGGAAGCTTTGAAAGTGTGGCGCGCGCCTGTGGTTTCTTGGTGAGTGCTTTCAGCAGTGCTCCACGGATTTCTCTGTTTGAGCCCTTGAGGGGTTTTTGTTTTACGTAACTCTTACTTTTTTGAGATACATTACCGTGCGTTTGTTTAAGGTACGTTCCATAGTCCATCAATGCCGCGTACCACGCTCGTGGATTTTTTGTATCAAGTGTTTGTACTATATATCGTACAAGCGCCTCGTCAGAAATTTTTCTTTTTGTCCGTGGGAAAAAATGATGAATGAACACGGTTCGCACGTTAGTTTCAACCAGTACTTCGGGTTCGTTGTACGCAAAAACCCGCACTGCTTTAGCGGTATACTCCCCCACTCCCGGCAATGAGACGAGTGTTTTATAGTCACGTGGGAAATTATCATATATGGTAATTTCTTTTGCGGCGTTGTGGAGCATCTTGGCGCGACGATTGTATCCAAGTCCACTCCACGCGCGGAGCACCTCACCAAGCGGGGCATCGGCAAGTGCTTGCGCGTTTGGAAATTTTTTTAAAAACTTTTTGTAGTACGGAATAACACGATCTACCTGTGTTTGTTGAAGCATAACTTCCGAAACCAGAATTCGATACGGTGTTGTGGTGCGACGCCATGGCAAGTGGTGTCTCCCACTTTTTTTATAAAAATCCAAAACAGTTTTTTGAAACTTTTTTAGTTTGCTTTGGGCCATATCAATGCCGCTTGTGGGTAGAGTTTTGTTAAAGGGTGTTGAGCGCAGTCATGCGGACGCGCGGGGCACACGTACCTGCCATAGAGCACAAAACCGTTATTGACGTATTTCCAATCTTTTTTTGGAACAAGTTCCTCAAGATCCTTAGAAATTTTTTCTAACTCGTTGTGTTTCGTTAATTCAAATCGTTTTGCAAAACGCTTCACGTGGGTATCAGTGGGAATCCCCTCGTAGAGGTCGTACAGTTCACCTAAAATGACATGCGCGGTTTTGTACCCCACTCCAGGCAGAGCGACAAGCGCGGACTCGGTTTTTGGCACGAATCCTTGGTGCTCGGCAACGACCCGCTGCGCAGCGCCAATAATGGCTTTTGTTTTATTTCTAAAAAAAGGGATGGAGCTTATTTCTTTTTGCAGTACACGCGCTTTGGCGCGAGCAAAATCTTTAGGAGTTTTGTATTTTTTAAAGAGTCCCTTCGTAACCTTATTCACCGCTTTGTCAGTGCACTGAGCAGACAGCATCACCGCGACCACAAACTGAAACGGCGTGGTGTATGAAAGCTCACTTTTCGGACGCGGGTAGAGTTTTTTTAACTTCGCCACTAAACGGCGCGCACGCTTCGCGTGCG
>JBBTSO010000004.1:0-86158 GCA_038064695.1 Patescibacteria group bacterium | reverse complement strand
GGGCATTCCTGGTCCTAGGATGGCGGGCGCGCTTGGCGGGCGCCGACAGTCCTCTAGGCCCCGAACTGCGCGAGGTCGCTGATGACTTCTTCCGCGTGGATTTCTGGTTTAACTTTTGCATATACTTTTCGCACGACGCCTTCAGGGTCAATTAAAAATGAGGTGCGGAGCGTTCCCATATACACCTTGCCCATCATTTTTTTCTCCTGCCACACCCCGTAGAGTTTGTTGACGACGGTGTCGGGGTCAGCGAGGAGTGGAAACGGGAGATTGTACTTCTCCGTGAATTTCTTATGACTCTCAACAGTATCTTTTGAAACACCGAATACGTGCGTATGAATACCCTCAAAGCGTGGAAACGCGTCACGAATCATGCACGCTTCTTTCGTACACCCAGGGGTGTCATCTTTCGGGTAGAAGTAGAGCAGCACCCAGCGCCCGCGGTATGTGGAGAGCGTGTGTTCCTTTCCCTCTTGGTCGCGGAGCGTAAAGTCAGGCGCAGCCATTCCTATAGCAATCATGGAAAGCAGTGTATCACAACGACGGTTCAGAATGGGGTAACGCTTTTTTAGTTTTATGGTCAAGCCACCACACGCAAAGCGCGAGTATAAAAAGAACGGTGGCGTCAAAAAGAGACAGCAAACAGTACTGGCAAAACGCCTTAATTATAAATGCCTGGAGATAAAGAAAGTAGAGCGAGAGAAGAAATCCAAGCGTGGTGGCGCCCACCAAATACAACGACACTTTTTTTAAAGGATTAATAATTCCCCACAGTGAAAAACCCGCAAGGAGAAGGTAGAAAAAGACTCCGAAGAGTGAGAGCGGAACGCCGAACACGCGCGAGTAGGGAGACGCGGCGACCAAGTCACACCCACTAATAATGGTGCAGAGCGGAGAAATCCCCGCAAATGAGGTGTACGCAAGGTACGTCGCGTTGACCACTCCCACGAGCGCGAGCACTACTGAAATGATGAGGAGACGCGGATATAATTTTTCTCTGAGCATCATAATGAATTATTCTTCTTAGGAAACCACGGAATAAAGTAATTCGTGACGCGCCTATATGCGCGGTACTCGTCATTCCCTTCCCACATTTCTTCTGTTAGGGGGCCCGTGACCGCGTACATGATGTACGTAATAATCGCAGGCGATACAAATGCAATCCAGTGCAATGGTTCTGAAAATGCAATCACCGCAATCCCCCACCACATTAGTGACTCACCAAAGTAGTTTGGACGCCTAGAGTAGCGAAAGAGTCCGGAGGTCATAATGCGTCCGTGATTATCTGGATTTTTTAAAAACGTATCCAGTTGAAAGTCGGCAATGCTCTCAAACAAAAACCCCACGCACCACAGCGCGAGGCCGAGAGACACAAACGCGTTCCACTCCATCGCAAACGCTGTGTTCACGAGGACAATGGGGAGCGACACTAAAAAAATAATGAGCCCTTGTAATAAGAAAACTTGTCCGTAACTTCTTATATAAAAATACGCTTTTCCTTTTTGCATCCACGACTCTCTCCACGGTGCATACCGCTGATCTTCTGCTTTTCCTCTGTTTTTTAAGTACATGCGTCCTGAGAGCCGAACTCCCCACACCACCGTCAATACCGACACAAGCGCCGCAATCACGTGACCAGTACTTAAAAAAAAGAACGTGAAGAGCGCCACAGTCACAAAGATGAGTCCATAAAAAATATCAATAATGCTGTTATCTTTTTTATACACCGCGACGATAAAAAGAACGGTAACTATGACCGCAATCACCAGCGCGCTCCAAAAAAATGGTTCCATTTGAGTCAAGTATAGCAAACGCCTGCTACAATTAATGGTATGAAAAAGGACGACATAAACGAAGAAGAATTAAAAAAACGCCTTACCCCAGAAGAGTATGCGGTATTACGAGGTGGCGCGACCGAAGCCCCCTTCTCAGGAGAGTACGTAAACGCGGAATCTGATGGAACGTATCACTGCAAGGTATGCAACGCGCCACTCTTTGCCACTCACATACAAGAAGATGCCACCAAAAGCCCCGTGGGGCTTCAAGGATGGCCTTCCTTTAACGACGCTCTTCCTGGCGCCGTGGAAACACGTCCCGACACTTCAGGAGGAATGGTGCGAACTGAAGTAGTATGCGCCACCTGCGGTTCACACCTAGGCCACCTGTTTGACGACCCCGGCACTGAAACAGGAAAACACTATTGCATCAATTCCGTGTGTCTAAACTTAGAAGAAAAATAGATTCCGTATGAAAAGAAACATTCCGCTCGGTGACTTTTTTTTGTTAAAGGTGAACCCCGTTATTCGTTTTCTTATTCTCGCTGACATCGCCACCTTCAGTGCCCTCGGACTCTTAGGCCCCATTTTTGCTATTTTCGTTACTGAATTTATTGAAGGAGGAACGGTAGAAGTAGCAGGTGTTGCTGCGGCAATATACCTTTTAACTAAAAGTCTGACACAAATTCCTGCGGCGGCACTGATTGATAAAATTTGTGGCGACAAAGATGATTACTGGTTTTTAGTAGGAGGAATGCTCGTCGTTAATCTAGTTCCCCTCTCCTACTTGTTGGTGAGTAACCCCGCGGAACTTTACTTCACGCAGTTTTTACTCGGTGCCGCAACGGCATTCACCTTCCCGTCATTTATGGCGCTCTTCACCCACTACGTTGATGGAGAAAAAGCAGGAACCACGTGGGGGGTGTATTACACGCTCATTGATATTGCACAGGCAGCAACGGCTGCTATTGGTGGCGTCCTTGCCGCAAGCATTGGGTTTGAAAAAGTAATTTATCTTGTAACCTCTATTGGACTTTTGAGTATGCTCTTCTACGTCCCGATCGCCCCATCGCTTCGGAAAAAACCCTGCTAAATAATAAAAGCCCCGACGTTTCAGTACGAAAGGTCGGGGCTTTTAGGGTGAATCATCGTCTCTAGACGACAAGTTCTGGTTCATGTATTGGTGTGAATTGTTCGCGCTGTGTTTTCTTCCTCTTCACGTTCTTTCGTTTTTTAAACGACATGGTGAATGTGGAAGGCGTCGCGATCATGGTGCCCAGGGCACATCCGACCGCGTACGCCACAATGACGGGGGTGTTGTGCACGTTTGAGAGCAGCGCGTCAAGTACATAGAAATATACGAGGGTATTCACAAACGTTACGACACCGCTTGCGACGACTTGAGAGCCGCTCACAAACTTCGTCCATAGAGCGACGATGAACATTTCAACGACACCAATGGCAAAAAAGGTTAGTAACGCCATGGTTGGTCGCGATAGTTCGCTGGTTACAGGGCTTGTAAAGGTTCGACCGTTCAAGGCAAATAAAAAGACGCCTCCCCTGAAAAGAGAAACGTCTCTATTCACCTACCACCAGTATAGCAAATATATGGCTTAAATCAAGCCTTTTATATATCAGTGCGCTTAGATTTAGCGCGTGAATTTTCGGTCAAAAATTTCTTTCTGAGACGCACGTTGTGCGGCGTGATTTCTAAATACTCATCCTCTCCCATTACTTCCATACCACGTTCAATGGTCAACTCCCACGCCGGCACGAGCACAATTGCTTCGTCGGACCCGGAGGCGCGAACGTTGGTGAGATTTTTCCCTTTCGTGGGGTTTGCTACCATTTCTTCGCCTTTAGAGGTGTTACCAATAACCTGACCTTCATATACTTCGGTGGCAGGAGTAATGTACAAAACGCCACGGTCTTGCAGGTTCCAAAGCGCAAACCCGAGTGCTTTGCCGGTTGCCATAGACGTCATTGAACCAACCTGGCGTTTCTTAATGTCGCCGACATACGGACGGAAGCCCACAAACCTGCTTGAAAGAATTCCCTCTCCCTTAGTGTCCACGACAAACTGGTTTTTATAACCCAACAAACCACGCGTTGGCCCTTCAAATATGATGCGCACGAGTCCGTGTCCTTCCATGCGCATATCTTTCATCTGGAACGAACGAGTACCGAGACGTTCAATGATGACACCTTGAAACTCACTTGGTGAGTCAACAACCACTTCCTCAAACGGTTCGGTTTTTGCGCCATTCTCTTCCCGAATAATGACCTGCGGCTGCGAAATTTGCATCTCGTATCCCTCACGGCGCATATTTTCCAACAACACCGCGATGTGGAGTTCACCGCGACCAGAAAGTTCAAACATGTCGGGTGAAGCGAAATCAATTTTGAGTCCCACGTTTACCTCAAGCTCTCGCTCTAGTCGTTCGCGTAGTTGACGACTCGTTACAAATTTTCCTTCACGCCCCGCAAACGGAGAGTTGTTGACCAAAAAGCTCACCTTAATCGTTGGTTCATCAACGGCAATAGCGGGAAGCGGTTCCACGTTCTCGTCGTTGGTAACCGTCTCTCCAATGAAAATGTCAGGAAGTCCCGCGATCATAACAATGTCTCCCGCGAACGCGGTGTCGGTCTCCACGCGCTCCAATCCTTTAAAATTAAAAATCTTAGTAACTTTTCCTGATCGCGTTTCGCCTGTTGGCTTTTTAATAGAAACAGTCGCGCCGGTTTTCAAAACGCCGTCGTACACGCGCCCTACCGCAAGGCGTCCGAGGTAGTTGTCGTAGCCAAGGTTAAATGGCTGAAACCGAAATGGTGCGTCTTGTGAACCGCTCGCCGCAGGCACCTTTTCAAGAATGGTATCTAGAAGTGGCGTGAGGTCGGATGATTCATCGGCCAAATTGCGCTTCGCAATTCCCTCGCGACCAATGGCGTACACCGTAGTGAAACTTGACTGTTCGTTCGTTGCGCCGAGTTCAAAAAACAGCTCCAATACTTGCTCTTCAGCGCGCGCGGGGTCTGCAGCGGGTTTATCAATTTTATTCAAAATGAGAATTGGTTTAAGCCCCAACTCCAACGACTTTTTCAATACGAAACGGGTTTGAGGCATCGGACCTTCCTGCGCATCTACCACCAACAATACTGAATCAATGGAACGGAGCACGCGCTCTACTTCGCTCCCAAAGTCAGCGTGGCCGGGGGTGTCCACGATATTGATTTTGGTGTCCTTGTAGATTAATGAACCATTCTTCGCGTAGATAGTAATGCCACGCTCTTTTTCAATAGAATCGGTGTCCATAGAAAAACCCTCGGCAACCATACCCGTTTGGCGCATAAGCGCATCCGTCAGGGTTGTTTTCCCGTGGTCCACGTGAGCAATGATGGCAATGTTTCTAGTCTCCATGTGATATACGAAAGGCGGCACGCGCCGCCTTTCGTATTGTACTACATTTTCGCGACTTTGCTAAGAGTTTTTCCTTCCGGCAACACGGTCTCCAAGGTTATACGCCAGATTTCTAACTCTAAATATCGTAAACATCGCAACGAACAAAGGAGCAGCGAGAGCAATGACTTCGGGTAAGTTATTAAGAGTATATTCAGTTTGAACATCCCAAAATTCTGATTCTTCAACATCGGTCAAAGCCGCACCCAAAAGCCACGTACCGTATCCCGCTATAACTCCGGAACCAAGTGTCGCCGCTAGATACGTTCCGATACCGAGTCCTTCTTTAAAAGTAAGAGACATAAAAAGTAAATTAATCTAAACTATTAAACCGCACAGGACGTACAATATCATAATTTATTAAAATAGTCAAGTATTCGTGTGGATGAGTTGGAGACGTTTTCCACGTTAAAAACTACTGAGGACAAGCAGCAAATTCACAATTCGGACCCTCTCGCCCGACGGCGCTGCCGTCGGGGCAAAGCTTGGCATCTGCGGTGCAAGCAACTATATCGCTGCCGCGCGACGCTTCGTAAAGTTTCCACCCTCCCCAGATGGCAGCAAGTGCCAAGAGTCCAAAAACGACAACCAAAACATCTTTAAAAAGGTGCTTGTGTTTCATACCTTCAGTATACAGACAGGAAGCACCCGTTTTATTTTTGTGGTGGAAAGAGTACGTCGCGAAGTACGTACGCTACCACGAGCCCCAGCGCCAACACCGCAAGGTACACCATCATGATGTTTCCGTACGACCAGGGAATGCTGCGAAACGCCCCTAGGGTGAGCGCGGAAAGCCACGACACAATAGAAACGACGCCGCCCACAATAAACCACGTGCGTGTTTTAGAAAACGCCGCGAGCGTTGAGGAATGTTTTTCGGTTATTTTCATCAGGTACGGAATTTGCAGTTGGTGGAGCACCACGCCATTCACAATGAGAATAGCAACCACGCTCATTTTCGCGAGAAACTTACTGGAAGCGAGGTACCGCTCGTGGTCCAACATAAACATGCCTAAGCCAGAAAACACGAGAAGCATAAGTCCGAGCCCCACCGACCAGCTGCCTAAGCGTAAAAACTCCATTTCAGTTTTAATAATGCGCTTATCTTTTATAGCTTTGAAAAACATCGCGTCTGATATCAACGCTCCCCCAACACCTAACGCCAGCCCCACGAGGTGCAGAATTAAAAAAACGGTCTTCGGTTCAACAAAACTTAAGTCCATAGCAGTATTGTAGCAAAAAGGTTGTATGGGTGAGGAGGAATACTACCCTTGCATCAAAACAGGAGTATACTGTTTTTAGATATGAATTCACGCACCCTTGCCGGGGCCGTCGTAGTAGCCGCTGTGGCGGTTGCCGGTATCATTCTCGCTCTCCAAAGTTTTAATGCCAGTGCTATAGCGTGCGACGCGATAGACGAGGCGCGTGTAGAACTCCAGGGGCTCTACGATGCGGGAGTTGCAGCAAGTGTGGAAGTATTTGCAGAAGAGCGGTCGGCTGCGGAGGAACGTTTAAGCGCATGCCTCAGTGCCTCGCCCACCGACCCGTGCGCTAACGAACAAAAAGTACGCGACGAAGCCGTCAGCGGATTTAATGACATCCCCTCACCTCCGGACAGTGCTTCGTACGCAGAATTTCAAAACTACTTTGCAAAGCGCGACATCGCGTATAAAAACTACAAAGACGCGAAAGGTGCCTTAGACCAGTGTCGCGCCGCAAACCCGCCGAAACCCGATATTCCATACGAAGCGTCCGACACTAAGGCGTGTTTTGACGCCTACGACGCGTCTATGGCGGCAACCCAAGCCACCTTTACACAAAACACACAGGCGCTCCGTGCAGCACTTAACGCAGGCCTCGCGGGCTTAGACGCGAGAGAAAAAGCATGTAACCCTCCGAAAGGAAAAGACGCCTTCACCGACCCTATTCGCGATGGTGAATCCGGAGAGGGTGACACACCAACAAACCTTGCGAGCTGCCGACTCTTAGACCCTGCGCTTGACCCAGAACTCGCCGCACTGCGTGCCCGAGCGGCCGCCATACCTGGCGAAATACAAGCAGTTGATGACAGTATAGAAAACATAACGAAGCGCGAAAGCAAACTTCGTGTTGATTTGAGCGAAGTGGACACCTACATTCCGCCCGAAAGTACCAAAACCCAGTTTGAGGGTGCACTAAACGCGCTTCGCGCTGAACGCAAAGTGAACATTGAGTCCGGCTTAGATTTTTATAAAAACCTTCGTGAGAGAAGGCTCGCCGAGAAAGAAGCACTTGAACAAGAATTGCACGACGTAGAAGCAAAAATCAGAGCGCGAGAAGAACAGATTAGGAAAGAAAATGAAGCACGCCAACGTGCCTTCCCCACTGCCTTGCATCTTGCCAAGCCCGACAAATGCGCCTACTACCACTGCCACGGCACAATCTGCGGCATACCTGACCCTGCACAAAATGAGTGCGGCCAAGGTGCCACCACCGAAGGCGACTTCGACTGCAAACAATTCTTCAACTCATACCTACAAGAAGCCGGGGTGTACTAGAGTTTTTCAACCTCTTAGCAATGCAGAAAAATAAGTTTTCATAGTATGGGAACTTTAGATTGAAAAAAGAGCCTTTTTCATATACGCTGAGCGGATATTGGGAGATCGTCTAGTGGTAAGCAAAGCTTCCTTTCAGCGCTCACTCGGTAATGAAAAAGTTGTTCTTTGATTCGTGAATACAGCTGGGAGATCGTCTAATGGTAGGACTACTGCCTCTGGAGCAGTCAATCTTGGTTCGAATCCAAGTCTCCCAGCAGTCTAGTTTAGTATCGATGGACCTAAAGCCGTCGAAACTAGATAACTCCATCCCGTCATGGCATACCGGCTGAGCGCCGTATTCAGAGAAGAAAAACCGCTGACTAATCTCAGCGGTTTTTCTTTTTGCAATGAGTTAGATGGATATGCGCTTATTTGAGATCTGCACTTTGCTACGTAGGCATCCAATCAAGTCACGTTTCTCAAAGATGGATCCTTCGTTCAAAACATACTTTGCGTAATTTCGTATGTCGACATCTTTTGCTCGATACTCCTCCTCTTTTTTGCCCATAATGTTTGAGTGGAACTTTTTATGTCGCTCGATCTCCATCTCTAACTTTTTTCGTATACCGGATTTGTCGAGATCCACCTTATCCATCAGCTCCAATAACTGAGTGACAAGTTGCCTCTCCTCGAGATATCCACCCTTGCAGTTTATGTCTCGTGCCCGGGTACAGCCATAGTAGATGTACTTGGCAACGGATCCGTCTTTCAGATTTTTATATTTCTCCTCTGCGCTGATCCCCGAACCGCACAGCCCGCAGGTCATTAGCTTCGTGAATGCGAACTCCTTGTTCTTTCCCTTAATCTTGCGTTGTAGTTGCAGTTGTTTCTGTACATCATCAAAGAGCCCCTTGGTGATGAGGGGAGTGTGGCTACCCTGGTACCATCTACCGCTTGCCTTGGGATATTCAAAAGCACCGTAATAAAAGTGGTTGTTTAAGATAACGTATATGTTGCTTAGCGTCAGTGGTTTGCCAGTTCGGGTAAGGAAACCTATCTCGCGAAGCCAACGAAAGATTTTTCTGCCACTCATGCCGTGGTGTGCAAACTTTGTAAAAAGTTCCTTAATGAGAGGTGCTCTTTCGGGATCCACAAACACCTGACCTTTCTGCGTTACGTTTTTACTATTCAAATATCCTGTCGGTGCCACCGACGGCCAGAGCCCCAGTTCGCACTTAGTTTTCAACCCACGCTTTACGTTGATGCTTTTGTTGTCGTTCTCCAGCTTTGCTTGGCTACCAAGAATCATGAGCAGGAATTTTTCATTCGGATTATTTGTGAAGCGCTGGCTGTGAGTCTTTATTTCAATGAGTTTCTTTTGATCAAAGAGGTCTACGATCGCACCCAGGTCGCCGGCATTCCTGCTGAGCCGGTCAGGATGCCATACAAGGACCCCGTTGAATTTCTCTGCCCGGATGTCGCTCAAGAGCTGATTAAAGACAGGTCTTTCTCCACAGGCCTTGGCCGAATGAGATTCCCGGTAAATGTCCACTATTTCAAGATTTTCCCGCTGGGCTACCGCCAGCATCTCCTTAACTTGGGATTCTACCGATAAGGCTTGTTTCTCCTCTGCTACACTGGATTTACGAGCATACAGGCAATAACGGATCGCTACGGCCTCCTGAGGGGTAGGGGCGGCTATTTGGGCCCCATAAAGGGTCGCGTTTTCCATACAGCTACATATAGCCGGACCCGGGTCAGGAAGTCTAGTGCGGTAGTGGATAACCAAATTATCCTTATTTTGCAACGTAAGTTAGGTTATTAACCTATGAAGACCTATGAACACTTGACTTTGTATTTGCAGTCAGATAGGATATTAATGAAGATTATGAGAAAAGACATCCAAGCAAAGCTCAAGGATAAGCCCGACCTCCTCTCTATCGGCCAAGTGGCAGAGATTTTTAATATCCATCCGGACACTCTCCGTAACTGGGAAAAGGAGGGCATTTTAGTGCCTATGCGTTCTGGTAAACGTGGGGATCGTAAATACCGCCCCCAAGACATCCAGACGATCGTCGATAAGATGGGGAGCAAGCTTACTCTTCCGCAGCTTGAACAATTTCTCTGGAAGAGCGCCGACATTCTGCGCGGCAAAATTGATAGCTCCGACTATAAAAAGTACATCTTCGGCCTCCTCTTTTTTAAACGCATCAGCGACGTGTGGGATGAGGAGTACGCGCGGGTGATGGATGAGTTCAAAGACGAAACAATCGCGCGGGCAGACTACAATCACCGCTTTCAAGTACCAAAGGAGTGCCGTTGGGCCGTCGTTGAAGAGAAGGCTGAGAATATCGGCAAGAAACTCAATGAGATTTTTGAAAAGCTCGCAAATGCAAACAGCCCGAAACTCGACAGAATTTTTGACGATCTCGATTTTGCAAACAAGGACCGATTCCCGAACGAAACGACACAGCGTCTCATAAACCACTTCTCGCAGTATAACTTTGGCGACACTTACATTAACTCCGACGTTCTTGGTGACGCATACGAATACCTCATCAAGCAATTCGCGGCTGACGCTGGGAAGAAAGGAGGTGAGTTTTATACTCCGCGTGAGGTAGAGCGCGTCATCATACAAATACTCAAGCCGCACAAAAAGGATCACATCTACGACCCTACGGTCGGATCAGGCGGGTTCCTTCTTGAAGCGTTCCATCATTTGAAAGAAAAAGAGGGCGAACAAGTTGCACGCACTCTCTATCTCTACGGCCAAGAGATCAACATTGGTACATACGCAATTGCGAAGATCAACATGTTTCTTCATGGTCTCGACAGCGCCGACATTCTACGTGGAGATACTTTGGCTAACCCACAGTTTCTGAATCCGAATGGCAGTCTCAAGTCATTTGATATCTGTGTCGCAAACCCTCCGTACTCAATCAACGACTGGGAGTATGAGATGTTCAAGTCGGACAAATATGGCCGTATCGACGGATATGAATTGCCGCCGAACAAGAACGCTGATTATGCATTCGTACTTCACATCATTAAATCGATGAATTCGAATGGGCGCGCTGGTATCGTGCTCCCACACGGGGTGCTGTTTAGAGGTGGGTCTGAAGGTCGTATTCGCGAGCAAATACTCAAGAACGATCTCATTGAGGCGGTGATCGCACTCCCATCAAAGCTTTTCTACGGCACAAGTATTCCAGCAGCGATTCTTATCTTCAACAAAAACAAGCCAGAAGCTCGCAAAGGTAAGGTGCTTATTGTCGATGGTGAAAAGGACTTTTCTGAGGGTAAGAATCAGAACTCTCTTCGCTACCAGGACATTCAGAAGATCGTCAAAGCGTATGACGGCTTTAAGGATATTGATAACTACACCCGGGTCGTTGATCTCAAAGAGATAGAGGCAAATGAGTTCAATCTTAATGTGCGTCGCTATATTGAAAATGGTGACAAGGAGGAAGAGGTTGACGTCTCTGCTGTGCGCAAGGAGCTCGCTGTTCTTGAGAAGGAACGTACGGAGCTTGATAAAAAAGTCGAAGGATATCTCAAAGAGCTTAATTATTGAAATTATGAAACTTACGAAATTCAGAATCAAAAACTACAAATCCATCGTGGACTCCGGTGATTGTTATTTCAGTGAAAAACTAACCATTCTTGCTGGCAAAAACGAGTCTGGGAAAACTTCTGTGCTCGAAGCACTGGAAGACTTCCATCAAAGCCGAGCAATCAGAGGAGAGGCAAAACCAATCGAAGGAGACGGGATTCCTGAAGTCTCGATCTCCTTTACTCTCACGAAAGAGGAAATAAATGATCTCCTTGACGAGGCAGCGGCCGGAACAACAGTCTCCAAGGATACACTCATTACCCTCACGAAGAAATTTGGTGCGGATACATACACGTTTGATGATGAATCACGAAAACTGCTTAGTCTGCCAAATATATACAGCACATCAAAAAAACAGATTCTCGATTCGATGAAGAAGGCCGACTCTCTCATTAAGACTGCTGGCAGTGACGCAAAATTCCCACGCTTCGAGAAGCAAAAACTCAGCGACTATAAAGCCGAAGCGGAGACTTTTAAGAACCAGAATCCGGGGTTAACAGATGTGGCAAGTGAGGTCGAGAAGATTGGCAAGGCCGCTGACGACTTTTATGCGCGAGAGAGTGTGGTAACTGCTTTCATCAGCAAATTCGTTGAGACTCAACTTCCTTACTTCGTTCTCTTCTCGTCCTTCGACGACGAATTCCCGAAATCAATTCCCATTGCTTCACTTGCAACAAATGACTGGGCGAAAGATCTTGAACAGGTCAGCAACTTTTCCATCGCAAAGATGGCATCAACGAACCAGCAGGAGCAGGCAAATCACGAGAAGACCGTGAACGTTGAATTTTCTGACAAATTTGAGAAATATTGGACGCAGGACAAAATAAAATTGGAGGTCAAAAAAGACGGTACGGACATTAACTTCTGGATCGTCGAGAGTAATAAGCTCTACTACCCCTCGCAACGGAGCAAGGGTCAGCAGTGGTACCTATCATTCTATGTAAAAATCGTCGCGCGGCTTCAGGAAGACAAGCCGAACGTCATCCTAATCGACGAGCCGGGCCTCTATCTGCATGCCAAAGCCCAGAAGGACCTGTTACAGGTCCTCACGGAGCACACGAACGATAACCCTGTTGTCTTCTCGACGCACTCCCCGTATCTCCTTACCGAGGATAACCTTGAAAATGTTCGATTGATCGAAAAGACAGCGAAAGGCACAAAGATACTCGGCAAAATACACGCTCATCCGACTGCAGACAAAGAAACACTTACGCCTATTCTCACCGCTATTGGTCTCGGCATTAACGACTCAATTACAAACCTTGATCAAAAGGATAACGTTGTAGTCGAAGGGCCGGAAGACGTGTTCTATCTCCGAGCTTTCAAGGAGCTTGAGAAAAAGACTCTCAAAACGAACTTCATCAATGGCGGCGGTGCACCGAACATGGGCCTCGTCGGTGCGGTTCTTGAGGGCTGGGGTGCCAACGTTCGTTACCTCTATGACAACGACCAAGGTAAGAAGGATGGCGAGAAGAGGTTGAAGGATTGGAAAGTGCTTCCAGAAGCTATAAAAGTGGTCACCAAAAAGGACGGAACAACTATTGTTGACATCTTCAGTGTTGAAGATTTCAAGGAATATGTTCTTGAGGATACAAAGCTCGCATACACATCCTCAAACTCCGAGTACATCAAAGGTCTCAAGTCGCGTCCCGACAAGGTATTGCTCGCGCGCAAGTTTCTCCAGAAGGTGCGTGCTGGGTCAGTGACTTTGAGCGATACGACCAAGAAAAATATCGCTGCGCTTTTTACTGAGATCGAATTTAGAAAATGACAAAAACTGCGCCAAAAAAGAATATTCCGAAAGGGTGGCAAGTAAGACAGATTAAGGATCTGCTGGGTTATGAACGTCCCGACAGATACATAGTCGAGAACAATCGATATATAAAAGCCGGCACGCCAGTTCTTACTGCAAACAAGTCTTTTGTTCTCGGTTATACGGATGAGAAAGACGGTATTTATACAAATTTGCCGGCAATAATTTTTGATGATTTTACAACCGACAGCAAGTTCGCAGATTTTCCGTTTAAGGTTAAGTCGTCGGCAATAAAAATTCTCAAGGAAAGGGGTGCCGATGTCGACCTTCAGTTTGTCTACGAGAAAATGAAGTCAATCAACTTTCCGACGGGAAGTCATAAACGATATTACATTTCTCAATATCAAAACATGGAGGTTCTTGTTCCTCCACACTCTGAACAAAAGAAAATCGCGGAGATCTTGAGTGTGGTTGATGAAGAGATTCAGAAAACTGATGAGATCATTACTGCGACCGAGAAACTCAAGGGCGGGCTAATGCAGCAGCTATTTACGCGTGGTATCGGACATACGAAATTTAAGAGAACAGAAATCGGAGAAGTACCAAGTACGTGGGACGTCAAAAAGCTTGGTGATGTCCTCGACACCTCTTCCGGTGGCACTCCACTCAAGAGTAAAAAAGAATACTACGAGGGCGGCACTATCCCTTGGTTAACGAGCGGTGAGGTACGACAAGGACGTGTTTATAATGCCACTCAATATATTACAAATGCTGGCCTTAAAAACTCATCTGCAAAAATATTCCCCAAAAGTACTGTTCTTGTTGCAATGTATGGGGCAACGGCGGGGCAAGTTGGATTTTTATCGATTAATGCTTCAACCAACCAGGCGGTTTGTGGAGTTTTGCCTAGCGAACACTTCAATCCAGAGTTTGTGTATTATTTTCTTTCCAATAAGACTGAAGAACTAATTTCTAAAGCCCGGGGCGCTGCACAACCAAACATATCCCAAACTGTTATTCGTGAGATGTACATATCTCGCCCTTCTGTCAGTGAACAAAAAGAAATTGCCAACATTCTCACTTCGGTCGATGAAAAAATCTCCATCAATCAAAAATTGAAGGGCAAGCTTTTTCTACTTAAGAAGGGTCTCATGCAAGACCTGCTGACAGGATCGGTGAGAGTAAAAACACCATGATTACCAAGAAAGAAATAGAACGGCTGCTTGAATATAAACTCCTGGGCCTCAAAGCTCTCGGGGCTTTTGCTGTAGTGATATTGAAAAGCCCGGTACTTTTTCTTCTTTACTTTGTCGTTGACATATCGCATGGCTTTTATCAGAAGTACCAGGAGGATAAAAACCAGGATCTATCAGACGCAAAAATTGATTCAGTTGCTGAAACGGCGACGCAAACGAAGGAAGATCTTGATAAACTTGCGAAAGAGCAAAAAGAATATTTCGCGGATCGCGCTGAACGACAGAAGGCGCTTGGTCTTCTGAACAAACTCCTTGCAGAGAGTGAAGTGCGCGAAAAAGACCTCTTTGCTTTAGCAACTACATCCGGCTACTACACACTCTTTGTATATAGTGCGTCTCTAGGTAGATTGGTTCGCTCTCTTGCAATACCAGATTTTGAAACACAACCAAACAGACTGTACCCGGTCTTTCTGAAAGATCTCGGCTTTGCCCGGCTTGGCAAACGTTCAGCGTGCTTCCTGATAAACAAAAACAACCTTAAAGAGGAAAAGCTGAAGGATATAAAAGAGTTTAAGAAATTCTTGATGTACCATCTCGACAAAATTCGCGACAAAGAATGGGCAGAATTTTTAACTAAGCTAGAACAGGCCGATAAAGCACAGTATGAGCGGCTGAAAGATATTAATTACCGAGACCAGGGGTACCTCATGATTAACTTTCTTCTGACCCAGACAAATATGAATGTCACAAACATCGGTTTTGTAAGTGGCGATCGTCTCGGCCTGGGAGAGGTGGCTAGCAACGAAGATATTAATCGTCAGATATTCAGTGGTACCAACGTTTCTGAAGAGGTAAATGAGGAGGAGTTAAAGGTCCGAATTAAAAAAGTCATCAGTAAACAAGATGTTTCTTTCTTGCTTCACGGAGTATCGCAAGCCTCTAAACTCTTAATTGCCTCAGAGCAAGATTCTATCAAAGAAAATCTTTCTGTTAGAGCGGTGCTTGGCTTCGCAAATGTCAATCAGGTAGACCTAAGCAATGAACTGATTCGCGTAGGTGTTGGAAACGATGAAGCGGAATCTACTGCGACGGCAATAATTACAAGGGCACAGGAGTACCAAGCGGCACTTACGAATCTGCAAATAGATCTAGAATCATGAAATTCAACGAACAATATACAGTAGAAAATCACGTCATTAAGTTTCTCCAAGAGAAGCTTAGTTTCGAATACATCAAGCCACAGGAGTTCACCAAGCTCCGCGAGTTTGAGAATGAATACATAATCACTCCGCTTCTTCTTGAAGCAGTGAAGAAAATTAACGGAATAGGTGAAGACGAAGCTGTATCAGTCGTTCGCGAAGTGAAGAAGATAGATAACAACGAAGCATTTCTTCAAATGCTTCGAGATGGCGTCAACTTGAAGGATCCTCAGACCGGCAAAATGCGGGACTACTATGTCGTCGACTTTGAAACACCTGACAATAATCGGTTTGTTGTAACCAATCAATTCTATTTTGAGGGAAATTCCGAGAACATTCGCCCGGATGTAATGGTTTTCCTAAATGGTCTCCCGGTGGTGGATGTAGAGGCTAAGAGTCCCACTGCCGCAAGCAATGTGAACTATACAAACGCTGTTGGGCAGATAAAGCGCTATGAGCGCAATGCATTCAAACTGTTCTGGCCGAACTGTTTCAATATCGCTACTGACGGTCTACAGACTGTGTACGGGGCTACGTATGCCCCTGCACAGTATTTCTTGCGATGGCGTGACGAGGAGCTTGAAAAGCTGGCCGGTGGCGAATTGGAAATGACTCTCACGGCGCTACTCTCAAAAGAACGCTTACTGGATATTGTGAGGAACTTTATTCTTTTCGAAAAGGAGAAGGAACGCACTGTAAAGAAAATTGCACGGTATCAGCAACTTCGAGCGACAAACAAGATTGTCGAGCGAGTGGCAGAAGGCAGCCAGAAGCGCGGTCTTATTTGGCACACCCAGGGGTCCGGTAAGTCCTTAACGATGTTCTTTACTGCGTGGAAGCTACGTTTTGATAAAGCACTTAAGAATCCGAAGATATTTATTCTGGTTGACCGCATTGACCTTGATGATCAGATCTATGAGACTTTTGTAAACTGCGGAGGTAAGAATGTCGTCCGTGTTGATTCGCGCAAAGAGCTCGAGAAGAAAATACAATCACCTGAGCGTGGCATCTTTATATCCACTATTCAGAAATTCTCTGAGCTTGGAAATGAAATAGAGAATCTCGACGAGAACATTATCGTTCTTTCAGACGAGGCTCATAGAGACAACGAAGGTGTTTCTGCAATCAATCTCCGCAGTTCTCTGAAGAACGCTTTCTTCTTTGGTTTTACCGGTACGCCTATCGATAAAGCTACACTTAATACCCATCGCAACTTCGGGGAGGAGGGAGAGCGCTACTTAGACTATTACTCGATTCAGCAAGCCGTTGAGGATGGGGCCACGCTCCCGGTTACTTACGAAGCACGACTCTCAAAGTTCTTTATTGATGAAGAGAAAATAGATAAGCAATTTGAAGAACTAACCCAGGGACTTTCGGACAAAGAGAAAGACCAGGTTGCAAAGAAATATGGGAAGAAAGAAGCGATCGTAAAGCTCGATAGACGTATGCGTGCTGTTGCACAAGATATTGTCGAGCACTACAAACTGTACGTTGAACCCGCTGGTTTCAAAGCACAGATTGTCTGCTATGACCGTGAGGCGACAGCGAGATACAAAGAATTGCTAGACGAACTTGTGCCCAAGGAGTGGTCGGCCGTCATTTATTCCCCAGGCGACCCAAATACAAGCGCTGAGGATCTCCAGAAGTACAACACTACTAAAGCGAAGCGGGAGAAGTTGATCAATGAGTTTAAGGATCCAAACAGTCCTCTCAAGTTCCTACTGGTTTGTGACATGCTTTTGACCGGCTTTGACGCCCCAGTTGAACAGGTCATGTACCTTGATAAGCCGCTCTGGGATCACAATTTGCTACAGGCCATTGCACGCACGAACCGTGTGTACCCAAACAAGGGGGCCGGCAAGGTTATCGACTACTACGGCATCACGAAGAGTCTCCACAAGGCGCTTAACTTTGATGAGAGCGTTGTTGATTCTGCAATGATCAACATCGACAAGCTCAAGGAAGAGTTTATCGAAGTGCTTGAAGAGACTATGGATGTGTTTGGAGGAGTCAGTATTGAGGATCCATCAATTGAAAACCTGCGCCGCTGTCTTAAGATCTTTGCGGAGAACACCGATAAGCAGAAGTTCTTTCGTGAGAAGTATGCCCGTCTCAAGCTCTTGTTTGAGATTCTCTCTCCTGACCCATTTTTGAAGACACATATTCGGGCATTTGAATGGCTTACGAGCGTTTATATTGCATTCGACAAGGAATACGGAGCTAAGATGACCGACGCTGAGCTTCTTGCTGAGTATGGTGAGAAGGTAAAGCTTCTCATTCAGCAGCGCGTGGACTACGAAGGTATCACTAAGAACTTTAGGGAGCTCAATGTGAATGACCTTTATGTCATGGAGCGGCTCAATAAGATGGATGATGAAGAGAAGGCGCTTAACCTGGAGAAGATGCTTAAGCAAGAAATCTCCATAAACGTCGACACTAACCCTGCGTACAAAAAGTTCAGTGAGCGGCTCTCCGCTATTCGTAAGGAGTTTGAACAAAATCAGATCGATCTATCGGAGCGCATCAAGCGATACCAGGAGCTTCTTGAAGACATAAAGAAAAAGGGAGACGAGGCAAAAGAGCTTGGTTATTCACTGAAAGAGTACGGCCTCTATGTCATCTCAGAAGAATTCGTTGAAGGAGATAAGGATGTCATTCGTGATTTCATCAAAGATATGACCAGCCGGCTTCAAGATGTTCTCGATGAGGGATGGCAGGAATCCTCAAAGCGTGACGAATTCCTCAAAGAAGTGAAGCGGATTGTTCAGGAGCTTGTGCTTAAAGAATACAAAGGAAAGTTAAAGGTCGCGGATTTCCACAAGTATCTCAATCGCTTAGTCGACATAGTGATTAAGAAATTCTGATATGAGGAAGCAAATCACTCTCGCAAATCGTAAAGTTGACTACACACTCCGCAAGAGTAAGCGAGCACGTAGAATGCGACTCGCAGTGTATTGCGATGGGACGATTGTTGTTACAACGCCGTTTGATCTTCAGGAATCAACAGCAGAGCGATTTATTAAAGAGAAGAGCCAGTGGCTTTTCTCCAAGATCGCGTTCTTTAAACAGTTCAAAGGTCAGGCAATCGCACGATATAGCGAGTCCGACTATATAAAATATAAGGACGGTGCGCAGGCTCTCGCTGTTGCCCGGGTTAAGCACTTCAACAAGATCTATAAGGCCGATTACAATCAAATTAACATCAAGAACCAAAAGACCCGCTGGGGTAGTTGCTCAAAGAAAGGCAACCTAAATTTTAACTACAAAATTGCACTTTTGCCGCAGCGACTCTCTGACTACATCATCGCGCACGAGATGTCTCACTTGAAAGAGTTCAATCACTCCCGGAAATTTTGGAAATGGGTCGAGAAAGGGATACCTGATTATTTACAGATACGCAGTGAACTCAAGAGAAGCGGAGTCATTTTTTACTAAGTCTCTCTAGAGGAAGTAGTTAACGCTCTTTCCGTAAAGCTTTGCGAACTTATTCAGTTCGATAACGTCAACACGACGTTCTCCGCTTTCAATCTTCGATACGTAAGACTGGTGGTGGCCCAGTTTCTTCGCGACCTGCACTTGTGTGAGACCGGCTTCAAGTCGCGCTTTCCTCATACGCTCAAGAACTATCTTGTATTCCTTTGAGTGGATGGATTTGTCCATCCACTAAGCGTGTATCCTAAAAGAGGATATCCCAAAATGGGATATTTATGCTACACTAACCCCGTAAGGTCCATAAGGGGATAACCTGATTACGACAATTTTTAAAAGGAAGGTATAGAACACACATGAAAGCAATAACTCTAATTATCGGCATCCTGTTGTGCCTCACCATTTACATGCTCCCGGCGGGTATCGGGATTATTCGTGGTCGGTCTAATGCTGGGGCCATCTTCGTCCTCAATCTCTTCCTGGGGTGGACACTTATTGGCTGGGTAATTGCACTTGTATGGGCAGTAGCGGACGACAACAAGAAAATAATCCCGACTCAGTAGATGGTCGTATATCTCTTGCGAAGATGCGGGAGCTGTTACCAGCCGATGAGACTTACACCGATGAATACCTTATTGAAGTTAGACAGCAGTTGTATGACTTGGCTGAGCTGGCCCTTGAGGCATACTTTGAAAATAAGAAGAGCGATACGGCTCAGGCCACTCGGATGGCGGGAGAAGAAGATGTTCGCACTCCTGGCACACCGCATAGTGCTTCGGATCAGAAGGATGGCCCAGCATAATGCGGGTCTTCTCAACCTCCGCCAACATATCTCTACGCTTTTCTTCTTCCGATCTTGGGGGTGGCGTATGAGCAGGGAGTCCGTGGATTCGGCGAAGTCGCGCGTAGTCAGATCGGTATCGCAAGTCGAATTGTCCCGGCTCTGTGAATGTAAGAAACTGAAACGTACTTTTCATACTCCCGTTTCTCATCCTGTGTCCATACATCGAACTTTTCTCTTCAATCTCGCGTTCGCACTTTGCAAACTTTGCTCGCCTTCGCCGTTCGTAAATTACTGGATGCTCCTGGGCGAAGTATTTATATTGCCGGCGCGTTATACCCGCGACGTAGCAAGCCTCATCGATCGGAGAACAATGGTTATCAAACGCATCCAAAAGGAGGCCAACTTTTTTCAGATCTTTCCACCACGCGTTTGCAGTAGGGCGTACATGCAAAGTTAGATCCTCTCGTTCATGAGGGAAGCTGTAAAAGGCTACTTTTTTCTGCTCGCTATCCATATTTCAAGTATATAGGGGGCCGAGACAAAAAGCGGCCTATTTCTCCCCGGGGGAAATACAGATGCCGTTTTTTGGTACAAAACTGTATAATTTTGGTACAAAAGTCATATATGGAATGGAACAAGGGCGATATTTTATACGGTCGAAAGGGGTCGGACGCCATCCACCCGATCGTCTTTTTGGACGGTCATGACGACTCTTACTTCGTTGGGGTAATGATAACCAGCGCTCCGCAGTATGCGGATAACATCCCTATGCTAGAAGAGCATTTTGAGCAAAACGATCTGCAGGGAAACCCCTACGAAGTCCGGTTCAAGGATAGTCACCTGGTCGAGGCAAGACTTCTCAAGAGGTTGGAATGGAGACCGTTTAGAAAAGTGGGAGAACTTACTCCTTCGGGCGTAGCTTTTGTCGAGGCAAAAACTCACGAGCAGTATCCGATAGTGTGGGAAGAGTATCTCTTAAATACATCGACCCAAAGCCGTCAGCGTGAGAATTGAAAGTCGGCTACAATAAGGCTCAACAGTCTCACTTACGTGGTACGGGACCAGACATCGCAGCTGTGCGCATGAACATACTTTTTCATTACCCTCGTTCGCTCGAAAGTAGGACATATGCCGTCTTAGGCACAAGAAGGTATATTGAGATAGGTTCGGATTCCGGGGAGTATAATTAACCCTATGAAAGAAGCGGATAACTTAATAAAAAAATTCGAGAAATTTTCAAAAACCGAGATTGAATCAGCACTTATCGAACTGAAGAATATTAAAGTAGAAGCAAATAGGAAACACCTACAGCGTTTGGTATATACAAATCTCGTGAACCGTTTCGATGTCTTGTTAGATTATTTACTGCTCATTTTTGCAGAGAGTTCTCCCGAATTTAAAGATAGTGTTCTTAATAAAGTCAAAGATACTACCATTAACGCCAAAGAGTTTTATGAAATACTCTCTTCAGAAAATCCGAAAGAGGACGTGAAAATGAGAATCGAAGAATTGGTACGAATTAATTTTCTACGCGAACGTCATTCAAAAAAACTTAGAACACTCTTGGAAACCTGCCTGCAGGTTGAAAGCCAAGAATTAAACCGTCCCAGGGTTAACGCTAACGATGGCCGCATCCACCTTTCATATAAACCGAGAGGAAACAAGGTTCCCTCGTCTGTTATTGGTTATGCGGATTATCTATACTCCAAGAGAAATGGAATTGTTCATGGAGATGGGAGCAAAATAGCAATATTACCAACCGACGCCATTTACCTGAAGAAAAGTTTTAACACTAATCCAACATTATTCATAGGAATTAAATTAGCGTCGATTCAATCGGCTGTGAATTTTTATTCCTACCTATGCCGCTTTATTGAAACGCAAAAATGGCCAGAAGGCCGAGGGACGGACTATTTCCGAGGAGTGTCAAAATAGTAGAATAAAAATAACAAAAAGTTTTTTCAATCGCGATCGCGAAAACAGGTGCGCCCGTCGGGGTTTAACACAATCGGAATCTCTTTAATACTCTCCACCCCGTCCGCGTCAAAGGTAACTTCAAGCAAAAGTCCGTTGCGGACCGCATCAGAGAAATACTGGTCAAAGACGAAGTTGCCAAGGGAATAGTAGATAGAAACATTTTTGTATCGCTCGCTCTCTTGCACCACGTGCGGGTGCGAGCCAACCACGAGGCTCGCACCCGCGTCCACAAACTGCCGCGCCAGCGTCTTCATTTTCTCCGTCCTAGGAACATACTCTTCCCCCCAGTGGGCGTACACCACAACCACATTTCCCAACTCTTTTTCCTTTTTTACCTGTTGAACGGTGTGGTCAGTCTTATCTGAAGTCCAGTCGCTCCACGAAACAAACGAAAATGGAATGTTGTTTACCACTTTGCGTAACACTCTTCCCTCTTCGCTCGCTTCAGGGTCGCCAAAATACGCCACGCCAGACGCCTCCAGATACACTTTCGTTTGTCTAATGCCTTTCAGACTAAGGTTCACGATGTGGTTGTTTCCAAGGTTCACCGCCAAAAAGTTATGACGCTTTAACACCTCCGCTGTTTCAGGAGGAAAGGTAAACGAAAAGTGCCCCTGCATCGTCTCGTCAGTACCCACGCTCACTGAGGGAAAGTTTGTAATGGGGCCTTCAAGGTTTGCCACGACCCCGTCAACTTCAAGCAAGAGCGGGGCAATACACGAAAACACGTAATCCCCACCGACTATTTCGGTCACTTGCCGAATATAGCGATCAAACATCATATCTCCCCCAAACAGGAGCGTTGCCTCGTCTTTCGGTTCTTCTTTAGGCAAAGCGGGTGCCACACCTACACGAAGTGGAAATGTTAAAAGAAGGAACAGTGTTGCTAAACCAAAGGCTACGTAAAGAGACTTCATACACCTCATAATGAACAGTAACAAAAGAAAAGCCTTTTTCAATGAACAGCATACGTTATACTGGAAAGACAAGAAATTAATAAAAAACACTATGAAGACAACTATTGCAATACTGATACTCGTTCTTGTTTTTGGAGGTGCATACTACCTCTCTCGAAACCAGCCCGCTGACACGTCTAAAGCGGAAGAGGGTGCCGTTCAAAACACGATGCCTGTTCCTGGAGTAGAGGGAGTAGAAGAAATGGTTGTGGAAGACGACGGAGCCCTCGCTGCAGACGATACCAACTCACTCGTGAACCTTATAAATGTGGAAGGCGGAAAGTTTTATTTTAAGCCGAACACCATAACTGCAAAAAAGGGTGAGACGGTGCGCATTACCTTTAAGAATGTGGACGGTCTCCACGACTTTGTAATTGACGAGTTCAATGTAAAAACTAAACAACTTCAAGGAGGCACAGAAGAAACAGTTGAGTTCGTTGCCGACAAAGTGGGCACGTTTGAGTACTACTGTTCAGTAGGTACTCACCGCCAGATGGGAATGGTCGGAACTTTAACGGTTACCGAGTAACTTCTTTATAAACAAAACCCCCTCCACATGGAGGGGGTTTTGTTTAAAGACCAATTCCCATAGCGAATGCCGATACGATTGCCCCTATCCAACTTACGGTTGAAACGCCACCGCTTATAAAAAGCGGAATGCGCTCCTTACGAGAAAGACTCGCAAACGAGCGCTCCGCCGCGACGTTCAATAAAAACCCTATCACCACCGCATTTATAATGAGTGCGCTTACAAAAAACATTTTAAAGTAAAATGCAACATTAGTTACTAAAAAGTCAGCGAGTGGCAACGCCATTTGAACGCCGGTGGTAACCATCACCAAAAGCCCCGCCCACGTAAAGAGGTGCACGCGCATCAAAATCTTTTTTGAGAGTGTCTCCTTCTTCCCCCGAAGCCACGCAAACGCTTCATGGTCCGCGAATGCAACCGCGCACAGAAGCAGCGCGAGGGTAGTTACGTGAATATGGATGAGGAAAATAGAAAAACCAAACAGGTTTATCATGCGGCACTACTTTTTAAAAGTTCCGCGAACTCTTTTTGTACCTTTTGTAGTTTGGGCGCAATGATGACTTGGCAGTACCCTTGGTTTGGGTTCCGCGCGTAAAAATCTTTGTGGTACCCTTCGGCGTCATAAAACTCACCGAGCGGCTCCACGGTGGTTGCTATCGGGTCGCCGTCTTTTGCTGATGCATCAAGCGTTGCGATGAACATTTCGGCTTCCTGTTTCTGTGACTCCGATGTGTAAAAAATGACCGAGCGGTACTGTTCTCCCACATCATTCCCCTGCCTATTCACCTGTGTCGCGTCGTGTGACGCAAAGAAAATGGTGAGGAGCGTTTTGTACGAGACTTCACGCGGGTCATACTCCACGCGCACCACCTCAACGTGTCCCGTGTTTCCCATAGACACCTGATCGTACGAGGGGTTCGCCACGCGCCCGCCTGTGTACCCCGGGCCCACGGCGTACACCCCTTTCAGCATTTTGAACACTGCTTCAGTACACCAGAAACACCCGCCACCAAAAACGGCAACGTCGCGGGGAGATGATGACTCGTTCATACTACTTTGTACTTTTAACTGATAATGTTTTCTTTCCTTTGAGTGACGCTTTTATAAACGCGGTGAACAGTGGGTGCGGCGCAAGAGGACGTGCCTGAAGTTCAGGATGAAACTGCGTGCCTAGGAAAAAAGGATGTTTCCCCTCTTTTAATTCAGCAATTTCCATCAAAACCCCGTCGGGAGAAACGCCTGAAAATACCATCCCTCCCTCCTCCAGCCGCTTAATATACTCGGGATTCACCTCATAGCGATGACGGTGACGCTCAGACACTTTTGAGGCGCCGTACGCGCGTGCCGCGATAGAATCTTTTTTCAAAAGCGCGGGGTACGTTCCCAAACGCATCGTGCCGCCGTAGTTTTTATCTTTAATAATTTTCTTTTGGTCAGGCATCACGTCAATAATGGGATCTTTCGTCTGAGGGTTTATTTCAGTGGTGTGTGCGTTAGTAATTCCCAACACGTTTCGCGCGTACTCAACGACCGCCAGTTGCATACCGTAACAGAGGCCGAAGTACGGGATGTTATTTTCACGCGCGTACTGTATAACTTTTATTTTCCCTTCAATGCCTGTTTCACCAAACCCGCCCGGCACAATAAGTCCGTCATATTTTTTAAGCACTGCCACATTCGGTTTTGCCACCTGAAAATCTTTGGCATTAATCCAATCAATAGACACCTTCACGCCACACTCTGCAGCGGAAAATTTAATTGCCTCAATGACTGAAAGGTACGCGTCCGTCAACACGAAGTCTCCCGTATCAAAATATTTTCCGGCAATCCCAATCTTTACTTCACCTGTTCCATTTTTAATTTTCGCCACAAAGCGCTCCCACTCACCCATTTTTGCCTTACGGTACGGCAACCCGAGCGTCTTCACCACGATTGCTCCTACCTTTTCTTTTTCAAAGTTAATGGGTACGTCGTAAATGCTCTCAACGTCGGGCGCTGAAATAATATTTGCCGCGAGCACGTTGCAACTAGTTGCGATTTTCTCCTTGCGACGCGCGTCTAAGGCAACTTTGGAGCGGGCGATGACAATGTCTGCCTGCACGCCGTACGAGTTCAACTGGCGAATGGCGTTCTGCGTTGGTTTTGTTTTCATCTCTCCCAAGCTCCCTGGAATCGGGAGGTACGACACCAACGCGAACATAACATCCTGTGGGTGTTCTACTTTGAGCGCGCGCGCTGCTTCAATAAATAATTCATTTTGAAAATCTCCCACGGTTCCCCCAATTTCAATAACGGAAACATCCGAGTTATTCATTTCCGCCGCGGTGCGGAAGCGGCGAATAATTTCATCACGCACGTGTGGAATGGCTTCCACGCACTTACCCCCGTAGGCAAGGTTACGTTCGTGTTCAATAACGGTGGAATACACCATACCGCTCGTCATATAGTCGTGCGATTTGAGCGCTACGTTTAGAAATCGCTCATAGTTCCCCATGTCTTGGTCGGTTTCCAAGCCGCTCTCAAGCACAAACACCTCCCCGTGTTCGGTAGGATTCATCGTTCCTGCATCAACATTCAAATACGGGTCTACCTTTACCGTGTTCACCCGGTACCCTTCGTTCTTTAAAATCAACGCGATAGAGGAAGCCGCAATACCTTTCCCCACGCCACTCATCACTCCACCGATGACGAAGAGATACTTATGATTTTTTTTCTTTTTGAGGGGGGCTCTCCCGCGCTTTTGTGTTTGAGTTTCGCGAGAGCTGCTCATATCATAAAAGTATACCGTATTCAGTATATAGTTTCCAGTTCAGGCGACCCCACTGCTTAAGGTTCAATACAGAATACTGAATACTCAATACTAAACACTCAAGTACTTCCTCACTGCAAGAAAACTAGAAACCGCACCAAGGAGCGCGCCAACGAAAATGAGCGTAATGAAGAATACGAAGAACTGTTCAAGGTACATGCCAAAGATGTCTGTTCCGAAGGCGGTAACCGTTGCGTCTCTTAAAAGGTAGGTTACGGGAAAGAAAAGTGCCAAGGCAATGCCGCCCGAAACCATGCCGTAGAGTGTCCCCTCTACGATAAAAGGACCCCTAATATAGGCGTTGGAAGCCCCTACAAGGCGCATGACGCTTATTTCTTCACGGGCAGTGTAAATGGCAAGGCGGAGGGTATTAAAGGTAATCAAAATAGATGCCAACGCGAAAAGGATGATAATGGCATACCCGAAACGCTCAACGTATTTCGTAAGGAGTTGAAGCTGGTCAATCACTGTTTTGTTCTGAGCATAGTTGATTGAGTCTATAAAAGGCGCTCCGGAAGCGTCGGTTTGCCTATCTTCTAGATACTGCGCTATACCCTCATACTGCGATGGATCTTTTGCTTTTATAGAAAGCGCCGCGCCGAAGGGGTTTTCAGAAAGCTCGTCCAACGCCTGGAGCGTGGACTGGTCGTCTACGTGGCGCTCGCGAAACTGCGCGAGCGCAGTTTCGCGAGAAATGTATTCCAAGTATGAGACTTCAGGTAAGTTTTTTATTTCGTTTGAGAGGTCCTGTATCGCCTCTTCGTTCGCCGTCGTCGTGAAGTACACGTTGATGTCTACTTTGTTTTCAACGTACGCAATAAAGTCCCCCACAATTCCATTTAAAAACATCAAGGAACCAATGATGGCGAGCGTCATAGTCATTACGAATATCGACGCAAGCGAAACAAAACTGTTTCGCATAAAACTGGTGAGGCCAGACCTACAAATTCGTTTAATGTTTACCCAGAGCATAGTTAGTGATTCTTACTGAACGCAGTGTAGTTAGAAAAACTTCTACCCAGCCTTCTTAACCAATATAACGGATTGTTTAAAACCGCGCCACGCGCTACCATATTTTTTGAGGATGTGGTCATAAAACAAAGAAGGCTGGGTTCAATGAAATCTAACTCGCGACGCTCATAAGATTTCATAGAACGTACCTTCCCTCCTTATCGTCCCGCACTACGCGACCATTGTCCATGGTGATAACGCGCTTCCCCAGAGAATCAATCACTCCTTTATTGTGACTCGTCAAAACCACCGTCGTACCGAGCTCGTTGATGCGTTTTAAAATTTCTACCACCTGGTACGTATTGATAGGGTCTAAGTTTCCCGTTGGTTCGTCGGCTAACAGCACGTCCGGCTGGTTCACAATGGCACGTCCAATAGCCACGCGCTGGCGTTCACCACCGGATAATTCACGCGGAAAATTCCATGCTTTTTCAGCGAGATCTACCAGTTCAAGCACGTGCGGCACGTCACCCGCTATTTCTTCGTCGGTTCTGCCTGCGGCTTCCATCGCAAACGCAATATTTTCATACGCGGTTTTGTTGGGAATCAATCTAAAGTCTTGAAACACTGTTCCTATTTTCCGACGGAGAGTATGCAACTGGGAGCGAGGAATTTTGTGAATATCAACTGATTCAAAATAAACAGCACCGGTGGTGGGTGCTTCCTCGGCGAGGATCATTTTGAGGAGCGTCGTTTTCCCCGCCCCCGCGTGACCCACAATAGAAACAAATTCTTTCGGCGAAACGGTGAGCGTTACTCCCTCCAACGCAACTGAATTGTCCGAATAGATTTTGGTGACGTTATCAAAATAAATCATACGAAAACCACTACTTATTCTACCGTACTTTCTTTCATCGCTTGGATAAATACTGTTAGGCCTCCGTGCAGGACGCTGTCCACATCGTGGACCTCAGTATCGGTGCGGTGATCTTTCACTAACTTGTACGGGTGAAGCACATACGAACGAATCTGACTTCCCCACTCAATGGCGGTCGTTGGAGCAAGAGAAAGTCCACGACGCTCTTTTTCTTTTCGCTCCTCTTCCTGTTTAAATAATTTTGAACGGAGGAGCGTGAGTCCACGTTCACGGTTTGCCTGCTGACTGCGTTCGTTTGAAACGTGCACGGAAAGCCCCGTGGGTTTGTGCACGATGCGCACGGCAGTTTCTCGCTTGTTTACATTTTGTCCTCCCGCACCCCCTGATTTTGCAAATTGAATATCTAAATCTTCGTCTTTTAATTCCACCGCGTCTTCGTCAGTGACTTTTGGTAACACTTCAACGAGTGCGAACGACGTTTGGCGTTTGCCATTCGCGTTAAAGGGAGAAATGCGTACCAGGCGATGCACACCTGCTTCGTGCTTCACGTTCCCGTACACGCCCTTTCCTTCTATTTCAAAGGTTACGTTGCGGTACCCGCCGTGGTCGTTTTCATTTTCGTCAAGAAAACGCACCTCGTACCCTTCTTGGGTCGCGTAGCCTTGGTACATACGAAAGAGAATGCCGGCAAAATCTTCAGCATCGTCTCCTCCTGCTCCCGCAAGAATAGAAATAGTTGCAGGCCCGTTGTCATAACGCGACCCGCCTTCAGCGACCGCAGCAAGGTCTTTCATTTCTTTAATGAGTGCTTGTGCCTTTCCCGAATCATTCCAAAAGTCCGGGAGCGCCATAGCATCCTCAATCTCTTTAATGCGTTTTTTTGCCTCGTCTTTGGTCATATACTGGCAGTGTATCGCACTGTTCTGGAGCCACCTCCCGGACTTGAACCGGGGACCCATTGCTTACGATGCAATTGCTCTACCAACTGAGCTAAGGTGGCAACACTTTCCCAAAAATGGAAAAGCTGGAGCCGTTGCCCGGGATTGAACCGGGGACCTCTTCCTTACCATGGAAGTGCTCTACCAGCTGAGCTACAACGGCAAGCGAGCAGCGTCGCGAAAGCCAAGCTTTCATGACGTCCGAGTGAAGCTGTTGTATCATACCCGATACAACAGCAAGCGAGAAGGAGAATAGACGCTTGCGTATATTCTCTTCGAGCGCCGCCGTTGCAAGACTAGCATCGCTAGGCTTCCAGGCAGGTTCGCTTATCTCGTCCCGACATTCTAACGAAAAATCTCGCTTTTTCAAAGCGAGATTTAAAATGTGCGCAGTCGACGGGACTTGAACCCGCAACCTCCCACGTGACAGGCGGGTGCTCTAACCAGTTGAGCTACGACTGCGAATGAAGAGGATAATAACATTTATATTTATTATCTCCGAATGATGCAGGCGCAAGCTTTCACTTGCGACTGCAAGTGAGGGAGAAAATGAAAATAAATTTTTATTTTTCCCGAACGCAGCAGATGGAAGCTTTGCTTACGACTGCAAGCTGCCACTCATACGACTGCGTTCCCAAAAGATACCTTAAAAAGCCACTTTTTTCAATTACACCCAACCAAAAATTTTGGCGACAAAGAGTGCGTAGATGAGGATGTAGAAGGCGCCTTCCCAGACGTAAATCTTTTTTGAAATACCTGAAATGATAAAGACAAACGTGGCCACCAAGAGCATAGGTAGGGCGTACGTCATCGTTGCTGCGTCCAACGTTTGTGTCCCAAATAATCCAGAAACGCCGACCACTAAAAGTATATTAAACACATTGGAGCCAAAAATATTCCCCACTGAAATTTCACCCTGTTTGGCGAGTGCGGCTTTAATAGACACAATCAACTCAGGGAGCGACGTTCCCACCGCTACAGCAAGAATAGTAATGATGCCCACTGAAATCCCTACCATTTCTGACACCACCAACACCGCGTCAATTAAATACTTGGCGCCCGCAATCAAAAACACAAACCCTACCAAAAGAAGCGCAATATCTTTTATAGATACCTTTGGTTTTTCGGTGACGATACTCTCCTCCACTCCGTCTCGGTGAAAAAATGAATAGAGTAGGTACACGACGAAGCCGAGAAGAAGAAACACTGACTCGGCAATGGTTACTACTCCGTCATACGCAACGCCGTAGAAAAAGAGTGTAACGAGAACAAGGAGCGGAATTTCTAAATCAATAAGGTTTTTATTTACCGCCAATGCACCTCTTGAAAAAATCGCCGAAAGACCAATGATGAGAAGAATATTGGCAACGTTTGACCCTACGGCGTTTGCGACGGGAATTTCGGTTGCGCCTTGCCACATACCAAAAAGTGATGATACTAACTCGGGTGTTGAGGTCCCAAACCCCACAATAACCACTCCGACCAAAAACGGTGCCATACCGAGCGCAAGACCAATTTTCTGTGCGCTCTCCAATACCCAATCGGCACCCTTAATGAGCGCGACGAGTGCCGCTAAAAAAACTCCTATCCATATAAAAAGTTCCATAGCAACTAGTATAGCAACATCTACCTACTCCCACTCTACGGTTCCGGGAGGTTTGGGAGTGATGTCGTACACCACGCGGGTAACGTCTTTTACTTCGTTCGTGATGCGCGTTGAAATTTTTTCCAACACCTCGTACGGAATGCGCGCCCAGTCGGCAGTCATAAAGTCGGTTGTGGTAACTGCACGCAAAATAATGGGATATCCATAGGTACGCGCGTCCCCCTGCACCCCCACTGAACGCACGACGGGGAGCACCGTAAAATACTGCTGAATAGCACTTCCGAGGTTTGCATTTTTTATTTCTTCTCTAAAAATGGCGTCTGCTTCGCGCAAAATATGTAAACGATCAGGAGTGATGTCTCCAATAATGCGAACAGCAAGCCCTGGACCAGGAAACGGTTGGCGCTCCACGATAGTGAGAGGAACGCCGAGGGCACGCCCGAGCATGCGAACTTCATCTTTGTAGAGGTCGCGGAGTGGTTCAATCAATGAAAATGAAAGATCCTTGGGTAGTCCGCCCACGTTGTGGTGAGACTTTATTTTTGCCGCAACACCTCCTACGGAAACGCCCGAGGTAATGACGTCAGTGTAGAGCGTTCCTTGAACTAAAAATTCTGCGTCACCAATGGTTTTTGCCTCTTTCTCAAAAATGCGAATGAACGTTTCGCCAATAATTTTTCTTTTTTCTTCTGGCTCGGTAACTCCCGCTAGCTTTTCCAAAAACACGCTTTCGGCCTCTATGACGCGAAAATCCAAGTCGGGAAGAGCGGCAAACGCATCACGTACTTCCTGCGTTTCGTTCTTCCTCATTAACCCCGTGTCTACATAGACACACGTTAGCTGGCTCCCCACCGCGCGGTGCACCAAAAATGCGGCGACGGAAGAGTCAACGCCTCCCGAGAGCGCACACAAAACGCGACTATCCCCTACCTGAGTTCTGATGCGTGACACCTGTTCTTCAATCCATCCCTCATTGAGCGACCACGTTTTGTTCGCGCCCGTTATGGCAATAAAATTTTCAAGAACGCGCATTCCGTTTTTGGTATGCACCACCTCGGGGTGAAACTGGATTCCATATCGTTTCGTTTTTTCATTCATCATCCCCGCGGTCGGACACGTGGGAGAAAATGCAGTGACCGTAAATCCTTCGGGAACTGTTGCGACATAATCTCCGTGAGACATCCACACGCGCTCGGTGGCATTGAGTCCTGCAAATAAACCTGTAGTTTCAGTAATAGTTACGTCGGTAGGCCCATATTCTCGTTCTTTCCCCGCACCTACACTTCCCCCCAACTGGTGCGCCATCAACTGCAACCCGTAGCAAATACCCAAGAGAGGCACGGGAAGCGCGTAAATGGCGATGTCGGCAATGAGCGCGTCCGAGTCAGAAAGGTTTTGAGGTCCTCCTGAAAAAATAATTCCTTTGTACTCTTTTAGTTCGCTTGCCTTCATGTGCGGCGAGAGAAGTTCAGCGTGAACACCTAATTCTCTGATGCGGCGTACGATGAGGTGGCTATACTGAGAACCAAAATCTAAAACCGCAATTGAGTCGTGTTTCATAGGGCTCACGATGTTTTAATAAATGACGCGTTGAATGCGCGTTCGGTGCAGGTAGCAACTTCTGCTTCACTTAAAATTCCTTCTGACTGCAGAAACATTTCTTCGTTGAGCACATTGGTCTGGTACATCTCCGGTCCATCGGTGTTTATAGTGAACGCGACCCCACTGTCTATAAACGTGCGTAGTGTGCGTTTTAACGTCTCCACGTCAGGAAGAACGCTATTTCGTAAGTTTGAGGTAGGACACACTTCAAGCGTAATGCCACTTGAACGCAATAGCTCAAGGAGGTGTGGGTGTGCTGCAGCCATAACGCCGTGGCCGATGCGATCCGGTTTAATGTTCTTGATAACGTACTCCATTTCATCAATGTTGCCCACTTCGCCCGTGTGTACCGTAATTCCCAACCCCGCGTTTCGTGCGCGCTCAAACAGTGGCGCGTGCGCTTCCATAGAAAATGTAGGGTGGTCAGGCCCCGCTACGTCAACGCCGATGATGCCATCGTTCATGTAGCGAATTGCCTTTTCTACAATAATTTCGTTTTGCGTAAGTGAGAATCGCCTATCCATCATCAAAATAACTCCCGCTTTTACTTCCGGATATTCCAAAACCGCGCGACGCATACCCCACAGCGCCGCAAGAATAATGTGATCTAGGTCACGCTCACCGGCACGATTTCTGAGCATAGGGTTAAAGCGAAGTTCTTGGAGCGTCAAATTACATTTTCGATACCCTCCCCCAATCACTGAGTGGACCGACATTTCAAGTGCTTCGGGCGACGACTGAATAAGTTCAGTCCAGTGGAAAAAATCTTTATCCATCGCGTGGAGTGATTCGTTTTTTTTATCACCCGACATGGTGATCATTTTCTGAAAATCCCAATAGTTGCGCACAGGCAGACGAATACCTTGTTGGTGCGCGATAGTCCACAAGACCACGGGGTCTACCGCGGCGCCAAGATGTGTGTGAAGTTCTGCTTTTTTTGGACTAAGTGCATTCATACTATTGTTCTTCGCGCTCCGGACGCATGGTGAGCGAGTGGGGGTGCGACTCCATAAGTCCAGCAGACGTAATGCGAATAAACCGCGCCTGCTTTTTAATATCGGAAATGGTGGGCGCGCCTATGTATCCCATTCCTGACCGTATGCCATTCACCATCTGATTCGTGAACTCTTTCACCGTGCCCCGAAACGGGACCATTCCTGAAATTCCTTCGGGTGTGTGGTTGCCCACATCTTGCGCATAACGATCAACCGCGTGGCGTTTTTCTAGCGCCTCCTTGCTTCCCATCCCGCGATACACTTTATATTTTTTCCCCGACACGACAACGACGTCGCCAGGCGCTTCTTCGGTTCCCGCAAAGAGCGAGCCGAGCATAACTGATGACGCTCCCATGGCAAACGCTTTAACCATATCTCCCGAGGCGCGAATACCGCCGTCCGCAATAACAGGAATTTGTTTTTTGTGTGCAACTGAAACAACATTTTGAATAGCGGTGAGCTGGGGAACTCCCACACCACTCACAATGCGCGTAGTGCAAATAGAACCAGGTCCGATGCCAACTTTAAACGCGTCCGCGTACGGAGCAAAATCGCGCGCCGCCTCCGCGGTCACTATGTTCCCCACCACAAAGTCTGCTTTGAGAAATGATTTTATTTTCTTCGCTGCTTCAATAATACCTGGAGCATGAGCATGCGCGCAGTCCATCACTACCGCGTCAACCCCCGCTTCATCAAGGAGGCGCGCGCGCTCTACATCAGTGGGACCAATTGCCGCTGCTACTTTTACTCCTGCCTTTTTTACCTCGCGTACCATGGCAAGCTGGTCTTCAACACTACAGTTACGGTGAAGTACCGCGATGCCTCCGGCTTTGGCGAGCGCGATGGCGAGCGCGGGCTCACTCACAGTGTCAGACGCCGCTGCAATAAGCGGAATATCAATGGTTATATTTTTTGAAAACTGAGTTTTGACCGAAGCCTCGTTTCGCATGACAGAGGTCTTGCGAGGCTCAAGGAGCACATCATCAAACGTGAGGCCAAATGGAATAGGTATATCCCCCATTGGAAAAGACTACCATAAAAAATTTAAAACACAATTTTTTATCTTGTGGATTGAAAAGAGTGTCGACAGGAGGAATCGAACCTCCGACCTTGGGCTTATGAGTCCCACGCTCTAACCATCTGAGCTATGTCGACCAATAATGTTGATAATACCATCAGGCGTCGTTTTTCCCCAAACCTTTTTTTTCTAAAAAACGCGCTAGTTCAAGCTCCGCAACAGGTATATCTCCTGGCGAATCAACCCCTATCCACAACGTCTGTTCTTCAACAGACACCGGGATTCCTTCCGAAACTGCCTGCATCACGACCGGAGGCATAAAATATTCTCCTCGCTCTTTGTGAAGAGTAAGCGAAAGGTTAAATACATCTTTCCCTAAAATCATAGTTCCCGTGCTGATGAGGTTAGACGCAGGGCTTTCTGGTTTCTCTTCTATATTTTTTACCCGTTTTCCGTCTTCAGTTAACTCCACTACTCCAAAACGGTATGGCTCTTGGTGCGAGTGCACGTAGAGTACGTACGAGCCGGGGTGTATGTATGACGGAATTGAAAACACATTTACATTGTCACCTGCAGCAAGTAAAAACGGGTCTGAGGTGAGAGCTTCACGCGCCGTGAAGAGCGCGTGAGCAGGGCCTTTGTTTTCACGTTGCTCAACGTATGAAATTGCTCTTTCGTTATACGAAGACCCGAAGTATTCTTTAATTTTTTCCCCGTGGTACCCGATAACCACCACCACCTCAGTAATTTCTTTTGGTAAGCACTCAATAGCGTGCGCGAGAATTGGCTTCCCTAAAAGGTGCACCATCGGTTTTGGCCTGTCGTCAGTGAGCGGCCGCATTCGCGTTCCCTTCCCCGCGGCGAGAATCAGTGCTTGCATAATTACTGCTACGGTACCATAAAAAACAGAAAAAACGCCTCGCGGCGTTTTTTATTTTGTTGCGGGGCCTGGACGCTTTGCTATCTCACTCTTTGGAAACCAACGGTTTTCCAACGGACTTCGTCCTGCCTTCCTATACGGGGAACTCCCGTTCCCCGACCCCCTCCCGTTCGATTCTAGACGCAAGACAAACTTTTGTCTTGCTGCCCCGTCTACAATCAAAAAAGCACCTTGCGGTGCTTTTTTTGTTTGTTGCGGGGCCTGGAATCGAACCAGGGTCTGGAGGTTATGAGCCTCCCGAGGTACCTCTCCTCTACCCCGCTATACTAGTTGCTAGATACTAGTGGCTAGTTTCTAGGTAAGACTATTCTACTCTTTTTTCTAATTGTTTCAAGGTTTACTATGCTAACCACCGACCACTAACCACTATCAACTTTTTTAAATATACCGATGCTCTTCAAAAACTTGCTCATAGAGCTTCATCACGCGAAACGCTTCGCGTTGCGTCAAAATAAAATCAGAGGCACCGCTTGAAATAAAATTTCGCACGCGGTGTGCTTCCCACGCTTGGGGCACTGTTTGAAACGCGTCTTCAGGAAGCATACGCATTTTGTCTGGGGTAGTCGCGCCTTGAATACCGAGTGCTCCAAGAAGGTCGCCGAGCATACGGTCAGCGGCGAGAATTGATTCGCGCCACTCCTTAGGGTCAGAAGAGAGTGCTCCCTCAAGAAGCTCATTCCATTGATCACGCATCGCACGCTCAGCTTCGGTTTTAGGAGGAAGCACTCCGTACTGAGAGAGTTCACGAAAACGAACCCATGCCAATCCTCCAAGCGTTGCAAGGATAGCAATGAAAAGTAACGTGGAGAATGTCCACGAGAGCGCGCTGAACGCGTCCCACAGAAAAAAAAGTACACCGGAAACTGAATCCCACACCGCGCTCCCCCCTGAAGAAAATGCGTTCACTATAGATTCAAAAAAACCAACCTGTTCTGTCGGCGGCGCTTGTACCACCGGAACCACTTCACCATTTTCGTTTACATAGGTACACTCCCCTCCGAAGAGTGAGTAAATGACACAATACCAAAACTGAAGGTTTAAAAAGTGTAGCCAGTCCATTCCTCTCTATAGTATCAAGAAAAATTCTCTTACCCCTCCATCAAATCGCGCGCAATAGTAAAGAGTGTTTTTTCAGTGCGCTTCGGACTCATAAATTGAATCCCTACAGGAAGGGTTACTCCGTCGCGCACAATCGTTTGATGCGGAACAGAAATAGCAGGAATACCCGTTAAGTTTGCTGGCGCGGCAAACACGTCTTCAAGGTACATAGAAAGCGGGTCGCTCTTCTCACCAATTTTAAATGCCGCGTTTGGCGTCGTCGGAGTTGCGATGTATGAAACGTCTGCAAATGCTCGCTCTAAATCTTTGGCAATAACGCTACGGAGCGCCGTTGCTCGTCGATAATAGGCATCGTAGTACCCTGAAGAAAGTACGTACGCGCCAAGAATGATGCGACGGCGCGTTTCTGGACCAAATCCTTCGCGGCGCGATTTTTTATACTCGTCCAACAGGTCCTTCCCCTCCACGTGCAACCCGTAGCGAACTCCATCGAGTCGTGCAAGGTTGGTAGACACTTCTGCGGGCATCACGATGTAGTACGCGGCAAGTCCAAACGGTGCTGAGGGAAATTCAATATCTACAATTTCATACCCGCGCTCACGGAGTGTCGCGAGCGATTTTTCAAATACCTCTTGCACTGCGGGTGCCGCGTCTTTTACAAACTCACGAGGAATTCCAATTTTTTTATTCTTTGGCGTCGCCACTTCTCCGTCGTCGGGTAAACTCGTGCTATCCATATCGTCGTGACCCTTCATCGCTTCAAAAAGTAATTCGCTGTCATCCACGGTATGAGAAAGTGGACCAATTTGATCAAGCGAAGAACCCATCGCAATCAAACCGTACCGCGAAATAGCGCCGTACGTCGGTTTCAAACCAACCAATCCACAGAGTGATGCGGGCTGACGAATAGAACCACACGTCTCAGACCCAAGCGAAACAGGAACAAGGTCGGCCGCAACTGCTGACGCAGACCCGCCCGAAGATCCTCCAGGGACACGCGTAACATCAAACGGATTTTTACTTGGACCGTACGCGGAATTTTCCGTTGAAGAACCCATCGCAAATTCGTCCATATTTGCTCTCCCTAAAAAAACAACTCCCGCTTTTTTTAATTTTGAAATTGCGGTCGCGTCATACGGCGCTCGGTGAGTGGCGAGCATACGAGACGCCGCGCTCGCTATTTTCCCCTCAATTAAAATATTATCTTTAACCACCATAGGCACACCTGAGAGCGGCGAAGTCACTTCTCCTTTTGCAATGAGTTCATCAACGCGCGCGGCATTTTTTTCAGCATCATCAAACACCTCAAGGAGCGCATTGAGCGTGGTATTTTGTGCTTCAATATTTTTTAAGTACGCGCGAGTCACTTCAACAGCAGAAAACTGCTTTGTTCGTATGCCTTCGGCGATTGCTTTAGCTGAAAGTTTTTTTGTATCCATATTATGAGCCAAGAATTTTTTTCACTTTCACGAATCGCCCCTGACGACGCGGCGCCTGAGCAAGAAGCGCGTCAGTAAACGCGTCTCCAGGGAGTGCGTCACCGTCTTCACGCATCACGTTTACCTCATCAAAGTAAATGGTGCCTTCGGGGACTTCAGGGAGGTCTACCGTTTGCAACGTATCAACGTAGGAAATTACCGCGTCTATATCGTGTTGCATTTTTTCAACCTCGGCATCAGTGAGTTCCAAACGAGAGAGCTCTGCAAGTTTTTTTACCTCGTCTTTTGAAATAGCCATATTCGTACAGGCATCGTAACAAAATTAGGAGCGAGGTGCCAGGAGTTCTAAAAACTCTTTTTCTAAAATAACACGTACCCCAAGGGCGCGAGCTTTTTCTAATTTTGAACCTGCATTCTCCCCTGCCACTACGTACGTGGTGTTTTTAGAAACCGAAGACCCCACCTGGCCCCCCGCGTCACGGATACGAGATTCTGCTTCAAGGCGCGAGAGCGTCTGCAGCGTCCCCGTAACGACCAGCGTCATACCGGAAAGTGTGCCCCCTTTTTTCTTTACTGCTTTGAGAATGGTTACTCGTGTGAGAAGTTCGTCTAGGTAATGTGCATTTTCAGAATCAGCAAACCAATTAGTAATTGAATGAGCCACAATATCTCCCACCCCCTCAAGAGCAACTAATTCCTCATAGGATGCAACGCGAATTTTTTCTACGGTACCAAAATGCTCTGCAATATCGTGCGCCGTTTCTTCACCTACCTGCGGAATGGAAAGTCCCACCAAAAGACGCGCGAGGGGTATTTTTTTTCTTGCGTGGATTGCCTGAACAGTATTTTGTGCAGAAAGCTCGGCAAATCCCTCTAAACCTAAAAAATCGCCTTCAGTGAGCGAAAAAATATCTGCGTAACTGGTAACCAACCCTGACTCAAGCAAGCTATCCACCGTACGCTTCCCCAATCCCTCAATATCAACAGCGCTCTTTCCCACAAAGTGATAGAAGCGACGTTTTTGTTGGGCAAGAGAATTTTTTGAAACACAACGCCACGCGGCGAGGCCTGGCACGCGTTCAATTGCGCCGTCTCCTCCACACTCTGGTACTTTCTTTGGAAACACATACGGTTTTGTTCCTTTAACTCTCAGTTCCGGTACCACCTGCACCACCTCGGGAATGACGTCTCCAGCGCGCTGTATAACAACCGTATCTCCAATTCGGACATCCAATCGGTTAATTTGATCCTCGTTGTGAAGCGTCGCGCGCGAAACCACTACGCCACCTACTGAAGTCGGCTCGAGATGCGCGACCGGAGTTAAAATACCGGTGCGACCAATCTGCAACACAATGTCTAGAACCGTTGTGGTCACCTGCACTGCGGGAAATTTTAATGCAACCGCAAATCGTGGAGCTTTCCCGGTGTACCCGAGCACTTCTTGAAACGCTCGTTCATTCACTTTCACCACCACGCCATCAATGAGGTAGTCTTGCTTATCTTTCCTCTGATGCCACCCTTTCCAAAATGAAATAACCTCTTCAATATTTGACGCACACAGTGCGTGTTTGTTTACTTTAAATCCTAACTGTTTGAGAAATTGGAGTTCTTCAATCTGTGTTTCGGGGATGGTCCCAGAAGAAGCGGCAAGGTCGTAGATAAACGTATCCAGTGCTCGCTCGCTCGCTACCTTTGGATCCAGCTGGCGTATAGACCCTGCGGCTGCATTACGCGGGTTGGCGAACTCTGCCTCATCACCCTTCTTTCTTTTTTTATTTAATGCCACGAGACCTTTTTTCCCCATCCACACTTCTCCCTCAACCACGACGTCGAGCGGCATGGCAAGTTTTAGTGGTACTGACTCAATGGTGCGCACATTCATCGTGACATCCTCCCCCACGACACCATCTCCACGTGTTGCTGCGGTTTCAAGAATTCCGTTTTTATAGGTCAATACAATTTTTAATCCATCAATTTTTAACTCCGCCGTGTACGTGGGAGTAGCATTACTTCCAAATTCGGTGCGAATATTTTTCTTTACTCGCTCATCAAAGGCACGAAGTTCTTCTTCATTAAAAACATCATTGAACGACCACTGGGCTACTGAATGCGCGACTTTTTTAAACTCAGGAAGCGGTGCTCCAGCTACGCGCTGCGTGGGCGAATCAGGAGTAACCAGCGTAGGGTACGCTTCTTCAAGAGTGGCGAGTTCGTGTTTTAAGGCGTCGAGCGCTTCGGGAGATATATCTTCTTTATCCTCCACGTGATACAGGTAGCGATAGTGGTTAATCGCTTCGCGGAGCTTCTCTACACGAGCTCGCACATCGCTAGGAACAGAGGCCATCCTCAGTATTGTACTCGAATCGCACGCTCAATGCGACGTGGGTTCTCAGCGACACACGTGTTGTACCCTGAGGCAACCACCACCGTTTGAACGGGGCTCTCAACTTTAGTTACTTCCACGCTGGAACATGCGTCAACGGGAGCAGAGCCAAGCGAAAAAGAAAACGTGGTTCGATAATCTCCCGTCACCGCGTCGTAGGTACGGGTGAGCGGCACCACTTCATCGCCACAATTTATTTCAGCCAATGCCGATGTTGTAGCAAACGCACTGAATTGATAGTCCCAGTAGAGGGCGCACTCGGTCCCTGAATCGGCGGCATAAAAGGCAAACTGTGACTCTCTTCCGGATGAGGAGAGAATAATATCTTTTGAGGCAATGTTATAAATGGCAAACCCTAACGCAAGCAGAATGCCTGAAATGAGAACAGCGATGAGTAGCGTAAACCCTTTCAGGGTTTGCCTCGACGGCGCTCGAACATCACGAATGTATCCATTCGCATCGTTCTCGCTTGTCGAAGTGAATCCGCGTGGAGAGTGTTGAGTATTGAGTATTGAGTATTGAGTATGAAGAACGTCCCGCTTTTGCGTTTCCCTGGATACTGGATACTGGATACTGGATACTAATTTGTTTTTCATAGCCAATTAAAGAGTTGTTCTTGAACTTCAAACTCTCGTTCTATTTTTCCGCTCTGCCACGAGACACGAACCAACACGGTCACCTCGTCCGATATTCCTTCGATGGAGTTTATTTCCAAGGTGCGACGATAGATCGTTGGGTCTCCTGAACTTAGGTTAAAGAGACCTGAGGTGTTTCCAAGCAAAAGGAGTGGGCAGTCACCTGCGCACACTTCATGACTAAAGTTGGTGAAATCAACCGCGCACGTTGTATCAACACAATCTTCAATCCCCGTGAGCCATGGAATACCGCCGAGGTAATTCTGGTCACGCACCGCCCGCACGTACTCCACGGCCTCTTGTGCAAGATAGAACGCGGTGATTTGATCTCGTGCGTAATAGGCAGAGCGTAGTGATTGTGCCGCAATGGAAAGTGGAGCAGCGAGCGAAAGAAGGAGAATAGAAATAGCCACCAATGTTTCTATCAGCGTAAAAGCGCGTTGCGCTTTTGCTTCGACGGCGTTCGGGAAAAATGAAAACTCGTTTTCATTTTCTCCCTCTCTGGTCGAAGTGAAACCCCGTAGAGAGTATTGAGTATGAAAAACGTCCCGCTTTTGCGTTTCCCTGGATACTGGATACTGGATACTGGATACTAATTTTTTCATATATCAATAATTCTCTGTGTCACTGACGCCTGCACGCTGAAATTGGTTGAACCTCCCGGTACGGGCGCCGATCCACGGATCTTCATAAGCACGCGCGGTTGAATGGCATCTCCCGCGGAGAGTGGTGAAGATCCTATGACAAAAAATTCAAACGACTCTATGGTCACTTCAGGTGCAGTGAGTGCAACCCACGTTGCCCCCGAATCAAGTGAACGTTCTAACTGCGACTGAAGCGTGTTGAGTCGGTACACAATTTGATCTTCAGGGTCAGAGCGATCACCGTCTGACGCCTCAAAAGCAAGCAGTAACCCTCCGCCAGCTGCGCAGTCTTGCGTTTCAGAAATTTCTTCAGGACTCGGCACCACCGCGTTCGTACGGCAGTGGTAGGTAGTTCCCACACGAACTGAGCGCGACATACTTTCTAACGCTGCATTCATGTTATTGATAACAGAATTTATTGCCTGCGCGCGACGGTTGGCGTCAACGAGTGAAAGCAGCGCACCGACGCCAATTAACATAACAATTGAAAAAATAGAAACAGCCACCATCATTTCAATCAACGTGAAGCCGGGCTTCACACTGGAGTATTGGATATTGAGTATTGAGTATTGAGTATGAAAAACGTCCCGCTTGTGCGCTTCCCTGGATACTGGATACTGGATACTGGATACTAATTTTTTCATGGATTCTGTACTGAAATTTGTCCCGTTGAGGCAACTACGATGGAACGCGTGTCTCCCGAAGGCGCCGCTACGGTAATAATACCTTGCGAGAGCATGCCAGGTTCGTTAGAGCTCATTACCGCATCGGGGTCGGGGCGCAAAAAAACAACATCGAGGTGCGTTATGGGAGTCTCTGAATCTGAACAGCGTTCAGTGCCGTTGGCAGTGACTCCGCAGAACGACTGAATGATGTGCCCACGCCCAACGGTATAGGTTTGCACGATGGAATCCTCTCCTTCGTCGTACTGCTGATTTATGTTTCTATCAACAAAAAAAATATAGGAACTCGCATCCGAAAAATGAACCCCGTATCCCACGTGGAAATCATCGGAGTATTGGCGAACTGATAAACCATATACTTGTGCCTGACGCACCGAAAGCGCAATGTCATACGCGAGCGAGCCTAAAAGAACGGTTCCGTTAAAACGTGAGTGGTTGGCGAGCACTACGCTTGAAACCATCGTTAAAATACTGAGCACCACCAACAACTCAACCAGTGAGAAAGCACAAAATACTTTTACGCTGCAATGAGTAATGCGTGATAAATGATGAGTTTTTATGGCCATAGAATGCCCGTATACGTTGCGATAAGTGCGAGTGGAGAGAAGTGCGTGAACATCCCTATGCACGTTGCCAAAAAAAGAAAAGGAACGAACGGCACTTCAGACTTCATTCTAAATCCTCCTTTCCCTCTTTGGAGATTTTTGCTTCTTAAAAACGGGGGTAACCTATACGTTCTATAAAGGTATCCGCCACCAATGAGTGCAATTCCAACAAGTGCACCTATCCAAAATGCAATGAGTAATACTTCAAAGCCACGACTTAAGCCAAAGAGTATCCCGATCGCCCCGGCAATATAGATATCACCTGCACCCATTCCCCTACCGCGAGTAACCAACACCACTATTCCAATAAAAAATGCACTTAATACGCCTCCTATTACTCCATCAACAAACAGCGCCGGATCGCTGAACAAAAGCGCGTCAAGTCCGCGCATTGCTACAGCCGAGCCAATTAACCACCACGCCAGCACAGAAGGCACGAGTGTATGTTTTAGATCATACACAGTAATTGCCAAAAACACTGCCCAAAAAACGAGTGCGGAGGCAAAAAACAATATCCCTACTAAAGTGAGCGGGAAAGGAACGGCAAGCATTGTCAAAACAAAAAGTATGCCGAGTGAAAGTTCCATGAGCGGATATTGTGGAGATAACGCGCTTCCACACGCCCTACATTTTCCTCTCAAAAAAATAAACGACGCGATTGGAAATAATTCAAACCACTGCAACGTGTGTCCACACGCCTGGCACGCAGAACGACTACGAGGTGCTTCTTGAAAACCAAAACGAAACACCACCACGTTTAAAAAACTCCCCACAATACTTCCGAGAAAAAAAATTCCTAACAAAAAAAACTCCATGTATGTCTATATCGTACACTACTGACACTCCCTTTCACGCTTTGTCTTTAGAGCAGTTGTTTTCCTAAAACAGAAAAACCCAGCGTAGGCTGGGTTTTTTGTTAAAACGAGAGAACTTACGGCTTCACGCTGTAACAGTACCGTCCAGCAGTACCCGTACAACTGTCGTCGTCTCCTGCATCAATTGTTCCGCCGTTTCCGGAATCAACGTCAGCGCTCAATGCCTGGTGTGTGCTTGCTTCCAAGTCAGCACCGAGGTTGTAATCTGTTGCTGAAAGAGATTCAAAGAAGTATGAACCTCCCAATGGATCAGCAGGAATAGTAGCGATGTAGTTAGGAACAAGGTTACCTGATCCTAAGGTGGTTGTTGGATACGATGAGTTCGCATCGAAGAACAACTCCATCGCAAGCTGAAGCTGGCGAACATCTGCAACGCGTTTTGCGTCACGCGACTTCTGACGTGCATCATTTAATGATGCCAAGACTACTGACGAAAGAATACCAATGATTGCAATCACTACGAGGAGTTCAATTAAAGTGAAGCCTCGCTTTGTATTTTTGAACATAATGAGTAAACGAAACAATTTAATATTAAGACCTTCTTGTATACAGGGTCTCCACCATTGTAACGAGCTCGCGGTCCCTGGGAGGGGGGATGTGTGGATAAGAAATTGCTACACAATTTCTTGCTTCCAGCGCTCGTTCAATCATAAAAACACCTATGGTGTTTTTATGATCTTCTCTCGCTCGGTAGTAAGAGACACTTCGCTAAAGTGAGAGAGGATTAAATAGCCGAAGAGATGTTGTATATCGGAATGAGGACTGAGGCGAGCAAGATACCAACGCCTAAGCCAAGAACCACAATCATAAACGGCTCAATGAGGTCAACGAGGGTGTCGACGGCGTTGGTCACTTCACGTTGGTAAAAGCGCGCGAGTGTTTTCAAAATTTTGCCTAACTCCCCTGTTTCTTCCCCCACTTTTATCATCGCGGTCATGATGCCAGGAATTTCATCATACTTACTGAGTGATTCTGAAATAGATCCTCCCCCCTTAATAGCATTTGAAGTTTCGGTGAGAATATCAGCAAAGAGCGCGTTGCCCACAACGCTCGCCGTGATTTCAGTTGCTTGCACGACTGAAATTCCGCTCCCCAACATCGTTGAAAGGTTATCGGCAATACGCGAAAGATATAGTTTTCGATATAGCGTTCCTACGTAAGGAATTTGAAGTTGCAGACGGTCAAACTGTCCCTTCCCTCCCTCAGTCAATGCGTAACGCACCAAAAAGTATCCGCCAATGACTGCCAAGATCAATAAAAACACCCCGTAGTCCACAAAGAAATTAGACATAGCAATAACGATCTGCGTGTACACCGGAATTTCTTGACCTGAGTCAATCAAAATTTGCGAGATGCGCGGAATAACCATCGTCATCATCAAAATCATCACCACCACGAACGTAGAAATCACGAATGCGGGGTAAATGAGCGCGTTGCGCGCCTTAGAAACAATTTCATACGTACGGTCAAGGTAATCAGCGAGGTACAGGAATGTCTCGTCAAGTTTTCCTGACTCTTCTCCGCTTCTCACCATGTTGACGTAGAAAGAACTGAACACTTTTGGGTGTTTGGAAAGAGATTTTGAAATGGGACTTCCTGCCTGTAGGTCATCAGCAACTTCAGTGAGGACGCGCTGCAAAAGCGGTTTATCCGCTTCTGAAGCAAGCAAGCGGAAGATACGAAGCGCTGATACCTGCGCTTCAAAAAGTGTTGCAATTTGTCGACTCAACAATACAATATCGCTGTTTGAAACTGTTTCAAAAAGCGCGATGTTAAAAGTTCCACCTTGTGGCGCAGACTCTATCACCGAAGACACTGAGAGGCCCCTGCGCTGCAGTGACTGAATCGCCACGTCCCGAGAAACCGCATCAATGGTTCCCGTTTGTTTTGTTCCTGCCTGATCGAGTGCTTCGTAATTAAACAACATGAAAAATTAAATGAGTCGTGAGAAGGCTTTAGGGTTGAGAGAACGCGAAAGTCCTACTTCGGGAGTAATCTCGCCTCTTCGCACCAATTCGGCGAGAGAGCGGTTCATGTCAATCATGCCATTTTCCATGCCCGTTTCAATGACGGCGTTAATTTCGTGCGTGCGTCGCTCGCGAATTAAGTTTGCTACCGCTTCATTATTAATCAGAAGTTCATACGCCGGTATCAAGCCACCAGAAATACGGGGGAGTAATCGTTGTGAAAAGATACCCGCCAAACTTGAAGCGAGCTGCAGGCGAATTTGGTCCTGCTGCCCCGCAGGGAATGAGTCAATGATGCGGTCAATGGTTTGCGCAGCGTTGTTGGTGTGGAGCGTTGAAAGCACGAGGTGCCCTGTTTCTGCGGCAGTAACCGCGGCGCTCATGGTGTCGGGACCGCGCATCTCCCCCACCATAATGACGTCAACATCTTGACGAAACGCTGAGCGGAGCGCGCTGTGGAAACTTTTTGTGTCCACACGAACTTCGCGCTGATTAATAATAGACTTTACTGGTTTGAACAAATACTCAATAGGATCTTCAATGGTCACAATGTGTTCGCTTCTGTTTTGATTGATCCGTTCAATCATTGAAGCGAGTGTCGTTGACTTTCCCTGCCCCACGGGGCCGACGACAAGGAAAAATCCTTGTTCCAAGCTCGCGAAGGTATCCAAAATGGGTGGCAAGCTGAGTTCTTCAAACGTTTTAATTGAGCTTGGAATAATACGCAGCGCGATGGAAACGCTTCCTCGTTCAAAAAATGAGTTTCCGCGGAATCGCGCTTGGTCTTTATGTTGAAATGAAAAGTCGAGCTCCTGGGTGTCAAAAAAACTTTGCTTTTCCTCGGGGGTTGCGAGCACATCCAAAAATCCTAGTATGTCTTCTTTGGTGTACTGGGGACGTTTTATGAGTGGGACGAGAGACCCCGACACACGAATGATCGGAAACGAGTTGGTGGTAAGGTGCAAATCCGAGGCGCCTTCGGTGATGACCGTTTCAATTAAACCAGCGAGTTCAGTAGCATAATCCATAGTAGATGAATCTTACAAAAGAATCATAGGTTTAGTATACAAGTAAAATAAGGTGGCCAATGGAACACCGCGCCCACTCTGAGGAAAAAGAGTTATTTTCCTGTTTGTTTTTTATCCGCGTAGGCGAGTGTTTTTTCTAACACCTCAGAAGGAATGGCACTCGCCTTTACAATGTATCCATCGGCACCGAGGTCAGTCGCCTTTTTTAAATCCTCATCTTGTCCTTGGTTGGAAAGAATAATAATAGTGGCACCTGGAGCGAGATTTTCTTTTTTAACGGTTTCAAGAAAATCAAAGCCATTCATATTGGGCATAATGACGTCGAGTAAAATAACGTTCGGTTTAAATCCACCGCGCAGGCGTTCCAGCGCTTTTATTGAGTCGGGTTCTGCTTCTACCGTTGAACCACACTCTTTAAATTTGAGTGAATAAATATCTAAAAGGAACTTGTCATCATCAACAAGAAGGATGGAATAATTTCTTTTTTTAGTGACGTCGCCCATAGTATTAGTCTTGTAGCACTACATCCGAACCAAGAGTATTAATTTCTTCAAATGGAATAGTGCCGTTAAGCATTTTTATAATAGCATCCTCTTTCATGGTCATCATACCCTGAGCACGTGCCACCTCAAAAATGGCTTCGTCAACGGGATTTTTTAGAATCACCCGTTCAATTTCTTTTGAAGTAGGAAGAAATTCAAATACGCCGAGTCTCCCCCGCGTTCCATTCGGACAGTCGGGCGAAGGAGCGATACCAAACACTTCTTTTGGTTTTGGCACCTCTTTGAGTAATTCCGGAGAGAGACCTTGAAATTCTTTTCCAACGAGTGCTGACACGCTCCCCTCGTAGGGCATAGGTTTCCCTGCGTCAGGACAACGCTTGCGAACAAGACGTTGTGCGATGGAGAGAATGAGTGTCGGCGCAATGAGGTAGGGATCAATGCCCATGTCTACCAAGCGAGGTACCACGCCAATAGCATTGTTGGTGTGAAGGGTTGAGAGTACGAGGTGCCCCGTGAGCGCTGCCTGAATGGCAAGCTGTGCGGTTTCTTTGTCGCGAATTTCTCCCACCATAATAATGTCGGGGTCTTGGCGAAGGATAGAGCGAAGTCCGCTCGCAAAGGTATACCCAATTTCCGGCCTCACTTGAGACTGCGATACGCCTTCCACGTCATATTCAATTGGGTCTTCAAGAGACACTACGTTCATCTCGCTACGCTCTAACTCCTGGAGCATACTGTAGAGCGTTGTTGATTTTCCTGACCCCGTAGGGCCTGAAATAATAATCAAGCCATACGGACGCGCAATGGCGCGACGTATCATTTCAATGTGGCGCGGACTGAGCCCTAAACTCTCTAAGGTTAATTTCTCAGCGTTTCTATTCAAAATACGCATCACCACTTTTTCCCCGTGGTAGGTGGGGAATGTTGAAACACGAAAATCAATGCGGCGGTCGTCAATGGTGGCAGAGAAGCGGCCGTCTTGCGGTTTTCTTCGCTCATCTAGCTTAAGCGAAGCGAGCACTTTGATACGTGCAACCACTGCGCGCTCCACGTTTTTCGGAAGCGTCAGTGATTGGTGCATCAATCCATCGACACGAAAACGTACTTTTACATCTCCGCGAGTGGGTTCAATGTGTATGTCAGACGCTGCGCCATCAACGGCATAGCGGAGCACCGTTGCTACTATTTTCGTAACGGGCGCGTCTTCTTTGAATGTTCCAGGGGTTTCTGCAACAATATTTTTTTCAGATTCTTCTGCACCACTATCTTCAACGACATCGTCAACAGTAATGGTAGTTTGTAGTTCGTTGAGTGCCTTCCCCACTTCCCCCGTGAGTCCTTTATACGTACTGAGCACTGCTTCAAAATCTTTCTCTGAAATGAGAAACAGTTTGTACGGAATGTTGGTGCGAGACGTAATAAAATTGAGTGCTTCAACTGCCTCAAGATTGTCAGGGTCCGTGGTTCCCACTTCCAACACGCCATCATTAACCGCCAGCGGCACAAAGTGGTAGTGACGCGCTGATTCTTCAGGAATGTATTTTAAAATTTCGTACGCGACGGTCTCTCCGCTTTCAAGGGTACGGACGGGAACTTCAAAGTATTCACCGCGCGCTGCTAAAATGTCTGACGCCGAAACGCCACGAGCGAGGAGCGCTTCTTCAAGCGTTTGCCCGCGCTGACTAATCTCTTCTTTAACCGCTGCGACCGCTTGGTCGTCTATTATCCCTTTATCTTTGAGAAGGGTGAGTACATCCATACTCTATTTTTGTCCCAGAGGAGCGAAGGGATTTTCTCGACCGATTGGTTCTTGCACAATCTGCTGACTAAAATCTTGGAGTGCTTTGAAACGTTCATCCCCAAACACTGCTGTATCTAATTTTATAGAGCGCAGTTCAATGAGGAGCGCAATCAATTCTTGTTCCACCGCTGTCTTTGAAGGATCAACTGTCTGTGCGGTAAGCGCGTTTTCGTTCGTTGGCTTAAAAAAGACTGAGTACGCGACAAACCCCGCAATGACGACGAGGCCGATAGTGATAACTTGTTGGTATTGTTTAAAGAGATTCATCATGGTTTTAGCCAGTACGTTTTAATGGACACCGCGTAATCATAAATTCCAGACGGTGTTGCTGAAAATGAAATTGAATTTACATCAACAAGACGCAAACTCTGCTCCAAGTCAGCAAGGAACGCGCGAAAGGTGTCATAGTTGCCTGTTACTGAAAATGAGAGGATGAGGGAGTCAAACCGCGACTCCTCTGCCCCTACTTGACCGCGCGCCGCGCGTGACTCGTTCGTTTCAAGTGCTACATTTCGCACGCGCATACCGTAGCGTGACGCGAGAGAGTCAAAGTCCAAAATCAAACGCACGTTATCAACGTTGTCAGGCAACAGTTTCTGGAGACGATCTAATTCACCTTGTGAAAAAGTATTGTAGCGAGAGAGTAGTTCGTCACGCACCTGTTGCAACTCTTTTGAGCGGGTAAGCGCTTGGTCAAACTGAGACTCTTCAGCGCGCAGTTCGCGAATACGATCGTATGCAGGGTCAATAAATCCGAAGAAAATTCCTCCGGCGATCACGACAAACAAAACGGGAATTAGTCCTCTCATGGTGCCACTTCATTGGATGTATCGGTGGAAGGAGCAACGTCCGTTACTGCTCGTGGCGTAAATCTGAGTTGAGTAGTATCAACCACACCGTTGAAAGTGAACACCACGTTTCCCGTGTCGTCTAAGTTAAGGTCGGTGAAAATAGGTTCAGTAAAAAAATCACTGGCTCCGAACGCGTCTGACTGGAGCGCAAGCGCATTAAAACTCCGTGCCTCACCCGCCATTGCCACCATGATACGGCCCGGACTCACCTCCCCGTAAGAGAAATCTCTGAAACGAACTGAGTCTAGGGTAAGTTTTTCTATCTCGTCAAAAAGGTACGAGGGCGCCAGGTGACTTCCTAAGAGAACACTCCCGCCTTCAAGGCGCGTGTTGAGACGTGACAACTCTTTAATAGTGGCAGGTTCAAATGCGGCGCGGGCACGGTCAAGAGAATCTCGTTTACGTTCAATGCTTTGAATGGTGAACTGCTCAAAGAGAAAAAGCACCACGGCACCAATAATGGCAGCAATCAGAATAATAGTCGCGATAATATTAACGATCCCGATAGGATTTTTGCTGGTACTCTCTCGGTGCTCCACGGCGAGTGAGGCTTTTGGAATAAATGAAGTTTTGACCCGCTCTTGCATACGTATAAAAAGTGTATCACCCATTAGTTGCTAGTGGATAGTTGCTAGTGGATAGTTAACAATTATTTTTAGAAAGTGCCGGATATTTTTAGACTCTGTCTGGCTAACCACTAGAAACTAACAACTAATCACTATTCTTTACTTCTTCAACGCGCGAAGTGCCAGGCCCACCGCGGTTGCAAACGAGGGGCCCGCACTTCGGAGCACGTCGGCAATAAACGCAGGCGCAAGCACACGGTCAAACGCGGAACTAAACACGATAGGCGCATCAAAATAATTTTTTGCAATGGTATCAATACCCGACAGCTGCGCCCCACCACCCACAAACACCACCTTGGCGATTGCCTTCCCCTCTTTGCGCTGGTAGTTAAGGAAAATGCGCCGCGCTTCGGAAAAAATAAATTCAAGGCTCGTTTGTCCAAGTTCTTGATTTGAAATGCCTTTCGTTCGTTTAATGGTTTCTGCTTCGGAAAAAGTGAGACTCTGCGAACGCGCGAGCGCATGTGTTAAATCTTGCCCACCTTTGGTAATAGTGTGCGAAATATCTATGATGCCGAATTCAATAACATATACCCGGGTACTGGAAGCCCCGAGATCAATAACCATCGTAGGCGCGGTGTCGTGTTCGTACGCCGCGCGACCCATGCTGAACGCTTCAATTTCGTAGAAACGTGGCGTGATGGCGGTCGCTTTCGTAATCGTGTCCAAACGAGTGAGTGTGGCGTTGTGAATGGCAACTAACAACACATCAGTTGAGTTAGGCGTCTTCGTTCTTCCCGCAGCACTCAAAAACTCTGACTCTGCTTCGGGAATGACAAACCAATCCAGCGTTACCTCTCCCACCGGTACAGGAATATATTTTCGCGCCTCAATAGGGATCATCGCCGCAAGGTCTTGTTCATCCTTCGTGGGGAGTGTAATTAAACTAATCAAACTTGCCGAGAGCGGAACCGCGATACCTCCCACGCGACTGGTGACGTTTGCCTCACGCATAACATCAGTGAGTGCTTCAGCAACTTTTTCAGGTGGCGGATTTACTGCCTGCCCCACTTCAGCGTCGCCATACGGGCCGAGTGCAATTTCTCCATACGTTTCTAGCACCGCCGTGCCCTTTTTTTCGGCGAGCTGCACTATTTTTATTGATGACGTACCAATATCAATACCCACGACGCTCTCGCCGTCTTTTTTTTGAAACGAATCAACGAATGATTCTACTGTTTTTGAAAGTGAGTTTAGTGAAAAAGCCATACCGCTTTTAAGGAGTACTATTCTAGAATACCATGGTGAACGCTGGACTTAAGGCGATCGTTGACATGCTTTTCCCTCCACACCGGGACGTGGTTGTGGCACACTCGGTTAGCAAAGAAACACTAAAACCTTTGTTTGTATTGTCATTGAGAAGTGAAAGTAGTGTCTACACAGGACTTCCCTATGCACACGAAGGGGTGCGCGCGCTCATTAAGGCAAACAAATACTACCGGGACGCTCACAGTAGTTCTGTACTCGCGCTCATACTACGCGACATGATCTGCGATATAGAGAGAACGCGAGAGAAAAAGAGTGACAAAAATATTCCCCTACTCGTTCCTGTCCCCACTGCTCCCACGCGTGCGCGGCGCCGCGGGGCCCACCAGGTAAAAAGAATACTTGAAGCCCTCCCAAGCGATATAAAAAATACGTACCAGTACGCTGATGTGCTCTCACGCCACGACCGTCCGAGTCAAACGAAAGTGCCAAAAAATAAACGCGCGGACAATATAGCGGGAGCATTTTTCGTGCCAGTACACTTACATTCCACGGTACGCGGGCAAACAATTTTTCTTATTGACGACGTTACCGAAAGCGGCGCAACGTTAGGAGATGCGACGCGCGCGCTCTTTGAGGCAGGCGCTACAGACATTATTCGTGTTGCGCTGGCGAAATAAGCCTACAAAACTAAAATAAAAAAGATACCCGCAAACATTACCGATGCCCCAAACACTTTCTTCATGAGAGTTGTCTTACTAATATCCTCCCTAATAATGTTCGGCAAAAGAATGGTTGCAAAAATGCCTATAAGTATTGCGTAAAACGACTGCACTTGAGTTACCGCCATCACGAGACCAGCTGAAGGAGCAATGGCAAGCGCCATTTTGATACTCATCTGACCAAAAAAATCTAGGAGACCGTTTATAGAAAACCAAAAGTATTTTTTAATATTTGCAGAGCGTATCCCCTCACTTATTTGAGCACGGAGAGAAGAAGTGGCCAGCAAGGTAAGTCCAGCTAAGGCAGATCCTAGGTTGTCTAACATAAAATATTCCCAAAACGACATCGTGGTAAGACCAAAATCAACAACCAAGGTCATCACAGACCAAATCACTATTGCAACGAGTATCATCCAAAACCCTTTGAAAAATTTCCCTGTACTTTTTTCAAACGACATCAAAAAAGCTCCGCATAAAACAACAAAAAAACCAAATAACTCATGTGGGGCAAGAGATTGTCCTAGAAAAATAAAAGCGAGTGCGAGTGTAATTACAGGCACTAATTTAAACAAAATTACTAATGCAGATGTATCGCTCTGTTGTAAAGCCTTCCCATAAAACCCGTAGGAGTATACGAGCACTAACCCAGTGCTAATCGGAATTAGTGTATTCCACGAAAATGTAGGCATGCCAATAAATAAAAATATTCCAAAAAAGAACACCCAGTTTGTGAGCGTAGTAAAAAAGAGAAAGTCAAAAATACCTTTTATGTGTTTCTCTAAAATGTACTTATCAATAAAATTAGACCCCGCCCAAAAAAAGGGAGCGGCGAGAGACAGAAAAATCCAATTCATAGAAGTTTACCGTAACACACATAACCTATTTATGAACTACAGACTGAAGGTAGTTTGTGTAAACCTTTTATGTTATCGTTGTCAAAACGGAGACGTGGCTGAGTGGTCGAAAGCGCCTCACTGCTAACGAGGTAGGGCTTAACCGCCCTCACTGGTTCGAATCCAGTCGTCTCCGCTAGTAATTCCCTTCCCCTCTAGAGAGGCCCCGTGCTATGCTTAAAGCAGTCTTTCGGGGCTTTTTTATTTTTCATAATTGTTACGTATGCAAATAACCATCATCAATGACTGTCGCGATGAGAACGCAAAAGGGCGACAGGTAACACGCGCGGAGTCCCTCTTCAATGCTCCCGTTTCGTTTATTGGTGCAACACACGACCTTGAGGCGAGCGGAATGATTATTGACACGCTTGACTCTCTCTACGGAGGCAAAGGACTCATTCTTGCAAACGTGGCTCCCCGCTCACGAAAAGCGTGGTGGCTCTCAAAAAGTATTGATAAATTTTCTCACTTCAACAACCTAGATAACGGAACTCCTTTCTGTTACACCCGCGTAGACAACACCGACATCGTGTCAACACTCGGCGGATACATGCTCTCACTCCTTAAAAAATTCAAACTCATTGATAAGGTACACGTGTTTAACTACCACGAGTCTCTAAAAGAGTTGGTGAAACTCCTCATTATTGATCAGGAGGAAGCAGATCGCATCAGTAGCACACAGTTCAGAAGCCTCAACTTTATGCCACGCGTCGCGCACGCCTACATTTCAAAAGGAATTTTGTGTCCAGGCGTAGAAGTACCCATTGAAGGTATTCCAGACGCGCCAGCACGCGCGTGGTTTGCCGATAACTTCGGAAACATAAAAACAACACTCACGTTGGACGACTACGGAGGAAAAATGCCTAAAGAAATAGAACTCGGGGGACGAACTATTCCTATGTATAACCGCCTTAAAGACGTTCCTGAAGGACAACTTGGTGCCGCCGTAGGAAGCTCTGGGTACAAAGACGACCGCTTCATTGAAGTCTACATCCAAGGAGGAAACGCCGCTGAGGTAATTGACGTATAGTTTTGGCACGTACGTGGGGGTAGTGAAGCGTGAACCTGATACTATTCCCCTACCGTGAACACTCTTGCTGGCACTCCTATCACGTTCACCGTATTCGGTGCGACGGGAGATTTATTTGCACGAAAAATAATTCCTTCACTCTACTTTCTCTACACGAGGAAAAAAATTCCTGAATCATTTTCAGTCATTGGTTTTGGGAGACACCCGCACACAACCGAAAGCTTCCGTGAGTATGTATTTATTAACCTCAAACGTGTTCAGTCGGACTGTACCGTGCGCTCTTCGAAAGGATTTTTGGAACTCTTCCACTATCACCGGGGCGAATTTCATGATGTTGACTCTTTTACAGAACTCAAAAAACGTTTTGAACACAACGACATGCTTCGTGGCAGTTTGTCACTCAAAAGCTTTTACCTCGCCGTACCGCCTGAGTTGGTACGCACCTTAGTCCCCCATATTGCGTCGGTGGCGCCGAAAGGGAGCACCCACCGCAATATTCTTATTGAAAAACCGTTTGGGAAAAACGAAGAAACGGCACGCGCGCTAAATGCATTTTTAGACGAATATTTTGACGAGAGTGAAATTTTCCGCATTGACCACTACCTGGCAAAACCCGTCCTTCAAAAACTTTTACACGCTAGGCGCGATCACCACTTATACGAAACGCTCCGTCTCACTGAGCGCATTAAAGAGGTGACGGTTACTCTTTTTGAAGAAATGGGTGTTGAAAAACGTGGCGCATTTTATGACGGCGTGGGAGCACTCCGCGACGTGGGTCAAAATCATCACCTAGAAATGTTAGCGCTCTCGCTTATGGAAATTCCCGACTTCACGCCGCGAGCCGTTTGTTCCGCTCGCGAATCGTTTATCGCATCCCTTCCCAAACTCACTGACGGTCACATTATAGAAAACACCACCCGTGCGCAGTACGAAACATACCAGAGCATCCCAGGGGTTGCTCAAGACTCACGCGTTGAAACGTACTTTGATATTCGCTTTGCCTTAACGCACGCGCCACACAAAGGAGTTCCGGTCCGCCTCCGCGGAGGAAAACGCATGAGTCAGATTAAAAAAGACGTCGTCATTGAGTTTGACTGCGATCACACCGACTCACTCCATATAGAGCTTGAACCTGTTCCTCGTATCTACACTAAAAAAGGGTCGCTCATCACCACTATTGAAGAATATAAAGATGAGGAACCAAAAATTCAGTACGCTGACGAGTACGCGCAACTGTTTTTGGATTCATGGCATAGCGACCACACGCGCTTCCCCACGAAAAAGGAAGTGGAACTTGAATGGATATTTGCCGACCCAATTCTTGAAACGTGGGAGCAGGGAGAGCCCGCGCTCAAAACATACATTCCCGGAGGAGCACTTCCGTGGGAAACAGACTAAGCAGCGTTCTCTATTTTTTGTTTTCTATATTCATCGCGAATTTGCCATGATGGTTTTCCACCATAGTGAGATTCAATCACTCCTGTTCCAATCTTTGAGGATTGGACTCCGAGTTCTGCCATGAGTGCATCTCGTTCTTGAATTTTTGCGTTTGCGATACTCTGTTTTTCTGGATCACCTTCGGGGTCGTCATAGATAACTTCAAACTCAGCGTAGGTGGGTATCTGTACATCAGCATCCGGAGTGTTAAATGTTTGTTTGGCCGTAATAGGAGTTGGTGCTGTTTCATCAAGTACAATTTCTCGACGAATCCACGTATCAACGTCAACCGCGACATTCTCAAGTTCAATAGAAGTGCGATGTTTAGAAAAAACATTCCATGCGTAGAGTGATGCAATCGTTGTGCTATCTAACCCGCAAGAAGCAAGGTACGAACGCATCGCCGCATCAGCTTCTTCATACGAAGAACACACTTCCGTAAATTCACCTGACTTTGAACCGCCACTTTCAGTGGTTGAGCGGACTCCTTTTTGGGTAAACTCATATGTTTCTCTCCCATCAACGTGAAGTTTATGACGAATGCGGGGCCAATCCTGCACCATTGGGTATGTCTTTACATCTCCACTTCTGATATCAAAATAGTAGTCAGTCACGTTGCCATCAAATACCACAGTACCTCCACGATGTACAAGGCTCTCCACCAAGTCAGGCTTTACTTTATTTACATCAAGTACTACCACCTCATCTTCAATGGGTGGTTTTTCATGCGGAGACCGTGGCGCAACAAAGTTTCTTTCCTCGGGGACAGCAAAAGCGCGAGACCGTTTTAATTCGGAAAATAAAGTGGGGGCATTTTCTTGCAACTTTTCAAACCAAGCCATGGTGGTATTATATCATTTTTATATAAAATTGTCAAATTGCTCAATATTTCAACAATCTCTGCTGTGTTAAAATGGCCCGTATTATGAAAGAGAAACTGCATCACGACATAGTTCCTGGACTCGTATTTTTTATTCCGCTCGTGCCACTGCGCACCACACCGAGTGTCCAATTTCACGATTTGCCTGGAGGATTTATTGAATACATTCACTCCATTGACCGCGTGCACCACGATGTGGGCGCCTTTAGCCCGATTGCAGTAAACCGTCCCGACGTACGCGCGTGGTACATGCACCCCGACCAAGAAGACAACCTACTTGTGTTGGGGGGAGAACGTGTCGTTGAACTGTACACATCTACTCACGGAGCTATAGAAACATTTGTTGTTACCCCAAACTCTATTGTTCATCGCGGAAAAGAAATTCATTCAGGGCCTGCGCTGTTAGGCTGGCCCACCCATGTGTTCCACCGTGTCACCAGTCCGCAGGGTTCAATTTCTATGAATTTTGCGCGACACTTTCCCAACTTTGACCTCGATACGAACTTTAATATTTATGACGTTGATGTTACCGCAGGTACGTATACGCTGCTACGCGAAGGAAAAACTGACCAACCACTTCGTGATGTGGGAGAGTAAAAAGTCAAGTATCCTACTTAATCGCCTTGGCTATCGCTTTCACCACCTGAGGATTGAGTACTGACGGAATGATGTGCTCCGCGTGTGGTTTTTTTACCATTCTGGCGAGCGCGTATGCAGCGCGAAGCTTCATTTCGTCAGTTATCTGAGTCACGTGGTGGTCAAGCGCTCCGCGAAACACGCCAGGAAATACAAGCGCGTTGTTAACTTGGTTTGGAAAGTCAGACCTTCCTGTGGCCACCACCTTTGCCCCCGCACGCTTTGCAAGGTCCGGCATAATTTCTGGAGTGGGGTTGGCAAGCGCAAAAACAATGGAGTGTGGCGCCATGGACTTCACCATTTTTTGGGTTATTGCGTTCGCGCTTGAAATGCCAATAAAAACGTCTGCCCCCACCATAACCTCTTCAAGTGTTTTAAGATGAGACTTTGTAGAGGGGAGCATTGCAAGAATTTTTTTATGAAGCGGCAACTCGGCTGTTGAACTACAAAGTGCGCCTTCACGATCAACGACACAGAGGTCCTTAAAGCCGGCGAGCGCGAGCAATTTTGCTACCGCAGAACCCGCAGCTCCTGCACCAAGAATCACTATTGAAACAGTTTCCTTTTTCTTTTTTACCACTCTTAATGCGTTAGTGAGCGCTGCCAAAACCACGATAGCGGTCCCGTGCTGGTCGTCGTGCATCACGGGAATGGAAAGTTGTTTTTTTAACTCCTCTTCAATATAAAAACACTGTGGCGAGGCAATATCTTCTAAGTTTATGCCACCAAATGCGGGCGCAATGTGTACAATAGTTTCAATAATTTTTTCTTGGTCGTGTGTGTCTAAAACGATAGGAACTGCGTCAACGTTCGCCACCTCTTTAAAAATTGCCGCCTTGCCTTCCATAACAGGGAGCGCGCCGTAGGGGCCGATATTTCCTAAACCCAACACCGCTGAACCGTCAGAGATAACCGCGACGGTATTTTTCTTGATGGTGTAGACGCTCGCGTCATGGGGATGTTTCGCTAGGTGGGTGGATACTGCCCCTACCCCGGGAGTGTAGTAGGTACTCCAATCAGAGAGCGATTTTAAGGTTACTTTTGAGGCGGTAGCAATTTTCCCCCCAAGCTTTTTATGCGCTTTGAGTGACTTCTTTCCAATGTCTATTTTCTTTTTTTTCATGAGCTCTGAAGCGTATACTGTAGTGACACTGTTTGCTACTGTACCATGCTCCCTGACGATTTGCTTTCACACCACGCGCGCCTCACCAAGCACCACACCCCGGGTTTAAAAAAACTTGGAATTGTTACCGTGCGCGACCTCCTCTACCACCTTCCCTCACGATACGAATCATCCGCCGACATCAAACAGGTCTCCAGTTTAAAGGACGGCGACGTAGCGGTTTTGTACGGGCAGTTTTCGCGCTTAGATATGAAGCGTTCCTGGAAAACAAAAGTGCCTATCGCCGAAGGAAATTTTAGCGACGAAACGGGAACACTCAAAGTGACGTGGTTCCACCAACCCTACCTCGCGAAAATGATTCCCGTGGGGCAGCTGGTGCGCCTACGTGGGAAAGTAACAGAACGGAGTGGCAAGAAATACATTGCAAACCCCACGGTAGAAAAAACTGACAACATTCCCATTCTGCAACAACACTCGGGACTCTTCCCCGTATACCCTGAATCATTCGGCGTGTCGTCTCTATGGATGTACCACACCATACAGAAAATTTTGCGCGCTATTGATTGGAACGAGGTCCCCGATCCTATCCCCGAGAACATACGAAAAAAATACAACCTCCCCGATATAAAGTCCGCGCTTATTTTTGCGCACGAACCCAAAAAAGAAAAAGATGCCGAAGCGGCAAAAAAACGGTTCGCGTTTGAAGAAGTGTTTTTAATTCAAATCGCGCGTGCGCTGGAGCGCGAGGCGCACGTGGCACGGAGCGCGTACGCGGTAGACGCTGACGAAGCGCGCGTTACCGTCTTTACCAACTCATTTCCCTTCTCCCCCACCAAAGGCCAGGAGACGGCCATTCAAGAAATTCTCAAAGATTTTGAACGCCCCCACCCTATGTACCGCCTTTTGGAAGGTGACGTGGGGAGCGTAAAAACGGCGGTCGCCGCAGCGACCGCCTACGCGGTTGCAACCAGTCGGCCAAAAAACAAAAAAGGAGTGGCGCAAGACTTTGGCCGACTCCAGGTAGCGTACCTTTGCCCCACTGAAATTTTGGCAAAACAACACTTCAAAACATTTACCGATTTTTTTGTTGATCACCCTATTCAGATTGGTCTTATCACGGGATCAGGGTGCTACAAGTTTCCTTCTAAAGTAAACAAACGCGAGGCAACACCTATTTCCCGTTCACAATTTTTAAAGTGGGTGGCAAATGGCGAAATTCCGATTGTCATCGGCACCCACGCGCTTATTCAAAAAACAGTGCAGTTCAAACACCTCGCGTACGCCATTATTGATGAGCAACACCGCTTCGGCACGATGCAGAGAAAAGAGTTGGTGGCAAAAGGCACAGTACAGCCACACCTCCTTTCAATGACGGCGACCCCCATTCCCCGCACCTTGGCACTCACTCTTTATGGCGACCTTGACCTCACTATTCTTGATGAACTTCCCGCGGGAAGAAAAGAAATAAAGACAGAAGTTGTCCCACCAAGCGGCCGAACAAAAGCGTATGAACACATTCGCGGTTTACTCAAAGAAGGAAGACAGGCGTACGTTATTTGTCCCCGCATTGACGAACCCGACCCGACCAAAGCGCTTGCGCTTCAAACAAAGTCAGTGGCGAGCGAAATGAAGTCGCTTGCCAACATATTCCCAGAGTTTGTCATTGGAAAACTTCACAGCAAAATGACACTGAAAGAAAAAGAGGACACTATGAGTGAATTTGCGAAAGGTATTATTGACGTGCTCGTGGCAACGTCGGTCGTTGAGGTGGGCGTCAACGTTCCAAACGCCACCGTCATTATGATAGAAGGAGCTGAACGATTTGGACTTGCACAATTGCACCAGCTCCGTGGACGTGTGATGCGCTCATCACACCAGCCCTACTCGTTTTTAATGGTGGATTCATCGACAAAAACAGACTCTGCGCGTCTGAAGGCAATTGTGAAAGCAAAGAATGGTTTTGAACTGGCAGAGCGAGACTTGGAAATTCGCGGCGCAGGAGAGCTGTACGGGGGCCGACAGTGGGGCCTCTCCGACGTCGGTATGGAGGCATTAAAAAACCTGAAACTCGTTGAAGCCGCTCGCACGGAGGCATTTGCCCTCGTTCAAAAAGACCCTGCACTCAAAGAAGCTCCATCTCTAAAGATACTCGCCGAGGCAAAAGCGCATTCGCTCCACTTTGAATAAAACAGTTGAGCAACAGCTCATTATATTCATTATTTTTTTGGAGTAATCATTTGATCACCCGCATAGGGAGGTTGTTTTGTTTCAACTCCCTCGGATGAAATGGCGAGAAGGATGTGAGAGTCTCCGCCGGGATTTACCATGGTTAGTGAATATCCGCCTGAACCATCATATTGCAAACGAAGCGCGCCTTCAGAGAAAACATTAAAACTATTCAACGCTTCGTTTGGTTGGTACAGCCCTGACTCTTTTGCGAGTGCTTCGGCAAGCGCGTAGACATCACCTCCCGAGCGCGCCGCTTCAACCAACGCCCCAAGTGTTCCCCCGAGTTGTTCGGAATTTATATTTGGATCTGCTGCTGCCACTTCAGCCCACTTAGAAATCATGGTAATGGCACCATCGCCAGGCACCGCGTCAACCGCGAGTTCAGGAAGCGGAGCAAAAGATTCTTCAACCGACTCATTTGGAAACTCACTGGCGTTAGTTTCCGTGTCTAAAGAAGGTGTTTCAGAAACAGTTCCTTCATTAACCGAAAGCGCCTCATCACCTTCTCCGGCGCCGGACGCAACGACAGCAGCAGTCACGATTGCCGTTGCACCAACAGCAACTACATCTCCAGCCGGGTTTTTAGGAAATTTAAATAAATTTTTTAATGCGCCCCAACCAGCGCGCGCCACCTTTCCCGCGCCACGTAAAACACGAGACTTCTTTTTTGGAGCATCAGTTTGTTCACCAGACTCAACCACTTCTCCTTCTATCTTCTTTTTTCTAAATGGACTCCATATTTTCATCACTCAAGTATATCAACTTAAACTACTAAGAAGCGGCGGCTGATCGAGGGGAACGAAAATAATGTGTTGCTACAAAGTATGCGGCCACCGCAGCAAGCAGATACGGACTAAATTTAATTACTCCCGTTAAAATCCCTTCAATGAGTTCATCTTCCTCTTCCCGCGTAGGAACAGGAGAATACTCTTTCCCATACTCAGGTGGTGGCGTACGATCTCTGTCACCTTTCCAATCGTTCCCGTCTTCACCAGGAACAGAAGGTTTATTTTTTGCCACCATCATTTCAAAAAGTGCCATATATTTTTATTGTGTGCATGGAGCATAGCAGAAAACCCTAACCAAAACCACTGTTGGTCCACCCCCTTGGACTCGATACCCTGGGACCGCAGAGGTATAAAGACTACGTCTTTGCTTCATGCGATCGCTCGGAATATCGATTGGGCTGGTGGGCGCGCCTGGACTCGAACCAGGGACCGCAGAGGTATAAGCTCTGTGCTCTAACCAACTGAGCTACGCGCCCGAGAATTGAACCAAGTAAAGAACTCTTGCTCTTTACTTCTGAAACTCGACGGGCGCGCAAGCTTCTCTTACATGCCCAATCGTTCTCCCCTCGCTCACTTTGAAGTAAGCTCTACGCTCTAACCTGCCTGAGCTACGGGTGCAGTAACTAAACTATATCCCCTCCTACCCCACCCTCGCAACAGCTTCCCCAAACTCCTCACCACACCAATGTAACAACTTTGATGCGGTCGCGACAAAGTTGTTACAATAGGTCAGAGACGTTGTGCGCGAGAAGTGAATACGTACTTGAAATAATTCATTGACTTTTGAATTACAAGAAATACAATAAAGAAACTATGGGACTTTCTCCACACGATTCAAAAAATTTCAATGCTGTTTTCTTTTTTGGTGTATAGCAATACACCACTAACTTTCATTTCACAAAAAACAAGCAACTATTCTGAAAAACTCTTTAAGGGGGTGAAAATTATAAAAATAGCTACATAAAATATGAAAAATGGAGTGTTCGACTATCCGAGCATGTGGAATCCGTGGCCGAGTTACTGGCCACACAAAAAAGATCCCAAGAAAGACCGAGGAGAGACAGGGAGCGAAAGTGAAGACACTGAAGAAAAACCGATTGTAGATGACGAAGATGAGTCTTCTGCACTCAACCTTACACTTAGTCTTCTCTGTATAGCCATAACTACGTTAGTGCTAACACATCAGAAAAAGACAATATCTACTGCCTTAGCAACATAAACAAAACCCCGCGTACGCGGGGTTTTGTGAAAGAGATGTCTTAAACCATCGGGGTGGCCATCATTTTCTCTTTCATGCCAAAACCAATGTAGAGCATTGCTACGGCAAGGATGACATGGAGAACATGGTCTGCCATGTTCGTTGCAATCAATCCGAGTACCGTGTCGCCTTGCATAAGGCCAACCACCGCTACTATCGCATAGATTACACCAAACACTTTGAACACCATTTTAGACATTTTTGCTGATTGCATTGCTGCATAGGCAAATACGGCACCTGAAACGAGGTGAATGATGTTGTGCACCATATCAACCTCAAAGATGCCTAGGAGCATTCCATCAGAGGTAATACCTGGAACAAAACCCAAGACACCTACCGCAAGAAATACTACAGCAAAAATCCACGCTAACTTCTGAATCATGATTCGTTTAGTTATGGGAGGTTTATTAATTCGACCTGTACCTACATTTTAGAGCCATTAGACGCCTTCTGAGGACCTGCTGTGGACAGCGTGTTTAGGGCTGGTGTTCAATGTCCTGCTTCTTTTTTGGCTCAATACCGTGAAGAATTAAGAGTTTTTCAAACTCATCACGTTCAATATTCTCTTCAACCACCAATTTTTTCGCAATAGCATCAAGGACCGGGCGATGTTTCACAATAAGATCAGTGGCTTTGCGATACGCGTCATCAATAATTTTTTTCACTTCGGCATCAATTTTTGCGGACACTTCAGGAGAATACTCTTTCTCATTCATACCGCGCCCAAACATGGCACGCCCACCTTCCCCTTCAAGCGCCACCGGCCCCATCACGCTACTCATACCGTACTTGGTAACCATATCGCGCGCGAGCGCGGTCAATACCTGAAGGTCGTTTGACGGACCCGTCGTTAAGTCACCAAAGACCATTTCTTCAGCAATGTACCCACCTAAACTAACCGCGATGTCGTCCAAAAATTCATTGCGCGACTGCATTTTCTTATCATCCAGTGGAAGCTTGAGCGTGTAGCCGGCCGCACGTCCACGAGAAATAATAGAAATTTTGTGCACGGGGTCCGCGTACGGCAACACACTCGCCACCAGCGCGTGTCCCGCTTCGTGGTACGCGGTTATTTCTTTCTCTTTGCGGGAAAGAATGTGTGTTTTTCGCTCAGGACCAAGCATTACCTTTTCAATAGAGCGCACCAAGTCAAACTGCGCTACCTTCTTTCTATCCTCACGCGCCGCAAGAATAGCGCCTTCGTTCATCAAGCTCTGAAGATCAGCGCCTGAAAATCCTGGGGTGCGTTCTGCAACTATTTTTAAATTCACATCTTCAGCGAGCGGTTTTTTACGCGCATGAATTTTGAGAATTTCCTCTCGTCCCTCACGGTCAGGAAGGTCAATGGTGACGCGACGATCAAAGCGGCCGGGACGAAGAAGCGCGGGGTCTAAGACGTCAGGACGGTTTGTTGCCGCCATAACAATGACTTTCTCTGAGGGTTCAAACCCGTCCATTTCAACCAAAATTTGGTTTAAGGTTTGTTCACGCTCATCGTTTCCCCCACCAACCCCCGTACCTCGCACGCGCCCCACGGCGTCAATTTCATCAACAAAAATAATGGCGGGCGCCGCGCGTTTTGCCATTTGGAATAAATCGCGCACACGGCTGGCGCCAACTCCCACAAACATTTCAACAAACTCAGATCCTGAGATAGAGAAGAACGGAACGCCCGCCTCGCCCGCAACAGCGCGACCAAGAAGTGTCTTCCCGGTGCCCGGTGCTCCCATCAACAACACTCCTTTCGGGATACGCGCGCCGATGTCCAAGAATTTTTTTGGGTTCTTTAAAAAGTCTACGATTTCCGTGAGCTCTTCCTTCGCCTCTTTTGCGCCCGCAACGTCAGAAAACGTAATGCGCGAATTTTTGTCTTTGGGATCCGTGAGGCGCGCTTTTGACTGCCCGAAGGTGAACGCCTGCATACCCGCGCCACGCACTTGGCGAGAGAGGTACCACACAAACACGAGGATTAAGAGGAGCGGCACCGCAATAGGAGCGAGCGCGAAGAACCAGTAGCGAAAACCAGTTTCGTTTTTAACTTCAATGGCAACGGTGGCGAGTTCTTCCGCGGTTAAGCCGTAGTTCACTAAGGTCTCAGAGAGCGCGGTATTGTACTCTTTTTTCCCCTCTTTTTCAGTTTCGTCTTTGTAGGTAATGGTGAGTTTATCTCCCGCAATCACAATGTTTGTCACTTCGCTCGCACGAATGTCAGACACAAGCGCGGAGAGCGACACTTGCTCTACTTCTTTCCCACCATTTGAGACAAAAGAGTAGAGCATCGTGAGAACGAGGATGGTAATGAGGATGGAGGTAAAGTTTCCCCACGAACCCCCCTCACGAGAAGACTGCGCGAGCTGTTCAAGCTGTTTGGGAAGTGTTGGTTTTTTCTTTCCTTTCTTCCCTTTTTCCTTCTTCTCTGTTTTTTCTTTCACGGTTTGTGTTTTTGAGTCTGTGTCCATGCGAGGTATTATACCGTTAGATGGCATTTATTGAAAACAAAAAGGCGCGCTTGAATTACGAATTACTTGAAACGTTTGAAGCGGGAGCAGAACTCCTAGGATTTGAAGTGAAAGCGGTGCGAAGTGGAATGGGAAGTTTAGAAGGCGCGCGCGTCGTCATTCGTGGTGGCGAAGCATTTCTCTTGGGCGCCACCATTTCTCCCTATCAAGTAGAGAACACCCCTGCCTCTTATACTGCAGACCGCACGCGCCGGTTACTCTTAAACAAAAAAGAGTTGGTGACGCTTGCTGAGCACGAGGGACAGAAGGGTTTGACAATAGTACCTATAAAATGGTATAATAGAGGTAGGAAGATAAAGCTGGAAGTAGCGGTCGCGCGCCATAAAAAGAAGTATGATAAGCGAGAGGCGTTGAAAGAACGCGACAGCAAACGACAGATCCAGTTGCATCTTAAAAATCAATCTCACGATTGATTTTCCGGCACCTTGAAAAAAGAATACTAGCTGGTGACTCCCCGAAAAAACAGGAATTCCCTTCCCGTTTTTTCGGGGGATGATCGGCTTCGACAATAAGTTTTGTTTTCTGCGTGCAAAACGGTGAATGCTGGAGAACACCTAAAACCTCGAGCGCACTAACGTGCAAAACCCACGTTTTTCGCAGGCCAGTCTTTGTTTTCAAAGGCTGACTTTGCGTTCGTTCGCGTCGCTGCATAAGCTGACCCGACGACATCACGTTTCTTGATGTCTGATAAAGAAACGCTGGTGTAATATCTTCAGGCTAAGGAAGTGTACTGCTCACCCACTTCACTAAAACTAAGAGCTCGGCAGGCGGTGCTTTTGTTTACTTTTTATACCGACTGTTTAAACACCTAAAGTGAACTACGTTTTGTAGACTCGCTTAAAACTCTCTTATTGCATCTGGGTTCGATTCCCAGCATCTCCACACCAAAACAAACCGCCTCTTCGGCGGTTTTTGTTTTGGTGTGGAAACGGAAGAAGCAAACTGCTTTGCTTCTGCTGGGAATCGAAGGCCGGAGCATGTTGCCGAAGGCAATGCGAGGCGGGGTCGCGAGCGCCCAAAGGGCGACTTGTGACCGATGCGTGCGAGCGAAGCGAAGACACTTCCCACCATCTCCACAACCAAACGAGCGAAGATCAAGAAAGAGCGGTGCACTTTCTTGGTTGAGCGAGTGCCGGACGTATGCTTGGCATACAAAAATAACGAACGTCAGTGACTATATTTTTGTAGGATGCCGAAGGGTACACTTCGGCGCCACTACCAACACAAAACCCCGCGTGAGCGGGGTTTTGTGTTTACTTCTTCGGAAAAAAGTACGCAAATTTTAGTCTCACTATCTCCTTCAAATCCGCACGACGAATGACAAGTAAGACAATTGAACCAACCCACAAGACCACTGCCGCCACAAACAACCCTCCCCCATCCATATTCGGGTCAATACCGAGTGGAGTAAAAAGGTGAAAGAAAACTGCTCCCGTCATCACACAAAACGCAATCAACGCGCCAACCACTTGAAATCGGCGAAACATTTTCGTAATGCCAATGAGCAAGAAAATGGAAGCAACTAACTCCGCGCTTCCAATGACGTACTGACTAAAAAGCCCTGTGTGTGAAAACAAACCGCTCGCACCCCACGTCGCCGCCCACACATCCAATTTTCCAAAAATCACCTGTGTTTCAGGTGCATTCGTAAACTTGTAGCGAAGCGAATCAAGAAATATCACCGCGCCGAAAAGCGCAATAGCGTGGGGAAGCACAGAAAGTATTTTTTTCATGCCTTTAGGGTACCATAGACACGGTATACTTGGGGAAAGAAACCTGCCCTAAAAACGTCTCATTCTATGCAGAAGCACGCAAAAGAAACATCCTTTGAGTCCTGGCATCACGAGTATGCCGATGGCTTGTTTCGCTTCTGTTTTTCAAAAACGAGTAGCCGAGACGTGGCCCTTGACCTCACTCAGGAGACTTTCATGCGAGTGTGGGACACCTTACACTCCGGTAAGCACATTGAAAACCCGCGGGCGCTCATCTACACCATCGCCCGAAACCTCATTATTGACCACTACCGAAAAAAGAAACCAGACTCGCTCGATGTATTGCACGACGCAGGCATTGAGTTTGGTGAGAAGGCACAGGCGGAAAACAGCACTGCCTATAACGATGCGCTTCGGGTAATCAACACGCTCCCTGAGGTGTATCGCGAAGCGGTGTACCTCAGGTACGTGGAAGAATTAAAACCGCGCGAAATTGCGGAGATTACCGGAGAAACGGTCAACGTCATTTCGGTTCGCATTACTCGCGGTATGCAGGAGTTACGCGCGCGCATAGAGGGCAAAACAAAAACATGAAAAACGAACAAGACATTTTGAATACACTAAAAAACGTAACGCTCACTGCGGAGGAGCGTTCTCTTTTGCATACGCGTCTAGGAGAGTACCGCGCGCTGAAACCACTTCCTGAAAATGTGACGCTCCCTGGACGCATGCGTTCTCCTTTTTCAGTTTTTGATTTTGGAAGATCGATGCCCGCTCTTGCCTCATTTTTCATCTTAGTATTTGTCGGAGGAGGAGTCGCGCAAGCGGCAGAGCGCGCGGTTCCAGGCGACCTACTCTATCCAGTAAAAACAGCAGTGAACGAGGAAGTTCGCGTAGCGTTTGCAGGAAGTCCTGAGGCACAGGCCGATGTTGAGGCGTGGCGCGCGGAGCGACGCTTAGAGGAAGCACAACAACTCGCGGTCAAAGAGTCGCTAACCGAAGAACGCAAAGACCGTTTGGAAGAAAATTTTGATGCTCACGCCCTCCGCGTTGAGGAGCGTATCGCGCTGATTTCAGAAAACGATCCCGTACTTGCCACCGAGTTGGCGAGCCGCTTTGAAGCATCGCTCACTGCCCATGAAGCGATACTCGCGTCTCTTGAAACGGAAAAAACCGAGAGCGTGAAGGAGAAAGTTCGTTCACGCCTTGCAAAAATTGGTGAAGCAAAACGCTACGCGAGCGTGAGCTTAAGGAAGTCGTCAGACGATTCACCGAACACGAGAATGTTTGCGGCGGAAGTTTCGCTTAAAACGGCAGCCCCTGAAGTAGAGGTAGCTCAATTTTCACTCATGGCTGAAACGGATAGCGAGGATGATGTTTCTGCTTCAGCCACGCTACCCCCCACTGAAGACACTACGCGCTATGCTGCAGCTGCAGAGCGGATGAGGAGCGCTGCCAAAGACGCGCTTGAGAAAACAGGAAAAATCTACCAAGAAAAACGAGCAGTGCTCAGCAGTGAACAGCAGCGGCGCGTTGAACTACAACTCGCGACCGCACGCGACCGCTTTAGCGAAGCGGAGCGCATGCTCCAAGATGGATTTTCTAGTGAAGCGTTTTTTGAGTTTGAACGTGTACTGTTCAGTATGAACACGTTAAACGTTTTGCTAAACAACGACACCTCCCGTATAGACCCACCGCGCCTCCGTATCATTGAGATTGAAGAAACTCACGACGACAACGACGAACCTGAAACATACGAAAACGAGGAGTCCCGCTTCTAAATCCTTTTTTGATATACTGAGTGGATGGAAACAGAACAAAAACATCCCATACAGTTAGTAGCCCCTCGACCGCTTAAATCATCACGACTACTTGCGTTTGGAACACTCCTCTTTATGATTCCAAAGCTCGTCATGCTGATTCCTCACTTTATTATTCTCTACTTCCTCGGCATCATCATGGTCATTGTGGCGTTTTTCGCGCAGGTGGTGGTGCTCTTTACGGGCAAGTACCCCGAAAACTTTTATAATCTCGTCAAAGGGACGCTCCAGTGGCAGCTTCGCATGAACCTCTACCTCCTAGGAGTCACCGACCAGTACCCACCATTTTCTTTGAAGTAAGTATGGACGCTCTCTTTAAAGACGCGCTCCGCATTATTCGAAGTACGCGCGCACTTACGCTCCCCCACTATGGAAACGTCGTTGAACAACAAGAGAAAGACGGGGCACACAATGTAGTGACGCGTTTGGATTTTGAAGTGGAGGAGTTTCTCGCGCGTGAACTTCGCGCGCTTGACCCGCATATTGAGTTTGTCGGTGAAGAGTACGGTGGCGACCGGTCGCACGAGGCGTACTGGCTCGTTGACCCCATTGACGGAACGATGCACTTTGTACGCGGCATACCCTTTTGCACCACCATGGTGGCGCTCATCCGCGAACAGAAGGTAGTGGCTTCAGCCATTTACGACTTTGTGAGCGACACCATGTACCACGCCACCCGGGGCGGCGGGGCATATAAAAACGACGTGCGTATCGCCGTCAGCACCAGGCCATTTTCACACTCACTCTCGGCGATTGAAACACAGAGTGGGAAACCAGAAAATAATGAACTCTACAGTAAGTTTCGCCGCCTTTCAAAAACACTAAAAACCGTAACCGCAGGGTATGAACTAACACTCGTTGCTTCAGGAAAAATGGAGGGACGTATTAGTTTTGACCCCTACGGTAAAGACTACGACTACGCACCCGGCTCACTCTTGGTTGAAGAGGCAGGAGGGGTTGTGCAAAACATCGGCACCGATACCTACGATTTTAGAAATGTGAACTTTATTGCGGGGAACCGAGCATTTGTTGAAGGACTCACCCTAGGAGAGAGCGCACTCCTTCCCCATACAAAAAACACCTGAGATAGGTTGCTAAAAACAAATTACTGCGTAGAATAAAGACTTATAAGACCCTACAGCCGACCTCAACAAAGAAAAGACACGACGCGCATCAACGCGCAAATTAGAGCACCCCAACTTCGTGTCATTGGAGCCAACGGTGAAAACATTGGAGTTATTACGACTGCTGAGGCCCTCAAAGCTGCCCAGGAAGCAAACCTAGACCTTATTGAAATTTCGCCCAACGCCACCCCGCCGGTTGCGAAAATCATGGATTATGGTAAATTTCAATACGACCAGCAGAAGAAGGCGCGGGAGGCAAAATCCAAGGCGCACACTACTGAAACTAAGTCTATCCAGGTAGAGGTGGTAACGGGAGAGCATGACCTAACCCGTAAAGCCCGCCAGACTGCAGAGTGGCTCCGCGAAGGTCATCGGGTTAAAATAGAGCTCTTCCTTAAAGGTAGGTACAAGTACATGGACGCTACCTTCCTTAAGGAGCGGCTACAGCGCTTTGTCCTTTTAGTCCCCGAGGAGTATCGAGTAGCTGAGGACGTACAGAAGGGGCCGAAAGGGTTCACCATCGTCCTCGAGCGGGTAAGCCAGAAGAAGAAAAGTGACGCCCCAAAAAGCGAGAAACCAAAAGAAGAAATACATGAAAACAAATAAGTCATTTAGCAAAAGAATTCGCGTAACGAAGAAAGGAAAACTCATCATTCGCAAGAGCGGACAAAACCACTTCAACGCAAAAGAGAACGCTAAAACACGTTCAGTGAAGAAGCGTAACTCAACCATCCATTTATCAAATAAAGCAAAGTCACGTTTTCTCGCTGGAAGCGGCGCATAATTTTAGAAAATATTATGAATGGAATGAATTAAATTTTCTTAAACCCCGCCCTCTGTGCTTACTCAAGTAATAAACCAATACTAAAACGAGCGTAGAGGGCGGGGTGGAAGATTTTCTAATCTCGTATAAACTCAATAACAAAATCTAACCATGGCACGAGTAAAACGCGGCGTTCCCGCAAACAAACGACGAAAGAACATTTTAAAGCAGGCAAAGGGCTTCCGTTTCGCGCGCAGTAAAAAGACCCGTGCCGCAAAAGACGCGCTTCTCCACGCGGGCAAGTACGCGTTCCGTGACCGCAAGAACAAGAAGCGCACGATGCGCGCACTCTCAATCACAAAAGTGAACGCGGGGGTACGCGCGCTTGGGTTTAAAAACTACTCAACCTTCATCGCGCAAATGAAAAAGAAAGGTATTGACCTTAACCGCACCATTCTTGGCCAACTTGCCGAAAACCACCCCGCAGTGTTTGAACGAATCCTCAAAGAAGTCACCAAATAAGCGAGACCTACTTTCATCACTCGCTTGAAAGTAACAAAAGCCCCACTGAAGCGGGGCTTTTGTTATTAGTCAGCGAACAAAACTGAAAAGGCTCCGAGCAATGCTCCGATTCCAATCGCAGTAAATGCTCCCCCGAGTCCAAAAGCAATAATCTCCCGTGAACTCATACCACGAAAAATATTCCCTTTTATATAATTATTCCCCATATAAAAAACACTTTAACAAAAATTGAAAAAATGTCAAGTTTACAAATCAACCTGCTCCCCTTTCTGGGGAATGTACGTATCAATGCCTAAAAACCCGCTTAGGCGCTGCGCTAAGAATGCGCTGGACTCCAGCTCTCCCAAAACCACAAACGCCTTTTTGGGTTTTACCTTTTCTGCAAATGAAACCAGGTCATCGCGATCAGCGTGCGCCGAAAATCCTCCCACCTTAGAAATATTTGCGCGCACCTTTACCCACTTTTTATCAATGAGCACCTTTTTCTCCCCATCCTGGAGGCGCCTGCCGAGTGAACCCGGTGTTTGATACCCCACCAAAAGGAGCGCAGCGTTCCGGTCCGGTAAGTACGTGCGCTCATGGTTCCTGATGCGCCCACCGTGACTCATTCCGGCTCCTGCGATGATAATTTTTGGAGACGGGAGTTCATCAATTTTTGCGGAATCTTCCGGAGTATAAGAAATGTGCAGCTTAGGAAAATCAAAAGGATCATCCCCTTTTGCAATACGTTCCTGGATCTCGCCACGCAAGTATGAAGGAAATTGCCGATACACATCAGTCACTCGTATGGCAAGAGGCGAATCTAGAAAAACAGGCACAGGTTCAAATGCACCGGAAGCAACAAAACGATCAATGGCTGAGAGGATGATTTGAGTACGCTCTAAGGAAAATGAGGGGATGAGCAATGTTCCCCTCTCTTTTACCGTCCGTTGAATACGACGAAGCAATGCTCCCTCGCTTAAGAGTGCGTCTTCGTGCTGGCGGTTCCCGTACACACTTTCAGTTATTAAGTAATCAATAGGTCCTTCTGGGGTGTCAGCATCGGGCAATAAAATGGCAGGGTTTCTTCCTAAATCCCCCGTAAAGAGGACGCGCGTTCCCTCAATATCAAAGAGTATCGTTGCTGAACCTAAAATATGTCCTGCATTATAGAGTGTCGCAGAAATACCCTCGGTAAGAAAAATCTTCTTTTTGTATTCAATTGGCTCAAGGAGCGCGACTGCGCGGTGCACATCATCAGCAGTGAACGGAGGTTCTTCGTCACACGCTTTTGCCTCTTTCGCAATGAGGGCGACGGCGTCTTCAAGCATGAGCGGCATAAGAGATGCGGTCGGTGGAGTCGCGTACGCACTTCCCTTAAACCCCTGCTCTACGAGTTTTGGGAAAAGTCCAATGTGGTCCGCGTGCGCGTGAGTGAAAAACACCGCGTCAACTGAAGCGGGGTCGTACGAAAACGGTTCACGGTTACTCGATTCACAAAACTTCTTCCCCTGCTCAAGTCCACAGTCAACAAGTATGCGCGTGGTGTGATCTCCCTTCACCACCTCAAGAAGAAAATTAGAACCTGTTACGCTCCGCGCGCCCCCCGCAAACGTAAGAAATATTTTTTTATCAGACATATTAGTGGGCATATTTTTTAAAGATAAGGTACGCAACCAACATCCCTACGATATCCATAGCGATATCCATTCCTGCGTCACGCACGTAATTCAACGCGCCATATGAGTCGGTAACAAATTCAAAAACTTCCCACGCCACGCCCACGATAAGGAGCAGTACAAAGGTAGTGAGAAAAACCGGAAGTAGAGCACGAATTTTAATAGGAACTTCATACCGTAACCACCATAAAATGCCGCCCGCCACGAACAACCCGCCTAAGAAATGCATCACCACGTCTGCCCACCACCACATCCAGTAGAGGTAGTATTCGTTGGCAAGGAATTGGAAGAGCGCAATGACGAGGCCAAGCCCCATCAAAAGAATAAAGAACAGCGTGCGCCGATTCATTGATGCATTATACGATACTGATGTATTCTCGCCGTGGTTTGGAAGAAAAAATAAGAAAGAAAACACCCGATCGCGCGCGATCGGGTGTTTAGGAAGGGTCATTGGAATCCCCATTAACCTAAAACAATAGGTGGGTGCCCGCAACACTCATCGATCGGTACGACCCGGAGGTCATGCGCCACGGTGAGGTGATAGTAAGGCTCCCGAGGATTTTAAATTCAGAGGTTAATGATCAACCAATAACCCTATAGAAAGCATATCACGGGGTGTTTAGTGGTTAGTTTCTAGCTAAACACTATCCACTAACAACTAGCCACTAGAAACTACTCCAAAATCCCGTCAAGGTTTACGTCGTAAAGAATTTGCTCCTGAACGAGGCGGTAGTTGATGATCTCGTCAGGTTTAAACCATACTTTAATTTCTCTCATGGCCTCTTCAGGAACATCTGAACAGTGGGCAAGGTTTCTGACCGCACGCTCTTGAACTCCCGCGTGCTCATATGAGTCAATCGTGAAGTCCCCACGAATAGTCCCCACGTCTGACGTTGAAGGTTCAGTTCCTCCTACTATTTTTTTAATCACATTGACCGCCTGGTTGCCCTGGATCACTATTGCCACGCACGGACCTGAACTCATAAACGTGACGAGTTGCTCAATGATGTCACGACCGTACTCAATGGGCTCTTTGTCGACAGACTGTCCATTGTCTTTTCTTCCCTGAACAATTTTTGTCCCTTTCTGTAAAAACCATTCGTCACTTTTATTGTAGTGGGCAATGAGCTGTTCACGCGTAGGCAAAACCATCTTCATGGCGACTATTTTTAACCCCGTGCGCTCAATACGCTTTACCATATCCCCTACCAAAGAACGCTGCACTCCATCCGGCTTGATTAAAAGAAATGTTTGTTGTTTATCAAATTTCATATGGTTGAGTGTACCCTGTTATTGCTCTTTTGTCATCGGCGCTTACTTTTTATCGCGCATGCTCAGATATTTCGCTTTAATTTCTTCCTCAACCGCATCACGCTGTTTACCAAAGCGCTGGTAGGACATTTGTTTGAGCGCCTCAATCTGAGCATACTCGCCTGAGTGGTACGCAACGGTTTCCATAGAAAAAGCAATTTGTGGCACGCCGCGTGAGAGAAGTTTTACGTACGCGTTGTAGTTATCAATATGCATAAGGTCATGTTGAGTAAACGTGGGTGCATAGTGAGTTTCCAAAAACTTTGCGTCATCAGCGCCCACGCGGAACACTGCCATGCTCCCAACGTTACCAAATACCGCGTCAGAAATTTTTGGATCAAGTTGTTTAATAAATTGGTGCGCCATCGTGAGCGACAGTTTGTATTTTCTGGCTTCTGAGAGAATGGTTGCGATGGTGGTGGTGGTGACATTCTGGAACTCGTCCATGTAGAGATAAAACGGTGGCGGACTTTGATTTAAGTATTCGCTTCGGCCTAACGCCGACATCAAAATTTTTCCTACAATCACCAACCCAATAAGGTTTGCGTTGATGTCGCCGAGGCGCCCCTTCGCGAGATTGACGAGGAGAATTTTTTTATTATCCATCACGTCTTTCATATCAAAGGCGCTTCGCTGCTGGCCCACGATAGGGCGCATAATTTCGTTAGACGTAAAGATGTCAAACTTTGACGTGATGTACGGCACAATATTTTTCAAGTCACCTTCACCGCGAACACGTTCAGCAACATCTTCCCAGAAAAAGTTCACCACCGAGTTTCGGCTACGAGAAAGTTTGAGACGTCTAAATTCTTCGTCAGAAAGGACTCGAGAAATGTCCATAAGTGTTGACCCTGTTTCAGGATCCTCCAACACCAAAAGCGTGGCATTTCTAAAATACGTTTCAAACATAGGGCCCATTGCCTCAGGAATATTCCCGTACAGTTTTTGGAAAATTTTAAACATCTCATCAACCACGAATGTTTTTTGTTCTGGGTACCGTGGGTCGTACTCAAGCATATTGAGACCCATGGGGCGTTCAGTATACGCAGGGTCAAAATAGATAAGATCGTCAAACCGGTGTGGCGGTATACGGCTCAAAATATCCAACACATCAACTCCGTGGGGATCAATAAAACAAATACCTTCTCCATTTTCAATATCCTGCATAATCATTTGCTTCAGGAAGTTTGTTTTACCAGTACCAGTTTGACCAATGGTGTAGAGATGGCGGAACCGGTCTTCCGCAGCAAAGTGGATCGGTGTTTTGATGTTTGCGTAGACGTTGTTACCTAACAAAATACCCTCTTTACCAAGCCCCGTAGGAGCAGGCGCAAGTGTCGCGTGTGAAACTTTCACCTCGCGGGAAGACGTTCCTCCCCCGATGGTGAGGTGGTAAATCGCGGCGAGCTCCTCAAGGTTCATGTAAATCAAATACCAGCTAAACAGCTTATAGGTTGAAAAAATATAAAATGGAAATGGACGTTCCTTGAAACCTCGGTCAAAGGTTCGGAAAATGAACGAGCGCAAAAACGCCCGCATATCGCGTTTTTTGACACGGTCAAACGCAAGGCGATTCCCCTCAGGATTTTCAAACTGTCCAAACGAAGCTTCCAGATCGCCAAGTATGGCCTCGGCTCGGTCTTTTGTTCGAGCTGACGCGACGAGACGCATATTGACTCCCACTATGGGGCTTTTAATTTTTTCTCCAATGGAGTGTTCCGCCATTGCGTCACCGTGGGTTTCGGGCTCTTCTTTCTTTTTACCAAAAAGCCCCATAATCCACTTTCCGATCTTAGGCCAGACCGTGCGAATGAAAGGGTCGTCTTCCATGAGCCACCACTTGAGGTACGTAGGAATAGGAACCCCTCCCTTTTTTATATCTTTGTACGCCTCATAAATTTGTTCCTTGAGGTGATCTCCCGCGGGGCCGACACAGATTTGTATTGCCGCTCCCTCTCCTTCTTTGGTGATTTTAGAAAATGCCGCCAAAGTGACGTTCATTGGGTCGTAGTCAAACTTACCTCCCGTACGAATAGGGAGTGCTTGTCCGCGTACATACCGCCCTTTTGAGCCAACGACAACACCAAATTGATTGAAAACATTGTATCCGTCGTGACTCTCATGAACGTGCGCTTTGGGGAAAATAGAGAGTACCTGTTTTTCAAAGTTGTCTCGGCGAGACCGGTGCACCGAAACGTAAAATACCGCATCTTCACTTTCTTGGGTCACTGCGAGTTCAAGCGTAAAGTGCTCTTTCAAAATGAGCGCGCGCCTACTGGGGCCCTTCACAAAGAGTGGAAAGATTTTGGGGATGTACGGAACGAGTGCGAGGTAGAGCTGTTCCATTGACGCAAATATTTCTCCCAGTGACCTCCCTCCGTGTCCATGCCCGTCAACGGGGATGCCAACTTCAAAAAGAACGAAATCGAGTGCCTTCGCGAGCGGATGTTTTGAAGTAAGTCCGGGAATGGTGTGCCCTTCGTTTTTATGGTGAATGAGCCAGTTATAAAAATCAGTCTCAACGTGAGGATTGTGTATTGAGTCAAGGAGCGCGAGTGCCGCGTCTAACCCCTTGCGTTCTAGTGTTTCAATAATCTCCTCTACATCTTTATCTTTGGCTTTATGTCCTCCACCATGGTCGCCGTGAGCATCGTGAGAAGGAGTCTGTTTTGCTTGCGTAAAAACTCCGTCAGTGAAATTAGGAAACTGCTCCATGCGCGGGTTTACGGGAGCTTCAGTGCCCCCCACGTGGATACGTCCTGACTGCCCACTGCCTGCCCCACCGGTACGCGACTGCTCACGCAGCTTTGCGATTTGCTCTTCAGGAGACTGACTCGCCTCCCCTGACCCCATGCCGGGTGATTTCATCACCACAGTATAACGTGAACAAAAAGCAACCAGCAAAGAGCAGCCAGCACTCAAAAGATTTTTTAAAACCTAATTGCTCAGTGCTCAGTGCTCATTCTTTGTATTATTTCAACACCGTCAATATTTCAGCGGCGCCGTCCGTGATGAGGATGGTGTGTTCAAAGTGCGCCGCACGTGTTCCGTCTCGCGTCACGTACGTATATCCGTCTTTGAGAAGTCGCACCCGACCATCCATTCCTTCAGTAAAAATAGGCTCCAGAGCAAGTATCATACCGGGAACCAATACTTCCCCTGTACCTCTATCCCCCGTATTCCCCACGTACGGCTCTTCATGCACCTCATACCCCACCCCATGCCCTCCGAGCTGGTAGGCAACGCCGAAATGGTGACGCGCGGCAACGGCTTCAACCGCGGCCCCAATATCCCCCACGTGAGCTCCTGCCCTCGCTACTCCTATTGCAACGTCAAGCGCTTCTTTGGTGGCCGACACTAACGCGCGTGCCTGCTCATCTCCTCCGCCTGCAATAACGGTAACCGCATGGTCGGTAATTAATTTCTTGTGCGCAACGCCACAGTCGAGTGAAACAATGTCGCCCTCTTTTAAAATGCGCGGATCTTCAGTAGGAATACCGTGGACCACCTCTTCATTAACTGAAATGCACATCGTTGCCGGGTACGTGCGTTTTGCGCCACGGGGAGTGTACCCCAAAAACGCTGGCTCATCTCCGCCCGCGCGAATGAGCTCTTCAGCTTTTTTATCTAAATCATGGACAGAAATACCAGGGCGAACCATTCTTGCCACCTCATCCACCACGCGAGCAAGGCGCGCGCCACCCTCACGCAATACAGCGATATCTTCAGGAGTTTTAATGGAATATGCCATAGCTCAATCCTTTAAGAAGGTTCAACGTGCGAAAGCACCTCTTGGTGAATGGCATCGACTGGTTGTTCACCATTTATTGAAATGCACTTTCCGATGGAGGTGAAATATTCTATAGCAGGTGCGGTGAGGCGCTCATATTCTGCTAAGCGCATTTTGACCGACTCTTCGGTATCTCCTGCGTCTCGTTTACGCGCGAGGGAGCGCGCAATGACTGTTTCAGGCGTCACCAAAAGGTTAAAGACGGTGTAGGGGCGCCCAAGCCACGTGGTTACACTTTCAAACATTTCTGCTTCCTCGCGCGCGCGCCCTGTCCCCTCAAAGACCGCATGACTGGTGTGAGGTAAATTAAACAAGAAATCTTGGAAAAAATATGAGGCGACCCACGCAGGCATCAAACGCCCCGCGTCATAATCAGCTTTAATCCGCTGGCCCAGCGGGGAGTTAGAGGCAATCATTTCGCGAAATTTTGCCCCCGTGGCAAAAAGCGGCGCTTGCAGTTTTTCTGCCAGCATTCTGCCCTGAGTTTCTTTTCCAGAAGCAATTCTCCCTACAAAAAGGAACAATCGTTTTGCGTCATCCATACGCATGAAGCATAGCAAAAAAATCAAAGAAAACCTAGATAGCTTGTCCTTTTTTATGCTACTCCTCTCCTGTATACTGACCCCATGAAGAAAAGCATTATTACTATTGCGGGTGCGGTGGGAAGCGGCAAATCCACGACGGCAAAACGCGTCGCTGAACTTCTTGCGTACAAACATTTCTCCTCAGGTGACCTCTTCCGTGCCATTGCGCGTGACCGGGGACTCTCCGTTGAAGCTCTCAACCTAACTGCTGAAGAACAGACGGAAATTGACCACCAGGTAGATGAACTATTGAAAAAGATGGGACGTGATGACAATCACCTGGTTATTGACTCGCGCCTTGCGTTTCATTGGATGCCACAGTCATTTAAAGTGTACCTTTCATTGAACCCCGACACCGCGGCGGAGCGTATTTTCCACCACCTTCAAACCGAAGGGCGGGTGAGCCAAACCGCGTCCTCAGTGGAAGAAGTTCGTCAGAACATTGCCACTCGTGTAGAAAGCGAGAAAAAACGCTACAAAAACCTCTACGCCGTTGATGTGACTGACACCACCCCTTTTAATCTCGTGATTGATACAAAAGAAAACACCCTAGACCGGGTGGTTGAAACTATCATTTCCTCGTACCAAGATTGGAAAAAAAATTAATACTCACGCAAGCTCACCTGAGCATCTACTTTGCGGAGGATATCCAAAACAACTGACACCACAATCAAGAGCGCCGTACCTCCGATAGCGAGCGCGGTGAAACCTGTGAGCCCCTGCATAATGAGTGGAAGCACCGCAACAGCGCCAAGAAACACCGCTCCAAGAAGCGTAATTCTGGTTACAATGCGCCCGAGGTATTCAGCCGTTTGGGTTCCTGGACGAACACCCGGAACGAACGCGCCACTTTTCTGTAAGTTGTCTGCCATGCGCGTAGGGTCAAACGTGATAGCGGTATAGAAAAAGGTAAAGAGGAACACCAAGAAAAAGTAGAAAAGTCCGTAAATTACCTGTCCGTACGGGAGCGTGGTGAGTGTTTGCGCGAGTGATGAAACAACCCCTATGTTTGCTTGGGACAAAAAGTTGAGTATAAGTTGAGGGAAAAGAAGAATAGAGAGCGCAAAGATAATAGGCATTACTCCCGCTTGGTTCACCCGGAGAGGAAGGTAGGTAGACACCGCCCCCGTCGTTTGAGCCCCAGGGCGCCCCGCACGCGCGTAGGTAACCGGAACAGAACGCTCTGCCTCAGTCATCACCACCACACCGTAGGTTACGAGTATCGCGGCGATAGCAAAGGTAATGTAGAGCGGTATTTGTGAAGGATCAAACGTAAAGACGAGCTGTGAGAGTGTTGTAGGCAAACTTGCAATAATGCCGGCAAAAATCAAAATTGACATACCGTTTCCCACGCCAAACTCCGTCATGAGTTCACCAAGCCACGTGAGGAGGAGTGACCCCGCGATAATGATGGAGAGATTCACGACAATGCCCATGGTGGTAAGTGGTTCTATAACCCCCTGATTCTGAAGGAGAAAGAGGAAGCTAAATCCTTGAACAGCGGCAAAGGGCACGGTAAGGAGGCGCGCGTACTGAGTGAATTTTTTTCGTCCAATGTCACCCTCTTCTTGATACATTGATTTAATTGAAGGAAAAACAATGGTGAGCAACTGCATCACAATCGACGCGGTAATGAATGGCCCCACACCCAACATCACAATAGAGAGTGACGAGAGTCCTCCGCCTGAAAAAATATTCAAAAAGCTCAAAAGCTGATTATCTTGAAAAAATTGTTCAAGCTGGATGGGATTCACACTCGGCACGGGAATAGCGGCAAGGAGACGGAAGATGGCGAGGCCGAGCAATAAAAATCCAATGCGCTTCAAAAGCACGCGATCGGAGAAGACGAGTTTTAATTTTTTGAAAAAGAGATCCATTTCATTATTGTGTGATTATGACAACTTTAGTCAGCGAGTGTTCCCCCCGCCTTTTCAATCAGTGTACGCGCCCCTGTTGATACCACAAGCCCCTTAAAGGTTACCTTTTTATCCATTACCCCGCGTGCCAATACTTTTACTTTTGGAGTACGGCCTGACTCGCGACGAACAAGCCCTTTCTTAAGAAGCGCTCGCGCCGTTACCTCCGCACCGACTTCAAAGTGTTTAGAAATTTGATCAAGGTTGACCGTTTGAATGGAGCGGTTTGGAATAACGGTCAACGCACGGTTTTTTCCGTACCCGCGTCGCTTAGGGTACTTTTTAATGATATCCAAAAGTTCTGGGCGCGTGCTGTTACCCGTTCGAGCAAGCTGACCCTTGGTGCCCCTGCCTGATGTTTTACCGCGCTTTCCTCCGCGTCCAATGCGGCGATGTCCTTTGAGGTGTGATGGTCGAGTGAGAGAATTTTTTTCCATACGTCGTGTGTTATGAGCGAAGATCCTGAAGCGCAAGAACCGTTGCGCGAGCGTTATTCAATTTGTTTTTTGAACGTGAATGTATTTTTGCGGTGATGTCAGTTACTCCTGCGAGTTCAAGCACGGTACGGACCGATGACCCTGCGACGATACCGCGTGCAGGTGAAGGGCGGAGCGCAATGACTGATGCCGCGTATTTTGCTTCCACGTCGTGTGGAATACTCTTAGCGTCAGTCATCGTAACGCGAATCATATTTTTCTTTGCGTCACGGAATGCTTTATCCATAGCGAGCGCGGTGTCCACCCCCTTCCCTAACCCAATACCTACGCGGCCTTTCTTGTCTCCCGCCACGACCGCAGCAGAGAAGCTAAATCGGCGTCCTCCGGCAACCACGCGGGCAACGCGACGAAGACTAATAACCTTCTGGTCAAACTCGCTTCGTGCACGCTCTTCACCTCCTCGGCGAGGTCCGCGTCCACGGCGCTTGTCCGGAGCACCATCAGAACGTTTACCTCCTCGTGGAGCGCGCGGTTTTGGGGCAGCTAACACCGTCTCCGTTTCTTGCGCGACGTTTGGTGTTGCTGTTTCTGTTGGTTTCATTTCGTCATTCATATATTAAAATTTCAATCCTTTGGCGCGAGCAGCGTCTGCCAATGCTTTAATGCGGCCTGCGTACGTAAACCCACCACGGTCAAAGACCACCGCATCAATATTCTTTGCGAGTGCCGCGCTCGCCACTTGTTCTCCCACCAACACTGCCTGCTCAAGCATTGTTTTGCCGGTCATACCCTGCGACGTTGCACTGGCAATCGTTACCCCCTTCATATCGTCAATCAACTGCGCATACATCGCTTTGTTTGAGCGAAATACGGCAAGGCGAGGTCTTTCTGCGGTACCGTGAATACGTCCGCGAACGCGTGCGTGACGACGTGCGCGAAGCTCTGTAGTTGTTTTTGGGGTTAGTTTACTCATATACTATACGGCTTTCTTACCTTGTTTCTGGCGAACGTACTCACCAACGTAGCGAATACCCTTCCCTTTGTATGGTTCTGGTTTCTTCAACGCGCGCACGTTGGCTGCAAATTGTCCCACGGCTTCTTTATCAATACCAGACACCGTGATGATGTTTTTTTCTACCACCACATCAAGTCCTGCGGGGATTTCAACAAGCACGGGGTGTGAGAAGCCGAGCGCAAACTTAATGTTTTTGCCCTGCAATTCAACTTTGTACCCCACTCCTTGAAGTTCAAGTTTCTTTTCGTACTTTTTATTCACGCCCGCAATCATATTGCGCACGTGTGAGGCGAATGTCCCCCAGAGTGAACGTGCCAACTTTGAAGTGTTAATAGGAGTAACTTTTACCTCGCTCCCTGCTACTTCAATCGTTACCGATGAGTGAATGTCTTTGGTCAGTTCACCCAAAGGACCTTTGACGGTAAGCACACCCTCAGAAGCCGACACGGTCGTTTTTTCTGGTATTGCAATTGCGTTTTTTCCAATTCGGCTCATAGTATTTTTCCTACCACATCTTAAAGAGGGTCTCACCTCCTACGCGAACCTTACGTGCGTCCGCGTCTACCAAAATTCCACGTGGCGTTGAAAGAACAAGGATACCTTTTCCATATTTCACCGGGTGAATGTCCTTTACTCCCGCATACAAACGTCGACCTGGTTTTGAAATGCGCTGCACACCCTTGATGCGCGGAGCTCCTGCTTTGTCGTACATAAGCGTTACCACGAGTGACTGTTGCACTCCTTCTCCCTCTTTTGAAATATCGCCAACAAATCCTGCGGTCTTCAGGGTGAGTGCGATAGACTCTTTTAATTTTGAGTACGGCAAAACAACCGTCTGGTGTCCCACCATGCTGGCATTTTTAAGACGCGTTATTAAATCTGCTATAGGATCGCCTACCATGATGACTTCTTAATTCCTGGGATTTCTCCCTTACGGGCGAGCTCTCTAAATTGAATACGTGAAAGGCCAAAAAGACGCATGTAGCCACGGCTTCTTCCCGTAACCGCACAGCGGTTTTTAATGCGGACAGGAGAAGAATTTCGAGGGAGCTTCTGAAGGCCTTCGTAATCTCCCGCTGCTTTAAGTTCCGCACGTTTTACAGCGAACCTCTCTGAGAGGCGAATACGCTTTATATTACGTGCGAGTTGTGATCGTTTTGCCATGAGTGGGAACCCGATTCAGTCGAAACTGAGGGGTATTCGCCTTTATGAGCCTTTTCTCGCCTCAAAAGAAGCAAAAGAAAAGTGCTTTGAAAAGCTCTCAGAATAGTAGCAGGGAGCTCCCCTGAAGTCAACTAGAAAGGAATGATGGGAACGTTATTGGTGGGACTCGGGAAATGCGGACTCAAGTGCCCAAGCATCAACAAGGTGAGGAAAGAATGCACCCAAAACGATTGCTGCTGCTGCGTAGTGGGCACGACGCGTTTTGAAAGCTGCGACCAGTAGAGCTATTTCAACACCAAAGGAAGAGAGGAGTACAGTATCCATTAGTGTCAAGTGAGGAAATTCCATAGTAACTATTGGAGTGGAAAACCAAGATGGCGATAGAAGACTTCTGCCTCTTTTTTGTTTTTTGCGGTTGAAACAACAGTGATTGCAAAACCAAAGACATCGCGCAGATCTTCGTCGGTTGTTTCAGGGAAAATGGTGTTTTCCTTGATACCGATGGTCATGTTTCCCATGTCATCAATTGCTGATGCCTTGAGTCCACGGAAGTCACGCGTGCGAGGAAAGGCAATGTGAATCAGTTTTTCCAAAAAGTCGTACATGCGCTTTCCACGAAGCGTTACCTGGTACCCCACCACGTCACCCTGACGCACTTTAAACGCGGCGATAGATTTCTTTGCTCCGCGGGGAGCTGTTTTCTGTCCCGTAATACGCGCGAGACGGTTCTCAACAACCGCAATGCGGTTTTTGTCTTTAATTTTTCCCGTTCCTGCTGAAATAACCACCTTCATAACGCGTGGCGCCTGCATGGTGTTGGTGTATCCAAACTGAGCCTTTAGGGCATCAAATGTTTTAGCAGAAAGTGTTTGTACATTATTCATACGTTTTATACTTCTTGGTTACTCTTCTTTGCCACGCGCACTCGCTTCCCTGCTTTTCTCACAATCCCGACGCGAGTTCGCTTTCCCCCTTTTGGATCAACGAGCATGACGTTGGAGACATCAATCGGATATTGTTTTTCAACAATTTGCCCCTTCTTGTCCCCTCGTCCTTTCTGGTGTTTCTTCTTCGTGTTCACCCCTTCCACAAGGACCTTGAGTATTTTAGGGAACGCGCGTTCAACAACCCCAGTTTTCCCTTTATCTTTTCCCGCAATGACGAGTATTTTGTCTCCTTTTTTAATTTTCATATAACTTTTTATACAACTTCTGGGGCAAGCGACCCTACTTTCTGGTACCCACGCTCCACGATTTCTCGAGGAATTGGTCCGAACACGCGGTTTGCTTTTGGCTCGTACGGGTCTTTGGCATTTTTTGCCAAAATAACTACCGCGTTATCGTCAAAGCTAATGTACGAACCGTCGCGACGTCGAAATGGCTTTTTCTGACGAACCACCACTGCGTGGAGCACCTCTTTTTTCTTTACCTGTTTGCGAGGTTCAGCAACTTGTACTGAAAGCACGACCACGTCACCAAGTTCTGCGTAACGGCGCTTTGACCCACCGAGCACCTTGAAAATGCGTCCGATTTTACCGCCTGAGTTGTCTACGATTTGTACTATTGAGCGAGGTTGTATCATATAGTTTCTACTACTTCAAAGTGTTTATTTTTTGAGAGCGGTCGGCACTCACGAATGGTCACTTTGTCGCCCTCGTGAAGTGTGTTGCCCGGGTTATGCGCTAAGTACTTCTTGCTCAAGGTACGGTACTTTTTGTACTTCGGGTGCTTCACGTAGCGGGTAACCAACACATTGACCGTGTCTTTCATTTTAGTTGAAACCACTACTCCGCGAAGTGTTTTTGGCGCAACGATCTTTTCTTTTGATTCTGTTTGTTTTTTCATACTTATTTCTTCATTTCACGGAGTACCGTATTAATGCGCGCGATAGTCTTTTTGAGGGTGCGCGCCTGGCGAATATTTTTCTTCTGTCCCCCGCTCATCCCAAAACGAAAATCTTTTACCTCGCCTCCAAGCTCCTGGGCGAGTTTTTTAAGTTCTGTGTCGTTCTTTTTTCTAATATCAGTTATTTTCATATGCAATATTCTCTGTGCGGTTTAGCGTTCAATCGTCACCGTCTTTACCGGAAGCTTGGCGGTTGCTTTGCGGAACGCTTCTTTGGCTATCGCCTCCGTTACACCGTCAACTTCAAACATCACGCGACCCCGCTTCACGTCAACCACGAAGCCTTCAGGATTTCCTTTTCCAGCTCCCATGGGGGTTTCAGCTCCTTTACGGGTGAAGGGTCGGTCGGGGAAAATACGTACCCATACGCGCGCTGTTTTACCCGTAGCGCGAGAAATAACGCGGCGTGCTGCTTCAATTTGATTTGAGGTAATGCGCGCAGGAGTAAGCGCGCGGAGCCCATACGTTCCAAAGGCAACCGTTACTCCACGTGTGGCGACCGCAGACGCAATTTTCTTTGGGTTTTTGCGCGCCGTGCGCCACTTTCGATATTTTACTTTTTTAGGAAATAACATACATCACTTCATTATGCTTTCGCGCGGTCTTCAAAAATGTCGCCTCGGTAAATCCACACCTTCACCCCAATTTTTCCCAACGGAAGTCTTGCCTCGTCGTGCGCAAAGTCAATGTCAGCACGGAACGTTTGGAGTGGAATACGGCCTTTCTTTAACTCTTCAGTGCGGCTCATTGATGCGGCGCCGAGCATACCGGACACTGAAATTTTTACTCCCTGCACATCACGGTTTGCCATTACCTTATCAATAGTCTGCTTCATAACGCGGCGAAATGGCATGCGCTTTTCAAGTCCTTCAACCACCATTGCCCCAACTACCGCTGCGTTTGATTCAGGAGAACGGATTTCAATGATGTCTAAGTGGAGGGTAAGTCTTTCGGTAGGAGACGCTTTCTTCAAAAGAGCTTGAATTTCGCTCTTCAATTTTGTTGCATTTTCTCCAGAACGTCCGATGACCATACCAGGGCGCGCGGTGTGAACCAAAACACGAATATCTTTTTGAGAACGTTCAATTTCAACGTGACTCACAAAGCTACCGCGCAAACGACGTGCAAGGAGCGAGCGAATCATGGCGTCAGCGCGAACGTATTCGCGATATTTTTTTGGATTACGAGCAAACCAGCGACTTTTCCAGTCTCTCAAAATTCCAAGGCGATGGGCGTAGGGGTGTACAACGTGTGTCATATACTATTTCTTTTTATCTAAGGTAACGGTAACGTGACTTGAACGCTTGCGAATACGGTACGCACTCCCTCGTGCGCGAGGCATCATACGAAACATCGTTGGAGCTTCATTCACGGTAATGTTAGAAACAACCAAATCGCTTGGGTTTTCGCCCTGCTTTTGTGCATTTGCTGCCGCTGAGGCAAGAAGTTTTAGGATAGGATCAGAGGCACGCTTGATGTTGAATTTTAAAAGCGTCATTGCTTCAGAAAGCGTCTTCCCCTTCACCAAGTCGGTGACAAGACGTACTTTACGAGGACTCTGGCGGTAGTTTTTTAAGGTCGCTTTCATAGACTACTTCTTAGCATCAACAGGAGCTTTAGCTGACTTTGCTGCGGCAATTTCAGATTCTTTCTTTTTCTGATCGAGTTCTTTTTGCATCTTACCTCCATGTCGGACGA
>JBBTSO010000003.1:0-49974 GCA_038064695.1 Patescibacteria group bacterium | reverse complement strand
GTCGTCAGTTCGTGGCTTGAGCTGTTCCCTTAAGTGGGGTAACGAACGCAACCCTCGTTGCCTGTTTTATATGTCAGGCGAGACTGCCCCCTCACGGGGGAGGAAGGTGAGGATGACGCCAAGTCAGCATGTCCCTCTGATGCCCTGGGCTGCACACGTAATACAATCGGTGTGACAATGGGACGCAATGCAGCAATGCGGAGCAAATCCTTAAACACATCGCCAATACAGATTGGGGTCTGCAACTCGACCCCATGAAGCCGGAATCGCTAGTAATCGTAGGTCAGCAAACTACGGTGAATACGTTCTCGAGTCTTGTACTCACCGCCCGTCAACTCAAGGGAGCCGGGAATACCCAAAGTTCGCGTTTATCGCGGCCAACGGTAAGTTCGGTGACAGGGAGTAAGTCGTAACAAGGCACGGGTAGCGGAAGCTGCTCGTGGATCACTTCCATGTGGAAATGTTTTGACCATTGGTCAGAATTGATACGGTTGATTATGTGTGGCTCAATTGACCACACATAGAGCACTGATATATTGGCTCTAACCTATATCCGGTTTCATCGATACACGACACGATGGATAGAACTAAAGCAGAATAGAAATTGGAATTTATTTAGGTGCTAGCGGCTAGTTTCTAGTGGCTAGCAAGAAAACACAAAAACTGGTATTCAATACAAACAACAAAACCCGCCTTGTGGCGGGTTTTGTGTTACTTGACAAATGTTTATTTTTTGATACAATAATAAACATAGGTAAATAAATTTAAAAATTGTATATGGCTAATGTAGATTCAATATCGCGTTTTGATGCCCGAAAGAGTGCAGTAGAGTTCGGTAAAAATTTTTTTACTGGCTCATGGGTTACTTTAGGTTCTTTAGTATTTTCAAACATTCTTGGTCAAGGAGCAGACTTTGCACTTGAGTCTGTTGGAGTTTCTGACGACGTATCAACAAAATTCGGCGTCGCGCTGGGGATTGTTGCTTTTCTCGCAGTAATAGGGACAGCAGTCAGAAGCGGATACAAAAACGACTAAAAAAACTTTGTTTTTCAAGCCCCGCCTTTCGGCGGGTTTTGTGTTATTTGACAAATTAATTTAAATATGATACAATGTTGATGTTATCAAAGTAATATACAAAATTTTTATGCCTTCTTTAGATGCAAAACTGAATGCGGGGAAAGTGGCAGGTGAAGTACTACAATTTACAATGACTGGAATGGCAACGTTGATTGTTGCTGGAGCCCTAGGCGCTTTGGCAGGGTGTGGAGTTGATTCTGGTCTTGAGCTAGTTGGTGTTCCTGATAATACCTCAACAGGTATTGCGTCTTTCGCTGGTTTAGCTACGGGTTCTGCTGTTGTTGGATTTGCAGTGCAAAGTGGGTACAGATTTAAGGGGTAAGTGTAACTACCGTCTTGCAGTGTCTTATTTTTTTGGGTGGTAAAATATATTTATGTCAGAAAATCCGCTATCTTCTCGCGCGGAAGCTGCACTAACCGCGGGTCAGTCCGTTATACAGCAACGACGGAAGTTACTCGTTTTCCAGGCACATCACTGGGGCTGGTTCTCTATTCCTGCGGCTTTTGGCGGTTCCAAAGCCGCACAAAAGTTAGAAGAAAATTTTGATCTGGGTGTGTGGGAACAACCTTTTAATGGATTTTTAGGAAGTGAAGATATACCACCAATCCCAGGACTATCAACGCAAGCTGAGTTACTCGGTGGCGCCGTTGCGGCGCTCGCGTTTATAACAATTGCACTTTGGAAAAATTTTAAAGAACGAAAAAATAAAACGTTGTCATAAAAGTTGTTTTTTTGTATATCAGAAGTTTGTCTGTTACGATACTGAAAATTTATGGGGCATGAAAAATTATATACAGGAGTAGGTATGCTCGGAATGTTTGCCGGGGCAAAATCCATACGTGACTCTTATTTTGACGATGACACTTTTGGTTTAGTGACTTCAGGAATAGGCGCGGTGTTTTTTGTGGTGGGGTTATGGGGGATACTTCGCAAACATTCTTAGCTCGTTGTTTTTAAACCTTAATTTTGCTAGTATTTCTTGACTTGCGTACCTTGAGAAGGGGGGAGGTAATAGAAAATATGCGTGCTTAGCTCAGCTGGTAGAGCACTCGACTGATACTCGAGCGGTCCTAGGTTCGAATCCTAGAGCACGCACTAAAAACTTCGTTTTTAGTGCTGGCTAACAAGGTATCTGCATACCTTGTGTCTAGGATTCGAAGGCGGTTGAGTATGTGAACGAGCGAGTAGCGAAGTGAACACAAAACCCACACTGTTCCCGTAAATAAATTTGCTTTCTGCGTTCGCTCGAAAATAAAAAATATTTTCTGTTCCATTGTATTTTGAAAATTTCTCTTGTACCATACCCTACATGAACACGATTGAAAAACTTGTTGGGGGAGCAATTACAGGTACCGGTTCAGCTTTCATTGCACGAGAAACCGAAAGGGTGCTCCTTAGTGGTGGTTACATAAAGCAACCTTTATTTGGGGTTCATCCTGACAATCAAAGTTTGTTTGATTCACATTTTGACCCGGCGGAGCTCGCATTTTTCGTTACCTTGCTTTTACCGTTTCTTCTTTACCGTAACAGATAACATTCTTACTGAGATAGAGAGAAGAGTTTGTAAAACTTGCATTTTTTGTATACTATGATATAATACAAGTTATATGCAATTTGTAGGAATAGCAGCAGCGCTCGTGGCGGTTTTCTTTCTTGGCTCACTCGCCCTTTCTGGAATTACCCACTCTTTGAGCCGGGTTTCTTCAGTATTTCCCACTAACTACGGATACCCATACTCCTCTGGCACGCAGGTTGCCGCATCGGCAAAAGGAGTTCCGCAGGTAGCGGGCGTGAGCATCAAAAACGAAGCATTGACAGGCGAAACCATCGTTTCTACGCTCAACACACTTCCAAACGCTTCACGGTTTGCCGCGTTGTTTAAAAAAGCCAACGGCGCTTCGTTTTTAGTGGAGCCAACACTCTACACACTTTTTGTTCCGACCAACGAGGCATTCGCCAAACTTCCGTACCACCTCCAGGCGGACGTAAACACTATGGATGCGGAAGAACTCTCTCGTTTTGTTACATACCACCTCGTGCCACAAAAAATGGTAGCCGTTGGCGGACAGAAAGCGGGAGTGGTGACGGCAATTTCTCGCGACGCGCTTAACTTTGAACTTCATGATGATGGGGGCTCAGTAGGGAATGCGCACGTAGTTGCTATTTACCACGTAGAAAACGGCATCGTGTATGTAGTTGACGGTGTATTGTTACCACCCGAGCGTCGCGTTGAAGCACAGAATTATTATTGGTAGAAATTTTTGAATAGATAACGTACAATAGTAAAAATTTAATGTATTTGTATGGATCGTCTTTTTAAACCTGGTGTGTCAGCAATTGCAGGAGTGATTGGCCGTATTAAAGCTGAAGACCATACCCCTATTTTTTATGAAATTGGAGCAGATGATATTACAGGAGTGAGTGTTTTTTTATTCACCCTAATAGGGCTTTCACTCCTTGATAACCGCGAGAGAAGTTCTTAGTCGTTTGACTTTTTTACTAAAAGTATTAAATTGAAAGAATATGATAGATAAAAATTTTATTGTTTCTGGGGCTGTAGGGACTCTTGCTTATTGGTCTTTCCCAAAAAGATTTGATGAAAATGGGGAGGAAGATTTACTCTTTACCCTCGGTGATTGGGAGTTTGGTACAGATGACGCTTCTTTTACAGCGTTTTTTATTCTAGCGTATGCGTTTGGCATGTGGATGGATAGTAAAAGATCAACCGCTAGTTAGTTTTGAGCCTTCTGTCTTAAAAACGTCATCGCGGCGAGAGAACCGTTCATAACTACCATTGAAGAGGCGTAGAAAACCGTTGCAACCGAAACCGTACTCACCGCGGCGATGGCGAGCGTGTGTTTGACGGCATTTAACCCCCACACGAGGTATGGCTCTGAGTGTGGGTCGTGCCACGTTTTTCGCATCGTGGGAATCATAGAAGCAGAGTCAATGAGTGACGCGAGCACCACTGAGAGCGTGGGGTCGTCGGTTAGTATCCATGGAATTATAGTGAGCCCTGCGCCAACGGCGAGGAGCGTGTCCACTGGTTGTATGTCTTTGGTTCCATAACGAAATGAGAGAATGAGCACGCCACCAACCAACAGCGCTGACGCGCCAATGTTCCATGCTCCCGCGCCAGCGCCTGAGGTGAGTGCTCCCGCAAACGCCACCAGTGAGACGATACCGCCAATTAAATACGTGTAGAGGTGCGGTTTTGTTTTTCCTTGGAAAATAGTGATGTAGTACGGAACGTACACCGCAAAAGCAAGTATGACGGTGACAACCCCTAACACGTCTCGGTACTCCATGCACGAAATGTACCACGGGGCGCATTTTTTTTGACACGTATACTGTAAAGGAGATGTATAAAAAAGCGTTGTTTCTTTTTAGACGCGACCTGAGACTTGATGACAACACCGCGCTCAGAGAAGCGTGTACGAGCGCAGAAACAGTTGTCCTAGGATTTGTTTTTGATCCCCGTCAAACAGATACCACTAAAAACGAGTACTTCAGTGAACAGGGGTTTGCGTTTTTAGCGCAGTCGCTTGCTGAACTAGAAAAAGAAATAGCAGATCAAGGAGGAAAACTTTTCTTTTTTTCTGGCGAGTCGCACCAGGTAGTGGCTTCACTTATTGAAGACGATGGAATTGACGCGGTGTTTTTAAATCGTGATTACACGCCGTTTGCCAGAGCTCGTGACGAAGCAATACAGAAACGCGCAACGAAGGGAGGAGTGTCCACCGTTTTATGTGACGACTACACGCTTTCGCCCGTTATTGATATAAAAACTGACTCAGGAAAACCATACTCAGTGTTTACTCCCTTTTTTAAAAAAGCATCTTCTTTTGAAGTTCACGAGCCAATAAAAAACATCGCCACCAATTTTTTTAGTGGAAAAATAAAAACGGCGCACAGTGAATTGCAGGACCACCAGACGTTTTTGAATAAAAAACTAACACTTCCTCCCGGAAGGAGCGCGGGACTCCGCGCGCTTGAAGGACTCGCGAATTTGAGAAACTACGCGGTGAGCCGTGACTTGCTCGCAGAGTACGGAACGTCTCAGCTCTCGCCCCACCATAAATACGGAACAGTTTCTATTCGCGAAACGCACCACGCTATGAAGCGACACCACTTTGACACCGCGCAGTTTATTGCCGAGTTGTACTGGAGAGACTTTTACTTCCACATCGCGTATCACTTCCCTTTTGTGTTTACAAAATCGTTTTTACCGTGGGCGGAACACCTGGCGTGGGTGAATGATGAAATACAGTTTCAGGCATGGAAAGAGGGGAGAACGGGCGTGCCCGTAGTTGACGCGGGGATGAGACAAATGAATAAAACAGGGTGGATGCATAACCGCGCGCGCATGATTGTGGCCTCGTTTTTAACCAAAAATTTGCTCATTGATTGGCGGTGGGGAGAGAAATATTTTGCTTCCCGCCTCGTTGATTACGACCCCGCGTCAAACAATGGGGGGTGGCAGTGGTCGGCTTCAGTCGGTGCCGACCCCCGACCCCTTCGGATTTTTAACCCGTACACCCAGGCGCAAAAGTACGACCCCGACGCGTGTTACATAAAACGGTGGGTGCCTGAGTTAGGCACCGTTGATTCCGCGCTTTTAACCGACGGAAAAGAGCGGGACTTTTCAGTGCTCGCGCCTGAGTACGCGCGCCCCATCGTTTCGTGCCGTGAGACGTATCATCGCGCGCGCGAGGTGTATGCACAGGCAAAACGATATGAATAATTTAGAACAACACGGCGTCCTCTGTACTACCTCTACGGCTGCTGACGGAAATATGGACTTTCGTTTTGGAAACCACGAGGCAGTTACAAAAAACCGAGAACAGTTTTTGAAACGATTTGGTGTGGCGCTCGGGAATGTGGTGGTAATGAAAGTAAACCATGGAGATTCTATCCGTGTGGTGGGTGGCAGTGAGGGTGGTCACGGAGCGTTTCGCCCCGACGACGCCATTCTTGGAGAGGCACTTATAACAAAAGATGCTCGCGTGACACTGATGCTTTTAACTGCTGACTGCGTGCCGGTAGTGCTTTATGACCCCCACACACGCGCAGTGGCACTCCTCCACGCGGGGTGGAAACCTACCGTTCTCCTCCTTGGTCAAAAAGTCATCGCGTTTATGAAAGAAACGTACAATGTTAACCCAGAGAATTTGTACGCGTACCTAGGTCCTGGAATTAAAAAAGATTCATACGTGTTTCCTGACTTGGCGCAAAAAAACGATCCGCGGTGGCGCCCTTTTATTGAAGAGCGAGGTCGCCAGTACGCCGTTGATTTGTTTGCGTGTAACACGCACGTGTTGACTGAGTCAGGTGTCCTTCCGTCTCACATTGAGGTGAGTGCTATTGATACGGGGAGTGACACTGCCTACTATTCGCACGTGCGCAGTAGAACCTCGGGAGAACCTGAAGGACGTATAGCGACCATTGTCAGATTACCGGCACCGCTAGCATAAGTATTAAAACGGTTTATACTGAGGGGCATGAAACCACTTATTTTTTCACTCGGTACCAATGACGCGCTCGCAGAGAGAATTGCAAAAACGGTCGGCACGTCACTTTCTCCTATCACGTTGCGCGCATTTGCCGATGGGGAACAGTACGTGCAGTTTAATGAAAACTTGCGTGGTAGAAACGTGTATTTGGTGCAGTCAACGAACGGTCCCGCTGAGAACTGGATGACTATCTTTTTGGCGCTTGACGCAGCACGCGGTTCGTCCGCCCGCGAAGTTACCGTGGTGATTCCATACTACAGCTACGGACGACAATCTAAGAAGGGGAAGCCCCGCGAACCTATTTCTGCTCGCACGATGGCGAACATTATTGAAGCGCTCGGCGCCGATAGAGTTATTACGATGGATTTGCACGAAGATTCTATCGCGGGTTTTTTCCGCTCCACCATGCTTGAAAACCTCTACGCGCGGCCCGTGTTCATTGAGCGTTTACAAGAATTTTTTAAACAGCAAATTAAGGAAGATACGCTGGTGTTAGTGTCGCCAGATGCTGGCGGAGTAAAGCGCGCGCAGTCCTACGCGCGTCGGTTAATGCCCAACGCTGAGTTGGCGATTCTTCACAAAGAGCGCAAAGTTCCAAACCAAGTTGCTCAAATGAAATTGATTGGTGACGTAAAAGGAAAAACCGCGCTCATCATTGATGACATTTTTGATACGTGCGGCACTCTCAGCCGTGCGGTGGATCTTTTGATTGAACACGGAGCGAAAGAGGTGTATGCCGCGGGAACTCATGGAGTGTTTTCCACCTCTGCGTGTGGTGTTATTGATCAGTCGCCACTTAAAAAGGTGTTCATTACTGATACGCTCACGTTGAAGCAACCAGTTTCAGAAAAAGTTGAAGTTATTTCAGTCGGAGAGTTGCTCGGAGAAGCAATACTACGTATCGAAAAAAACGAGTCTCTGAGCGCTCTTTTTGAAACTGCCTAATACCAGAAAAAACACACGAACGGTGTGGTTTTTATTTTTTTCCTTCGCGGAATTTTTTATTGCTCTCCAGTACTTGTTTAAGGAATTGTGCCGTGTACCCTTTAGACTCAGACGCTTTCACGATGCCGTTCACGTCTTTAGGTAAACATTTTCCACCAAACCCGCGTTTGTCGGTATACACCAGCGTGTGCGATGCTCCCACGCGACCGTCTAAAAGAAAGAGTTCACGAAGCGCGTTGTAGTCCACGTCAAATTTTTCAGCAATTTCGTAGAACTCGTTGACGAACGTTACTTTGGTCGCGAGCCACGAGTTATTCATGTACTTCACCATTTCAGCGGTGGTGCTGTCGGTGTACATAAATCGCGTGTGTGCTCCGGACACTCGTTTGAAGAACTCCATTACGGGCGCGGTTGCTTTTTTGTTTCCTCCAAAAATAAAGAAGCTGTGGCGCTTCATGTTGGTAGTGTCAGGAATGTCTTTCCAGAAAGGAACGGGGTAGTTGCCTTCGCCGATGTATTCAGGAGAAAAGACGAGTCTCTCCACGAGGTCGTACTTTTTAGCCAATGCCTCGGTGGTTCCCGGCGGTACGGTGCTCTTAATAAGAATGAGAGGTGTCTTTAGCCACGCAAATGTTTCCTCTATCGCGGAAAGGTCAACGCTCCCGTCTTCTTGCATAGGAGTAGGGACGCACACCACCGCAAGGTCAGCTTCGTTCACGGGCTCTTTGTCCATGTATCCCAAGAACGGATCGTAGAGCACAATGCGATACTCGTCTTTAAAGTATGCCTCAATTGCTTTTCCTACGTATCCGTAGCCAATAATCGCAACGCTTTTTTCATTCATAGTATTAGTATAAAGTCAGGAAGGTGTCGTGTAAACCTACCCGTCGCGCGTGTTAGCCCTTTTTGTTTCTTCAGTCTAGAATGGCTCTATGGAGAGATGGGACGAATATTTTAAAGGAAAGAAAATCACCGTTATGGGTTTGGGCCTCTTGGGGCGTGGGGTAGGAGACATTGCGTTTTTGGCTCGCCACGGAGCTATTCTTACCGTGACTGACCTTAAATCAGAAAGTGATCTTGCTCCCTCACTCGCAGCGCTACAGGCATTTTCTAACATCACCTACCACCTTGGCGGACACGACCTCGCTGACTTTCGTCATACTGATTTTGTATTAAAAGCGGCTGGCGTCCCGCTTGGGTCTCCCTTTATAGAAGAAGCACGAAAGAATAGTATTCCCATAAAAATGAGCGCTTCGTGGTTTGTAGAACTCTCGGGTATACGAACGGTGGGAGTAACCGGAACGCGGGGGAAAAGCACCGTGACCTATATGCTCTACGACATTATGACGCGCGCCGGTATGATTGTGCTCCTCGGCGGGAATATTCGCGGTGTCTCAACGCTCGCCTTGTTGGACAAAGTGACCGATGACTCTGTGGCACTTCTTGAACTTGATTCGTGGCAATTGCAGGGATGGGGCGATATGAAGATGAGTCCACGCGTTGCAGTTTTTACCACCTTCATGAAAGACCACCTCAACTACTACCACCACGATGAACAAGCATATCTTGCCGACAAGGCGCATATTTTTTTGCACCAAAAAGAAGGTGATTCATTTATACTCGGCGAACAAGCGTCGGCGCGCGTGCTCAAAATGTTTACGCCACCTGTTTTACCTCGTGAATGTTCTCAAGGCGAAACGTTCCCACTGCGTATTTTGGGAGCGCACAATCAGTACAACGCGCGTCTTGCTGCGTGCGCGGCGCGTTCACTTGATATTGATGAGGAAACTATACAAAGCGCGCTCGCTGATTTTAAAGGAGTGCCTGGAAGATTAGAATTTTTAGGAGTGGTTCACGGCATTTCAGTTTATAACGACAGCACTTCAACGACGCCTGAGGCAACACTCGCGGCGCTTGATGCTATTCCCGGCAATCTCGTACTTATTTTTGGTGGGGCTGATAAAACACTTTCAATGGATGCACTTATAGAAAAAATACATGAGCGCGGCGCTCGGGTCGTGTTACTTGCGGGGACAGGAACCGAGCGCATCCGTTCTTTTTTCCCAAACGTCTCCCCACATGACATCTTAACGAGCGCGGTTCATGAAGCGTTTTCGCGCGCCAATCAGGGCGAGAGTATTCTCTTTAGCCCTGCGCACGCGTCATTTGGAATGTTTAAAAATGAATATGACCGCAATGATCAATTTGTGTCATTGATACACGAAAAAAATGATAGGAATCTTTGACTCCGGATCTGGTGGGCTTACCGTACTCCGTGCTATCCGCAAGGAAATGCCCTCTGCCAATATAGTCTACTTTGCTGACCTTGCGCATGCTCCCTATGGCTCTAAATCGAGAGGAGAGCTCACGTTACTCACCCTCTCCGCGATTGAACGCCTCCAGACGTTCGGTGCTTCACGGGTGGTGAGTGCATGCAACAGTGTTTCGGCATCCCTCGTAGTATCTCTTTACGACACATTATTTGAAACCCCGAATGCTCTCGTTGAAATGGTCGGTCCTACGGTGTCAGCGTTTCGTGGAAGCAATAAAAAAATTTTACTGTGTGCCACTGAAGCAACAATTCACTCTGAAATGTACCAGAACGGTTTCCGAATGATTGGAGAAGAAATACAATCACTCGCCATTCCGCTCTTAGCAGGGGCAATTGAAAGCGGGACGTCACACAGTGAAATAAAGGAAATAATTAGACGTTCTTTAGAAGGGGTCTCTATACATGACATTACAACTGTAATCCTCGCATGCACTCACTATCCACTCGCTATAAAACAATTTCAAGAATGTTTACCGCCCTCCGTTGTGCTCTACGACCCTGCCGTTGCTGTAGCGCGGCGTGTTAAAAAGTGGTGGTGGCCACAGGAAGTGGGAGATGGGTCAATGACATTCCTCTTAAGTAAAGACTCACTGGTGTTCCGTGAATTTCTCGCTGATTTTTTTCCGAATGACGAGTATCACGTCACGGTGGTAGACTGAACTTTTAACTATGAACGTACAAAAAGGACAGTCAGTCTATTTTATAGGTATGGGGGGAATTGGCATGAGTGCCTTGGCACAGCTCTATCACGTGCGCGGGGTGGCCGTATCAGGGTGCGACCGTGAACCTTCTGTCACCACAAAATTGTTATCTGAAAAAGGAATCAGCGTCTATGTAGGACAGTGCGCGAATAATATTCCACCGCGCGTTGACTTGGTGGTGTACTCGGACGCAGTACCATTTGATAACGCTGAGCGCGCTTTATTGCGCGAACGGGGTATTCCTGAACAGTCCTACTTTGAAGCGCTCGGTGACGTCTCTCGAGATTTTTTTACCATTGCGGTTGCGGGGAGCCACGGGAAAACGACTACCACCGCTTTGGTAGGGAAAATGCTTCAGGATCAAGGAGTAAACCCTACCGTAATAGTGGGAAGCATAGTTACCGACTTCGGGAGTAACTTTCTTCAAGGAGAACCTTCCGGGCCGTTGGTGGTTGAGGCGTGTGAATATAAAGATCACCTCTTAAAACTTTCTCCACAAATGTTGGTGGTGACCAACGTTGAGTGGGATCATACTGATTATTTCAAAACATTTGAACAACTGAAAGAAACATTTAAAACCGCGGTACAGCGACTTCCTGAAAACGGAACATTGGTGGTAAACATGAAAACACCGATGGGAGCATGGCTCGCCTCACACTCACCGTGCCGTGTGGTTGACTACAGCACACTTTCGGTACCGCGTCTGAATCTCCTTGGAGAGTTTAACGCGTACAATGCTCGCGCGGCGAAAGCGACGGCGTTGGCATATAAAGATTTTCCTGAAGCCGCACTCGATGTTTCGCTTTCGCAGTTTAAGGGAACGTGGAGACGCTTTGAGTATAAGGGAGTAGCGCCTGGTGGGGCAGAGGTATACGACGACTACGCGCACCACCCGACTGAGGTGAAAACAACTCTTGAAGCAATGCGGGAAAAATTTCCCACGAAAAAAATTATCGTGGCATTTCATCCCCACCTCTACTCACGAACGCGCGATTTGATGGAAGAATTCTCACACGCCTTCGGTGCGGCGGACGCGGTTATTGTGGCGCCTATTTATGCCGCGCGTGAAGAACCAATTCCTGGAGTGACCAGTGAAGCGTTAGTGCAACGCATACAGAAAGAGGAGCGAAAAGCAGTGGCAGCGCTCTCGCTTGAAGATACTTTTGTACTTCTTAAAAAATTTGATCAGCCTGACACCGTGCTCATTACTATGGGGGCGGGAGATATTTACAAAGTAGCTGAACGACTTCTATGAGTACAGGAACGTTGTATATCGTTGGTACGCCAATTGGAAATATGGAAGACGTGACCTTGCGCGCGCTTCGCGTCCTTAAAGAAGTTGATGTGTTGTTGGCGGAAGATACTCGAGTGACGGGAAAGTTATTGGCGCGTCATGGCATTTCAGTTCCTATGAAAAGTTACCACCAGCAAAGCACCGACCGAGTAACGAGCGAAATCATTTCTCTTTTAGAGGAAGGAAAAACACTCGCTCTGGTTACTGACGCGGGAACGCCCGGTGTTGCTGACCCAGGCAATGAACTTATTTCTCGCATCGTGCGCGCGCTTCCCGATGTTCGCATAGAACCAATTCCCGGAGTGTCGTCATTAACCGCTGCGCTTTCTGTGTGCGGATTTCCTACCAATGAATTTGTATTTTTAGGATTTTTACCACATAAGAAGGGAAGGCAGACTCTTTTAAATGAAATCGCTGAAATAACACGCACGGTAGTGTTGTTTGAATCTCCGCATCGCATTGGAAAACTCTTAGGTGAACTGTCTGAGAGAGTTCCTGAGCGTTCGGTGTTTATAGGGAGGGAGATTACTAAACTACACGAAACTCACTACCGAGGTAGTGTAGCTGAATTGAACCAGCAATTTTTAGAGGGGAAAATTCTAGAAAAAGGGGAGTTTGTGGTTGTTTTAGGACAGTGAACGATATACACAGAAGAGGATCTTTTGCCTTGGGGTATACTTACTGCATGTCTAAAGCAGGTCTCATTGCACTTCTTGGATTTGTTCTCGCGGTCATGCCATTTTTGGGCATCCCCACAGGAGCAAAAACACTACTCTCGGTGGTCGGTGGACTTTTAATTTTGGCGCTCGGCTTTTTGGTTCGTGAAGAAAGACGATGGCTCATGCGCGCGCTCAAAGGAGATCATCAGACCGATGCGTACACCGAAAATGGCGCACAAGGGTATGGTCAAAAAATTTCTGAAGCGCACAACTAGCGTTGGTGCGGGAATTGCATTCACCGTGATTGGCGTGTCTCTCGCTGGTGTTTTTTCTTTTGTTGCCCCCTCGTTTGACGTAGTAGTTCCTGGAGAATCGTCTACCGCGACTAGTATTGAAGAAAAAAAATCTTCTCCTACCTACGACGCGTCGGTAACGCACCTCGCTACTCCTGAACCGATGTACGCGATTTATATGAGCCAGTGCGTGGCGGGGACAAAAAGTTTCCGTGAAAAATTAGTATCCATGATTGATGAAACTGCACTAAACGCGGTGGTTATAGATATCAAAGATTACTCAGGAACTATTGGATTTCCTACCACTGACTCACGATTTGAAACAGTGTCTATGGTTTCTTGTGGGGCGGGCGATATGAAGACGTTTATTAAAACACTTCACGAAAAAGGAATTTATGTCATAGGCCGAGTTACCGTGTTTCAAGACCCTTCGTACACCAAAGCACACCCCGAACAAGCAGTGCAAAGCGTCGCGAGACCTGGCGAGCCGTGGAAGGATCACAAAGGACTTTCGTTTGTTGATGTTTCTAGCGAACCGTATTGGGACTACATCGCGACGCTCTCGCGTGAAGCGTACGATATAGGTTTTGACGAGCTGAACTATGATTATGTGCGCTACCCTTCGGACGGGCCGATGGCGGACGCGAGCTATGTAAACAACAACAAGGCAGAAGCGCTGGAGAAATTTTTTAAGTACCTCCACGCGCAGGTGCACCCGACAGGAGTGGTGATGTCTGTTGACTTGTTTGGCTACGTCACCGTGCTCACGGACGACCTCGGTATCGGGCAAGTGCTAGAGCGCGCACTTCCATATTTTGATTACGTAGCCCCCATGGTATATCCGTCCCACTACAACAAAGGGTTTGTGGGACTCGCTAACCCCAACAGTGACCCCTACAAGGTGGTGTACAGCTCTATGGTTGAAGCGGTCAAACGCGCGGAAGCAGTAGAAACACGAGTGAAAACACTTGACGGGCAAATTATTTTCAAAGACGAAGAGGTTCCTGCGACTGAAACTACTGCAACGACCACTAAAAAAGTGGCGAGCGGTTTTTACACAAAAGAGGCGCACAGCCGTTTGAAACTTCGCCCATGGCTTCAAGATTTTGATTATGGGAAAGACTATACGAAAGAGGACATTGAGGCGCAAATTCAAGCAACGTACGATTCAGGACTCACCAGTTGGTTTTTTTGGGACCCGGCTAATAAGTATGAAAGTCTCTATCAGTGGCTCGTTGCTAATGAGTAGTACGTCGCATCACCTCACTAGCACCTAACACTGAGCACCTATATACTGTTCGTTATGGACTGGGGCTCTCGAGTCACCTATATTGGTTCAACAACACTGAAAGAAAAAACGGTTACTTTTGGAATTAAAGATACCGACCGCGCTAATCACTTTTCTATACTCGGACGGTCTGGTAGTGGGCGAGGGGATATGTTGGTCGGGATGGCGCTCCAAGATATTGAACGGGGCTTAGGAGTAGTATTACTAGACGCCACGGGGGTGAGCACAAAAAAACTTTTAGAACGCATTGATGTTAGTCAGTTGGGGCGCGTTATTTATGTTGACCCTTCGGACGCTGAGTACCCGTATTCGTGGAACATTATTGATGACATTAAAGCGCTTCCCGAAGCAGTACGTTTTGCTGAGTGCACAACGATACTGGCAGATATTTTTGCGCTCTCAGAAACACCATTTCTTGCGGAGTGTGTACGACTCATTTTAGAAAAAGAGGACACGACGTTACTCACGCTACACTCGCTCGCGACCGATGAAAAATTTCGTACGGTATTTTTTGGGGATGAAGCAGCACAGAAATCATTTGAAGAAAAGTTAAAAGGCGAAACGGATTTTCTTCGCGCGCTTGATGAACATGGAAAATATTTAGCAAAAGATACGCTTGTTCGCAATGTTATTGGACAAAAAAAATCAAAATTTACGCTCACTAAACTTTCTGAGGGAAGCGTCGTCGTCGTTGATTTTTCACGCATCAAGCTGTTCCCGACACGAATGACTCCGCTCACGCGCATTTTTTTGCACGGTGCTCGACTTTCAACGATGCAGGGGGAAGCGCACGCGTCGCTCTACTTGCACGACTGCGTGCGGTACGTGAATGAGGATCACATTGAAAAACTTTTTGCCCCTCGGGTGCCGTTAGCCATAACCGTAGCCGACACGCTCATTCAAGAATCTGACGAAGATCGACGATTGTTCGCGCTTTCTCGGTGTGCTTCGGTGGCGTCGTTTGCGTCGCATCCTGGTGATAAGGCGCTCGTTGAGCGCGCTTTTTCTCCATTTGCTGAGCCAGATGAGTTGGTAAAGTTGGAGCCAGGTGAATTTATAGTCGCGCTCACCATTGACGGAGTACGCGCGCGGCCTTTCTTCGCGCGCTCATCGCCACTTCCTGAGAGAAAAAATATCTCTTTTCAAGACATTATGGTTCGGGCGCGTCGCGAGTACGCGACGCTTCGGTTGGATGTTGACTCCCAATTTAAAGGAAAGCGTGATGATAAAGATGGTCCTCCTAACATCAATAGTCCAAAAGGATTTCAAGACGCTTTCAAATCTATTTTTGCAAAACAAGCAGAACGTGCAAAACAGCAGTCTGACGGGGGAGCGCCCGCTAAAGATCAGTCACCTGTTACTCCAGGAGCGGTGTCTGCAAAAACAGAAAGTGCCGCAGCGCAGTCTCAGCCGGCGCACTCACCAAGCGCAAAAGAAATTCCTGAAGATCTCCTCAAACAAATGCTCCACGTCGTTCCTGTGTCAGCGTTCGCACTTTTCTTGGTTCCTTTTTTTGCATTCGCTCAAATTTCTTTTTCTGAAATTATGTACGATGTGCCAGGCGCAGACACTGGGCGCGAGTGGATTGAAGTCACTAATACGGGGAGCGAAGCAATAACGCTCGATGAGTGGAAATTGTTTGAAGGCACGGTGAATCATTCGCTTACGCTTATTACGGGAGGTGATATTCCTCCGGGAGGGTATGCCGTGATTGTAGAAAACAGCGCGAAGTTTTTTGCGGACTGGCCTAGCTTTTCTGGTATCGTCTATGACAGCGTGTTTACACTTTCCAACGTTGGTGAGGAACTAGAAATACGAGACCCTGACGGTGCACCTATTGACCGCGCGGTGTACTCTTCGGAGGAAGGCGCGGCAGGGGACGGTTTTTCACTACAGCGCGTCAGCAGTGGTTTTGTATCAGCTTCTCCCACTCCCGGGAACAGTATTCCTACTCAGTCTGTCTCCGTTTCTCCCGTTACTCCTCCTCCAACAGTTGTTGAAGTTCCTCAAGGAGTAGTCGCTGTGCGCGCGGTTACCAACGAATATATTCTTCTCGCTAACGCATCGGCGAGTGATGTTCCTCTTGCTGGGTGGTCGCTCTTTTCATACGGAACAAAATATATTCTCACTCACGATGTGATTATTCCCGCTAACGGGACTGTGCGTATTTTGCACGCCGATTCTGGCCTTTCAGGTAATACGCCTGAGACGGTGTTATTAAAATTTCCAAACGGTACACTTGCTTCACAGTTCACTGCGACCATAGGAGAAGCTGCTACGTCTTTGTTAGGGGGGAGCGCGCGGAGCGGGGAAAGTATTTCTTCAGGTATTAAACAAGAGACCTACACCGATACGCGCGACAATCGCGAACTTATTACCGCGCCCGCGGTGGCGGTGGGGCAAAGCATTCCTGATGTGCACCCACTGTGGGGGTGGCTTGTTGCGGTGTTGGCGCTCGTAGGAATTTCTGCTGCGGGGATTATATTTTTAAAAAAAGAAGACTACGCGGAGTACTCAATTAAAGAAATTCAATGACGACACAGAAAAAACTTGCCGTGGTTACCGGGGGAGCTGGTTTTGTGGGGTCACACCTCTGCGAGCGACTGCACGCGCTTGGGTGGCGTGTTATTTCGCTGGACAATTACTTTACGGGAACTCGTGAGAATCACGTGCCGGGAGTTGAGTATCGCGTGGGGCATACCAAAGATATTGCAGTACTTGTTCCTGAAACACCCGATATTCTTTTTCACTTGGGCGAGTACGCCCGCGTTGAACAGAGTGTGCTGGAACCCGAGGTGGTACGCTTTTTGAATACGATTGGGACTGACGGGGTTATTGCCTTCTGGCGTTCTAAAAAATGTAAATTGATATACGCGGGAAGTTCTACAAAATTTGGTGATAGTGGAGAGACACGGTACACGTCTCCGTATGCGCGGACTAAAGCAGAAAACTCTGAACGCATTCGCGACATTGGTGAGAAAGAATCACTCCCGTACGCCGTGACGTACTTTTACAACGTGTACGGACCGCGTGAACGCTCAGGAGTGTACGGGACTGTTATTGAACATTTCAAACGCATGTATCTCTCCGGCGCGCCGTGCGCTATCGTTGCTCCCGGTACCCAGGTGCGTAATTTTACTCACGTTCTGGATATCGTGGATGGGCTCGTGGCAGTGGGCGAGCGAGGCATGGGGGATGAGTTTGGGCTTGGGAACCTGCGCGCCTACTCTATTGTAGAAGTTGCTGATATGTTTGGTTTTAAAGAAAACAGAGTTATGTTTCCACCGCGCGAGGGAAACCGCCTCACCTCGGCACTCAATACGGACAAAGCGAATGCATTGGGGTGGCGCGCGGAGCGCGAACTCCCTGAGTACATCCGCCTCTTTACCGATGAACATTCACACGGCGCGTCACGAGATAAACGAGTGCTTGTTTTCTCTACTACCTTTACTCCCACAGTAGGCCTCGCTGAAGATTCATTCATAGCGCTAGCACGCGCGCTTCCCAGTGTGCATTTTGACGTGGTCACGACGCACTTTACGGGAAGCGCAAAACATACTCCTTCTCCCGCATCAAATATCACCATTCACCGCGTGGGGTTTGGTATGGTGGCGGATAAATTTTTGCTTCCACTCTTAGGAGTGGTAAAGGGAATTTCATTGGCGAAGCAACATTCGTATCTTTTTACGTGGGGCCTTATGGCAAGTTACGCGGGATTGGCTTCAGCACTCTTTAAGAGCATTCATCGTTCACCCCTTTTACTCACGTTAGCAGATCAGAGTTTTGAAACGTTGTCACCGCTCCATCAGCTTCTTTTTTCTCTTATGGTTTCGCGCGCCGACCAGGTGTATGGTACGAACCATTCTCAAGAAACAGACGCGGCGCGTTTTTCGAGAGTCGCGCTACCACGGCGCTCATTGGGAGGAGGGGATGCTTTTGCAAACGCGCTCCGGTTTGCGTACGCTGATACCATAAGAAAGGGAAACACATAGCTCGTATGAAAAAAGTACTTATTTTTTCGCTCGCCTATTTTCCAAAACACGTTGGAGGAGCAGAGGTAGCGATTAAAGAAATCACCGATCGCCTGCCAGCTTCAGAGTTTGAATTTCATATGGTGACGAACCGGTTTGACTCAACACTCCCGCGCATTGAAAAAGTGGGCAATGTTACGGTGCATCGCATTGGGTTTGTAACCAAAAATCCTACCATAGCAGCGTTGAAAAAATTTCCGCTCCATCTCAACAAGGTGCTGTTTCAGTTTTACGCACTTATAACTGCAGTAACACTCCATCGCACGCACCATTTCGATATGGTGTGGAGCATGATGGCACATTCAACAGGAGTGCCTGGGGGACTTTTTAAAACGTTATATCCTCAGGTGAAGTATGTGCTCACCCTTCAAGAAGGGGACCCGCCTGAATATATTGAAAAGAAAATGGCCGTGTTCGGTCCGTTGTTTAAACGCGCCTTCACTAAGGCTGACCGCATCCAGGTGATTTCAAATTTTTTAGGAGCATGGGCGCGCCGTATGGGGTACACCGGGAGTGTGGTGTTGGTGCCGAACGCGGTTGATGCCGCGCACTTTGCAAAGGAATATAGCGAAGGCGAGTTGCAGCCACTGAAAGAAGAGTTACAGAAAAAACATGGCGATGTATTCCTCATTACCGCCTCACGATTGGTGAAGAAAAATGCACTTGACGACGTGATACGCGCGCTCCCACTCCTTCCTCCGAACGTGCATTTTATTATCGCCGGTATCGGCCATGACGAGGAAGCGCTCCGCGCGCTCGTGGAAGAGTTGCAGGTAGTGAGTCGGGTGCGATTTGTGGGGTTTGTGAACCACACTAATTTGCCACGGTATTTGAAAGTCTCTGATATTTTTATTCGCCCCTCTCTTTCAGAAGGGTTTGGTAGTTCGTTTGTGGAAGCGTTTGCGGCAGGACTACCTGTTATTGCAACCCAAGAGGGAGGTATCGCCGATTTTCTCTTTGATCCTGTGCGGAATCCTGAAACTTCTCCCACGGGGAGAGCGGTTGACGCTCGAAGTCCTGAGCAAATAGCTCGCGCGGTGACACTCTATATGTCTGATGAAGAAATGACCAAAAAAATTATTGAAAATGCGCGTGCGGTCGCTTTTTCTCGTTATGATTGGAATAATATTGCAGCGCAAATGAAAGAGAACGTTTTCGGTGGTTTTTGATAGAATGCCTTTATATGCGCGTTTTAATTGCGACAGGACTTTTCCCCCCTGAGGGTGGGGGTCCGGCCACCTATTCAAAAACCCTTCTAGATGAGCTTCCCTCACGTGGGATTGCCACGTCGGTGTTGCCGTATCGGGAAGTGCGGAGCGTTCCCAAAATACTCCGTCACAGTGCGTATTTCTTCCGCCTTTTGTCGCGCACATTCCGCTTTAAACCAGACATTATTTTTGCTCAAGATCCACTCTCGGTGGGGCTCCCCGCCGCGTTGGCAGCATTCATTACTCGGAAAAAATTTGTCGTAAAAATAGTGGGTGACTACGCGTGGGAGCAGGCAACGCAGCGGTTTGGGTACGGAGGCACTATTGAATCTTTTCAGGATGCTCAGCTTCCGTTCGTGCCAAACCTTATGAGAGGCATTGAGCGCTTCGTTGCGCGGCGTGCGTTAAAGGTGATTGTGCCGTCAAAATATTTAGGTCGGATTGTCGCGCAGTGGGGAGTACACAAAAAACACATAGAAGTGGTGTACAACGGTATTGAGTCAGAAACTGTTGGTTTAAAACAAGTTATTCGTGGATTGCTCCGGTATAAAGGAAAGTTAATTATTTCGGTCGGGCGGCTCGTGCCGTGGAAAGGTTTTGCCGCGCTCATTCGTGTACACGCGATCCTCAGAAAAACATCTCCCGATTTATCGCTTCTTATTATTGGCGCTGGTCCTCACGAATCAACACTTGAAAAACTTGCTGAGGAGTGTGGTGTTGCTGATTCCGTTATTTTTGCCGGAAATGTTGATCGTGCCGCGACGCTTCGTTATATGCGTGCCGCCGATGTGTTTGTACTAAACACGCACTACGAGGGCTTTTCGCACGTGTTGCTTGAAGCATCTGCGGTAGGAGTCCCGATTGTCACCACGCGCGTCGGGGGGAACCCTGAGCTGATTGAAGACAATGTTAACGGGTATTTGATAAAACCAGATGATGAAGCAACACTGACACATCGCATTGAAAAATTACTCTCATCACCCGAGACACGTGCGCGTATCGCGGGGAATGCTAAAAAACGTGTTGAAAAATTTTCAATTGCCGCTATGGTTGAAGAGACCGCACACGTTTTGAAAAATATATGAACGTACTCGCTATCACTGGTGACCGAACATTTAAAGAGGGAAATCCGCGGTTTGACCTTCAGGCGAGCGCGGGCGAGCACTTAGAAGCTCTGTACTGGGGTCCTGGGGCTCTGTGGGCAATTCCTAGAGGAGTTTCGTACGACGTGGTCTCTACTCAAGACCCATTTTTGCGCGGCATGGTGGGGCTTTTTTGGGCACGCCGATTTAAAGCGAAATTTAATGTGCAAGTTCATGCCGACATTGCTGCACAGAGTTGGTTAAAAAAAATGATTGCACGTTTTGTGCTACGTCGCGCTACGTCAGTGCGCGTGGTTTCAGAAAAAGTGAAGGCGCAGGTGGAGTCCCTCGGTGTCAGCACTCCCATTTTCGTGCTCCCCATTTTTGTTGATAGTGAACGATTTGAACGTGTACGGCGTACGCCCGACTCACATCCATTGGTATTGTGGGTGGGACGTTTTGAAAACGAAAAAGATCCACTCCTCGCGCTTCGTGTGTTTAAAGAAGTGCGTACGCGTGTCCCTGACGCAACATTAGTTATGTTGGGAAATGGTTCGCTTGCGTCTGTGCTCCGCCTTGAGGCACAAGGACTGCCGGTAGAGTTTTTAGGATGGCAAGATACAGCACCGTATCTTGCTCGCGCGCATGTAGTTCTTTCAACGTCGCGTGCTGAAAGTTGGGGAGCGTCAATTGTTGAAGCACTTGCCGCGGGTGTACCGGTGGTAGCGCCCGATGTGGGTGTTGCAAAAGAAGCTGGCGCGATAGTTGTTTCTCGTGAACGTCTTTCTGACGCGGTGGTAGAAGTTTTAACAACGCATCCATCGGCGACGCTCCGTTTTCCGCTTCTCTCGCGTCAAGAGTGGATCAATGTATGGAAGCAGTCGCTGGGGTGAACTGTCAGTCTCGCTCTTTCTATTTCTCTAAAAAACGAGTATTCTGAAGGAGTATTTACGCCCGTCCAGGGCGCGTCTATACATACTTCGTATGATTCAACAGCAAAAAAAACAAGTGGTGACAATGGGAGGAGGGCACGGCTCCTACATCCTTTTATCGGGGCTCAAAAAATATCAGAGTGACATTGATATTCAGAGCGTCATTTCTATCGCTGATGACGGCGGCTCCACGGGGCGACTGCGAGAACAGTTCGGGTACCTCCCTCTGGGGGATTTGCGTATGGCGTTGGTTGCGCTTGCGGGCGATAAGGCAGAATTCCCGCTTTTGGATTTGCTCCGCTATCGTTTTTCAAAAGGGGATGAGGGACTCAAGGGTCACAATCTGGGCAACCTAATTTTAACGGCACTCACCGACATGCTGGGGAGCGAAGTAGCGGCAATAAAACAGGTATCAAAAATGTTGCACCTTGAGGGGGTGGTGCTGCCCGCATCTCTAAAACACACGACACTCACCGCGTACTACTCTGACGGTTCGCTCGTTCGTGGACAACATTTTATTAATAACCAACCCCACAACGAAAACGTGTGCATCACTAAGCTCGTGATTGACCCTGTCGTTTCCGCGTATGCGCCGGTGCTTGATGCCATTAAAGAGGCCGAGCTTATTGTGCTTGGTCCTGGCGATTTATATACCAGCATCATTCCCAACATTCTCATTCCTGAAATAGGCGAGGCACTTCGCCAGAGCCCCGCAAAGCTGGTGTATGTGGCGAACCTTATGACACGGTGTGGCCAAACGTACGGCATGAGTGTCACCGACCACACCAAAACACTCGAGGAGTACGTGGGGAGACCTATGGACGTGGTCTTAATTAACACCGAATCTATTCCCGAGGAGATAAAAACGAAGTGTGAAATTGATTATGAATTTCCCGTGGTGGATGACTACCAGCGAGAGTGTATTCGCGAGTCTATGCTTTACAAAGCGCCACCCCAAGACCCTTCAGACGTCGTACACCGAAGCCTGGTGCTCCACAACGCCGACACGCTTGCCGAGAGCATTATGAAACTTCTATGAAGTACTTCCTCGATTTTGACCGAACGATTTTTGATACTGACCGATTCAACACTGAGGTACTTCTTACTCATCCGCTGTTTGAAGAAAAACGCGAAGAAATTCAGAAAGTCATACAGGAAGACCAGTTAAAAAGTATTCGGTGGCGCTTTTTGCACGACTTCGTGAAAGAGCGAGGTATCACCTTTAAAGAGCGTGAGGTAGAGCCATACCTCTTTCCCGACGTTCTTCCGTTTCTTTCTAACCACCGTGCTGACGTTACGCTCGTTACGTATGGAAACCCAGCATTTCAGGCGATCAAAGTATTTGGTGCAGGAGTAAAGGAAAAGTTTGCTGATGTGTACTATACCGACACTACCGCGAAAGGTGAGTACCTTCAAACAAAAATTCCTGCTGATCACGAGTTCGTTTTTGTTGACGATACCGCTGAACATCTCACAAACGTCGCACAGCTTTTTCATCGGACAAGTGTCTTTGAAATTCGCCGCGACGGCGGAGCGGGGAGTGGCCTCTTTCCGGTCATCACGTCACTCACTGAGTTAGAAACCGTTCAATGAAATTACTGATTATTACGCAAGCCGTTGACCGAAACCATCCTATCCTTGGGTTTTTTCATCGATGGATTGAAGAGTTCGCCAAGCACGCTGAACACATCCACGTCATCGCGCTTCAGGTAGGGGAGTATAACCTCCCAAAGAATGTAACCGTCCATTCTTTGGGGAAAATCAAAAATCAAAAATCAAATATAAAAGATAAAATTCGTTTTATTTTTAACTTTCTACATTTAACTTTTATCTTACGAAAACAGTACGATTCTGTTTTCGTGCATATGAACCCCGAGTACATCGTGCTTGCGGGTTGGGTGTGGCGTCTCACGGGGAAAAAGATTGGGCTTTGGTATAACCACTCCGTCGGCAGTTTTTGGTTAAGAATTGCACAGCCATTCACGAGTGTCGTTTTCCATACATCGCCATATGCGTACACCGCTCGGTATAAAAATGCACGCCGTATGCCCGCTGGAATTGATACTACTGTTTTTAAACCGCATCCAGAGATTAAAAAGATTCCGAAAAGTATCTATTTTCAAGGACGTATCGCGCCCGCTAAACGTGTTCATATTATTCTAGAGGCGTTTGCCAAGCTCCACGCTTTAGGAGAAGCTAAAGTGCTTACGCTTGTTGGTCCGGAAGACGAGGAATATACAAAACCACTTCGCGAAAAATATGCATCACTCATAAGGAGTGGTGCTGTGGTATTTAAAGGATCAGTACCACATAGTGAAACACCAGTATTGTATGCGGCTCACGAAGTTTCAGTTAATTTAACCGATGACGGTAACTACGATAAAACCGTTCTTGAATCAATCGCCTGTGGCATTCCCTGTATTGTCTCAAGTGCTGCCTTCGGTGAAATAATAGAAAAAAAGTATATCCTAGATCAAAGTAATGTCGCGTCGTTGGAAACTACACTAACAAAGGTGGTTCCTGTTGTTGTTGACGCGGTTTCTTTGCACACTCTTGTGATTGAACGGGAAAGTTTGGCACTCCTTTCCAATAAAATCTTTGAAACGTATAAGAGCGTATAATTATCTTTATGTGTGCGATAAATGGATTTACTGGAGAAAATAGCCTTTCCCTTATTGATAAAATGAACGCCGCAACGGTGCATCGCGGTCCAGATGGAACAAAAACTTTTTTAAAAAACGGCATTACTCTTGGGCATAATCGTCTCGCAATTCTTGACCCTCGTGCACGCGCTGACCAACCAATGACCGACGTGTCGGGGCGTTATACTATTGTATTTAATGGAGAAATCTACAACTTCAAAGAGTTAAAAAAGCGTTTTCCATACCCCTATACCACCACGTCAGATACCGAAGTAATTTTGGCTGGATATGCGCATCTCGGAAAGAAAATATTTAAAGAGTTGAATGGAATTTTCGGACTTGCCTTATGGGATAAGGAAACCCAAACACTTTTACTTGCACGCGATGGGGTCGGGGTAAAGCCGCTTTATTACACTCAACACAAAAATCGTTTTATTTTTTCTTCAGAGTTGCTGGGCATTTATGAACATGACATACCGCGACATTTTTCACTCTCGGCACTTAACATATATCTGAGACTCCTCTACGTTCCAGGACCCGATACGTTTGTTCACAATGTTTTTCAGGTCCCTCCAGGACATATTATTACTATTTCTAAAAATGGAAGCCCTGTTTTAGAAAAGTTCATCCAAGAGACTCGTTCAGAATACTCAACACGTATAACTTTCAAAGAAGCGTGTGTAGCAACACGCAAGCATGTAACTGATGCCGTTGAACGTCAGCTTATTTCTGATAAACCGTTAGGACTTTTTCTTTCGGGGGGCGTTGATTCAAGTATCATTCTTGCTGTTGCGTCGCAAATTCGCGGACCGTTGGATACATTTTCAATTGATTTTTCTGGGCTTGGCGATACAAAAGGACAAGAACGGTTTAATGCCGATGCTCTTCTTGCAACGCAAACCGCGCGTCGTTTTGGGGCTCGGCACCAGACTGTTACTTTACCTATTGAAGAAACTGGCAATCTCCTTGAAGGAGTAATTGCTCACCTTGGGACACCTATTTCAAGTCCTACCGAACTTTCCCAGTTTGCTCTTTCGCGTGTTGCAAAGAAAAAAGTTGATGTTGTTTTGACTGGTGACGGAGGAGACGAGATTTTTGGAGGATACCGACGATATCAGCTGGCTCTTTTAGGTGACCTGTTTGATAGAGTTGCACCGCTTAGGTCAATTCTTTCTAAAATTCCTCAAACAAAAAAAATTGCTGATGCTCCCAATGCTGAACGAATTGCTCGCTTCATGTTTGTTAAAGAAAATTTTCTTCAACCTCTGGTGACATTTCCGCTCTCTTTGTCGCAGTCGCTCAGTTGTGTTGATGGTCTTTTGGCGGATGCAAAGAATGTACCGTTTACGCAAAAAATGCTGTGGTTTGATCGTGACTCGTGGCTCGTTGACCACTCACTTGTTCGGACTGACGCGATGACCATGGCCCATGGGCTTGAGGCACGAGTTCCTTTGCTTGATCAAGAAATTGTTCGTTTTGTTGAACCGCTTCCACTTTCTTATAAAGTAACCCATAATGCTTCAAAACGATTGCTCCGCGCCGCGTTTAGAGACGAACTTTCTCATCTTGGGCTACAACCAAAGCGGGGGTGGCTTTCTCCAGGCACAAAGTGGTTACGGCGTGGTCCCATACATGAAATTGCTCGGGAAGCGTTAACAGAAAATTTCTACGACGGCACTTCATCGCTTTTTGACTGGGGTGAAGTAGAAAGTCTTTTTGAAGGTCACCGTGAAGGAGGACGTTACGCACTCACTGAACTGTGGGCTTTGCTTACCTTTCAGCTTTGGGCAAAGCGTTTTAAAATGAAACCCCATGTTGATTGATCCAAAGAAATTTTATAATGAAGTGATGCCTCAAAAATACGGCTCCGATTATGAGCGGAGCCGTTGGCATGCCGACCCCGTAGCTGAGGCACAACATTGGATGATGGATGGGGTTATGAGACGTTTTGTGTTGCCTCATGTTGGATCACCGCTCCGTGTTCTAGAGATTGGACCTGGCCCAGGTACGTGGACGAAATATTTGCTGAAGACAGCGCCTGACGCATCCTTTACGCTTGTTGATATTTCGGAAACGATGCTTGCGCAAGCCAAAGAATCTCTCAATGGGAATATAGTATTTATAGAAAGCGACTGGGTTTCTTTTACTTCTGCCGATACATACGATTTCTTTTTTTCATCACGCGCATTTGAATACGTGAACGATAAACGTGCTGCACTCGCGGTTGTTGCTCGCTCGCTTGGAGTGGGGAAGCGAGGTGTCCTCATTACAAAAACTCCTAAACCGTTTTTTGACTTAATCCGTGGTCGCCGTTCCTCGCTCCACCAAGGTCAGGTTAGTCCTGCAACGCTGGTTCGCTTGTGTCGTGAAGCAGGTTTTCGTGTGCGGAGCGTACACCTTGCCACAGCCACGGTGCCGCTTCTCCGTATTCCGTGGCTTAATAAAGTCGTTTTTTCCATCCTTTCGCACGCACCCTTTGTTTTTCCGCTGTCTCTTTTTTCTGAATCATACGTGGTCGTTTTTGAAAAACTATGATCGTTGAACTTTTTGGACTTCCTGCGTCAGGAAAAACAACGCTCGCAAAACAATGGGAACACCAAGGGTGGACGCGAGTGCGATTACGTTCACGACGTGCGATTTTCTTTTATTTTTCTCTTTTCTTCTTTCACCACCCGCTAAAAACAATTAGACTCTTCTTTTTGATTTTGCGTTTTACGGGCGGTATAGCTCGTGGATATTTAAAGATTACAAATTTGTTTTTTTATAACCTAGCACTATACCAAAAAGCAACGCGCTATAAAAAAGTGGTTCTTGACCAGGGACCTCACCAAATTCTCCTGTCGCTTTTTGAACATGAACAATCATCTCAGACTTTAGAAAGTGTGACGCGTCTTTTGCCACGCCCTTCTATGCTACTTGTTCTTTCAACTGATGAAAAAACACGCGCCGTGCGACTCGCTGAACGTCGTGTGTTGCCACGAGAGCAATTTGGGAAAACATCAGCATTACAGTTTGCAAAGGTTTCAGAAAAACATTTCCTACTTATGCAATCTTATCTCAGGGAACAGTCTTTTGTTAAAGTAGTTCCTGACTCAGCAATGCCTGAAGAAGTTGTATATAACACGTGGTCATATGTCACGTTTGCGCGCATGCCCACCGAGAAAGCACACGGTGTTTCCATCGCGCACATGTGTCATTCGTTCGGCACGTTAGGAAAATCAGTTCAGCTCGTTATTCCAAAAAGAAAAAATCCTATCAAAGAGTCTGTCTTTGAATACTATGGCATACCAGAAAATTTCGACGTCGTTGAGCTTCCTGTAGCTGATTTACTGGGTGGTGGGTTCTCGCATTCAATATTTTTTTTCATACAGCGTCTCCTATTTCTTCAAAGTGTAAAAAAATACTCACCAAAGCCTGGTGTTATTTACACGCGAGACGCCGAAATTGCGTATGCATTTAGAAAAAGTCGTCACGTGGTGTATGAGGCGCACCGTATGCCCCGCGGAGTGTTTGGCTGGCTCACTCTCTCGCTTGTACGCGAAGTGGCGTTGGTAGTGTGTAACTCAAAGGGAACTGAAACAGCTTTTAATAACAGAGGAGTAGTCAACACACTCGTTGCACCAAACGGATTTGACCCAGCACTGTTTTCTAGCCCGCTCTCGTCTCGTGATGAGCTAGGATTACCAGAAGGCTTTTTGGCGCTCTACGTGGGCTCAGACCAGGCGTGGAAGGGGATCGATGTGTTCCGTGCTGCAGCAAAAGAAAATCCAGAAATTCACCACGTGATTGTGGGGGGTAGGACGAAAAAGATTGAAGGAAACTTAGTTGAAATGGGTGTGGTCCCTGCGCATCTTGTTCCTCGCTATATTCGACATGCTGATGTAGTGGTGGTTCCCAATACTGAGATGTCAGAAGAGTCTGTGCAATTTACTTCACCGATTAAACTATTTGAATACCTTGGCGCAGGAAAACCAATCATTGCCTCGGACGTCTCTTCAATTCGCGAAATTTTGAATGAAAAAACCGCATACTTTGTACGAGCCGGAGAGGTAGAAGCGCTTGCGCATGCCATTTCAACACTAAAGCAAACTCCCTCACAGAGAGAGAGTTTGGCACAGGAGTCTAAAAAACTCGGTTTAACATATACATGGGACTCGCGTGCTAAAAAAATAGTTGATTCACTATGAAAATTCTTTATTTTGGCGATTACGACCCCAACTATACTCGGACACGGGTTCTTGTAAAGGGTTTAGAGGAGAATGGGACTCCAGTGATTCACTGCAATGAAAGACAGCAGGGTCTTTTAAAATATTGGAAGTTATGGAAAAAAATTAATAATCTCAAAGGTCAATATGATTATCTTTTCGTCGGTTTCGGCGACTCTCGTTTTATGCCTGTTTTTGCTCGTATCGTCAGTAAAAAACCTATAGTATGGGAGGCACTCTTTTCACAATACGATAATTGGGTTTTTGACAGAAGGTTGGCAAAACCACACTCACTGAAGGCCTATCTATATTGGTTCACGGATTGGATTGGATGTTTTTTTTCACACCTCATTATATTAGATACAAAATTACACACGAATTATTTTTCTAAAACGTTTGGGGTTCCTCAAAAAAAGCTTGCGCATGTATACGTGGGTGCCGACACCGGTATATTTTTCCCAAAACCACGTACAAAACAGTCGCCATATTTTGAAGTAGAGTTCCATGGGAAATTTTTTCCGATGCAGGGCGCCGATGTGATAGTGCGTACCGCGAAGTTGCTTGAAAAGAACGGTGTGCATTTTACATTGATTGGAAGTGGGCAAGAGGCAAAAAAAGTAAGAAGGCTTGCAGAAGAACTTTCTGTTAGCAACGTAACTTTCCACGGCTATTTACCACAAGAAGAAATTGTGGAACATATCGCAAACGCCGATGTTTGTGTTGGGCTTATCGGTAATGTTCCTCGTGTAGTACGAGCTATACCGACCAAACTTTGGGAGGCAGCTGCCATGGCGAAGGTGAGTATTAATGCCAGTCCCGGATCTCTAGAAGAGGTTTTTACTCCGAACGTTGATGCAATCGGTTTAACCGCAGGAAATCATGAAGAATTGGCGAAAAAAATACTTGCTTTGAAAGAAAGTGGTCGCGCAGAAGCAATGGGGCAAGAAGCATACAAAACTTTTTTGAAAATTGGTACACCCAAACAGATAGGGTTGAGTTTAATTCAAACCATTAAAACAAGATTCTCCTCATAGCACCGAGCCACGTCCTCTGGTATTCTTTCTAGAGACTTTCCATGGAACTTTCTTTAAAGAATAAAAAAGTGCTTGTAACGGGAGGGGCCGGTTTTATTGGCTCTCACCTCGTACGGCGTTTACTTTCCGAACAGGCGGATGTTCATGTGTTGGTGCGGGCATCTACTAATACTGCCCGAATTGCTGACCAATTATCAGAAATTACCGTACATGTCGCTGATTTAGATGACCACGAAAGTATAAAAAATCTTCTCAACATTCTCTCCGTGGACGGCGTATTTCATCTTGCCGCGGCAAATCAGTCATTTGTTGAACGTCCAACATTTGCAGATATGGCACGGACGAATATTGTTTCTACCATTATGCTCATGGAGGAAGTCGCGAAAACAGATATTGATTTTTTTGTAAATACAGGATCCTTCGTTGAATATGGCCCACAAGAAGATTTTTTTTCAGAAAACAAATCACTTGCTCCGATGGATCTCTATGCTATCTCGCGTGTTCCATCGACGTTGTACACAAAAACACTCGGACAGTACGAAAAAAAACCGTTTGTTGAGGTGCGGGTCTTTACTCCGTACGGGCCTTTTATGGAAAAAGGAAAAGTTATTGAAACGATTATTGCAAGCGCATTACGAAACGAGCCTATTAAACTCACTCGCCCTAACGTTGTTCGCGATTATATTTTTATAGAAGACCTCGTAGAGTTGTATATACGAGCCTCCGTAGGAGCAACCACCTTCAAGGGGAGTGTATGGAATGGCGGTTCCGGAGTGTCAACCTCACTAGAAGAAGTTGCACGCTCCATTATTGACCTTACCAACTCAACAAGTGAAATTGCTTGGAGTAACCAAGACATTTCTTTTGACTCTGTATTATGGAAAGCAGACCTCACCAAGGTAAACGTTGAGTTGGGTTGGACTCCTTCGCACTCGTTTGCCAAAGGTATAGAAAGAACTGTAGAATGGTTTAAGGAAAATCCGCACCAGTGGCGGTAGAACCTCTTTGTATTATGAAAAATATACTCGTAACGGGCGGCTGTGGCTTTATAGGATCTAATTTTGTGCACCACGTGTACAACAAATACCCAGAGTATCGTATCTACGTTCTTGATGCTTTGACCTATGCAGGTAACTTAGAAAACCTAGAGGATATAGAAAAAAAAGAACTAGCCATACCCGAAGATAAAAGTCGGTACGTTTTTGTTAAAGGGGATGTAAGTGATGAAGAACTTTTAGAGTCACTTTTTGAAAAACATCAATTTGCGCACGTGTTCCATTTCGCCGCGGAGAGTCACGTAGATAGATCGTTCTTCAATTTTTCCAATTTTGTACGCACAAATGTTGAGGGCGCCTTGCTGCTTGCCTTAATGGTTCAACGTTTTGGTGGGGAAATGGTTCATATTTCTACCGACGAAGTGTATGGGTCTATTCCCGAAGCATTGGGTTTTGTGAAAGAAGATGCTCCTTTTCTACCCGCTAACCCGTATGCCAGTTCAAAAGCTGCGGCCGACATGTTACTCCAAACGATGATGAAAACATCAACAGTACCGGTACGGATAGTACGAGCAACCAACAACTTCGGACCGTTTCAGTATCCCGAGAAATTAATCCCGCTTGTTATTACCAACTTATTAGAAGAAAAGAAAATACCACTTCACGGTTCTGGCGAACACCTGCGCCAGTGGATTCATGTGAACGATATGTGTAGCGCCATAGATATGGTTGCTCACAACGGCGAAAAAAACGGTATTTATAATATTGCAGGCGAACACGAGTCTAATATTAATGTGCTTAAAAAAGTTGCTGAAATTTTGGGAAAAAACTTAGAAGCATACCTTGAGCGTGTTCCTGACAGACCAAACGCCGACATGCGTTATGCTATTGATTCTTCTAAGCTTGAAAAACTAGGATGGAAACGACAGCATACTTTTGAAAAAGAACTACCAGAGGTGGTCAAATGGTATTCAGACCACGAAGAGTGGTGGAGAAAATTAAAAAGAAAAAAAGAATACGCGATGCACTACGAACTTCAAGCGAAAGCGAAATATTTCTAGAGGTAACGCATGAAAAAAATTAATACAAAAATCCCCAATCTTTTTGTACTGGAACCCACTGTCCATCAGGACGAGCGAGGTTTTTTTGTGGAAACGTATAGAAAGGATGTTTTTTCTGAAATTGGAATTACAAAAGAGTTTCTCCAAGACAACTACTCGTTTTCTAAGAAGGGCGTGATACGTGGTCTAAAGTTTCAATTTGATAAACCAACGGACAAACTGGTAAGAGTAGTGCACGGTTCTATTTTCGCTGTTGGTGTTGATATACGACCCAATTCAAAAACATTTGGTATGTGGGACAGTGTTGAACTTTCATCAAACAATCACCTCGCGTTTTATCTTCCGTTTGGTTTTGCTTTTGGGTTTTGTGCTTTGAGTGACGCTAGTGTGATGTATAAACTTTCTGCCGTTCATAATGAAAAAGGTTCCGGTACTATACTCTGGAATGATCCCTCAATTGGTATTACGTGGCCCGCTGAGAGTCCCGTTGTTTCTGCAGGAGATCAGAAAGCCCCCACTCTAAAAGAGTGGGAACGCTCGCCAAGTTCTAAATTTTTTTCAGATTGCACATGAAAAATTCAATGTCCATTAATTTTTTGCTACCACACCTTCGCATTTCAGGTGGGGTAAAAATTGCTTTAACATACGCCAATCTCTTAAAAAAACGTGGACACAAAGTTCGTATCTATGTACAGAGCAATAACCCTATACGTCGTACCGTTGCAAATATATTTCATCTAGGGTATCCGCATTGGATAGAACATTTTCAAACACAAGTTGTTAGAGTGCCGTCACTTGAAGCGAGGTATCTTGCTGACGCAGATGTTACCGTTGTCACTACAAGTCAAACGGCCCTCCTTGCAGACAATTTTCCTCCATCAAAAGGTAGACAATTTTACCTCCTTCAACACGACGAAGGGCTTTATCATGTTGACCGAGATATTGCTAACAGAGCATATGAAACTAAAGCAAAGAAGGTTGTTGTTTCAACGTGGCTTAAAGAAATTCTAAAAAAAGAACATGGGCAGGAAGCAATGTTGCTATTGAACCCTATAGATCTAAAACAGTTTTACAAAGTTTCCAAAAAAATAAAAAGTGAAACTGTACGTGTTATGTTACTCCACCACGTTTACGAATGGAAAGGAACTGCTGAGGGGGTAGAAGTTATACAAAAACTCAAAAGGAAGTATCCACACGTCCGCCTCGTATTATTCGGGGTACGTCAGAAGTCTGATATTTTATTTCCTTATGATGAGTATCACTTCAATGTTCCCCAACATAAACTTGCTGAACTGTATTCAAGCGCTGATATCTACCTTTGTCCCTCTTGGGATGAGGGTTTCGGATTGCCTTCCATTGAAGCCATGGCGTGCGGACTTGCGCTGGTGACCTATGATAATGGCGGTTCGCGCGACTATGCTTTTCATAATAAAACCGCTCTCGTTGCAGAGAGGCGAAATACGGATGATTTGTATCATCAACTTGAATGTGTAGTAACTGACCATGAACTTCGTCATCGCATTGCAGAGGAGGGAAAGGTGTTTGTAGAATCAATGGAAGGTTGGAATCAAAGGGTTAAAGAGTTTGAGGAGATTATTTCTTCCACCGTATGACGAAAGTATCTGTTGTTATACCAACGTTTAATAGGTCCGAATTTCTAAAGCATGCTATTCAATCGGTACTAGATCAAACATTTCAAGATTTTGAAATTATTGTTGTGGACGACGGAGATATTGATTCCGCCTCTGTTGTTGAGAAATTTTCTGACTCACGAATTACCTACATACAACATCAAACACCAAGGCGGGGAGGGTCTGCAGCGCGTAACACAGGTATTAAAGTAGCTTCAGCACCTCTTGTTGCATTTCTTGACGACGATGATACGTGGGTGCCAGAAAAATTACAGTTACAGTACGACGCATTTCGTGATTCCGATTCAAATGTTGGTTTTTGTTTCTCGGGGATTAAAAAACTTGAATCAAGTGGAATGTCAGAAACAACTGTTGAGGAAGGACTATCTGATTTGCACATTACTGCATTAACACGCTTCAAGGGATACATGACTTCAACGTTGCTGATAAAAAAGAACGTTTTTGATGTCATTGGATTTTTTGACGAACGGCTCCCATCTCACCAAGAGGCCGAGTTGGTACTACGGATATCTCAAAAATTTAAAGGTATAGGTCTTAATAAACCACTTGCAACCGTCAACATGTTACCGCACGAGCACATTGGTGGAGATATTGAACGTCGCATAAAAGGAAGAGAATTGTTGTTAGAAAAACATTCTGAGTTGTTTTCTCAGCACCCTCGTCTCTTAGCAAAACATTATTTTTGGATAGGACTTTGGTATCGGGATTTGAAACAATATAAACGCGCGCGCGAGTATTTTGAGAAATCACTAAAATTTGAGTTTAATGCCCGAGTTGTTGGACACTTTCTTTCCGTTTCTTTGAAAGAGTTTTTATAAATTTTTTTTGTCTGACTTAAGACTACAGAAGAATACAGATTCTTCTGGATTGAGAGAATAACGAACAATCTCTTTCTTGGTAAGAAATGTATGGGGTAAAATTGTTTCTACTTTGAAACCCGCAATGCTCAATCGATCAGGATAGTCCGTCCCGTAAATCCGAACGTGGTCAGTTTGTCCAAAGACTCGTTCTCGCTCCACTGGCAGTGTGACACTCCAATCTTCGTATGTTTCTTTCAATATAGGGGAGTAAGGAACTTGGAGAATAGCTATGCCTCCTAGCTTAAGAACTCTTACAAACTCTCGCATTGCCTTTAAATCGTCTGGAACATGCTCTAAAACATGGCTGCAGATAATAACATCAAACGAATGATCACCATACGGAATTGCTTGTATATCGGCGACAATGTCGGCAAAGGGAGAGTTGATATCTACACTCACATGAGTGCCATGTCTTCTTTTTTTTAAAACTTTTTGAAGGCTTTTTTCAGGTGCAACATGGAGAATTGAACTGTTGTTCAAAAAGGTTTTAGTTTTTCTTTTTAGAAAAAGATATATTAAACGTTCTCTTTCAGAGGAGTTGCATCGAGGGCAACGTACGTTATGACGAAATCCTGCAGAGATAATCTTATATTTTTTGAGAACTGGAAAGTCAAAACCAGCATCATAAAAATAACGAGCACTCCAAGAACAAATAGGGCACGTATTTTTAAGTCCTATTGTTTTAAAAAGTCCATAAGCGCGTTTTATTTTTTGAATTAATTTACTTTTCATGTCTATGATATTTTTCTTTTGAAAAAAATATACGTAACGAGTCCAGAGAATGTTTGTGATAAAAGGGTCGCAAAGACTGCTCCCCAAATTCCAAAAAGCGGAACTAGTGTAACAAATAATATAATTCTGGCCCCTGAAGCCCAGATTCCTACATGATAAAGCGGACCTGCTTTTTGTCGAGCAATTAGAGCAACTGACAAAAGCTTGTTGGGGGTGAAAATTAATCCAAGCGCCATTACTTGTGCCAAGGGTACTGCTTCCATATAGCGTGGAAAAAATATCTCATAAATAAAGGGCATTATCGTTATGAAAAGTGCGACAGGTAAAAGCAGAATAAACCATGAACGAGTGATTCTTCCGAGGAGATTACCCTGGAGTGTTTCGTGATTTGCTACTGCAATTTTTGGATGGGCAAGGTTTACTAGTGTTTTTAAAAATGTGCGCGCGGGAGTGAGTGTTGCCACAGCAAACGCGTATACGGCGAGCGTTTCCGGGTTGGTCATATGCCACAAAATAAGCGAGTCGGCGTTTGCTGCAACGCCGGCTATGGCGACCGAAAACGAAAGGTGCATCCCAAACTTAAGTGCGTCATAATCAACTTTTTCTTGCTTTGCTATTTTCCATACTTGCCGCAAACGGAAAAACCGACTCACCAATGTTGCAAGAAGGTAAGCGAGAAGCACCATCCACACATTGTCAGTAAAAAGAAGTACGACTATTACTCCCACCGCTGATGCTACTGCAGTGACGGAAGTATAAATTGCCGCTTCTTTAAAAAGACGTTTTCCTACAAAGACTCCTTGAGTGGTTGCCAACGGTTCAATAATAGGCAATGCAAGGGCAACTATTAAAAATGGTATAGTGAGTTCTATATTTCCTTGGAACGCATAATACCCGGCAATGCCGAGCCCCAGTAGGACTCCAATGAAACTAAAACGAACGCGGGCAATGAGCGCTGGGATGAGTGTCCCCGTAGCTCCCTTTGCCGATGTTTGCACTACTACGGTAGACAGTTCTGGAAGTGTGGTGACTGCGAGTACACCCATTACCCCGAGAACGTACTTGTATGTTCCGTAGTCATTTGGGGGTAGCAAGTTTGCAAAAGCAACCGCGGCACCAAAAGAAGCGAGTGCTGCAATAGCTTGGCTCATTCCGAGCCAGGATGAACCTTTAAACAAGTAGTGGGCGTCAGTTTGAAGAAATTGCCCTATTTTTTCTAACCCTGTATTGAGCATGAATATGATCACATCATACTTGATTTTTCGGTGGGTTGTTACTCGTATCTCCATTTAAGAATACTTTGAAACTGGTGCAGTCCGTGTAATTTTTGATACGAATGACATATTCGCAGAGAGAATTCATATAGACTCTTTTGCACATTTATTATTCCGCTGAATTTCTATTTTGGTTACACTGGTGTTACCCTGTATTTTAGGAAACTATATATTATTTGTGTCCTCCTAATAAAGAAAGAAAATATGAAAAAAACAAGTTTTGATTCCTCTCCTTTATTTATGATGTACGGCTTCTTCTTTCTTATAGGAGTAGTTTTTTTTCTTCTTGGCGTACCTTCTGTCAGAGCATTAAACTCCCATTCAGTTGATCTTGAACAGTCTTCCAGTCAGTATTTAGTAATTTCAGATGCTGCACAAAGTGGTTTGGATTTGTCAGGGTCGTTCACTTTGGAGGCGTGGGTAAAACTTGAACAGCTCCCCTCAGCGGGAGGAGCTCTCACACTAATCAATAAAATGACGAGTAGTGATAAAGGATACCGGTGGTTTCTTGACACAGGCACATTCGAAAATAAAATGACAATAATTTATTGGGATAGTACAGGTAATGATACACGTAAATATTCAACAAATACGGTGGTGAGCAGTGGTGACATTGGACAGTGGGTGCACTTAGCAGTAGTAGTCAATCCGACCACGCAAGCAGTTTCGATGTATAAAAATGGATCGTCTATTTCTGTAAGCACAAATAGCTCAGGGGCTTCTTCTCTCGCCACAAATTCAGAGAATTTTTCAATCGGCGCTGTAAACACTGATACAACACCCGCGTGGTTCTTCGACGGTTTGATTGATGATGTGCGGGTTTGGAATGTAACACGGACTGACACGGAAGTTGCTGATGACATGTCTCGTGAATTAAACGGGAATGAAAATGGACTTGTTGGATATTGGAAATTAAACAATAACGCAAATGATTCAACAGGAAGCAATAATAATCTGACCGCAACTGGCTCTCCCTCATACAGTGTCAGTGCGCCGTTTGCTGAATTTAACGAACTTTTAAAAGTGCGAAAATCTGTAAATGAGTCCGTTATCAATTCAACAGTTCTACAAAATGACGACAACCTTGTGTTATCGTTGTCTGCAAATAAGACCTATATTATTGATGGTGTTATTTTTGCCTCATCAACAAGTGCAACTCCGGACATTCTTATCGGATTTTTTGGTCAAACTGACGTTGATATTGCGCTTGGGTATACAAACGATGTGAATGAAATGGTACTAGTTTCGGGGGAAGAGAGTAATCGTATTAATTTACCTGCCGACGTACCAACATCTATTCATATTAAAGGTACAGTTAAGACTAGTAGCACATCAGGGGATTTTCAACTCAAATGGGCGCAGGCAACCTCCAACGGAAATGCAACTACCATAATGAAGGGGAGTTACTTACGCGCTGAAGAAATTTGAAAATTTTTGTTGATTTTTAAACTTTTTCCTTTGCCAAGATAGCGTTTTCGCTTGCTTCAGTAGGAGTACTACTTCCTCCGACTTTTTTATAACAAACCATGGAGATGGTATAGTACTCACTATGAAAAGCATATTTCGGCAGGGCATTTTGGTGGGGTTATTTGCCGTTCTTTTTATTCCGTTTATTGTTGTGAATGGGTTTTTCTTCCCTTTTATTACGGGTAAAGCGTTTGCGTTTCGTATCATTGTAGAAGTCGTTTTCGCTCTATGGGTAGTTTTGGCGTTTATAGATTCGTCGGTGCGGCCGAAAGCGTCCGCGCTTCTTTATGTACTTCTCGCCTTCGTAGTTTCAATCGGCATTTCAACCGTGTTAGCGGAAAACCCGTCAAAAGCGTTTTGGAGCAATTTCGAGCGTATGGAAGGGTATATCACCATACTTCATCTTGGCGCGTATTTTGTCGTGGTGAACGTTATGCTCCAAGGAGAAAAATTATGGAAGCGATTTCTCATTACAACAATTGGAGTATCGGCGCTCGTGGGGCTTTATGGTGTATTGCAACTGGGGGGCGTGCTCACTATTAATCAGGGAGGTGTTCGCGTTGACGCAACATTAGGAAATGCCACCTACCTCGCGGTGTACATGCTCTTCCATGTATTTTTTGCACTCCTCGCGTTCGCAAAATGGAAGTGGCACAAGTGGGCACAGGTTTTTCTTGGGTTTGCGTTAGTTTTGCAGGTGCTCATGGTTTTTTATACCGCAACGCGCGGAACCATTCTTGGTCTCATTGGGGGACTTCTGGTTTCAGGACTGGTCTTTGCGTTTTTCCAAAAAGGAAATGCATTGCTACGAAAGGCGGGGATAGCGCTCGTTGCCGGAGTACTCGTCGTGTCAGGTGGGTTTTTTATTCTTAAAGATTCGGCAGTGGTGCAGCAGAATGATGTGTTGTCACGCATCGCCTCCATTTCGCTCTCTGAAGGAGAAACCCGTTTTGCGATTTGGGGAATGGCGATAAAAGGTTTTCAAGAGCGTCCGGTTTTCGGCTGGGGACAGGAAGGGTTTAACTATGTGTTTAACACTCACTACGACCCTTCGCTTTACGCGCAGGAACCGTGGTTTGACCGCGCGCACAATGTGTTTTTTGACTGGCTCGTCGCAGGGGGGTTAGTGGGCCTTGTGCTTTACCTCACGCTCTCAGTATGTACTTTGTGGTACCTCTGGAAACCAGGAAGCGTCTTTGGTGTTGAAGAGCGCGCGCTCCTCACTGGACTTCTCGCAGGATACTCTTTCCACAACTTGTTTGTATTTGATAACCTCATCAGTTATATATTTTTCTTCACGGTGCTTGCGTACGTGGTGAGTCGTCACACCGAAGGGAAGCCAACGCTGTACGCTGCCACGCAGTACTCACCATCAACCGTACAAACGGTGGGCGCTCTAACGCTGGTTGTTTTTTTAGGCGTGTTCTATGTTGCCAATATTCCTGGCATCGCGAGAGCGTCAGGCCTCATAAATGCGTTGAAACCGTACGAGGAAGGCATTACTCGGAATTTTGAAGAGTATAAAAAAGTAATAGGACCTTCTGGCGTTGGTCGCCAAGAAGTACACGAGCAGCTGATTCAATTTGCCACTCAAATTAGAAGTCAAAATCTGTTGCACCTCAGCAACGATGCATTCAGAGGTGAGGTTGCGTTGTTTGCACGTGATGCTCTTAAAACAGAACTTGCGCGTACGCCAAACGACGCGCGCTTGCAGGTGTTTTACGGTTCGTTCTTGCGTCAAATAGGCGACCGTGAAGGATCGGTCGTGGAGCTTGAAAAAGCACGCGCGCTGTCACCAAAAAAGCAGAACATCATTTTTGAACAAGGCGTTATGGCGTTGGAAGACGGTAACCAACAAGCAGCACTCAATTTCTTCAAGGAAGCGTTTGAGCTTGAACCAAACTATGACCGCGCGCGTATTCTTTACGCTGCAGCAGCGCTCCGCTCCGGTGAACGCGCACTTGGCGAATCACTCCTTCAGGAAGGATTTGGAACGCTTACCCCAGACGATGGCGTTATTCTCCAGACATATATTGACCTTAAATTGACCGACCGCGTGGTGGCAATCGCTGAAGAGCGTGTTCGAAAAGATCCTGACAATTTTCAAACTCACCTGCAACTTGCCGCAGCGTATGTTGATAACGGCGAGCGCGTGAAAGCAGTGGCATCCTTACGAGAGGCCATGCGTCTCAACCCTGACTTTGCAGCCCAAGGCGAATATTATATAGGGGAGATAGAGGCGGGTAGGAATCCATAGAGAGACACTGAAAAAGTGTATTTTTGACATGGGTGTGTGAGCGGGTGTATACATACCTGCATGACTGAAGCTATAAAAAACCGCATTGTGCTCGGTGGAGTGGCAACCCTAGCCGCTCTCGGTGTGGCGTATTACCTGCAACAACTGATTTCTGATGTTGATTTTTCTGATGGAGTGTCAGGCGAAGATAATGCTGACCTTCCTATTTCTCTCACTGAAGAGGCAAAAAGGCGAATGGAAGGTTTAGAAGCTGCAAATTTAAAAGGGAGATATGACTTTGACCATGGTGTATGTAAACCGACAGGTGGTCCTCATATTCTTTTAACTATGCCATGGTCCACGTGGCGAGAGGGCTCTTGCTATGTGTGTCTTGAACCGCTTGTTTGAGTTTTAGCCGCTTGCAAAAGGGCTCCCGATTTGCTATATTAGAAGGGTGAGTGCTGATACTTAAATGTATTGGCTCCAAAGATCTACGAAAGACCCCCGCAAGGGGGTTTTTCGTTTGTCGGGTGATGGAAATTGCGCTCTGCATCGTTGCTGGCGTCGTTTACGCCTTCACCGTATCCAAAATACGCCTCAGGCCCGCACTCCTTAGCGCCTCGCATTGCATCAATTTTCATCACCCTCGGGTAGTATCAATAGCCAGCTTGTTTTTCTAGACTCTATGATATTCTTTTATTGTTGCCTCTAGGATGCGGCTGATGGCAGCACTCACATAAGATCTTTTTGGAGCTCGCGCCCGTCAGTCGCACCGTGGAGGGAACTCCCGCCTACTTTTAATGGATCACACCTCACCGTCTTTTAGAGAACTCACTACCTTTAGGGTAGGTGGAGATATTCGTGCTGTTCAGAGAGTTCGAACGAGCGATAAACTTTTTAAGACCATCAGACATTTAGATGAAGCAGGTGAGCAGGTGGTGATTCTTGGCGGAGGTTCAAACGTGTTACCCTCGGATGAATATTTTAATGGGACCGTCGTCGTGGTTGCAACCGACGGAATTACTTATGAAGAAAAAGAGGGAAGCGTGCACGTTGTGGTAGAAGCAGGAGTCCCGTGGGATTCGCTCGTTCGCGATACTATTTCAAAAAATTATTGGGGACTTGAAAATCTTTCGGGCATTCCAGGAAGTGTTGGTGCAGCACCCATTCAAAACATTGGTGCGTACGGTGCTCAAGTGTCAGAGACAATTTTATGGGTTGAGGTGTACGATCGCACGTTGAAAGAAATAAAAAAACTTTCCAAAGACGAACTTGATTTTGGATACCGCACGAGCGTATTTAAAAAAAATCCTAATCGGTATGTGGTCATACGCGTTGCTTTTGTTTTGGAAAAAAACGGAACACCGCGTATTTCTTATAAAGATTTAACACAGTACTTTGAGCATCATTCGCACCCGACCTTGAACGACGTGCGTGAAGCGGTGCTTTCTATACGAACAAAAAAGTTTCCCGATCTTAATGAAGTGGGTACTGCTGGTTCGTTCTTTATGAACCCCGTCGTTACCCATACAGAGGCAGAAAGACTTGCTGTAGCGCACTCAGGGTTACCGCAGTACCCAGACCAACGTGGAGTGAAGTTATCTCTCGCGTGGATTCTTGACCACGTCGTCCACGCAAAAGGACTCAAGGTCGGTGGCGCATTCGTGTGGGACGCGCAACCGTTGGTGATTGCAACGGAACGTGGCGCAACAGCGAACGACGTGCGCGCACTCGCTGCACTCGTTCAAGAAAAAGTTTTTGCACACACGGCGCTTCACATTGTTCCTGAAGTGAATTTTTTATAATTTTTTCTCAGAAATTATTTTTTTGTTCGCGATAAGGTTATCCACAAATACTTTTTTTTATTGTTGTGAGTATTGAAAGACGTCGCATAATAAAAATAGCTTGTATTGCAACGCACCACAACAGCACACAGGTGTTGGGTCGAGCGTTTCAAAGCATGCAAGTCTTATTCTTAATAAAAATTTCTTGACGTCATATGGCAAAGAAAAGAAAAGCTGCAAAGCGTAAACCAGCTAAAAAAGCTGCAAAGCGTAAACCAGCTAAAAAAGCTGCAAAGCGTAAACCAGCAAAAAGAAAAGCTGCAAAGAAAAGAAAATAGTTTTTCCGTGCGAATTTAAAAACACCTCGGCTGCTCGGGGTGTTTTTATTACCGATGTAGAGGCGAGTGTGGGGTGTTAACGGTTTTTATTTTTTAGGGCACCTAGTCCTCCTAGGGGGGTACAGGGTATACTGGTTTACACAATGAAGTTTTTATCTTCTTTTATTCAGTCTCAGAGCCCCCTCTTAAAGCAGGGGCAAAAGATAGTGCCGCAAGTTAACGCGCTTGAGCAGTCATATAAAGAGCTTTCTGACGAGGCACTTCGTGCAAAAACGCTCGCCTTTAAAGAGCGTCTCGGAAAGGGCGAGCCGCTTGAGAGTGTGCTCGTTGAAGCATTTGCAGCCGTTCGTGAAGCGTCGCGCCGCACCTTAGGAGAGAGGCATTACGACGTGCAGCTTATTGGGGGATATGTGCTCCACCATCGCGGTATTGCCGAAATGAGGACAGGAGAAGGGAAGACACTCGTTGCCACGCTCCCCGCGTACGTGAACGCGCTCCCAGGAAAAGGGGTGCATGTCATTACGGTGAACGACTACCTCGCTCGACGTGATGCGGTGTGGATGGGACAGATTTATCACGCGCTCGGGCTCACCGTTGGTGTCATTAACCACGAATCATCGTATCTTTACGATCCATCACACACCAAGCCAGCGGACGATGAAACACGGGATGAAGAAGGAGGGTATAAAGTGGTGTATGAATTTTTACGTCCCGCTTCACGAAGTGAAGCGTACCGCGCAGATATAACGTACGGAACGAATAACGAGTTCGGTTTTGATTATCTCCGTGACAACCTGGTCTATAGAAAAGAAGAGTTACGACAACGCTCAAAAGATGAAGGGGGGCACTCTTTCGCCATCATTGACGAAGTTGACTCTATTTTAATCGATGAAGCGCGCACTCCGCTTATTATTTCTGGCCCTGCGCGTGATGCTGAGGATTTATACTATACGTTCGCCACTATTGCCTCTTCATTTGAAGCTGAGGTGGACTACACCGTAGACGAAAAACAGCGCGCGGTTCAAATTACAGAAAAAGGCATTGAAAAAGCTGAGCGCGCGCTCAAGATTGAAAATATGTACGTGGAGGGCGGGATGAAGTATGTTCACCACCTTGATGCGGCAGTGAAGGCGCGCGCGCTTTTTCACAAAGATAAGGAGTATGTGGTCAAAGAAGGAGGCATTGTGATTGTGGATGAATTTACGGGGCGACTGCAACCGGGGAGGCGTTGGTCTGAAGGATTGCACCAAGCCATTGAAGCCAAAGAGGGGCTTCCCATCCAAAGAGAGAGCCAAACGTACGCAAGCGTTACCTTTCAAAATTATTTCAGAATGTATGAAAAGACGGCCGGTATGACCGGAACTGGTCTCACGAGCCAAGAAGAATTTGCGTCGGTGTATAACCTTGATGTCGTTTCTATTCCTACTAATAAAACGATTCAGCGTATTGATAAGGATGATTTGATATTTCAAACAGAACAAGGAAAATTTTCTGCTCTTGTCAAAGAGGTACGCACTCGCCATGAAAAGGGGCAGCCGGTTTTGGTTGGTACTACGTCTATTGAAGTAAACGAACGCCTTGCGGGAGCGTTTCGTCATGCAGGAATTCCGTACCAGATGTTGAACGCAAAAAATCACGAGCAGGAAGGAGAAATTATTGCCCAGGCAGGTAAAAAAGGTGCCGTAACCGTTGCAACAAACATGGCGGGGAGAGGTGTTGACATTAAATTGGGCGGGAATCCCACCACCGCAGAGGATGCAGCTTTCGTGCGCGAGGTAGGGGGGTTGTATGTCATTGGAACAGAGAGACACGACGCGCGCCGTATTGATAACCAACTCCGAGGTCGTGCGGGGCGTCAGGGTGACCCCGGAGAGACTCAATTTTTTGTTTCCCTAGAAGATAAACTGATGCGCATTTTTGCTTCCGCAACCGTGAAGAGTCTCATGGGGCGGCTCGGCATTCCAGAAGATGAGCCAATTCAAAATCGCATTATTACGCGTTCGCTTGAAAGCGCGCAAGAAAAAATTGAAGGCGTGAACTTTGATTCCCGCAAGCACGTACTGGGGTTTGACGACGTACTCAACCACCAACGACAAACTATGTACGGCAGACGAAGGGCGGTTCTTGAAGGCACTGCACACGACGTTATTGCTATCGCGCGTACTTTGGTTGCGGAAGGGGAGGGGGACGAGACAGCATATGACACAAAAGAAAAAACACTCGGAGAAGAGGTTTTTGGAGAAGCAGTTCGCCGAACTTTGTTGCAGGCATTTGATCTTCTATGGATAGAACATTTGGAAACAATGGACTACCTGCGCTCATCGGTTAACCTTCGCTCGTACGGTGGGAGAGACCCCTTTATTGAGTACCGCAAAGAAGGTCTCCGCCTCTTTAAAAATCTAGAATTAAGCCTCGCGCAGTTTGTGGCGCGCGCGGTAGAACGTATTGGAGCAGAGCCTGTTCGCGTGCAACCGTTGGTGATTTCTACTGATGGCAGTAGTAAAAAAGCGGGAAGAAACGATATGGTCACTATCACCAATGGCACGGAAACAAAGCAGATGAAATTTAAAAAAGCAGAAGCCCTGCTTGCTGAAGGGTGGACGATGGTACACCACAACGAAAAAGCGTAGGCTGTCCATTCGTTTCTTTTTATTGTATAGTTGGAGGTATGAATCTCATTGCCCGCTTCTTAGGTACCGTTTTTGCGTTACTGCTCGCCACGTACCTTATTCAAGGCTTTGTGGTTGAAACATTTTACGCGGCGGCTATTGCCGCAATTATTCTCGGTGTTATCAACATTACGCTCAAACCCCTCGTACTGTTAATTGCACTTCCACTTCAGGTGCTCACCCTCGGGCTTTTTACCTTTGTGGTGAATGCCGCGTTCCTTTTGTTTATCGCGAGTTTTGTGCAAGGTTTTTCAGTAGAAGGTTTTGTTCCCGCGCTCCTCGGCGCGCTCTTAATTTCAGCAGTGTTGTGGATTTTAGATTTATTTTTTTAGGCACGCATGTCGTTTGTTGATGAAATTACAGTACGGGCAAAAGCCGGCAAGGGTGGTGACGGTGTCGTTCGTTGGCTTCACTTAAAAGGGAAGGAGTTTGGAGGGCCTTCAGGAGGAAACGGAGGCAAGGGTGGCGACGTGGTACTCCGCGGGGTGAGAGATTTAAATATTTTGGCTCGGTACCGTGGGCGCTCCGTGTTTGAAGCGGGACGCGGTGAAGACGGGTTTAGAAACGAAATGGAAGGGAAAAACGGAGTACCCGTTTTTATTGATCTTCCTGTTGGTTCTCGCGTGGTTCATAAAGAGTCGGGCGCAGTGTACGAAATTCTTGAAGAGGGTGAGGAGATTGTTGTTTTTAAAGGAGGAAAAGGAGGTTTAGGAAACGCGCGTTTTAAATCATCAGTAAATCAATATCCGGAGCGTGCGACGAAAGGAGACCAGGGAGAATTTGGAACACTGTACGTTGAAGTACAGTTGATTGCCGACGTTGGTCTCATTGGGGAACCAAACGCAGGGAAATCCAGTCTCTTGAATGCGTTCACCAAGAAAAATACAAAAGTTGCGTCCTACGCATTTACCACGCTTGAACCAAGTCTCGGCGCGTTGTTTGGATATGTACTCGCCGATATTCCGGGACTCATTGAGGGCGCGTCAGAAGGGAAGGGATTAGGGCACCAGTTTTTACGACACATACGAAGAACGCGCGTGTTACTCCACTGTGTTTCATCTGAACACGCTGATGTGGTTGGCGCGTACACCACCGTTCGCCAAGAACTTTCTCGGTACGATGAAGTCGTGGCACAAAAACCAGAAATTATTTTTCTGACTAAAGTGGATGAAATATCATCTGAAGAAAGAGTAAAAAAAATTGAAGAACTAAAACAAGTAAATCCCACCGTAGTCCCTGTTTCTATCCTTGATGATGAACTACTAAAGTTAGCCCAAGATTCACTCATTCACTTTTTGAAAAACCACTAAAGAATGGGGCGGTACGGGGGAGAGCGAGCACACTCTGTATTTTTTATCTCCGCAGGGTATACTTATTTTGATGACCTCAAAACCCTACATAACCACCGTTGGACTCGAAGTGCATGCGGAGTTAAAGACAGAAACTAAAATGTTCTGCCGGTCAAAAAACGACCCACATGCCGCACAACCAAATACCCACATCTGCCCTGTCTGCATGGCGTACCCAGGAACGCTTCCGGTGATCAATAAAAAAGCAGTACACCACGTGCTCCGCGTAGGGGCGGCGGTTAATGGAGCGCTTGCCGACTTTACCGAGTTTGATAGAAAAAATTATTTCTATCCTGATCTTCCAAAAGGGTACCAGTTGAGCCAATACAAGTTTCCCTTGGTAGTTGGAGGTATGTTAAGAGATGTGGCACTCACGCGAATACATTTAGAAGAAGACTCAGCAAGGAGCCAACACCTCTCCGACAAGGAGGGGGGTGATGAGTGGAGTCTTGTTGATTACAACCGCGCTGGAGTCCCCCTAATGGAGTTAGTCACTGAGCCGGTAATACATGATGCAAAAACAGCCGCGCTCTTTGCGCAGGAGCTTCAACTTCTCTTACGCACCCTCGGTGCATCTGATGCCAATATGGAAAAAGGTGAAATGCGCGTTGAAGCAAATATCTCGGTAAGCCAAGATAGCGCTGTATTTGGCACTAAAGTAGAAGTAAAAAATTTAAATTCCTTTAAATCGGTTGAAAAAGCAATTGAATATGAGGTAGCTCGACATATAACATTGCTAGAGAAAAGAGAACAGATAGTACAAGAAACAAGAGGGTGGGACGAAACAAAGCAAAAAACGTTCTCGCAGCGCCTGAAAGAGAATTCACAGGATTACCGGTACTTTCCTGATCCCGACTTACCAAAACTTTACCTTTCTCGTATTCCTGAATTTACGCTTAAAAATATAGTTAGTTCGCTTCCTGAACTCCCTGCACAAAAACGAGAACGTTACATTGCTCTTGGTGTAAAAAACAGCGATGCCGAGATGCTTGTTTTTGACTTCTCGTTCGCTACATTTTTTGACCAGGAAGTGCTCGCTAAAACGACTGATAAAAATAAAATCAAAATTGCTTCAAATTACCTTCTTTCTGATGTGCGGGGCGCTTATGCAGATTCGCTCGATAAATTTGCTGGTGGGGTCTTTTTTGAGCTTGTAGAGCTTGTTGAGAGTAATCAACTCTCTTCACGGGGAGCGAAAGAGGTTCTTGCGGTTATTGCGAAAGAAGGTGGCCGTCCATTGGATGTTGCAAAAAGCAAAGGATTTTTACAAGTACACGATATTGCCCAGTTAAAGACATATGCAGAGGAGGTAGTATCTGAAAATCCTGCTGTAGTGGCTGACTTAAAGGCCGGTAAAGAGAGCGCTTTGCAGTTTTTGGTAGGGCAGGGGATGAAGAAATCAAAAGGATCAGCAAATCCAAAAGAACTCGCTGAACTCATAAAGAGTGAATTAGGTTTGTAGTTAGTTTTTCCTTATTTCATAAAAAACTATATCCCCACTGATACGTCCTTTTTCCTTTCCCTTTGTTAGTTTGGTCACTATACTGAGTCTATGGATGAGCTTGATTTACAAGGTAAAAAATATATCTCGTCTAAACGAGCATCTGAACTCACGGGTTACGCCAAAGACTATGTGGGACAACTTGCCCGAGGAAACAAAGTTCCAGCCACTCGCGTGGGGAGGTCATGGTATGTGGAACAAGAAGCAATTTTAAAACACGCAGGTAAGGTTCAAGAAGACACGGCATCTATACCTCATATTTTAGAAAAGTCGCAGGAAATTAGTGCTCATATACTTGAATCTCGTAAAGAAAACCTTTTCTCTCTTCAACAATTAAAATCCCAAGGAGTTCAAAAAAGCTCATTTACCACCTGGGGTTCCGTAAACTATTTAGAGGATAACCGAGAGTTGATTCCTGTAATAAAAACTGAATCCAAGGTAAATATTTCATCACCTAGTAAAGAAATTAAGTTGAAAAACATAGTTACTTCACATAAAAGAACATACAACAACGTTAAGTCTATGGATGGGATGACCGTTCGTAAAAATTTTGAAAGAGCACCCGTTGTTAGTGTTAGTCGAACAAAAAAAGAAGAAAAACCAAAACTGCTTCTAAGTTCCCATTATGCACTCCTTGGGACTGCGTTAGGGGTTTTTCTTGCTCTTGTAGCTATTTTTTCTGGTCTTTACACCCCGTCCGAGTGGACGTATGCAGATTTGGGGAATCAAGCTGCTTTTGCGGGTGCCCTAGAAGATCAGTTTTCTTTACTATATGAGTTCTTCGCTGTTATCTTTGTCGGTGGTGTTGCTCTTATTGGAGACTTTCTTGCTATTCTTTTTAACTTCGCTAGTAATTTTTTTGAAATTGGACTAGCTTTTATAGTGAATTTGTTCTAAATCTCGCTTTAGCGAGATTTATTTTTTATTTTTAACGTAATAAAGACTACTAATTCAGCTAAATTTTAATACTTTTTAGAGTAAATAGGTATTTTATTTTTCCTTTTTCTTATACACAAAACTTGAAACATTTTTGTAGATGATTTGCCGAAATAGCTAGTATACTTCTAAGTAGTTCGGCATCATGAGCGAAATAATCAATGGCAAAAAATTTCTTTCCTCAAAGGAAGCTGCGGAGTCTTTTGGGTATTCTTCTGACTACATCAGCAAACTTGCACGTGAGGCAAAGGTTGTTGCCCATAGAGTAGGGAAACTGTGGTTTGTTGAAGAAGACTCGTTAAACCTTTTTGTTCAAAAAATTATTACAGAAGAAAATGCGCGTATTTCTAAATTGAAGGCTGAGCGTATAGAAGAGTACCAGTCATCAGTTGCACATGTTATTAGTCGACCACCACCTGTAGCGACTGCCTACGGAACTACTCTTGGCAGGATGTTGGTTATTGGGATGGGGCTTTCTGTTTTTGTATTTTCTTTTATTTCTGGGTATCAGTATGTTCAATACAAACCAATCCAAAAAGCACTGCAACACATTGCGCATCCTCTTAAGTACACACCACAACCACCGGTAACAACCAACGGTGCTTCTTTGGAAAAAACAACACATGATATTGCGAGTCGCACACAGCGCGCTGTCACTGAATTAAAAACTCTCTCTCAAACGATACTGTTGCAGGTGGTAGTGCCAGAACCACACATTGAAGTTTCAGTTGTGTCGGCTCCGAAATATTTTATTGCTGACTCAATTGACGAGATTGTTCCTCGCGGTATACAAACCGCATTCGCGTTTGCTGCTTTTTCAGATTCATTTTTTAAACACTACCTGGTGTCAGTGAATGCATTCCCACATTTCACCGAGTCACTGGGACTGCACGTTGCCAATTTTTATGTGAAAGGAATTTCTGCTCGCAATGCGTTAAGTGAACACCTCGCTACGCTCTGGCTTGATCGAAACCTCATTGCTGAAGAATTGCTGAGTGATACCATCGTTTTTGTACGTGACACACATACACTGTACAAAAAAACAGGAATAACACTGCTTGACTACGCGCATACAATACTCGCAGCACATGAATTATTTATCGAACAGAGCGCAGCGCGTGTGAGTGTTACGGGAAATATAGTGCGCGCAACATTCGAGTCGGCTCTGCTTTCGTCTCTTCATTCCGTTGATGTGGCGATACGTGGTGTTCATGCCATGGCATCTATGCCTGACGAAAATCTTTTTGCTGCAGTCGCTTCTTCTTTGACGGATACGTTTGTTGAACCTATTAAGACAACGACTCAATCACACGTGCAGTCGTTTTCATGGTATGACCAACTGCAAAAATCATTTCTCTCACTTTTTTCTACGGAAGAGACTCCACCCGTGGTGCCCGTGACAGAGACACCTGCCTCCGTCGTTGAACGTATCATTACTAACACACCAACAACGGTTATTAATAATCTTACTGAAAGAGTTACGGTAACGGGGGTCAGTTATGACACCCTTACACAACGTCTTGAAGCATTGGAAAATGAATTACGTTCTGAGATTTATCTCTACTCAGCTCGTGCTGTTCGCGGTGTTTCAGGTAACTACCGTGCTATCCAGCTGATGAACGATATTTCAAATCTTGATGGGGTTACCATTAGGAACGCGACCATTATTGGAGGGTCTATTTCAGGAACATCAGGTATTGGTGGTGGGGGTGCCTCAGCGCTTGATGATCTTTCTGATGTAACCCTGACCGGAGCGGCGTACGGTAACGTGTTGCTTCATAACGGCACCACGTGGGTGAACGTGGCAACGTCATCATTGGGTATCACCGGCAGCGGCTCTTCTTTTGGCCAAGCGTTTGAAATTTCAAACGGCGCACTCACAC
>JBBTSO010000002.1:38251-93168 GCA_038064695.1 Patescibacteria group bacterium | reverse complement strand
CCGCGGACCTCGGTACCTCAATCACCGCGGGAGAGATTGCGGATGGGGATCATGGTGACTTTACGTATTTGGGAGGTTCCGCAACCATTGACGCTAACGCTGTTGCATTAGGGACTGATACGACGGGAAACTACGTAGCTACACTCGCTGACTCAGGTGCAGGTACCCTCACGCTTTCGGGAAGTGGGTCGGAGACTGCTGCTGTCACTGCCGCCCTTAACCTCGGAAACGCGAACACGTGGACTGCTCTCCAGCAATTCACCCGTGCATCATCAACCCAACTGTCTGCGTACAGTGCGTACTTCGGGGGGACGGCAACTACTTCAATTGACACCGGCGGTAACGTCACCTTCGGCGGGAACATTGTGATCGGCGGCGACACCATCAACGAATTCGCAGGAACCGGACTTACTGTTTCCGGAAATGCACTCACGGTTGACGATACTGCTGCCGACTCGAATATCAATTCATTTATTCACGCGTCAACGACTATTCCAAAAACATATACCTCAAACACGTGGACTGGCGCCAATACATTTAATTCAACACTCACCATTGGTTCATTGAACGGGCCGCTCCAAGCCAACGCCGGTGTCGTTTCAGCAACGACATCGGTTGGTATTCTTTATGGAGGTACCGGTGCAACTACTGCAAGTGGTGCACGTACCAACCTCGGACTTGCAATTGGCACCGATGTTCAAGCGTTTGACACCGAACTTGCCGCGCTTGCGGGACTTACCTCTGCTGCAGATTCGCTTCCATATTTCACGGGGAGTGGCACTGCTGCGTTGACCACCCTCACCTCATTCATCCGCGGACTTTTAGATGACACCACGGCAGGAGATGCGCGCACCACGCTTGGTGCGGCAGCAAGTGGTGCAAACTCTGACATTACATCGCTCTCTGGTCTGACGACCGCGCTCTCGGTTCCACAAGGCGGCACCGGGTGGGGAAATATTCAATCGGGAGCAGTGGTGTACGGGAACGGTACGTCAGCGCTTGCCACCACCAGTGCCGGCACCAATGGATATGTTCTCGCACTCTCTGGTGGCATCCCCACATGGGTTGCAACAAGTTCCATTAATAACGGTGTTTCTTCATTGCAACAAACATATGGTTCGGCACAAACAGGCGCAGTCACTCTTGCTACGTCGACGCAATCGTTCAACGGTCTTACACTTGGTACATCAATCACCAATTCCGGCAGTACATTTACGTTTACTCCTTCAACTTCAGGTACGTTAAACGTAGCAGGTGGAGGAACTGGACTCTCCTCGGTTGCCGATGGTCAACTCCTATTCGGAGCGGGCTCCACCGTCCTTACGGCACTTGCTACCACCTCAGGCGCTGGTCGCTTTCTCACACAAGACTACACAACTGGCAGACCATCATGGGTTGCCACCTCCTCTTTGAATATTAACTTTGCCAATCTCGTGGGAACGGCAAGCGATGCACAGGTTGATAACAACTTAACCATTTCTGGTGGCACCATTGAGAATACGCCGATTGGTGCCGCCACTCCCTCAACCGCCATCTTCACCAACGCCACCTCCACCAACATCGCCATCTCGGGGCAAGCATCAACCTCCGCACTCATCGTCTCCAATACCTTTACCCTCGGTACCTTAACCGGCTTCCTTAAGGCAACCGCCGGCGTGGTTGCCACCGCCACCATTGACCTCGTCTCCGACGTTGGCTCTTCCATCCTCGCCATTGCCAACGGCGGTACTGGCTGGGCAAACCTCCAAGCCAACACGCTGCTTCTGGGCAATGGCACGTCACGACTCGCCACCACCTCTGCTGGCACCAATGGACAGATTCTTTCCTTGGTCTCCGGAGTACCAAGTTGGGTGGCGACTACTACGTTCAGTACAGGACTTACCTACAGTGCGGGGGATGTAACGGTCAATACGTCGCAAAATATTGCAACACTTTCAAACTTAACCTCTGACGGTGTTGTATACACCTCGGGAGGGGTAGGAACCTTGAACGTTGATTCAGGCGCGCTCGACGTGGCACGCGGAGGGACGGGACTCGCTACCTTTGGTGGTACAAACACGGTACTCTACACGTCGTCAGCAGATACCCTGGCCTCAACTGCAAGCTTTGTCTTTACCGGTTCTCGCTTGGGCGTTGGCACCACCACGCCATACGCGACTCTTGCGGTACAAGCGTCAGGCGGTCAAACAACATCGCTCTTCCAGATTGCATCATCATCAAATGCCACTGTCTTTCTTTCAACCGCTGCTGACGGCTTCGGCACGACGACTCTTTCGGGATTAAACATTTCAGGATCAGCAACCTCCACATCAAATGTTGGCTACAACATTACGACTGGGTGCTATGCAATTAACGATACGTGTGTCGGCGGGGGTTCAGGAACCATTGATGGATCCGGTGCTTCCACGCGTGTCGCATTCTGGTCAGACGCCGACACCTTAACCTCAAGCGCCGCCTTCACCTTCGACAGCGCCCTCTCAAAACTCACCGTCACCAACGCCTCAACCACCAACCTCTCAATAACTGGCGGACTTCTCGACTTCACCACTGCGGCGGCAACCACCACGGTCATCAACAACAACAAGTACGCCTGGACCATCGCCACCTCGACAACGGCGGCACCGCTCTTCCGCGTTGACACCACCTCAGGTTCCGAACAGGTGGTCATCGGAAGCGCTTATGGCTCTGACGTCTACATCGGTGACACGGGATCCAACTCAAACCTTGTCTTCCAAGAAGCCTCACGCTACATCAACTGGGCGGGCACTTCCGGAACCTTGGGATACGGTATTCGCGACAGCACCGGCACCATCCAGGTGAAAAATTCAGGAGGAAGTTGGTCCAACATCTCTACCTCGCAGTGGACTGACGGCGCAAGCGGCTCCATCTCCTTCACCTCTGGCTGGGTGGGTATCGGTACCACCACACCTCGATGGGCACTCACCGTCGCATCATCGACTGCTCCCCAGCTCGCCTTGACCGATGGCTCGTTAACCTCAAGTCAGTGGACCTTCCGAAACGCTGGGGGCAACCTGTACCTCGCCACCTCCTCTCCCTCGACGTTTGCGACGTCAACTGAAACGGCACTCACTATTCTTGAAGCAAATAGTAACGTTGGCGTGAGTACGACGTCACCTTTTGCAAAACTTTCGGTTGCGGGGAACCTTGCCTCAAATAGCATCATTCCGAACGGAACGTATACCAATAACCTTTCTGCATATGACCTAGGCGCAAGTGCTTCACGCTGGAATGCACTTTGGGCGGGAACCGTGAACATTGGTACTTCAACATGGAGCTTAAACAATGGTTCCGATGGTCGTCTCTCTATATATGATGCGGCGAGTGGTGGGGGAAATGAGCGTATCTCGGCTTTGACCACAGGACTTGTCGGCATTGGTACCACCACTCCTTTCGCAAAACTTGCCGTGAACCCTGTCGCGGGCGACACGAACCAGTTTGTGGTGGGATCAAGTACGGCAACCTCTTTCATAATTACGAATACGGGGAATGTGGGAATTGATGATGCGGCCCCTGCTTCGCGGCTCAGTATAGGAAGCGGGGGATTACTCAGGGTGAGTTCGGGGGGCGATCTCTCTTTTTCTGGAACTGGAGATTACCTTGTTGGTGGTGACGATTATGCGTTTAGGTACGACGGAGATCAGGACGCTGGCCTCTACTTTAATGTTTCAACACAAGGTTTTGAATTTCGCGCCCTTGACGCTTCCGCGATCGCCCATTTCAATGCTTCAACTGGTCTCGTGGGCATCGGTAGTACCACTCCTTTCGCAAAACTTGCCGTGAACCCTGTCGCGGGTGACGTCAACCAGTTTGTGGTTGGTTCATCAACTGCGACGTCATTCATTATTAATAACGCTGGAAACATCGGTATCGGTTCAACTACACCAAATGGTAAAGTGACGGTCACCCCTGGGGCTACTGGAGCACAGTCGTTATACGGATATTCAATTAACCAACCGGCATTTTGGGCTCAAACTACAAGCGCACGCACCGGTTATTTAGTTGAAGTTGCAAACGCCAGTTTTGGTGCGAACGATAACGGTGCATTTCAGTTTATCTATCCATTTGATACCGGTGCGTCGACCGGAAAAGTGTTCAGAGCTTCTAAAGGCACAACACTCGCAGATTTTTTCTGGGTTGATATTGCAGGCAGTGGCTACTTTGCAAGTGACGTGATTATAGGGAGAACGGCGGAAAATTGCACTGGAAATTCTGCACTTGAAGGAATTTCACTTTGTGCTGACGGAACGGCAGGGTTTGTATCAATCGGAGAATTCAACATTAACCGTAACGACAGTGATGGCGTTTTGGTGCGCTTCCGTCAGGATGGAACCTCTGAGGCCACTATTTCTATTGCTGGTAATACCGTTACGTACGGCGCATTCACCGGCGCCCACTACGCGACGACAAGTGAGAACATTCCGCGCGGTATGCTGGTTGCCTATACTGGTCAAAACGCGAACGAGAGTGAAAACGCAGAATCGGAGCCAATATACGGTGTCACGCTCGCTTCCGAAAAAAACGCATCGAATGTTATGGGCGTCATGCTCGCGCTCCAGGAGCCAGCTAAACCTCTTTCGGAGGAAAACCCGTACCTCATTATGGCCGTGGGTAACGGCGACGTGTGGGTGACCCAGGGTGAGGAGGAATCAATTGAACCGGGCGACAACCTCATCACCTCTGCCGTGTCGGGACACGCCATGAAAGATGACGGCGAAGCATTTATATCTCATGTAGTAGCGAAAGCAGCGCAGCCTCTTGACTGGAACACCGTTACTGCAGTGACTCAAGATGGTAAGAAGCGCGCAAAGATCAGTATTATTTTTGAACAATTTGATAAGGTAAATGGCATTGCGCTTGACTCTCTTGTTCCTGAAACAACCGAGAACACAGAAACGTTTTTTGCGTCACTTGAATCAGGAACACTTTTTGCCGGTATGAGTGTACCCGACCTTCTTGCAAGTGTGCTCGGGGCATTGCGTGATCTCTATGCTGTCGTTACCGAAAATACGGCACAGCTTTCAGCACTTTCAGAACGTTTTATGACACGGGAGATTCATATTACGAATCAGTTGTGCATTGGCGAAACGTGCATTACCGAAGGAGAATTAAAGGAGCTTTTAGCGCTTCGCGGAGGTGCAACGGCTTCCATCGATGTAGCTATACCTACTGACACAGAAGCACCAGTCATTACGCTCTTTGGAAATAACCCCGCGTTCGTTGCCGTGGGTGCAACCTACGTGGATCTCGGCGCATCGGTTACCGATAATCTTAATCAAAATCTTGGCATTCACACGTTCATTGGCGATGCGGAAGTCAGTGTAGTAACTCTAGATACATCAACGTCGACTTCATATACCATTACGTATCGCGCGACCGACACAGACGGGAACATTGGTGAAGCAACACGAACGGTTGTGGTGGGGGAGCAGGTTGAAGTAAATGGTGATACCGTCGTCATTACGAACATTATTGAAACAGCAACGACCACGACGACGGTGAATGCCGATCTCTCTGTTGTTTCCGACTTCGCACTGTCAGAGAATGTTGAAACAGCCACCTCAACCGTTGAACAGGAGGCCGTTAGTGCAACACTCGAAGATACCACCGCTCACCACGAAGAATAACTATGCAATACAGCAAAAAAGAGCAAGTGTACATTTTCTTGTTTATCAGCATTTTCGCGTTTGTATTTTTTATACCTGTTTCCGTTTTTGCCGCATGGTATAACACTGACTATCAGTATTGCCGAAAATTGACGATGGCTACAGGGGGAAACTCAGGCGGTATCGCAACCACCACAACGCTTGGATTTGCGCTTGTTGCAACCTCTACCATTTCAACCCTCGCGGCAACTTCTTCAGCGGGACGCATCTTTGAAGTAACCGCTACCTCCGGTACTACCACGCCTGTCGATGTTGCGGTGACCAGTGGAACTGACTGCAATGCTGACAGTGGCACGCTTCTCGACTTCTACTTTGAAAAATATGTCCAAACGACGGGAGAGTTTGTACTTTGGGTTGAGCCAACCGACATTTCTTCAACGACCGCAAAAAACGTTCTCCTTTACTATGGGTATGATGACAATGCAGCATCGGACGTGTCCAACGAGGCGGGGACGTTCGGTGCTTTGGGTGAAGTATCTGTGTGGAACCTAACCGAAGACCCCACGGTGGCCGGCGCAGGAGGCATTGCAGACTCACTAGGTACTAACAACGGAACCGACACGGGAAGTATGGACACTGCGGATCAGGTAAAAGGGCAGGTGGATGGTGCACTCGAATTCGATGGTGTTGATGACCATATTTTAGTTGCTGACAACGACTCGCTTTCTTTTACGAGCGGCGGACAGGATCAGCCAATGTCAGTGCTCGTCTGGACAAAACCAACTGCTTCAAGCGCAGGCGGGGTGGTGACCAAGGCCGATGACTTCAACGTCGGGGAGTATTACTTAAACATTTTCAACTCAGGAGCAAGTTTTATTTGGCGTACAACCCACAACGGTACTTCAAACTACATCGGAAAGTCAGCAGCAAACGCCTTGACCGTCGGAGTGTGGAATCACGTCGCGGTGTCCTACACCGGATCTGAAACTAACGCGGGGCAGTTTCTTTATGCGAACGGGTCTACTGTCTCAACCTCAAATTCAAACGCGGGCACCTACACCGGTATGTCGAACTCCACCAACTCTTTTTACATCGGGCGACGCGATCTTTATTATGCCGGAACCATTGACGATGTTCGCGTATACTCGCGAGCCCTACACTCAATGGACATTTTAACGATATACAACAACACTCGTGCTTCGGCAACATTTTGGACGTTTGGTGCCGAGGAAACGCAGTTGGTAAGTTATCCGCGCATCATCAGGCTCCTGGGTGTTCGTTTGCGTGGCATTCGTTTACGATAAAAGTATGAAAAAATACATTCCTTTACTCTTTATTTATATTCTCGGAATCGGTACCGGTTTTATTTTTTTCTCCGAAGGTACGGCGCCGTACAGTGGGGAACCTGAACGCTTACGAACAGGGGTTAGCCATACAGTCAGTACCACGCACACCAAGTATGAAAACACTACACTCGGTCTTAGCCTGGAGTACCCATCAGAGCTTTCAGTACACGAGTATCCGGAGGAAGGGGGAGGCTACACGATTGTATTTCAACAGCCGGGAGAGGAAAAAGGATTTCAAATTTTTGCCACGCCGTATAGTGACGAAAGTATTTCTTTGTCTCGTATCAGAGAGGACGTTCCTTCAGGAGTCGTTCGCGAACCAACCGAGATTGTCGTAGGAAAAAATAACGCACGAGCCCTTATTTTTTGGAGTGTGGCACCAGTTATTGGTGAAAGTCGAGAGGTGTGGTTTGTCCACCATGGGTATCTATACGAAATAACCACCTACGCAGAGCTTGATTCCTGGCTTGCTGACATCCTTAAAACCCTCAGCGTTGAATCCTAATGAGACAGTGTACAATAGAGGATATGAAAAAAGTACGTGTCGCCATCAATGGTTTTGGAAGAATTGGGAGAGCGTTTTTTAGACTTGCACAGGGACATTCAGGCATAGAAATAGTCGCTATTAACGATTTAGGTGATGCAGAGAATTTAGCGTACCTACTCGCGCGTGACACTGTGTACGGAAAAGCAGCATTCGCTGTTTCTTATAAAGATGACGCGTTGGTTGTTGACGGTGTGACCATTCCTGTCTACGCGGAAAAAGATCCGATGCAATTACCATGGAAGAAGCTCAACGTTGACGTAGTGGTTGAAGCAACGGGTGCTTTTGCTAGTTATGAAAAAGCAAAGGTGCACTTAGCCTCTGGTGCGAAGCGGGTGGTAGTGACGGCACCGGTAAAAGATAACCCTGAAGACGCTGGAGTATCGGGAGCCACGGTGCTGATGGGAGTAAACCAAGAGCGTCTACAAACATGTGACATTAGTTCTAACGCTTCGTGTACCACGAACGCGGGGAATCCATTAATAGCTATTCTTGATGAGACTGTGGGAATTGAAAAGGCAGTGCTCTCTACCGTACACGGGTACACGGCATCGCAGTCATTAGTAGATGGACCGTCAAAGAAAGAATTTCGCGACGGGCGTGCTGCGGCACAAAATATTATTCCCTCGACAACGGGAGCGGCTATTGCTACCACGAAAGCACTCACACAACTTAAAGGAAAATTTGACGGAGTGGCTATACGCGTGCCGGTGGTAGTTGGGTCATTAGTTGATATCACTTTTATTGCAAAACGAGCAACGACTGTTGAGGAAATAAACAGCATCCTTGAAAAAGCGGCGAAAGAGAAACGGTGGGAAGGTATTTTTATGGCAACATATGAGCCGCTGGTTTCAAGTGATATTGTGGGGGATTTACACGCATCAATTGCCGACTTGTCGTTTACAAAAGTAGTCGATGGAACTTTAGTGAAAGTGTTTGCGTGGTATGACAACGAAATGGGGTACACCAATACGCTCCTTATGCATGTCCTTGAGACAGGGAAATATGTGTAGTGTATGAAGGTATTTTTTGCGGCTGATCACGGTGGGTTTAGTTTAAAAGAAGAATTGAAATCATTTGTTGAGTCACTTGGGTACGAAGTAGTTGACGTTGGTGCGCACGCGTTTGACCCAGCAGATGATTACCCGCCTTTTGTCATGGAAGCAGCTCGCAGAGTCTCAGAGAATCCCGAAGAACATCGCGGGGTTATTATCGGTGGCTCTGGTCAAGGAGAAGCATTTGCTGCAAATCGAATTAAAGGAGTAAGGGCTGTGGTGTATTATGGGGAGCCGAAAAATAAGCAAACCGACGCGGACGGTCAGGAACTTGATTTAATTGAGTCAACACGGAATCATAATGATTCAAACATTCTTTCAATCGGAGGAAGGTTTGTTGAACTTGATGACGCTCAACGCGCCGTTGAACGTTGGCTCAAGACCCCGTTTTCAAATGCTGAACGACATATCAGACGACACCGCATGATTGATCAAAGTATATGACTGAGGTTATCCCATCGTTACCCGCTCTGTCATACGCGGAGCTTTCACAAAAACTCTCACTCGTGCGCGGAATGGTAAAAACGTTTCAAATCGATGTTGCCGACGGTATGTTTGTGCCATCGCGTTCGTGGCCTATGAACCCGGGGGACGACGTTCAATTTGAACGCTTGGTTCGCGGGCAAGACCGACTCCCCTTTGCGGATGAATTTGAATTTGAAGTTCACTTTATGGCACACAGCCCTGAAAAGCTTTTACCCGATTGGATACGAGTAGGCGTGGTGCGCGCTCTCTTCCATGTGGAGGCGCGCCACGATTTTTCAGCGCTTCGTGCGGCAGCGGGAGACACCGTTGAGCTTGGAGTTTCGTTAAAAATAGGAACACCCATTGAACGTATTGACGCGTATATTGAGCATATTTCAGTTGTGCAACTTATGGGCATTGCCACCATAGGTGTTCAAGGTCAGCCGTTTGACCCTCGGGTTCTTTCAACTATTCGCGAAGTTCACGCTCGCTACCCCAATGTTATAATTGAAGTTGACGGCTCGGTAAACTTAGAGACTGCGCCGGAGTTGATAGCCGCCGGCGCTCGTCGTTTGGCGCCTGGCTCATACGTTTTTAATGCACCTGATCCAAAGAAAGCGATAGACGCACTCACCTCACTTCCGCTATGAAACATATTACTGAAGAAAAAGTACAAGAGCTCGAGAAAAAAGCATGCCTGATACGCGAAACAACTCTGCGCTCGCTCGTAGCTTCCGGTGAGCGGGGAACTGGTGGACACACCGCGGGACCTTTGGGTATGGCTGATATTTTTACCGTTCTCTATTTTCATACGTTGAACCACGACCCTAAAAACCCAGGGTGGGAAGAGCGCGACCGCCTCATTCTTTCCCACGGGCACATCACTCCCGTTCGATACGTTGCGATGGCTCACGCTGGTTACTTTCCTGTAGAAGAGTGTATGACGTTGCGGCAATTTGGAAGTCGTTTGCAGGGTCACCCCGAGCGACACTTTCTTCCTGGTGTTGAGACTACGTCAGGACCCTTGGGGAGCGGGCTTTCTCAAGCGTCCGGCATCGCGTATGCCGCCAAGATGGATAAAAAGAAATTTTTCACCTTCTGCCTTATGTCAGACGGTGAACAGCAAGAGGGAAATACATGGGAGGCGGTTATGTTTGCCGCAAAGTATCGCCTAAATAATTTGATTGCGATTATGGACCGTAACAACATTCAGATAACGGGAAATACGGAGGATGTCATGCCTCTGGAGCCCTTGAGTGATAAGTACCGAGCGTTCAACTGGCACGTTTTGGAAATTGATGGACACAACATTGAAGAAATTGCTGACGCAGTTGAAGAAGCAAAATCTATAAAGGAAAAACCCACTTTAATTCTCGCGCACACGACACCAGGGAAAGGAGTGCGCGAGATTGAGAACGATTATCGCTGGCACGGCAATCCGCCGAAGAAAGAGCAACTTGAGTCATTTGTCGCGCAGCTCCATGAAGCATGTGGAACAAAGCATTAAAATTTATATGCCAAAAGATAAAAAACGCTATGTGCCGCTGTTTCTCCTCTCAGGATTTTGGATCGCGTGGTTTCTTTTTGATTCATTTTTTGGACATCTTGCCTCAGTTCCTATTGCCGGGTTTCTTTACATATTACCCGTCGCATTTCTTTTATTGGGTATAATCATTTTGTCTGTGTTCACTTTCATGCGCACCGCTGAGATTTTTTCTAAAGATGGTTCGTCACGAGAAGCAACGATATACATCATTGCTTCGGCTTTGACTATTTTCGTATTTATTTTTGGAATGCTTGTTCCGGATTTGTTTATTGGTTTACGTGAACTCTACTCATGATTAACAAAGACGCAAAACTTTCAGAAAAGATTTTCACCGATGAGGTTGAAAAAAAACCAACCAGGGATGGTTTTGGTTTGGGTACCGTTGAGGCAGGAAAAAAAGATGAACGGGTGGTGGTGCTTTCAGCCGATTTGGCTGAATCAACGCGCGCGGATTGGTTTCAGAAAGAGTTTCCGGATAGATTCATTGAAATGGGTGTTGCCGAGCAAAATCTTGCCACCGTGTCCGCGGGGCTCGCGAACTACGGCAAAATTCCTTTTTTTACTTCCTACGCGGCATTTTCTCCGGGCAGAAATTATGAACAAATTCGCACCACTATTGCTTTAAATGATGTTCCCGCAAAAGTGTGCGGCATGCACGCGGGCGTTCAGACAGGCCCTGATGGTGCGACCCACGAAATGCTTGAAGACATAGCACTGATGCGCGTACTTCCCAATATGATTGTCATTGTGCCGGGCGATGCTGAAGAAGGAAGAAAAGCAACTGTTGAGGCAGCATTTAATGGAAAGCCAACCTACCTCCGTTTTGGTCGAGAAAAAATGCCAGTTTTTACGAGTTCTCAAACTCCGTTTGAAATCGGCAAGGCCTATTACTTGTGGGAAGACGAGAAGCCAGAGGTTGGCATCATTGGGTGCGGGCCGCTTTTATATGAAGCGCTCCTTGCTGCAAAACAACTCAAAGAGGAGGGAATTGCGGTTTCTGTTTTAAATAGCCACACGGTAAAGCCGCTAGACGAGAAAACGATTCTTGATTTAGCAAAACGTACAGGAGCATTGGTAACCGTTGAAGAACACCAAATAGCGGGTGGTTTAGGTAGCGCGGTTGCTGAATTTCTTGCACGCGAGCACCCCACCCCCATTGAGTTTATCGGTATGCATGACGAGTTTGGACAGTCTGGCACCGCATCAGAGTTAATTGCACACTATAAACTTAATGCTTCCGCTATTGTGGATGCGGTGCGACGGGTGGTGAGTAGAAAACAATGAAAGTTACTACAAAAAGTAGTGCCTCTTTTTTTGGTCTCTTCATTATTATCGCCTTTTTTGCCCTTGTGGCACTTCGTTTTTTGACCGTTGGCAATTCTCTCTCAGATACGGCAGAATATGGAGTAGAGGGTATTCAGAAATTACAAGAGCTAAATTCTGAACTCGAAAAACAACCATAAATGAACCCGAAGCAGACACTTCATACACTACTTTCTTACGCCGGACTCACCATAAACGGGCCACATCCCTATGACCCGCAGATTCATAACGAGCAGCTCTATCAGCGAATTTTGACTGGCGGTTCGCTTGCGCTTGGTGAATCCTACATGGACGGGTGGTGGGACTGCGAGGCGCTTGACGAGATGGTTTGCCGCCTCATTCGTGCGCGCGTTAATGAAAAAGTGGGAATGAGTTTTGAAACACTCTTCTATATTTTAAAATCAAAAATACTAAATTTACAAAGTAAGCGAGGCGCTCGAAAAGTCATCGATGAGCATTATGATCTCGGAAATGACCTCTATATGTCGTTCCTTGACCCCTACAACCAATACACGTGTGGCTACTTTGCACAGACAAAAGACGACTTGAACAAGGCGCAAGAAGATAAACTTGACCTCATTTGTAGGAAACTACAGTTAAAAAAAGAAGACCACCTGCTTGATATTGGCTGCGGGTGGGGAGGACTCGCCAAATTTGCTGCAGAAAAATATGGATGCACCGTAACCGGCGTCAGTATTTCGGATGAACAGATTGCGTACGCACAATCGTACACGAAGGGGTTGCCTGTTGAAATTTTAAAATGCGACTATCGAGACCTTACGGGTTCATATGACAAAGTGGTGAGCGTGGGAATGATTGAACACGTGGGGTATAAAAATCACCGCACTATGATGAAAACGGTGCGAAATATTTTAAAAGATGATGGGTTATTTCTTTTGCACCACATTGGGAGTAATAAAACGACCACGCTCGCGGATCCGTGGTTTCATAAATATATTTTTCCTAACGGACTCCTCCCCTCAATTAAACAGATTGCTGAAGCTATTGAAGGAATATTTGTTATGGAGGATTGGCATAACTTTGGACCCTACTACGACCCCACACTCATGGCGTGGATGAAAAATTTTGATGCTGCGTGGCCGCAACTTAAAGAAAAATACAATGAACGATTTTACCGTATGTGGAGGTACTACCTACTTTCAATGGCCGGTGCGTTTCGTTCACGACAAAACAATCAGCTCTGGCAAATCGTGCTTTCTAAAAATGGTGTTTTGGGAGGATACACGTCAGTGCGATAAGGTTGTGCTAGAATATCCAGACTTATGAGTGAGTACGCGATTGAAATCGTTGATTTTAAAAAACAATACCGCACTGCAAAAACTCCCGCCATTGATGGGCTGTCACTTTCAGTAAAGAAAGGGGAGTTTTTTGGTTTATTAGGTCCAAACGGGGCAGGGAAGTCAACCACCATTCACTGTTTGACCGGTATCGCACTCCCTACCTCGGGCACGATGAAAATATTTGGACTAGACGTGGTAAAAGACTACCGCGAGGCGCGGCGCCTCGTGGGACTCTCACCGCAAGAGTTTAATGCCGACTTTTTTACCCCGGCACGGCACCTACTCCGGTACGTTGCCGGTTACTACGGCATTGGCCCAAAAAAGGCACGAGTGCGAACGGAAGAGCTACTAGAGCAGTTTGGCCTTATGAATCACGCTGACAAGCCGTTTCGTGAGCTTTCAGGAGGGCTAAAGCGTCGTGTTATGCTTGCACGCGCTATGGTGCACGACCCAGAACTCATCATTCTTGACGAGCCAACCTCAGGAGTTGACGTGGAATTGAGACATGATTTGTGGAGATATATGGAGGAGTTGAATGCACAAGGGAAGACAATCATTCTAACGAGCCACTACTTGGAAGAAGTAGAAAAGTTGGCAAAACGAATTGCGATTGTGAATAAGGGGAAAATTGTTGCTGAGGGTGACAAAGCAGAATTTATGAAAGATGGCGACCGTCTTGAACAGTCGTACTTAAAAATAACTAAAGGTGAAGACTTTTAAATTTACGTATGGAATCCCGTTAGAAATCTTTGAAAGAAAAAATTTTCTAAAATTTTTTCTTTACGTAGTACTATAAACACACATTATGCAAAAGAACACACAACAAAGAGAAGGCGGAAACGACCAGATTTCTAACGGGATGGAACCAATGAATTTTAACTGGATTGGCCTCGCTTCATTTTTAAAGCGTGAGTACGACCGCACCATTCGGGTAGCAGGGCAGGTGTTTGTTTCTCCATGGGTTTCGGCGTTCCTCTACATTTTTATTTTTGGCTCAATCCTCGGACAGCGCATTGACCTGATTGGTGGCGTTCCCTATATCAATTTCGTTTTCCCAGGCATATTGATGATGAATGTTATTCAGGGAGCGTTTATGTCTTCTTCGTCAGTGGTGTACTTCGCGCGATTTTTGCGTTCCATTGAAGAAATGCTCGTAGCTCCTTTTTCATACCTTGAAATGATTCTCGCGTTTACACTCTCCGCCATCATACGAACCATCATTATTGCAACCGGCATTATGATTATCGGACTCATATTCGGGGCGGTGTACTTTTCACACCCGCTCACCTTTTTCTTAGTTACGTTTGCGGTCTCGGGAGTATTCGCGCTTCTCGGTATGATTGTTGGTTTATGGTCAAAAGGGTTTGAACAACTCAACATGGTTCCCACATTCATCATCATGCCGCTCTCGTTTTTGGGCGGAATGTTCTACTCCATTGATATGCTTCCCGCATCTCTTCAATTTGTTTCGCACTTTAATCCCTTCTTCTACTTCGTTGATTTAATGCGCTATTCAATGATTGACCACCACGATACATCGCTTGTTCTTTCGTGGTCAGTTGTATTGGTGTTACTTGTTTTACTCCTTGTACTCGTATGGCACCTCTTTAAACAAGGATGGAGAATCAGAGAGTGAACGTTGCTAGTTAGTGGCAATATTCACCACGATTTGGGGTTTAGTCGTGAGAACTAAATAATACGCAGGCAGCAATTCCAGCAGCAGACCCTATAACTGTCAGTGTGGCTCCTAATACTGCCCACATACCCACACGAAACTCGCTCACAGAAGGAAGTCCAGGGTCAAGTCCATCATCGTGTGCGTGTACTATTTCATGCCCTCGCGTATTTTTCATATCAACTACAGTACTACTAAAAAAATATTCTGTCAATTAGCACGCAAGAAAATTTCTAAATGAGCTTTGATTCCAGCTCTTTTTTAGTCAACAGCCCTGCTTGCGCACCTATTTTTTGTACCACATACGCGCTGTTTATGGTTCCGCGGACCATAGCGTCATAGAGCGGCATTCCTTGGAGCACATACGCAGCAGTAGTTGAAGAAAATGCGTCTCCCGCGCCGGTTCGCTCAACAGGTGGAGCGGGGTCAGGAAACATAGGAACGTGAATAATCTCGCCAGCATTGAGCGCGTACGCGCCGTTTCTTCCGTCGGTGAGTATAGGAGTTTTCGGGCCGTGTTCTGACATTTTTTTCAAAAGTACGGACACCTCTTTTTCTTCAGGAAGATTTAAAATGCGCTGGTACTCTTCTTTGTTGGCAAAAAAGAGGTTAGTGTTTTTATAAATACGTGCAAGTTTTTCAATACCTAGTTTTATTTGAAAGGTGCCTGGTTGGAACGCAACAAACATTTCAGGGTGTGCATCAACGAATTCCGCAATTTCCTGGTGGTACACCTCGGTGTCGCTCCCTAAAGATGAAAGATACAATCCACGCGTTTTTTCTAAACCTTTCGGAAGGTGGTGTGGATACATCTGATGTTTTACCAAAATAGTTCTTTCGGCTTCAAATGAAAGAACGAAATGGTAGTTCGTGGGAATATCACGGTGACTCCGTATGAATTTCGTACTAAGACCCTCTTTTTTAAAATTAGAGAGTATTTCTGCTCCGAATTGGTCTTTCCCGATGTCCGTCACCAGTGCACTTTTAAGCCCAAGTCGTGTAGCGGCAACGGTCGCGTTTGCGCTGTTTCCTACGCCGTGCACGACAACGAGGTCTTTGTAGGGGATTTTGTCTCCCCAGCGCATAGAAATGGTGCAATCTTCGTTGTCTATATTGCAGTGGACGCTCGCGTCCTCCAGCAAAATAAATGCATCCGTGACGGTGTCGCCTAACCCGACAAGATCAAAGTCGTACTTCATCTTTTTATTGTATCCCATTCTGTGCGCGACTCGTCCCATGGATTGATTTGTTTCGGTGTATCAACTCGTCGTTGCGTACCGATTGAAAGAATTCGTACTGTGACAGTGGGTCGCGACCATACCACAATAGAAAGTCGCTCGTCACCAACTTGTTTTTAAGCGTTTCTTCGTTTTCTTTTAAGAAACGGTCGTACTGGCTGAATGCGTGATCTTCAAAGAGGTAGTTGAGTTGCATAGACCAGCGTGGCTGAAAGAGGTACATTAGGTAACTCATCCAGTAGTAGAAGAAGGCAAAGAGCATCGGAATAATGGTATGAACGAGCATGTTGTCTTTCTGTTCTTCCGTGGCGAGCTTTGAAATGACAATAACGTGCATAGTTTCATTTTCTTGGGAGAGTCGCGCAAAGTTGTTGTCTTCACATAATTTGAGGGCGCGTTTTTCGTCGCGGTAGAACATAGTGAGGAGTGTGTGCGCGACCGCTGCCCAGGAGTGGTAGGGAACGCGTGCAATGACTTCCACGGCGCGAAATTTAAGGTAGGTCGGTTTATCTCCGTAGAGTGTGTTGCCTGCCCATACCAAAAAATTTCCCAGGAGGCGGGGGAGCAGTGCAACGCGAGCGTTGTCGCACGATTTTTTATACTCTTCTAATGTTTTTGGGTCGTTCAGTTCTGCTACGAGAGTTTCGTGAGCCTGTTTTTCTGTATCCATACTAAAGACTAGTATACCCTACGGTGCTGAGGGGTCAGTATATAATGCTCGCATGACTTTAGCTTTCGAATTGCGCGCCCTTCTTGAAGGGGAAGTGGATGATAGTGATGAAACAAGAGAAAAATATAGCCGCGACGCGAGCCTTTTTAAGGTAACACCCACTGTTGTTGTCAGGCCAAAAAATACAAAAGATGTACAGCGGCTGGTGTCGTACGTGACGCAAGAAAAAAAGAAAGGAAACGTGATTTCTTTAACTCCGCGTGCCGCGGGCACTGATATGAGCGGTGGCCCCCTCACTGAATCTGTCGTGGTTGATATGCTTCCTCACTTCAACTCAGTTATAGAGGTGGGAGAAGACGAAGAGGGAGGATACGCTGTTGTTGAGCCAGGGGTCTACTTCCGCGACTTTGACCGAGAGACAAAAAAGAAAAATCTTGAACTCCCTTCCTATACCGCCAGCCGTGAAATATGTACGGTGGGTGGAATGGTAGGAAATGACGCGGGAGGCGAAAAACATTTGAAGTACGGGAAAACTGCGCGATACGTAGAGGAGCTTGAAATGGTGCTCGCTGATGGAGAAGTTCACACCCTAAAAAAGGTAAGTGGAGCGGCGCTTAAAGAAAAACTTCAGGAGCAATCATTTATCGGAGAGGCATACCGAGCGCTGAGCAATATCATTCGCGAACATGGCCAGACGATAGAGGAACACCGCCCTCGCGTGGTCAAAAATTCCTCAGGATACGCGTTGTGGGATGTGGGGGATGGCGTTGACTCACTCAATGTAGCGCGTCTCATGACGGGAAGTCAGGGGACGATGGGTATTATTACCAAAATTCGCTTCCGCCTCGTGCGTCCTAAAAAATACGCGTCTATGGCGGTGGTGTTCGTTAATGACATTGCTGATTTAGGGTCGCTCGTTCCCACTATTTTGAAACACGCGCCCGACAGTTTTGAATCCTACGACGACAACACGTTTACGCTTGCCGCAAAATATTTTCCTGAATTTGCGCTCCAGATGAAAACGAATATTATTGGACTCGGTTTCGCGTTTCTCCCCGAAGTGTGGCGCTTGTTGACGAGTGGTGTTCCCAAACTCGTGCTCCTCGTTGAATTTCGTTCAGACGCGTCTTCCGACGCGCTTTTGCGCGCCAAAAAACTCATTCAAGAGTTGCGTCAGACAAAAACATCACCGGGAATCTTTTTAGCGAAAAACGAGCGCGCTGCACGAAAGTACTGGGTTGTGCGACGAGAAAGTTTCAATCTTCTTCGAAAAAAAGTGCGCGGGAAGCGCACGGCGCCTTTTATTGAAGACTTCGTGGTACCTCCCGCAACCCTTCCCGAGTTTCTACCACATCTGAATAGTATTTTAAAAGAATATGACTTAACCTATACGGTTGCTGGCCACGTAGGAGATGGAAACTTTCATATCATTCCGTTAATTGACCCGAAGCGCACTGACGGTGTGACACTCGTTACCGAGTTGTCTGAAAAAGTATATGCGCTCGTGTTGAAGTACGGGGGGTCCATAAGTGGAGAACATAACGATGGGTACGCGCGAACCCCGTACGTTGAGCGCATGTTTGGTCCCGCAATGACTGGGTTGTTTAAATCGGTTGAATCAATTTTTGATCCTTTTGATATTTTTAATCCTGGGAAAAAAGTGGTGCGGGGTGACTATGAACCATTTGCACACCTCGACTTGCCAAAACCAGAACGGTAGCATTTTTAATTTTTAATTGTATAGTAAAAGCACCATGTCTGAAGCAGCTTTTGGAGATTTAGATAACCCACTACATAAGGAAAATAGACGCGACTTGAGACGTCACGCAAGGCGGAGTGCCTACGAAGAAAGTCTCTCTCCTGAAGCGAAAGAAGATATTGAGGATGAGGCGCGTGATACGTATGCAGATATTATGAGACACCCACTAGGGTCGGTGTTTTATGTGATGCCGTCAAATGTGGAGCGCGCGTTAGATACGCGTTCACATCTTGAAAAAGCCTTGAAAGAGTTGGCGCGAGACGCAAATGAAGACTCTGTTGAGTTTATTGACTACGCCGATGAAGAAATGATGGCGTCAGCGGTACATAATCCTTCAAAACGTTGGGTGGTAACGAATGTGCCAGACGTTCCGGGGCTTGGTTTAACCACCGGAAATAATGTTGCTGAAGTATGGAATGAGGCGCAAGAAGATTTAAGAGTTATGGCAAAAAATGAAAAAGAAATGGCAGCCCACGTCCATAACCTTTTAAGCAAAATTCAAGTTACTCGTAAAAGTGAGGTAAACCAACTGGTCAAGGAAATTTTACCACTTGTCGATTCTATATATACAAAAGAAGATGTGCTTCGCTATTTTAATCCTACGCGATTTATCAGTGAAAGCACTCCTGAGGATGAGGCGGCAAACCAGCTAGAAGAGTTTGCACGAGAAGCAAAAAATATGGAGGATAAATTTCCCGACCAGCATGTGCACGGCATTACTATTGCACACGCTCCTGTCATTGACTACATAACGATGGGCATCATTGGAAAGGAAATCAACCTTAAAAATTGGAATGAAATGGGTGGTATTCGCAACTTTCTTGAGTCGGCCCAATTTGATTTTGATCAGGACGGCAATTTAACGTCTGCGGCATTTCGTGATAAGCATTTGAGTACGTCTGCACCAGTTAAAGTTAGTGAAATTATTCAAAACTTGCGCGATCAAGGAAAACAGCGGCGAGTAGAGTGGGGACTCGCCTAACGCTTTGATTTTTATCTCTTTTTCTTATATACTCTTTGGACTATGGAATTAACCGCATCAAAGAGAACCGTTTCAGGGAAAGGCCTTGTCGCGCTCAGAAAAGCAGGGAAAATGCCCGCAGTCGTCTATGGTGCAAAAGATGAAGCACTTTCTATTGAGCTTTCGCAGCGTGAGTTTACCAATATTTTGAAAGATGCCGGCGAGTCAACCATTGTCGCTCTTTCTATTGATGGTATGGAAAAGAATGTCCTCATTCATGACGTGGACTATGATCCACTTACCAACGAACCACGCCACGTGGACTTTTACGCGGTGCAGAAAGGTCAGAAAGTGGAAGTCTCCGTTCCTCTTGAATTCTCCGGTGTCGCTCCCGTGGTTAAAGAGCTTGGCGCGAACGTCGTGAAAGTGCTCCACGAGCTTGAAGTTGAAGCAGACGCCATGAATCTTCCCCACGAACTCATGGTGGATATTGGTAGTCTCACCACACTGGAGAGCCAGATTACCGCAAAAGATATAAACCTTCCTTCCGGAGTGGTGTTGGTTACCGACCCTGAGGAAGTTATTGCTATTGTTGCCATGCCTGAAGAAGAACCAGTTGAACCAGTCGCGGCAGTGGATATGGCTACAATCGGCATTTCAGAAGAACGAGGAAAGAAAGAGGAAGAAGCGCCAGCCCCAGACGCGTAACATTACTTCAGTACAAACACCAAAAACCCTGGTGTTTTTTTGAAAGCAAAACGCGTAGAGTGCGTCATTACAGTTAGGTATACTGTACGTATGAAATCGTGGGCAATTATCCTATGTTCGGTGCTCCTCCTTGCTCCTACTGGAGTTTTTGCGGTTGATGAAGCAGATGTTGCCGCGCGTCGCGCAGAGCTGGAACGCAACCTTGCCGCGATTGAAAAAGAAATTGCAAATCAAACGGTATTTTTAACCGAAAAGCGCACCGAGCGCGTGTCTTTAGAGCGCGATATTGCGATTCTTGACGCGCAAATTGAAAAAGCAAAACTCTCCATTCGTGCCCGTGACCTTTCCATTCAGCGTCTCACTTCTGAAATTGGGAGTAAATCAAGCACCATCACGTCACTCGATGAAAAGTTGATTCGTGAGAAACAGTCACTCGCCAATATTTTGCGAAAAACCAATGAAATTGACGATCACACCGTTGTGGAATTTGTCCTTGCCTCTAAAGATGTCTCTGACTTTTTTGCTGACCTGGATGCGTTCACTGCGGTGAAGAGCGCGCTCCGTGAGTCGTTTGTGGAAATTGCTGACACGAAGTCAGTGACCGTTGAAGAAAAGACAGCACTGGAGCAGAAACGCACCGAAGAGCAAGAATTGCGAACGCTCCAGGTTTTGGAAAAGCAAAAAATTGAAGAGCAGGAGCGTGAACGCTCAAACATTTTAAAAGTGACGAAAGGCCAGGAAGACGCGTACCAAAAACTCATTAACTCTATTGAAAAAACCGCCGCAGAGATTCGCTCTGAACTTTTTACCCTACGTGACAGCGCTGCCATTCCTTTTGGTGAAGCGCTTTCGTACGCGAACACTGCATCCAAAGCAACAGGAGTGCGCGCGGCACTTATTTTGGGCGTGTTGAAGCAGGAAACCCGACTCGGCGAGTACTTGGGAACGGGGACGTACACCGTGGATATGCATCCGACGCGCGATGTACCCGTGTATTTAAAAATTACTGAAGTATTAGGGCTTGATCCTCGCCAGATGCCCGTTTCAAAACAACCGGGCTACGGGTGGGGTGGTGCTATGGGTCCCGCGCAGTTTATTCCCTCTACGTGGGCGTGTTTCGGTGGATTTGTCATCGTGGGGACGGGGAAGTGTAACCCTGTTAAAGGAAGCTATGCGGGGCCGTGGGAGTATGACGCAAGCAAAGACCGTATTCGATCACTCTTAGGAAAAAATTCTCCAGGGAACCCGTGGGAAAACCAAGACGCCTTTATGGCAAGCGCACTTCTCCTCAAAGACAATGGCGCTACGCGTGGCACGTACGCTTCTGAACGTCTCGCGGCACTCCGCTACTTTGCCGGGTGGGGTAACGCAGAGAAACCTGCCTACGCGTTTTACGGCGACGGGGTTATGGAACACGCGACGTTTTTCCAAAAGCAAATAGATATTTTGGGTGGCTCATAAAGGCTTGTTTTATTGATGCTTTTAGAGTATAGTTTTCAGACTATGAAGAAAGATATTCATCCAGAAAACTACCGAATGGTGATTTTTGAAGACCAGGGCTCCGGAGCTCGTTTTCTCATTGGTTCAACGGTAGAAACGGAAAAAACCGCAAAGTGGGAAGATGGAAAAGAGTACCCGCTCTATATGGTTGAAATCTCATCCGCATCACACCCTTTCTATACAGGCATTAAAACAACTATTGACCGTGCGGGACGTGTTGATAAATTCAAACAGCGCGCACTCAAGGCCAAGAAGTAAACTAGTTGCTAGTGTCTAGGGGTTAGTGTCTAGGGAGTGATAAACTAAACCCTAACAACTAAAAACTAGGCACTTTTTTATGGATGAACAGTTGTTGAAACAGTATAAAGAAAACCCACGGACTGCTTTTTTTGCCGGTGAGTATGAACGTGTTCAAAAAGAATTACAAAGAGTAGAAGCGCTTAGTGAAAGCGACCCAGGCATGGCAGAACTTGCGCGTGAGGAAAAAGGCGTGCTCGTTCAACAACTTGAAGGGCTCGCCACAAACATGGCGCTCATTGTGAAGGAGGAAGAAAAGGAAGAGGAAGAACCCGTCGCGGCAGTTATGGAAATTCGGGCCGGCGCCGGCGGGGACGAGGCGAACATTTTTGCTAAAGACCTTCTCCTTATGTATCAGCGTTTTGCGGAAAAACGCGGGTGGGAGGTAAAAGTGTTGGACGATCTCACCATTGAAATAAAGGGGCGAGAAGTGTACTCACTCTTAAAATACGAAACAGGCGTTCACCGTGTTCAGCGCATCCCGGCTACTGAAAAGTCAGGCCGTATCCACACTTCCACCGCATCAGTCGCCATTTTGCCTATTCGTAAAAAACCAAAAATTGAATTAAAAACAGCCGACATCCAAATGGAGTTTTCCCGCTCGGGAGGCGCTGGCGGGCAGAACGTCAACAAGTTGGAAACCGCGGTCCGTATGGTGCACATCCCCACGGGCATTGAGACACGCAGTCAGTCTGAGCGCAGTCAACAGGCAAACCGTGAAAAAGCGTTTCAAATTCTTTCAGCAAAAGTGGCTAATTTTTATGAAGAGGAAGAAGCAAAGAAACACGCTGAGGTAAGAAAAAATCAAATAGGGACAGGAGATCGGAGTGAGAAAATTCGTACCTATAACTTCCTCCAAGACCGTGTGACCGACCACCGTATCAAAGAATCGTGGCACAACATTCCTACCCTTATGGCAGGGAATATCGATGCAATGCTCGAAGATATTCGCTACAAAGCGGAAGTGGCAAGCGTGTAGATATTTGGGAAAAAACTTGCTTTTTCAATTTTTTATGATATTGTGTTCTTATGACTAGAATAGGACCCGATGTTTTTCCTGTTGCGCCGAACGCGGTAGCAGAACATATGGCAAAGGTCGGGAAGATCCTCCTTACCTCTGCGATGCTTATAGTTCTTTCTGCAGTCTACGGTGCTGGATCTCTTATTCGGGATGTCGATAAAATGATCGAGGATTTTTTCTAAGATTTTTTCTAACTTCCCTAATCATTAGCCATAAGAACCTAGGATATTGCCTAAAAACCGCTCACGTGGTACATTTTTCGGACATGCTTGAAGAAAAAACAGAGGTAAAAAAAGGAGCACCAGACGTCGTCGGGGCTCTGTTTGGCGTAGGTGCACACCTTGGCTACACCCGTGCCCGCCGCCACGCTTCAATGAAAAATTTTATATTTGGCTCAAAAGGCAAAACCGACATCATTGATCTTACTAAATCCGCAGCATTGCTTGATGAGGCGCTTGCGTTTGTTCGCTCGCTTGGTGCCTCAGGGAAAACCGTTCTTTTTGTGGCAGGTAAACCTGAAATTCGTGAATTGGTCCGCGAAACCGCAGAAGCACTCAACATGCCCTATGTTGCGGGACGATGGCTCGGAGGCACCCTCACTAACTTTGTAGAAATTAAAAAGCGTATACAACGTCTCGCCTCTCTCACGACTGATCGAGACTCAGGGGTATTAGCACAGAAATATACCAAAAAAGAGCGCGTGCTTTTGGGTAGGGAAATTGCAAAACTAGAATTAAACTTTGGTGGACTTTCGGGCGTTGAACGTCTCCCCGATGCGCTTGTGGTGGTGGACACTCGTGCAGAACATATTCCCGTTAAGGAAGCAAAAGATCTCGGTATCCCCGTTATTGGTATAATGAATTCTGACTGTGACCTCGCACAAGTTTCGCATCCACTCGTTGGAAACGACGCGTCGCGCGCAAGTGTACAGTTTTTCCTCACCGCTATTCTTGAAGCGTATCGGGAAGGTACAAAAGGCAACGTTCAAAAAAGTTAATACCCATTCTCGGTGAATGGGTGAACTTCGGACTGATTCAAATATTCAGAATATACTATATATCTATGGCAACTACTGATGATGTAAAGAAACTTCGAGACATGACCGGTATTTCGGTGATGCAGTGTAAACAAGCGCTCGTTGAGGCAGATGGCGATATTGATAAGGCACTTCTTATTTTGCAAAAGAAGGGGAGTGCTATTGCGGCAAAAAAATCTGATCGTGAACTCGGTGCGGGGACAGTCGCCTCATACGTCCACTCAACTAAAGACGTGGGGGCAACGGTGGTGTTGCGTTCGGAAACGGATTTTGTCGCAAAAAATGAAGAATTTATAAAGCTTGCCTACGATCTTGCTATGCACGTTTCGGCAGCAAGTCCACAGTACGTGAAGCGTGAAGATATTGACGCAAAAAAATTAGAGGCGATTAAAGAAATGTTTGTAAAAGAGGTGCAGGATAAACCAGAAGCGCTCCGTGAACAAATTCTCTCTGGCAAGGTCGATGCGTATCTCAAAAATATCGTTCTTATGGAACAGGAGTACATTAAAGACCCTGAAAAGAAAATTAAAGACCTCCTCGACAATGCCGCGCAAAAATTTGGTGAACGTGTTGAGGTAGGAAATATGGCGCGCTTTTCAGCGCGTTAAACAAACACTATGGGAGGGTACCTGTTTCTCGTTGGATTCATCGGATTCGGTTTCTATCTCGCCGTTCGTTTTTTTGAGGTACGGCGAGGGAGACGTTTTTTTGAAGTGCAACGAAAAAAACTTGATGAATTTTCAGTACGACTTTACCGACTCTGTGTGTTTGGTGAGTTACCCACGTCGTACCGCCTCTGGTTTTTCAAGAGTCTTCGCCACGCAACGCACCAGGGAGTGGTGATGCTCGTCGCACTTCTCAGAGCGCTTGAAAGACCACTGTCTCGCTTAAATCACCGTTTGCGCACTCCTCGTGTAAAAACAGTGGAACCACGCGACCCTTCGCCTTTTTTAAAGACCATGGCGGATGCTCAAAAGAAAAATGGCGAAACGCAAGAAAATTCGCTATAGTCTCTAGGAAGCCTGTTAGAAATACGCCGCCTTAGTCCCGACGTTCAACAAATGTTGAAGTCGGGATTCCGACCTTGCGTCGGGACTCAGATATGCCTTATGTCTACATTCTAAAAAGTTCACTTGGCCGATACTATATTGGTAGTACTGGTAACCTGAACTCCCGCGTAAAGCATCACCAAGGAGGTTTTACTCATTCAACTAAACGAATGGGAAAACTCACTCTTATTTTTTCTCAGGAGTATAGCGCCATAGATGATGCGAGATATGTTGAAAGGTGCTTGAAGAAGCTGAAACGTAAAGATTATATTGAAAAGATTATCCAAGAAGGATATATTAGAATAACGCCGCCTTAGCTCAGTTGGTAGAGCAACACTTTTGTAAAGTGAAGGTCCCCAGTTCGAATCTGGGAGGCGGCTCTCGCTATGAAGGATGAACCATCACCATACCTCCACGTTGGTCGCGCTAGTGACCTGGTGGGGCGTGACCGTGCGTTGTACAGGTTTTTTGAAACTGTTCCTGCGTTTCTTTCGGTAGGAACGCTCGTACTGTTCGTAGTGCTCTCATTTGTGGCGCCGGCAGTGGTGGCATACTTTACGATTGCCTTTGCGGCATACTGGCTTTTTAAAACTATTTTTTTAACGATTCACCTTCGACATAATTTTAAACGACTGCGCCACCACCTCGTGCTTGATTGGAATGAGCGACTAAAAAACCTTCACCACGAAGACGTCATCCACATGGTGATGCTGCCTTTCTTTCGTGAACCGTACGAGGTGTTGGTGGAGAGTGTTGAAGCAATAGCAAAAGCGCACTTCAACACCAAACAAATTATTATTGTGTTGGGCACAGAAGCTCATGTCGGGGAGGCGGCACGCGCCATTGCGCTTCGTATACAGAAAGAGTACAAAGAAACGTTTTTAGATGTGGTGGTTACCGTGCACCCCGACGGGATTTCTGGTGAAATGCGAGGGAAAGGTTCCAATATTGCGTATGCCTGTCGCGAGGCAACGCGTCTCGCTATTGATACGCGTCACATTCCCCATGACCGCGTGCTCGTGTCGGCGTTTGATTCCGATACCGTGGTGTACCCTGGCTATTTTTCATGTTTGACGTGGTATTTCTTAACCACAGAAGATCCGCTCCATGCGTCATTTCAACCAGTGCCACTGTATAACAACAACATATGGTCGTCCCCTATGCTTTCGCGCGTGTTGGCGTACTCATCCACGTTTTGGCAAATGATCCAACAGGAGCGGCCTGAACGACTCTCAACGTTTTCTTCGCACGCCGTTTCGCTTACTGCACTCGTTGAAGCAGGGTATTGGCAGAAAAACATGGTGAATGAAGATTCACGCATTTTTTTCAATCTCTTTATGCATTACGACGGAAATTACCGCGTGGTTCCGATTTCCTACCCGGTGTCCATGGACGCGAACGTGGGGAAAAATTTTATTGAAACGGTCGCCAACCTCTATCGGCAGCATCGCAGGTGGATGTATGGAAGTGCTGAAAATGTGCCGTATCTTCTCTTTCATTTCATCAAAAATCCTCGTATTCCGTACCATAAAAAACTCCACATGTTGTTCGTGTACATAGAGGGAGCGTGGTCCTTGGCGGTACAACCACTCATTCTCTTTGCGGTCGGATGGCTCCCGCTCGTCATCGGTGGAGTGGCCTTTAACGCCACGGTGCTTTCTTACAACCTCCCTATAGTATCGTCATGGTTTTTAACCGCGGCAATGTTCGGGTTAGTTTTTCTCGCCATGTATGGTATTCAACTCATTCCTCCACGCCCGGAACAAAAACGCACCGTTTCAAATATTGCAATGCTATTTCAGTGGATTTTGGTTCCTCTCACGATGGTTTTCTTCAGTTCTGTTCCTGGACTTGAAGCGCAAGTGCGTTTAGCTACAAAAAAATATCTTGGTTTCTGGGTCACTCCGAAGTCGAGAGAGGATAGTATTAAAATAACACTTTAATACTATCGAACCGACGCACGGAGCAAGCTTGTCTTACTCCCAAGAGCAGAGAGTAACGTACAAAACAGTAGTCTGTTTTGTATGTCCGAACGCTCGCAGGGAGCAAGCTTGTCTTACACCAAAAAATAGATAGTAATGAGTTATGAGTAGCGAGTGATGAGTTAAATTTTTTAGTACCCACTGCCCACTCGTTACTGTTCACTGTTTACTCTGTGCAGTGTACACTGCACAGTAATGGAACCGCTTTCTCTCAAAACCCGCCGTTTTTACTCTGCGCTTTTTTTTGTTTTGTTTTTAATCATTTTACCCATAGTGACGCTCTACGCGTCAGGGTATCGCATCAAAGGACTCGGTCTTGTTTCAACGGGTGGTATTTATATAGCAGTTCCGGTTTCGGGTTTTACACTCTCACTTAACGGAGAGGAGTTAGAACGCTCTAACCTTTTTTCAAAATCATTCTTTTTTGATAACCTTGCGCCAGGTTCCTATGTGGTCCAAGCGGTGGCAGAAGGGTACTATCCATGGTCTAAAACGCTCTTTGTTGAATCACAACTCGTGTCTGACGTTTCGGTGCTCGCCATCACGCAACCGCTTTCAGTCAGGGAGGTGGTGACAAAATCTCCCCAAGAAGAAGTCGGTACCTCTACGGTTGTGGTGGTGACCCGTGAACGGTATGACACCATAGAGTCTATTTTTTTAGTTACGACTACACCCGTCATTTCTTCTGAGCTGGCATCAGAGCCACCCGCTGATGTAAGGGGAGGGGTAGCGCTCGTCGTTGAGGAGGGTAATTTATTTATGCGTTTTGAGCGCGATAGCCAACCACCAAGCTCGTTTTGTATTCGCCCTTCCTCGTGTGCCCAGGTGTTTGCTTTAGAGAAGGGGAGTGAGACGGTCACCGATGCTCAGTTTTTTGCAGGGGGAGTGCTGTACCGCACGCGCGAGTCAGGAGTGTATTTTACCGAAGCGGATGTCCGTGCGCCACGGCTCACCATTCCCATTTTTACGACACCTAACGCTCGGTTTGAGGTTATTGATGGTGTGCTCACTGTGGCGGATGAAACTTCTTACTACGAAGTGACCGGGTTTTAACGAACAGTTGCTCCAAACAACGAGTTGGTTTTTTGTTCAAGTTTTTTGTGGAGTAGGTCTACCTCGCTCCCTTCAAGTGTTTTTTCCGAACTTCGATAGGTGATGCGGTACGCGTAGCTGACCTTATCAGCACCAAATTTCTCGTCGTTCTCGTATCTATCAATGAGAACTACCTCATCAACAAGTTCATCAGCGATGTCACGCACCAAGTCAAAGTAGTCGTTTGGTGAAAAGGTTTTTGGTACGACAAATGAGATATCGCGCACTACCGCTGGGTATTTACTCACTTCAGTGTACGTGTTTCCTAACACAAGTTGTTTTTTTACGCGCTCATCGTCTGACCACAGGAGGCGGATATCGGGGAGTGCCATAGAAATAATGGCGAGACGTTCCAGTCCGAATCCAAATGCCCAGCCGTGATACCCTGAGAGACCCATTTTTTCTAATACTGATTGTTTTGGCATTCCGCTTCCGAGGATTTCTAACCACTCACCGCGCGCGGGGCCTTCAGCCGCAGTGCCCTTCACGTTCACTTCAACTTCAAATGAGGGGTCGGTGTAGGGGAAGTTGTCAGTGTTGATTCTGAAGATAGATTCTGGACCAAACACGGCTCGTACAATGTCGCCGAGCACCTGTTTTAAATCATCAGGCCCAAGCGGAGTTGATTGAGGGGTAAGATACCACCCACCAAGCTGGTGAAAAACATTCATATGGCGGCTATCAATTTCGTCTTTACGGAACACTTTTCCGTAACAGAGCGCGCCGAGTGCTTCCTTTCGTGCTATGCGTTCTTTTATCTCAGGATGGTTGAGGTAGTAGTACCAAAAGACCGTGTCGTGAGTGCGAAGAATGTTAGAGTCGTCCACGTAGTACGTATCTGACTTGCTACGAGCAGGGTGATCAGGCGCAAAGTCAAAGAGGTTAAATGACACTGAGGCAGGAACTACCTCAGGAATGTTAATATCGTCAAAATTCTTCAGTGTAGGGATTGCTTTTACTCGTTTTACAATTTCCGAAAGGGGGCTACCTGGTGTTCGTGAGAGGTCGGGCATAGACAAGTACCGCTTCATTCGCGCCGATTCGGTATCAGTCCGTTCGTCCAAAACCTTGAGCAGCCGATCTTCTTCTTCACGCCCGATACGTATATCCATAATTCTCTCAGTGTATGCAATATTACCTTGTAATACAAGGTTTTTATAACCTTTCCCGCATATTTTGACACGATAAATATGCTATAATAAGGGGAGCCACGAGGCTCTATTTTTTATGCCCAAAAAGCCCGCTCAAGAGGACTCAAAATCTAAAAAAACATCATACGGAGCTGACCAAATTACGGTGCTTGAAGGGCTGGATCCAGTCCGGAAGCGTCCCGGTATGTATATCGGGACCACGGGTCCTGACGGGCTCCACCACCTTATTTGGGAAGTATTTGATAACTCACGCGACGAAGCGATGGGTGGCTTTGCAAACGATATTGAAGTGGCGCTTCTTCCAGGCAATCGCATACGCGTTGTTGATAACGGGCGCGGTATTCCCGTTGATATTCATAAACAGACGAAAGTGTCAGCGCTTGAAACTATCATGACCACGCTCCACGCGGGCGGAAAATTTGGTGGCGACGGAAGCGGATACAAAGTGTCAGGTGGTTTGCACGGCGTGGGTGTGTCCGTGGTAAACGCGCTTTCAATACACACCAAAGCAGAAGTTCACAAAGACGGTGGATTTTATGTACAAGAGTATAAAAGGGGAAAGCCGACCGCTAAGGTAAAAAAAATTCGCTCCACCGATTTTCAAGGATCTATCATCACCTTTGAACCCGACATTGAGATATTTAAAGAAATCAAATTTGAATGGAATAGAATTGTGGCACACTTACGCCAGCAAGCGTACTTAGTAAAGAAAACCAGAATTGGAGTCATTGATGCGAGAGAGTATACAGGCAATGTTGACGTGGAAGACACCATTTACGTACGCGACCTCGCGCTCCACGTGCCGTCACAAACATTTTATTTTGAACAAGGGTTGCAGTCGCTCGTCGCGTTCAATAACCGTTTTCAAAAACCAATTCACAAGAGTATTTTTTATGCCGAGAAAGAAATGGATGGTGTTTCGGTAGAAATTGCGCTCCAGTACGTGGACGATATTTCAGGTCGTTTAACGGCGTTTGCAAACAACATTTATAACCCTGAGGGGGGAACGCACGTTACCGGTTTTAAAACAGCATTGACGAGAACGCTTAACACCTACGCCCGTAAAAACGGCATCGTGAAGGACTCCGAGGAAAATTTTACGGGAGACGACGTATTGGAAGGCATCACGGCGGTGATTTCGGTTAAGATGCCCGAAATCCAATTTGAAGGACAGACGAAAGCAAAACTCGGGTCGGTTGAAGCGCGTGGCGCGGTAGAGAGTATTTTTTCAGAAACCTTTGCCGACTTCCTTGAAACGCATCCTGAAGAAGCAAAATCAATCTGTTCAAAGAGTTTGTTGGCACTCAAAGCACGAAAGGCCGCAAAAGCAGCAAAAGACTCAGTACTTCGTAAAGGGGCACTGGAGGGAATGACGTTGCCAGGAAAACTAGCAGACTGTCAGACACGTGATGCGTCAGAGTCAGAACTCTTTATTGTGGAGGGAGATTCCGCAGGTGGGTCAAGCAAGCAGGGAAGAGATCGTCGTACCCAAGCGATTTTGCCCCTTCGTGGAAAAATTTTGAACGTAGAGCGTGCACGCTTAGATCGTATGCTTGCTTCAAACGAAATTCGCGCGCTCGTGGTTGCGCTCGGCACCGCTATCGGCGATTTGTTTGATGTCAGCAAGCTCCGCTACCATAAAATTATTATTGCTACCGACGCCGACGTTGACGGCGCGCACATTCGTACGCTTCTTTTGACGCTGTTTTATCGCTACTTTAAGCCGGTCATTGAAGGCGGGTTTTTATACATTGCGCAACCGCCGCTCTATAAAATCACCAAAGGAAAAGAAATCGCCTACGCGTACACCGACGCTGATAAAGCAACAATCATGAAGGGTTTTGGTGGCGAAGCGCTGCTTGCCACCGCAGAAGACGATGAACTTCCCGCAGAGGAAAATTCTGAAGAAGAACCAGAAGAAGAGGAAGCGAAATCAAAAGTAAAAAAGCCCGCAAAAATAAATACTCAGCGATACAAAGGTCTTGGAGAAATGAACCCTGAGGAATTGTGGGAAACAACGATGGATCCTGAACGACGTGTGTTGAAACAGGTATCCATTGCCGACGCACAAGATGCTGATCGTGTGTTTGATATTTTGATGGGAACGGACGTCCCTGCACGCAAAACGTTTATTCAAAGTAACGCCAAGACCGCGAATTTGGATATTTAATTTATGGAATTCTTTGTTTTAGCTTTAAATTCAAATTTCTTTGTTGGCGTTGCAACTATTGTTACTGGTTTGGCAGCGTGGGTTGTGTATTCCTTACAAAAGAAAAATACAAAAATTCAAGCTGCCCGGGTACTTTTAACAGAAATACGGACAGCTGAAGAAAGATTAGAACAAATCAGAGAAAAGGTTACCGAAGGATCTACTGCTGATTTACCAGGCGTTTTATCAACAAATAGTTGGGCGACTTACTCACCACTCTTTATAAGTGATTTTGATCAAGATGAATTAAAACTTCTAAATCTTTTTTATAACAACGCAGCTCTCATAGAAGATTTTGCAAGGAGACAGAACGATTATTTTTGGGTTACCACAGAAGAGCGAGCAAAAATTACAGTAAAAATAATTGCAGATTTTGCGAAATCCGCGATTGATTTGCAGGACAGAAGTCAGATTGACGCGTACATGAGCGGAAAAAGGAGTCAATTTAGTGATATCTTAGACAGACATAATCTGCCTTACTCTCCTAAAAAAACAAAGCAGGGAATGGAAGAATTATTAGAAAGAACCCCAAGTGTTTTAACAACTACTTGTGGAACAAAGTTGAAAAAACTTGCTAATGTAGACACTTGATTTCTCCAATTGGGGAAATTCGGGTCAGTTACTGCTTAAGCCACCACTCTCAATCACCTGAATTAACTCAGGTGACTTTGCTATAGTGCTTAGATGAGTGAGGCTTCCATACATAAAGTGCTGGTATATGTGGCGAAAGACGATCAACTTCTTGTGTTTACGCATCCTGATTTTCCCGAAGTGGGAATACAAATTCCTGCGGGAACAGTGAAAGATGGTGAGGACTTAGAAGCTACAGCACTCCGTGAGCTTGTTGAAGAGTCTGGTAAGAGCGGTTTCAAAATTACTAAATATTTAGGCGTGGTGAATGATTTCGTGCATCCGATGAAAAATGAACGTCACACACGCCATTTCTTTCAAGCAGAACTCACTGAGCCACTCCCAGACTCTTGGGATGGTGAAGAAAAACACGATGGTTCTCAAAAACCGACTCGCTTACATTTTTACTGGATGCCACTTTCTGAAGGAAACCAGTTGGTTGCTGGTCAGGGAGCTTTACTGAAAGAAATAAGAATGTGATATCATTTATTTTGTTGTGCGTTAGTTACTATAACTACACTTTACATGGCAAAAGGAATGGATAGACAGAAAGAAAAGAAAAAACCAAAAAAAGAAAAGAAATAAAAAGAACCGACCAGCAACAAAAAATCCCTGAGGAGACTCAGGGATTTTTTATTCTTTTTGGAACTCGCGCCCGTCAGTTTTTAAAACCACTGCCAAACTTTGTATCGTATGGCGTAGTAGGCTGCACCGAGGAATATTAAACTTGCCGCTACTCCTCCTACAATCTCAACCCAGTCGGGTATCTGATTGATTTGTCCAGTCGTTACCTCAGTGGTTTCATCGGTTGCTGGTGCTTCTCTACCCATACGCTACTTCACCGTGATTACCTTGTAGGTCAAAATGTTGTTGATTTTGTTTGCCTCGTTTATACGGTTCGAAGGGTCCACGTTAATAACGAGGGTTCCTTCATTGGTATCAGCCAAACTGTCAAAGCCGATGGTGAATTCAATACGGTCACCGGGACCAAGTGCTTGCTGCATGGGTGAACTGAAGATGTGGGAAGGAAAGGTAGGCAAAACGGCGTTGAAGGTCCACTGTGGCGACGTTCGCGTACCAACATTTTCAACGGCGAAACGTACGGCAACACGATGAGTGATAGTTGAGCGGTTCGGCGTTGAAGAAGCGGTGAACGCACCGGTTGTTTTATCAACGACGCCTAATTCAATAATGCGCGCAACGAGGTCGGTAGGACCGTTGGGGTTTGAAGCCACGGGACCATTCGCTATTTCATACACACCAGACGTTTCAGGACCTTTGGTGGGAGTGGGTGTTTTAACGGGAGTGGTGGGAGTGGTACCGGTAACCACAGGGCTTCCGCCGATATTTTCATTTGCAATGGTGAGGGAGGTTGAACCAGATACGGTTGGCTGGTTTGCGCCGTTTGGAGTGAAGTCAACGTGAAGTGTCACATCAATAAAGCGGTTTTTTGTTGAGAGGGGAGTGAGGGTAATTGAGTCCTTGCTGTTTAAGAAGTTGAAGGGAATATTACAGAAAACGGTCGTTTCGGCGCCTGATTGAGAAGGTGAAGTGAATGAAACACCGTCAGCACAGTCGTATCGGAAGGTGTAAGAACCCTCGGTATTTTTCTTAGCGTGTTCCCAAGAAATGGTGAATGATTCTCCTGAGAGCACCGTGAGAGAGGGAACTGAAAGCACAATTTCCTCGTCAGCAGGAACAAAGATAGAGGTCAAAGAAACGATAGCTGCGGCGATTGCAGAAAAGACTCCTGGGGCGCCACGAGCAACTGAAGCAGTGCCCCACAAACCAATACCAATAATTGCTAAAAAGCCAACAATGGCGAGTGCGCGTGTAGCGACGTCAAACATGTTGTTCCCTGATTTATTTTCCATATCGTCCATAAATATCACACTATGATACGTTTGTCAAGTATTTTCATAAGACTATTTTTGTGATCTTACCCTCACGGTAGCATGGGGCTTGACAAATTGGTTTTTATTCTATAGAATACTCTTTGAAACCTGAGCATACACGTTGAGGTTTTCGCACGCTGAAGATACGGAAAGTGAATTTTATTTTCCCCGTTGTAGCGAACGAACATTCATGAACAGTGACCACAACACCACCCGCACCAGCCTTAGATTCCTTGGAATCTTTTTTCTTATGTTCTTTTTAACGTCGGTTTTTTTGTACGGTATTGATTTTGTACCGGAACCAAAAATATCCGTTGAAAAAAACACGAAAGAAACGAAGAGCACTTCTCAAGAAGTCGTGATTGAAACGCCGACACGGATCGTCATTAAAGATATTGGTGTTGACACCACTATTGAAAATCCTACATCGGCAGTACTTGAAGTGTTGGATGCGGCGCTTCTCGCTGGCGCAGTACGCTACCCAGGCAGCGCACTACTTGGAGAGGACGCGCCTATTTTCCTCTTTGGGCACCAAAGTTACCTTCCAGTTGTAAAAAACAAAGCGTTTAAGGCGTTTAACGACCTTCAGAAACTTGAGTCTGGCGATACCATTCAGGTATTCTCAGACAACGCAGTGTATGAATACACCGTTACCTCAGTATCACTAGTTAACGCGGATAATGCATTGATTCCACTTGAAGCAGGTGAAAAAACTTTAATTCTCTCAACGTGTAACTCCTTCGGAGATCCCGGGGAGCGATACGTCGTCACCGCAGATTACAAAACCCGAGAACCATTACTATAATTATGAATTCCATGAACCTAAACACCGTCAATAAAACGTTCACCTCAATCGCTCTATTCGGAGTGATGCTCTTCGGCGCGTGGGTTACTTTTGACACGATATCTGCAGTTGTCACACCTAATGCGAATGTAGCGGAGGCGTTTGTTGACTGCGTGGGGTGTACTCATTACGTGGATGGTCCTGGATTTATTGGCGGTGGCGGTGGTTGGGGAGGAGGAGGTGGCGAGGGCGGCGGTGGCGGTGGGTCTATTACTCCTACGTGTTCACTATGGGCAACTCCTAACACACTTGCCTCAGCGGGGCCTGTTACGCTTAATTGGCATACTACCTACGCCTCATCAATTTCTATAGATAAAGGGGTCCTTGCGACACAAAATCTAACCGGTATCGTTTCTTCAGGAACGAAGTCAGTACAGGTAGGGTCAACTATCACTTATACTGCTACCGTAAAAGGAACGTACTCAGGGACCGCAACCTGTTCTACCACCGTTACGGTTACTCCGCCGCCCAATCCTCCGATTTGTACATTGGATCTTACTAAAGATGCTATTTCGTGGACATCAAACAACGCCAACACCGTTACCATTGTTCCGTTGACCAATTCTCCACAAGTGCCCGGTGCCACGGGTGGTTCAGCAGGAGGTGTCACGGTATTTAGCGGCGACTTTGGGACCTTTAAAACAAACCACGCGGCAACGTTTCAAACTGATGCAACTACCTACGGTGGAGTAACTTTGGGGAACGCAAGCTTCAAAGCAAATAAAGCAACTGCGGACCGCCTTTGTTCTATCGTGTATCCGGGGAGTGTCAACGGAACATTTCAAACCGATACCTTCTCAAGTCCTGGAAATAACACCATTGCTTTGTGGAATGGTTCAGCGTGGAGCGTCGTACCAGCTTCCGGCAACGACCCACACCTCCGTTACAATTTTACCTGCGTGACCGCGTCTTCAGGAAGTACGTACCCACTATCAGGTTCGCATAATTTTGTTCCGCCACTTGGTGTGGGAACCCACACGTACCTTTTGACCGCTACTGGTCCGGGGGGTTCTGCTCAGTGTCAAAAGACCGTTATTGTTCCGCCCCCACCAGGACCTGGATGTATAAAAGTGAAAAAAGAAACGTACGATACCGTGGGTAATATTCTCACTCCGGTCGCGCAGTTCACCTTTAAGCTTGATGGCGGCACGAAAACCGTTACCACCGACGCAAATGGTGATGCAACATTTACCAATGTCACACCAGGAAATCACACCGTGACCGAAATTGACCCAGGGAGTGCATGGGAATTGGTTTCAGTAACCCCTACAGGAGGAGTAGTAAATGTACCCGCAGGTTCAGTTTGTGCGGCAGTAGTCTTTAAAAACAAGCAGGTATTACCGCCACCACCAGGTGATCCAATCTGTACGTTGACACTCACGAAGGAAAAACTAACGTGGAATACAACCAACGTTTCAAGCGTCGTCGTCGTTCCGCTCACCTCTTCTCCGACGGTTGGAGTTAACTTGCCCGTTGATGGTTCAAAGACATTTAATCCTGTGCTTGGTGTGGGAACACATACGTATAAACTCACGGGAACGGGACCAACAAACAAAACAGTCACCTGTACTAAGACTATTGAAATTCCACCACCTGACGCGCCGAACTGTACTCTCTCTGCTAATAAAACGACCATTACTACTCCCGGAGAGGCAGTCATCATTTCGTACACCGCGGACAATATTATCAAGGCAGTCTTAAACAGCGTTACGCTCTACGATGGCCCTGTCCATGATTTTGTTGGAACACATACCGTAAACCCAACTCAGACAACCACATACACGGGAACCGTTACGGGCGTTGGAGGAGAAACAAAAACATGTTCAGTAACTATTACCTACACACCAACGACACCTGCGCCACAATGTACACTCACGGTCAGTCATTCAAAAATTAAGACAGGGGAATCGATCACTGTATCGTGGACTTCTACCAACGTTTCCAACGGAACCATCACCCACGTGGGAACGACCACTCCTGTTTCAGGAGGAACGACCGATGATCTGTACCCTTCAGACACTACGACGTACACGGGAACCTTTACAGGACCATACGGAACAACTACCTGTTCAGCTATTGTTGAAGTAGAAAAAGGAGGCGGAGGATGTCAGGGTAACTGTGGAGGGGGATTAAACCAGCCAACTGTTTCTCTCACGAAGGCGCCTGGTGGTCAGGTACTCGCCGCGTACGTTTCGCTTGCTCAAGTTCCCTACACTGGCTTTGAAGCAGGACCACTTTTGACGGCGCTCTTCTGGCTCTCGGTAGTGGTATGGAGTATTGGAATCTCGTACGTGGTTCTAGGTAAACAGAGTATGCAGTTTATTGCAGGAAAAGTATTTACCTTTGCTCCACAGCGTGCTGATCGTCACGAAGAGGATCAGGAGTACGTAGCATACGACAACGCTGAACACTACGAAACTGAGCACGCTCATCCAGCACCTGTTGCGACATTAGCGATTCACCAATCAACTCTTGCCCACGCGCCTTCTCGTGCAATTTCGCCTTCAGTGATGACTCCACCAGCACCTGTTCCAGTTGCGGCGCCAGTTGCCGTTGATGGGATTCCAGAATTAGCAGAAGTAGTTGAATCACGCGCAAACGCGGCGGGAGTACTTCTTTCTCCTGAGGCACGGGCGGCAGTACTTACGCTTTCAACCGACCGCGCGCAAACACTTCGTGTCTTTGGAGATATCTTAAATGAAGCGGTACGTACTATTCCTCGCGAAGATGGGTGGGTGTTGCTCTCAAGTGATCGCCTTCACGCAATTATTACCGCGCAGAACGCAACGATTGTTTCTGCACCAGCACGCGGGTTTACCCACATCAAAGAGGTACTGTCGCCTGCGACCGTTCATGCAGTATCAGATTCTGTAAATGAGTTACTCGTTTCAGCACTCCTTACGGGAAATCGCGATGCGGTTTTCAGCTTAGTCCGTGACCTTGAAGGAAGTGGAGTATCAGCAACAAAGACTATCACTGATACGGTGTCGCTCTTGGACGCACTCTTCCGCGCTCGCAAAGCAAATACCTCATCTGAGCACGTTGCGCTTCTTGAAAAATCACACATGGTGTCACTAGAAACTATGGCGTCGTACATTGAAATTTTGTCACGCGCGCTTGAAACAACGTACTCAAATCCATTCACCGGGTTTAAGATTGCCCTCGCGCAGGCGTTTGATGTAGCTCGTTAAAACCTATCATAAAAATCCCCGGACATCGGATGTCCGGGGATTTTATTATTGAGTAGTCTAACTTCGGTTTTTTATTTTATCTAATAGGGTATCTATAACCGTAGAAAGTTTTTGTATCCCCTCATTTCCATCGCGACCCTCAACCGTTACTGCCTCCGCTTCAACCTCTTTGTCACCAATCACGAAGAAGTAGGGAACTTTCTCCACCTTTGCCTGTCTAATTTTTTTACCAAGAGACTCGTTATTATCATCAAGTTCTGCGCGAATGCCCGCGTCTTTTAGTTGTTTATATACTCCTTGTGCATAGTCGTTTTGCTTTTCAGAAACGGGAAGTACTTTTACCTGCACTGGTGAGAGCCAAAGCGGAAACGCACCTGCGTAGTGTTCGATGAGGATTCCCATAAAACGGTCGGGGGATCCAATTAATGCGCGGTGAATCATAACGGGATGTTTTTCGGTCCCATCTGAGTCGGTATACACCAATCCAAATCGTTTTGGCATATTGAGATCCAGTTGAACCGTGGAAATTTGCCACGTTCTGTTAAGGGCGTCTACCGCCATAATGTCAATTTTTGGCCCGTAAAAAGCGGCCTCTCCCTCTGCTTCCTTAAACTCAATGTTTTTTTCTTGTAGCAGAGAACGCATTATGTCTTGCGATTGTTCCCACGTTGAATCATCACCTAAGTATTTATCTTTTTTCTGTGGGTCTCTGAGTGAGAGACGCATCCAGTAACTAATGTTGTATGTTTTGAGCGCTTTTTGGATTACTCCAAGTACTGCTGACATTTCCTCTTTTATTTGATCTTCACGGCAAAAAATGTGTCCATCGTCTTGCGAAAAAGCTCTGAGGCGGGTGAGACCTGACAGTTCCCCTGGACGCTCATCTCGGTAGAGTACGGCAAAGTCAGCGTAGCGGAGCGGAAGATCACGGTAACTGCGCGGACGCGACGCATAAATTTGGGTATGCTGCGGACAGTTCATTGGCTTCATAAACATCTCATCCTCAACGTACTGCGACTTCGCTTGTAGCATATCTTCTTTGTACTGATCGTAGTGTCCAGACACTTTAAAGAGTTCACCTTTATTTATATTGGGTGTATGAACTTCGCCAAACCCGAGTTCGTTGTTGAGTTCGCGGGAAAATTGAATAATTTGTGAACGGATGACGTTTCCTTTTGGAGTAAAAAGGGGCATGCCTGAACCAACCAGGTCTGAAAAAACGAGTAGGTCCATCTCTTTTGCTAACTTTCGATGGTCACGTGCCTTTGCTTCCTCACGCTGAAGAAGGTATGTATCGAGCTCTGCTTTGGTGTCAAACGCAAGTCCGTAGATGCGGGTGAGTTGCGTATTTTTTTCGCTCCCACGCCAGTAGGCGCCCGCAATACGGTCAAGTTTAAATGAATCGGGCGCGATTTCTTTTGCGGGGTTGTCTACGTGCCCTCCACGGCAGAGGTCGGAGTAGTCGCCTGATTTATAAAATGAAACTTTTGAACCGTCCGCTGTGAACTCATCTATGAGCTCGTGTTTGTACTGATTTCCAGGATATTCTTTTTTTGCATTTTCTGCAGTCAATTCTGAGTGCTCAAACGAAGTCCACGAAGGTAAGATTTCTCGCATCTTTTTCTCAAGAGCGGGGAAGTCATTTTCTGAAATTGGTTTTGAAAATTCAAAATCAAAGTAGAAACCGTTATCAATAGCGGGACCAATAGTACGCTTCGTGTCCGGGTAGAGCTCCATCACGGCAGCAGCCAAGAGGTGGGCAAGGGTATGGCGTTTATGTTCCAGGTTGTCAGACATAAGAAAAATCATACCACAGCGACGAATTCAATACGCATTTGACATTGTTTCTAGGTTGTTATAGTTTCCTTTTATGAGCGAAGTGATACGGGGTGATTCATTGTGGAGTGTAAGAAACATAACGATACTGTTAATTCTTGGCGCGTTTCTCACAACCGTCATGGTATCGTCGTCATCTGACATAGACTATGAATACGATGACGAAGAAGATGATGACGAAGAAGATCAGGAAAACGATGGCAAAGCGTACGCGTGGGATCAGGCAAAGGTATGTCACACACAGTGCGTGAACGCCGGCTTCGAAGAAGACTCACAACAGTATTGGATGTGTATTGGCCGGTGTCTCGGTGGAAATTAGTTTTTAGTTTATTTTTTTAACTTTATCAATAAGTACTGACGGCTCGTCGTTTCGTCGGGAAACTTTTCCCTTTACCAAAATGCAGCTCCCCACTTTGAGTGCGTCGCGCGCCTCCTGAAATACTTTGGGGAACGCCACTGCTTCAATAGACGCTTCACGGTCCGCGATGGTAATGAATGCCATACGCTCGCCTTTTTTTGTGAGAATCGTTTTTACCTGCTCTATGGCTCCGCCTAGAATAATGGAAAATCCGTTTCGGTCTTCTTCACGTGCGTTCAATATAGAGTGAGGGTAGGGGGCAAGTGCTTCTTGGCACGGGTCTACCGGATGCCCTGAAACATAAATGCCGAGGAGCTCTTTTTCCCACTCCAGTTTTTCGGTGAGTGGAGTGGTGTCGTTTGCTGAAATAGCAATAGTGGGCGCGCGGTGCTCCATGCTGAAGAGCGCACCCTGATTTTCTTCCGTTGTTTTTTTAGGTGACAGTGCCGCGAGAATTTCTTCACCGTGCGCGAGCATATCGGTGCGGTCACCGAACACGTCAAGCGCCCCTGCTTTAATGAGTGCTTCTAAACCGCGTTTATTGAGTACCCCTGACGGGATGCGTGAAGCAAAGTCGCCCACGCTGGTGAAGGGGCCACGCGCGCGCTCAAGAATGATGGCGCGCGCGGAAGCTTCGCCAAAGTTTTTTATAGAGTCCAACCCGAAACGAATTTTTTTATCGTCAACCACCGTGAACGTCCAGTCTGATTCGGAAACCGAAGGTGGGAGCACCTTAATGCCAAGACGCGCGCACTCAGCGACGTGAATTGAAATTTTATCTACCGCGCCCGCGTCCGCCGACATCACGGAGGCCATATAGTCGGCCGCGTGGTGCGCTTTCATATACGCGGTTTGGTACGCGACTTTTCCGTAGCTCGCCGCGTGCGCTTTGTTAAATCCGTAGGCGGCGAATGGTTCAATGAGTCGCCACAGTGACTGCGCGTTGGCGTGGGTAATACCTCCTTTTTGAATACAACCAGAAATAAATTTTTCTTTCTGCGCTTCCATTTCCGCGGGAATTTTTTTACCCATTGCTTTACGCAAGTTGTCGGCTTCAAGCCACGTGTACCCGGCGAGTTCAACCGCAAGCAAGAGCACGTCGTCTTGGTAGGTCACGATGCCGTAGGAGCGATCCAAAATTTTCTCCATGCGTGGGTCAAGGTAGTGAATGAGCGCGGGATTTCGTTTGCGTGCAATGTAGGCAGGAATTGATTCCATAGGACCAGGGCGGTACAGCGCCACCATGGCGTTAATATCGTGTATGGAAGTAGGTTCCAGATCTTTTAGGTACCGAGTCATTCCCCCGCCGCCGAGTTGAAAGAGCCCCTCAGTTTCCCCGCGTCCAAGCATCGCAAAAACGTGTGGGTCATCCAGGGGAATATTTTCAATATCTATGTCTATGTTCTTTCTCTTTTTTACGCGCGTAACCGCGTCGCCGAGAATGGAAAGTACGGTGAGCCCTAGGAAATCAAATTTCAAAAGTCCGGCGTCTTCCACCGCGTGCATGTTGTATTGCGTGATGATGGCGTTTCCGTGGGGGTCGTATTGCACGGGCACGTAGTCGGTAACAGGAGACGGCGCGATGACAATGCCGGCTGCATGAATTGAAATGTGGCGCGCGTTCCCCTCAACGCGCTTTGCCGTGTTGATAATAATTTCTGCGTCTTCGTCGCTCTGGTACAGCGAGCGGAGTTCTTCTTCCATTTCAAGCGCTTTTTCAATGGTCATAGGGAATCCCTGGCTTCCAAACGGAATGAGTTTCGCGATTCGATCGCCAATGCCGTATGAGTACCCCAAAGCGCGCGCGACGTCGCGGACCGCCGCGCGCGCCATCATGGTTCCAAACGTACCTATTTGCGCCACGTGGTCGCTCCCGTATCGAGTTTTTGCGTACGCGAGCATACGGTCGCGGTGCACGTCGGCAAAGTCCATGTCAATATCGGGCGCTTTAGGGCGTTCAGGGTTTAAGAAACGTTCAAAAGGAAGTTCGTACTCAATAGGGTTGATGGTGGTAATGCCGGTAACGTAGGAAACAAGAGAACCGGCGGCGGACCCGCGGGTGGTGGTAAGGACGCCGTTTTCCCGGGCGAATTTCAAAAGGTCAGCAACGGCAAGAAAGTAGGGGGCGAATCCTTTACCATTAATGATAGAGAGTTCGTATTCAAGACGATCTTCAATTGCCTTGGTGTGGGGGAGTTGCTTCGCTTCAAACCCTTCTTTCGCGAGACGTGCGAGCTCACCTTCATACGTTGTTCCTTCGGGTATGGGGAAGCGGGGGAACAGCCACGAGCCAAGCTTTAGTTCAACGGTGGCGCGCGCCACGAGTGCATTCATGTTTTCTAACGCTTCAGGAAAATCACGGTAGTGTGTTTCAAATAGAGAGGGTTCAATGAAGGTACGGTCTCCCTCATCGCGTGGGGTGCTGGGGTCGGCAATGCGACGCACCACGTCGCGCGCGGGAGCATCTTCGGGTGCTAAGTAATACGTGTCGTCTCCCGCGATTAAGGGGAGTGACAGCGCGCGAGCACGTGTGGCAAATGCACTTCGCGCCTCGCGCGACGTGGTCCAGCCGAGTCTGGCGTAGACGTGCTCATCTCCAAAATACGCGCGCGCGCTTTTGACGAAAAGTTCTCCAGAGTTTTGTAGCGTTTCTTCGGGTATGAGTGCTACCACGTCGTCTACAGGTGATGCGTGCGTATCTAAATCGAGGCGAGGTGCTTCATTTGGGTGCGCAAGGTGCGCTGAAGACACGAGAGAAATAAGTGCTCGGTACCCACGCTCGGAGAGCGCAAGTAGAATGAGTCTCCCTGGCGTTCCTGAAACGGAACAATCCATATCAACACCTACGAGCGGTTTTATTCCTTCTTCTTTACACGCTTTGTAAAACTCAAGCGCGCCGTAGAGGTTGTTGTGGTCGGTTAACGCGAGCGCCTCCATTCCGTATGAGCGCGCGCGCGCCACGAGCTCATCCACCTTGGGGAGCCCATTCAATAAGCTATAGTGAGAGTGAGCAGAGAGGTGAGTGGGCGTCATAGCATCATTCTAGCCGAATTAGTGGTTAGGAACTAGGATTGAGTGGTGCAACGAGGTGTTTGCATTTTTGGAGGCGAGGTATACCATGTTTTCATGGCTATTGAAACTGAAAAACTAGACACAGAAAATGAATATGCACTTGCACACATGGGTATGACCAATGATGTAGCTGTTCTCTTTGGTGTACCTTTCGCTGCCGTCCTTTTTGGTTTAGGAATGTGGTATTTTACCCGGAAAGACGGACGTCTTCCATGGGAAAGAGGAGGAGAATAACACTTTTCAAAACATCGCTCCTTGCTTTGCATGCCCTATACTTTAGGTATGCGTTCTCACGTTCATGCTAATCACTATCCACTATCCACTAGCACCTTCGTTGTTGGCATTGACGAAGCAGGAAGGGGGCCAATTGCGGGCCCTGTTGCGGTTGCGGCAGTTCTTTTTTTAGTACCACCCGATAGAACATTTTTTGACGGCGTTCGGGACTCAAAACAGTTGAGTGAAAAGAAACGTGAGTATTTTGAGAGCCGTGTAAATGAAGCGGTGCAGAAAAATTTTATACGGTACTCAGTACAGTTTTCATCGTCAGAGTATATTGACCGTTTCGGAATTGTGAACGCGATACGGGTAGCACTCACTCGTGCGCTCGCTGCTGTTGACGCGCCACCCGCTCGCACCAATGTTTTTTTGGACGGGTCATTGAAAGCGCCGAGTGCGTTTCTACATCAACAAACTATTATTCGTGGAGACGAAACCGAACTTCCCATCACTTTGGCAGGCATTATGGCAAAGACAGCGCGCGATAGGGAAATGCATCATTTATCCACCCGCTTTCCTCAGTATGGGTTTGAAAAGCATAAGGGCTATGGTACAAAATCACACTATCAGGCCATAAAGGCACACGGTCCCTGCGCGCTCCACCGCACTACCTTTATAACTTGACAAAAACATAATAAAGTGATACAATACTTGCATGAAGTATCTTTTAGCTGCGGCAGTCGCTTCGGTAGGCGTTATGGCATTTTTGGGTGATGTAAACGAAACCATTCAAGAACGCGAAATGTTTTTAAGTCTTTTTACGTGGGATTTAATTTAAAATTTTAATTAGTTATTTTATGACATTTCCTGGAACAATAAATATAGAAGCAAATGTCGCGTCAGCGGCTCGCTGGGCTGGAATTTCTGCTGTCATTGTAGCTGCGGCATGCTATGTTTTATCAACCTACATCATTGAATCTCCACTCTCAAACATTCCAGATGTTCCTGAACCAGATGCTACTAATGAGTGGTTGAAAAATCATAAGCGCCCCGATTTTTAGAGGTATAGTGTAAAGAATAATTTATGAAATCAATTGATAGAATTTTTACACACACGCGAGGTTCTTTGAACTTATCTGTTTTAGGTTCTGCTGCAATTGCTGTCGGGTTATTTGCCGTTCTTGGCATGGAAACTGAAAGTGGAGTTGACGATGCAATCGGATATTCAGTCATGGCGGTTGTTGGGCTACCTACGCTTATTTGTGGTATCACTGGAAAAGGAATTTCAACGTAGTATAGTATTGGTTTATGAACGACATTCAGCCAACAAACGGCCAGGCACCACAGATGGACCCTAACCTAGCAGGGCGCGTAATGAATCTCTACGGACGGGTTGACGAGGTGTTGAACGAGCTCAAAGTTCCTGAAGATGAACGCAAGCAAGTAGAGCAGAACTTGATGGAAGCCATTGCGGCTGACCTTATGGTACGCCTTGGCGCGAAGATGAATGACGACCAAAAAGACCGTCTTTCAGAATTAACCCAAAATATGACCGTGGAGCCAAACCTCGCTGACGTAGCCATGTTTTTCCGTGACTCGTTTAAACCGGAAGACCTTCTTCAAGACTTGGGTGATGCAACTGAAAGTGTGTTGGATAGTTTTATAAAAGAGATGGGGAAATAAATCAGTATCCAGTATTCTGTATTGAGTATTTTGGTAAGAGAAGGGTTACGGTACGTGCCGTTTCTCTGCTTGATACTTAATACTCTATACGCTATACTTTCTTTCTATGGTAGTTCGAATGCGCGCAACCCGCGCTCACACACGAAATCGCAGAAGCCACCACGCCCTTAACGGTGCGCGCCTTTCAGTATCAAAAGATGGTGGTTCCGTACACCCACGCCACAAGGCACTCCTAGACGGCACCCCGTACCGCGGACGCTCAGTGATGGATAAAACAAAAAAACCAGTGAAGAGCAAACCAGTGAAGAGTGACGAGAAAAAGAAAGAGAAAAAAGAAAAATCTGCAAAAGTCAAAAAATCTGAGAAAAAGTAGCATAGTATGAAAGTGTTTCCAGCAGTAGTTGGTATAGCTGCCGTGGTTGCAGCAATCGACTCGTTGTTAATGGGTATCGACTTTTGGGATGGTGAACTTGAATATACACATTTTTTTACTCGTAATGCTCCCTTACCACTTGATTTAACGGGAGGAGAAAAAACTTCTTTGGGTGACATAAGATCACATTCAGCACTGTTTTTTCTCACTACTGCAACCACGGGTTCATTTGGATATGCTCTCTTGAAACGTACGTTTAGATAAGAGTGACGTTTTCTACGTTGTTTTTTTAGTCTAAAGCCTGTAAGCTAAAAGCTAGAACCTTCACGTTGTTCTTTTATATGGCCTCACGACACCTCTCACGCATCAGCACGCTCCAGGCGCTCTTTTCCTCAGACATCCTGGGCGACCTCTCTTTTGAAGCCATCACCACCTCTTTGCAAAAAAATAGCGCGTCTATTAGTCGCGATGACGAAGATCAACCCTTTACCGATACGCTCATTCGCGGTATTGCTTCCAAGCGAGACGAAATAGACGCAGTCCTGGAGCGTATGGCGCCTCAATGGCCACTCCCCAAAATTGCCCCTATTGACCGCAACATTCTTCGCATTGGGCTCTTTGAGTTGCTCTTTGGCGACACCAAATCAGTCCCTCCCAAAGTGGCATTAAACGAAGCAATAGAGCTTGCCAAAACATTCGGTAGCGAGTCGTCCAGCAGGTTCGTCAACGGTGTTTTAGGAAGCGTGTATAAAGAGCTTGGGAGCCCGCGCCGCGAGGAAGCGCCCAAGCGAAAAGAAAAAGAATTTCTAGCAGGCGTGGTGGTGTGCGCGGTGGAAGACGACGGAGTGTTCGTGGCGCTCGTGAAAGACCTCTTTGGAAAGTGGACGTTGCCCAAAGTGCATCTTAAGGAGGGTGAACTCTCCGACAGCGCGGCGCTTCGCGCCGCGCGCGAAGAACTTGGACTGGGAACGGTGAGCATTCAGGCGCCACTTGCGGAACATGAGTACCAGGCACATGACCCGAAAGAGGCAAACGTGGTGCGCCGCGTGGGGTACTTCCTCGCGTACGCTCCTAAAGAAACACTGCGCGTTTCGCATGGCCATACGGTTTCTGATGCGAATTGGTTTCATGAAGATGATTTTCGTGAGCTAGAGACGTATGAAGACTTGCGAAGTATTATAGAATCAGGTATTGTCGCTGCACGAAACACAGGTATATGACCGAAGAAAAACAAAAAGCTTTTGATATATTTTTAAAACGCGCGGGAGTGTCATTTCATGACGAGTCGCTCCTCAAAACAGCGTTCACTCACCGCTCGTACTTGAATGAGCAAGGAGGAGGCGTGACTCCCGACAAACAGGAACATAACGAACGTCTAGAATTCCTAGGCGACGCGGTGTTGGAACTCTCCGTTACCGACTACCTGTTTAAAAAATATCCGAACGTCACGGAGGGGCATCTAACCGCGTACCGCGCTGCATTGGTAAATGCCACTATGCTCGGCACCATTGCTGAGAGTTTGGGAATGAATGACTGCCTCCTCCTTTCAAAAGGTGAAGCAAAAGACACCGGACGGGCGCGCGCGACCATTTTGGCAAATACATTTGAGGCGGTCGTCGGGGCGCTCTACTTGGATCAGGGTTTTGAAGGAGCAAATACCTTTATACGTGCTCACGTTTTAAGTAAAGCTGACGAGGTAGTTTCAAGTGGCGCGTGGAGAGACGCAAAAAGTAGTTTCCAAGAACACGCGCAAGCAAAGTACGGACTCACCCCGCGGTATGAGGTAGTTCATTCGGAAGGACCTGACCACGACAAGCGCTTTGTGGTGTCGCTCTCGGTTGGTGACGTAGCAGTATCTGAAGGGGAGGGTCGTTCAAAGCAAGAAGCTGAACAAAACGCGGCAGAGCGTGCACTCCAAAGCGAAACGTAGTTTTTTCCTTGTTATGATAGGAACATGCCGACCGGGGATATTATATTTGATGAGGAGCGCGGCGATCTTGAACCACTCCAGGCGCCAAATCCTGAACCAGATGGTATAGGAAAGCAAATGCTGAAAACCGGTATTGTTTCCACGTCGGGAGATGCGGTAGTTATATTAGTTATATTCGCCGTGTTTCTCGTCTCGCTCGTGGTTTATTTTATTGCATCAGCAATTCCTGACCCAGTTTCGTTAGGGAACGACCAGCTTCGCGAAGGTGAGAGACTTCCGAACTATGTCCTCCCGGGGGACCGGTAAATATATGAATATAGGGTTTACTACACCAAGAGAGAAGGAACATAAAAATCAGTTTTTATGTTCTTCGAACGCAGGTGGAGCAAATTCGCGACAAAGTCGCGGATTCACACTCATTGAGTTGATGGTGGTAATTGCGCTCCTCGGGTTGCTCGCTTCAATGGTTTTAGTATTTTTGTCAGATGCACAGCGTGACGCAAAAGATAAACGCCGCGTTGCCGATATTCACCAGATTCAAAAAGCACTGGAGCTCTATAGTGTTGACCACGGTACGTACCCGAAAGAGTCCGAGGGGGCAAATGGCAACGTCACCACGAACACCACTTTTCAAAACCTAATGGAGCCGTACTTGAATGCCACTCCGCGAGACCCCATTAACAACGGTACCTTTTATTACTACTACGATGGGCTACACCGTTGTGGTAACAAAGATTACGCAGTAATTTTTGCGCGACAAATGGAAGACGCGGCAAACTCAAACTACGATACATTCAGTACCGTCCAGTGTAGTGGCACGGTTGATGGTGAAGGTCGAGGTGGTGGGGCAGAGTCGTACAATATTGCCGTTGGATATAGTGGAGGGTAGGTATGTTCATTCGCCACTCTTTGCTCATAGGGTAAAATACGCTTATGCATCTCGTCCGTCTGGAACTCTCTGGTTTTAAGTCGTTTGCAAAAAAGACGGCGTTTGATTTTGATACCCCCGTGGTGTCTATCGTCGGCCCCAATGGAAGCGGTAAATCAAACGTTGCCGAGGGGATTCGTTTTGTGTTGGGAGAACAGTCAATGAAGTCTATGCGAGGAAAGCGTGGTGAAGATTTAATTTGGAATGGTTCGGCAAGTGCACCACGGGCTAACCGCGCGTCCGCGGCGCTCACCTTTAACAACGCGAGCCGATTTTTAGATATTGATTTTGACGAGGTAATTATTGAGCGTATTGTGCACCGCGACGGTATAAATGAGTACCGTTTGAATGGGAGCATCGTTCGTCTTAAAGATATTTTAGAACTCTTAGCAGGTGCCAATATTGGACAAACGGGGCACCACCTTATTTCTCAAGGAGAGGCGGATAAAATTCTTTCCGCGCCATCTCGCGAACGCAGGGAAATGTTGGAAGACGCGCTAGGACTTAAGGTGTATCAGTATAAAAAAGAAGAGAGTATCCGTAAGTTAGAAAAAACAGAGGAAAATATGCGTCAAGTTGACGCGCTCCGTAAAGAGGTTGCACCACACCTCCGTTTTTTAAAACGCCAGGTAGAAAAAATACAAAAAGCAGAAGATATACGCACCGAAGCGGTAGTGCGTTTTCAAAAGTATTTTGCGTCCGAGTCAGCGTACCTCACCGAGGCAAAAAAACATTTAGGTGAGGAAAAGACAAAAGCGAAAGAAGGGGTGGAGAGAGTGTCTCGGGCAATGGCGTCGGCGCGTGAAGCGCTCGCGCTTTCAAGCGAATCCAGTGAAGGCAAAAACATTGCCGCGCTTTCAGAACGCATAGAGCACCTTCGCGCTCTACGCCGCACGGTGCTTTCTGAGGCATCACGCATTGAGGGACAGATGGAAGCGATTGAACGCATGGTTCCTGAGTCCAGTGTTTCGCGCGAGGCACTTGAACAGATACTCTCGGAAACCGATGCACTCTTTACGGAACACCAGAGTACTCGCGAAACACTAATTTCTTTTGTGCAGGATCTTGTGCGCCGTCTTAAAGGGTTACTTGCGGGAGGAGCGAAAGACCAAAGAGAGGTACAAACACTCAATGAACAAAAAGAAAAACTTCGCGCAAAGGAAAAACAGCTTGCGAAAGACGAGGAAGGTGCCACGCGCGAGCTCGAGGAGATACGAAAAGCATTAGACTCGTCACGCACGCGTGAGCGTGAACAAGAACGAGCACTCTTTGCATTAACGAGCGAAGAGAGGGAGTTACGCCACACACTTGAAAACGCTGAGGCAGCACTCTCCCGACTCCACGCTGAAGAAGAGGAATTCAAGCGCGATCTCTCTGAAGCAGGAGTGCTCGTAGGTGTTGAGGCAATGCGTTTTGCAACACCATCTAGTGAGTCGAGAACACGTGAAGCACAAGCTACCGAAAAACGTGAACTTCAAAAAATTAAAATTCGCCTTGAGGAAATGGGAGCTGCGGGCGGTGCCGAGGTTTTGAAAGAGTATCAAGAGGCGTCTGAGCGCGAGGCATTTTTAGAGCGTGAGCTCGCCGACCTTGAAGCGGCACGTGCTGAACTCCGTTCGCTTATTGCCCAGCTAGAAGATGAGCTTTCGGTCAAGTTTAAACAGGGCCTCCACGCCATCAACGCAGAATTTTCAAAGTTCTTTTCACTTATGTTTGACGGCGGGAGCGCGTCCTTAGTGTTGGTGAAAGAACCCGTGCGTCGCGTGCGTAGCCTTGAAGATGCTGATGACGACGGCATTCCGGATGAAATGGAAAAAACTGTTGAAGGGTTGGAAATTTCTCTCTCCATACCACGAAAACGCATCAAAGGTTTGACGATGCTTTCGGGGGGAGAGCGCGCGCTTACCTCCATCGCGCTTATTTTCGCTATGTCGTCAGTCAACCCGCCTCCATTTTTGGTGCTGGATGAAACCGACGCGGCGCTGGATGAAGCAAACAGCCGCCGCTACGGCGATATGATTGCAGCACTTTCTGAAAAATCTCAACTCATTTTGATAACACACAACCGCGAGACGATGAGTCGCGCGGGCGTGCTCTACGGCGTCACCATGGGGAATGACGGGGTTTCAAAAGTGCTTTCGGTAAAGCTGGAGGAAGCGGTAAAAGTCGCAAAGTAAAACATCGGCTCGCCCTATCCCCGAAGCAGAGCTCGCGGGGCATTCTGCCGTCTACGAGTAAAGGAAGTGAGACTTCTTTTACTAGGGGGTTATAGGACTGCTGAGGGAACAAGACGAAAGTCAATGGTGCGGTCGTCAGTGTTGACTCGTTCCACCACGTAGGTGACTGGGTCGCCGAGGCGGATAGCTTTTTTAGTATTTACTCCAATGACGGCAAACTTCTTTCGGTCGTGTTCGTATGTGTCGTCGGTTAAGGTCATAAGGCGCACCATACCGTCAGTGCCACTTTCCGTGTCGGAAATGTACACTCCCCAATCGGAAACGCCTGATACGACGCCTGTTCTTGTGGTGCCAATGAGGTTTGCAAAGTACTCAACCTGTTTCAACTTGATGGAAGCACGTTCTGCTTCAGATGCGACTACCTCGCGTTCTGACGCGTGGAGCGCTTTCTTTGCTTGCTCAGTAGGGTCTACGGTGAGTTTTTCTCCGCGAATGAGTGTCCCGAGCGCGCGGTGCACCATAAGGTCCGCATAGCGGCGAATGGGGGAGGTGAAGTGGGTGTAATCGTTAAATGAAAGTCCAAAGTGGCCAATGTTTTTGGTCGCGTACACTGCTTTTGCCATTGAACGCACGGTGGCGGTTCGAATGAGATGTTCCTCGGGCGTTCCTTTAATTTCGTCCAACAGTTTATTTAAATCTTTTCCTGAAATGCCGTGCTGTCCCATGGAGAGGGAGTAGCCGATGGCGCGTAAAAATACTGAAAGTTCGTCCAGCTTGTCAGTGTCGGGTTTGTCGTGCACGCGGTACACAAAAAGCTGGTTCTTTTTCCCGAGTGTTTCTGAAACGTAGGAGGCCACTTCGCGGTTGGCTAAGAGCATCAGCTCTTCTATCAACTGGTGACTTTCAGTGTAGACAGATTTTTTAAACCCGATGACTTTTTTCTCTTCGTTCAAAACAGGACGTATTTCGTCAACATCAAACATTACCGCGCCCGCTTCTTTTCGCGCGGTGCGTAGTTTTGACGCAAGTTTCCACAGGTGGCGGAGCTCCATTCGGTAGAGTGGCTCACCTTGCTCAGAAGGTTCGCGTAGGCCGAGAGCTACATCCGCCTCTTCGTAGGTCATGCGTTTTTTGGAGTTGATGATGCCGCGCGTGAAGCGTCGGTCAATGACATCGTGGTTTTGGTTTACGGTGAATACCGCGGAAAACACCAAACGGTCAACGTCGGGTTTTAGGGAGCAGAGATCTTCCGAGAGTTGGGGTGGAAGCATGGGAATGGTGCGGTCTACGAGGTAAATAGAGGTTGCTCGTTTGTACGCTTCTTTTTCAATGATGCTCCCGGGGCGCACGAAGTGCGACACGTCCGCAATGTGCACGCCTACTTCGTAGTTTCCATTATCTAAAAATTTGAGCGAAAGCGCGTCGTCAAAATCTTTGGCGGTTTCAGGGTCAATGGTGAAGGTGAGAGTCGTTCTAAAATTTTCGCGGCGCGCAATTTCCTCCTCGTCCCACAGGTGTTCATATAATTTTTGTGCCTCGTCCAAAACTGCCTTCGGAAAATCGCTATCAAAACCGCGCGCGGCAATAATGGCCTTCATTTCGGTCTCATGTTCCCCGGCAACGCCGAGAATGGTTTTCACCTCCGCAGTTATGGGGTCGTTGTCCCAGTCCACTACCTCTACCACGGCTTTATTTCCGACCGACGTACCTTGCGACCCCACGATTGCAAAGGGGAGATAGACGCGCGCGTTGTCGGGTTTTAGGTAGATGCCCTCTTTGTCCTTCATTAACTCTCCAACAAAGGTGTTGGTTTTTCGTTCAATTACACGTACCACGCGTGCCATCGTTTTACCGTATTTAAATCCGAGTTCCACTTCAACCACGTCGCCCGAGAGTGCGCGGTTTAGCCACTCCATAGGCACTTCTATGTCGTCGGTGTCTTCCTGAATGAAGTACCCTTTCTTTCCGCTCCGAATTACGTCAATAACGCCCGAGAGGCGTTTTTTGCTCTCATTCATTTCATTTTTCACCTACGAAATATAACATCAAAAACAATATTTGACTCAAGTCAGGTAATACTCTATTGTCATCTTATGGATATTGATGACCGTCCAGGAACTGGTGAAGCTTATAGAAAAGGAGTTACTGATGGAACGTCTGAAGGGCGCCGGCAAGGGTTATTGCTTGGTGCTGGTGCAACGTTGATACTCTGTCTCATTGCTGCTGTTTTTATTAAAAACACCAATTTTAATTAATTTAAAATTAGTCCAGCCGTCAGTAAGTTGACCTTTTGTGCTTTATTTGTTACAGTTCTCCCTATGTTAAAGATTCGTTTCCAGAGAATAGGCCGAAAGAACGACCCTGCGTTCCGCGTAGTGGTCACTGAACATGCGCGTGCTTCTCAAGCAGGGAAAAATGTCGCCGTAGTGGGGAATTATCATCCCAAGACCAAGCAGACGATGCTTGACGGAGACGCCATTAAACTCTGGCTTTCTCGTGGTGCTCAGGCATCCGGTTCGCTCCACAACCTCCTCATTACCAAAGGCATCATTTCAGGAAAGAAAATCAACGTCCTTGGTAAGAAAACCCCTATCGTAAAAGAAGCGCCTGCGGAGGAGGTAAAAGCAGAGGCACCATCTGAAACGCAAGCCACCGCCGAGGAGGCACCAAAAGAAGAAGTTCCTGCGGCCTAAATGCTCAAACCCCCTACTTTAAAAGTAGGGGGTTTTATTGTATACTCTTATTCCAAGACCTTTAACGGGCTGATTATCCGGTAATTGATGAATCACTGCTATGCAAGACCAACTATTTCTAGAAAGTGTTATAAAGGCCCTCGTTGACCATCCAGACGATGTAAAAGTAAAACGTCAGGTGGATGAAATGGGCGTTCTCCTCACGTTAGATGTAAATCCTGCCGATATGGGGAAGGTAATTGGACGAAGTGGTAACACCGCGAAAGCCATTCGTATTCTTCTTCGTGTGGTGGGAATGAAAAACAACGCGCGCGTGAACTTAAAAATTAGTGAGCCCGAGGGTAGCGGAATGGGTACCTCAAAACCTTCTGCATCAAAGAGTGTTGACGAGGCGTTGGAGGATTTGAAGTTCTAACGTATGGGATGGGTAATAAGAGGCACTGAAAATCTAAACGCTGGTGAAACAGTTGCACTTGCGTACGCTTTTCCTGTTGTTGCGATGATACTTTTGGTGGTCGGGTGGAATCTGTTTGGAGAACCATCACGGAAAAACGACAAAATTCCTGATTAGCTATGCACTTTCACGTCATCACCCTTTTCCCCGAATCTTTTGACTCGTATTTGAAGGTGTCAATTTTAGGGCGGGCACTTCGAGGGGATAAACCCCGACGCCTGAAGGGGTCGGGGTCCCGACCGCAAGCGTCGGGAAAAATAAAAATTTCTTTTTACAACCCGCGTGACTTTGCGAAAAACAAGTGGCATCGCGTTGACCAAAAGCCGTACGGGGGTGGGCCCGGCATGGTGTTGGAAGCCGAGAGCGTCCTTCGCGCCGTAGAAGCTGCTCTTAAAAAAGCTAAAAGCAAAAACCTAAAGCCTAAAAGCTCAAGCGTTGAGGTAGTCTTTTTTGATACCTCAGGCGCTCCCTTTACCAATACGCAGGCGCGAGTTATTTCAAAGAAAAAAAAGCACGTCATTTTTATTTGCGGGCGCTATGAAGGCATTGACGCGCGGGTGCAGAAAATTTTAAAAGCTAAAAAAGTGTCAGTGGGGGACTATACCTTAACTGGTGGAGAGCTGCCGGCACTCGTTATGATTGATGCAATTTCACGGCAAATTCCCGGAGTCCTCGGCACGTTTGAGTCGGTTGAAGAAGAGCGTGTCGCGAGTTCTGAGGTCTACACGCGCCCCGAAGTGCTCACGTGGAAAGGAAAAAAGTACAAAGTTCCCTCAGTGCTCCTTTCCGGAAACCACAAAGATATTGAGGCGTGGAAACGGAAAGAAAAGAAGTAATTCTTGATATTTATTTTTTTTCTGGTAACTCATAGCTGATCACTGACCCCCCTGGTTACTGTTTTTGCTTATCCACACCATAGGGTTGACCAGAGAGAAAAAACACTTGACCTAATTATCCACTTGACATATAGTGGGGGATATCACCGCACTGATTGAGTTTTGGCTGAGACGGGGATTTTAATACCTTATTCGCTCATAAATAAAATAGAGAACGCAGGCAAGCCCTCACGAGGGGATTGCGGCGCG
>JBBTSO010000002.1:0-38241 GCA_038064695.1 Patescibacteria group bacterium | reverse complement strand
ATTTCAATACATTATTCACTCATACGTTCATAAATGACGCATCGAACCCTCCTTCATACGGGGAGAGGGGGGTGGCGTCAATTAATGCATTATGGTAAAAAATCTCACCCAGAAGCGCTTTAAGCGTCACCGCGAGGCCCGAGTTCCGATGCCGGACTTGATTGCGCCCCAGGTAGCCAGTTTCAAAACCTTTGTAACAGAAGGAATGGTAGAACTCTTCAAAGAATTTTCACCCATCAGTGACTACTCAAAGAAGAAGTTTGAACTTGAGTTCGTAGGTTTCGAAATTGGCGAACCAAAAACAGACGAGTATACCGCGAAGGAAAACAAAATGTCATACGACGCGCCTATTAAGGCAACCGTCCGTTTGACCAACAAGCAGCTCGGAAGCAAAAAAGAGCAGACCATTTTCCTCGCCGATATGCCGATGATGACGGAACACGGTACGTTTATCATTAATGGTGTGGAGCGCATCATTGTTCCTCAGCTCGCCCGAAGCTTCGGTGTCTTTTTCACGGTGAGTGAAGTAAAAGGAAAACAGTGTTTTGGCGCAAAAATTATTCCTGCGCGCGGCGCGTGGATTGAAATTGAGTCAGAGCCAGACGGAGCTATTTACGTCAAAATTGACCGTAAGCGAAAATTCCCCGCAACATCGCTCCTTCGTATTCTTGGCGCGTCTTTTGACCGTGATATGGTGACGCTCTTTGAGCGTGTGAGCCATGGAAAAGCATCAATTCAGACGACACTTGAGAAAGATGTAGCAAAAACTGCTGAGGAGGCATTTATTGAAATCTACAAACGTCTCCGCGACGGCGACCTCGCGACCCCCGACACCGCGCGCGACTATGTTCTCGGACTCATTTCCCCTGAACGCTACGACCTCTCGTACCCCGGACGTCATCGCTTCAACCAACGCTTCCATATGGCGATGGACGCAAAAAGCTTGGAACGCCGCACGCTCTCTTTGGACGATCTCGTTGCTATTCTCACCAACATCATTACCTTAAACCACACCGCGGGTGCTGAGGCAGATGACATTGACCACCTTGGTTTCAGACGCGTCCGTCAGGTAGGAGAACTTTTGGAGGCACGTGTTCGTGTTGGTCTTTCCCGCATGAAGCGAAACATCCAGGACAAAATGTCTACTATTGATGTAGAAACGTCGCTCCCTATGCAGATTGTGAACCCTCGTCCACTCGCAGCTGCGATTAAAGAATTCTTTACCGCAAACTCGCTTTCACAACTTGCCAAACAGCAAAACATTCTTGAAGAGTTGGAAGAGTTGCGCACCGTCTCAGCGCTTGGTCCCGGAGGTCTTACCCGTGAACGCGCCGGCTTTGAAGTTCGCGACGTGCACACCTCGCACTACGGTAGACTCTGTCCGATTCAAACGCCTGAAGGCCAAAACATCGGTCTCATTTTGCGTTTGACTGCGTACGCAAAAATTAACGACTTCGGCATTATTGAAACGCCGTACGCAAAAGTGGTGAACGGAAAGGTGACTGATGATATCCACTATTTAAACGCCTTTGAAGAGGAAGAAGTTCCTATTGCGCACGCCGCGGTACCGATGACCGATAAAAATGAACTAGAAAGCGAACTCGTTGAAGCACGTTTGCGTGGCGAGCCAGTTCTCATTCCAAAAAATGAGGTGAAATACATTGATATTGCGACGAACCAGATGTTCTCTATTGCAACCTCTATGATTCCGTTCGTAGAAAACGACGACGCGAACCGTGCGCTCATGGGTTCAAACATGCAGAAGCAAGCAACGCCCTGTATCGTTCCTGAAGTTCCCTACGTAGCAACCGGTATTGAAGAAATTGCTGCGCGTGACACCGGGCGCTTAATTTACGCTAAAGAAGCGGGCGTCGTTACTGCCGTTGATGCAAATCATATTATTGTTAAAAACGACAAAGGAAAGTCTCACGAGTACAAACTCCAGCCGTTTACCATGACAAACGAATTTTCAGCGTTCTATCACACGCCGGGAGTTTCTTTGGATCAAAAGGTAAAGCGTGGTGATTTGCTCGCTGACACATCTTCAACCGTTAATGGTCAGCTCGCACTCGGTCAAAACGTGCGTGTTGCGTTCATGAGTTGGTCTGGTGCCAACTACGAAGACGCCATCATTATTTCTGAACGATTGGTGCGTAACAGCAAATTCTCAACTATTCACATTGAAGAGTTTGAAGTAGCAGTGCGCGACACCAAACTCGGTGCCGAAATGACCACCCCTGACATTCCAAACGTTTCAGAGGTACGTTTGCGAAACCTAGACGAAGAAGGAGTCGTTCGCATTGGTGCAGAAGTGAGACCAGGCGACATTCTTGTAGGAAAAGTAACACCGAAAGGAGAAACACAACTCACACCGGAAGAGCGATTGCTCCGTTCTATCTTTGGCGATAAAGCAAAAGACGTAAAAGACACGTCACTCCGCATGGAGGGAGGAAAGCGTGGTCGCGTCATTGGAGTAAAAGTATTCTCACGTGAACGTGGTGATTCACTAGAATCAGGAACGATCAAAAAAATCTACATTACGGTAGCTCAGGTTCGTAACGTAACAGTAGGTGACAAGCTTGCGGGACGACACGGAAACAAAGGTGTTATTTCACGCGTACTTCCTATTGAAGATATGCCGTACACCGCGGACGGGGAACCAATTGACATCATTTTGACTCCACTCGGCGTACCGAGCCGTATGAACCTTGGGCAAATTCTTGAGGTACACCTTGGGCTCGCCGCGCACACGCTTGGGTACCAAGCCATCGTGCCTCCGTTTGCAGGAGCTACGGAAGATGAAATTCGCGCTGAATTAGAAAAAGCAGGACTCAATCCGCACGGAACCATGACGCTCTACGATGGGCGAACGGGAGAGCAGTTTGACCAGGACGTTACCGTCGGCTACATGTACATTTTGAAACTGCACCACATGGTGGAAGACAAAATCCACATGCGCTCCATCGGTCCGTACTCCCTCATTACCCAACAGCCACTCGGGGGTAAAGCACAAAACGGAGGACAGCGTTTCGGAGAAATGGAAGTGTGGGCGCTCCTTGGGTATGGTGCCGCGTACACGTTGCGCGAAATGCTCACCATTAAGTCAGACGATATTCAGGGAAGAAGCGCAGCCTTTGACGCTATTGTAAAGGGCAGATTAATAGAACACTCAAACACGCCAGCATCGTTCAGCGTGCTCTTAAACCACCTTCGCGGCTTAGGCTTAGATGTGATTTTGGGAAGAAACGCGGGAACAGGGGAGGAAGAGTCGCGTCCACGTCGCGGACGCCGCACAACACGGTAGGTATTATTAAAAACAAATAAAAAGTTTATGGATCAAAAACGAGGATCAACACCAGACACAACACACTTTGACTACATGCAGCTTTTGGTTGCAAGTCCAGAACGCATTTTGGACTGGTCGTGGGGTGAAGTGAAAAAACCAGAAACAATAAACTACCGTACCCAACGTTCTGAAAAAGATGGTCTCTTTGACGAGCGCATTTTTGGACCTGAACGCGATTTTGAGTGTTACTGCGGGAAATACAAAGGTATTCGCTTCCGTGGCATTATCTGTGAAAAGTGTGGAGTAGAAGTAACGCGCGCCATCGTTCGCCGTGAACGTATGGGGCACATTGAGCTCGTGAGCCCGGTATCACACATTTGGTTTTTGCGTAGCGTTCCATCACGCATCGCGCTCATGCTCGGTGTTTCAGCAACCGATGCTGAAAAAGTAATTTACTTTGCTGGCTACATTGTGACCTCGGTCAATGAGGCAGAGCGTGGACGCATTATTCAAGAACTTGAAAATGAGTATCGCACGAAACTCAAAACCATCACGAATGAAAAAGCACAGACGGAACTCAAAAACCTCATGGTCGCGGCAAAAGGCGACATTGAGAGCGTTCGCGAAGGAGTGGTGTTGGATGAAATTGACTACCATCGCTTCTCGGTAAAATACGGAACGTTCTTTGAGGCCGGCATTGGTGCCGAGGCAATTTATACGATATTTAAAAACCTTGACCTTGACGCGTTCATCGGAAGGTTAGAGAAGCAACTCGAAACAGCAGGTGCAGCAGAGCGTGAAAAACTCACGAAGCGTCTCCAGCTCGCTCGTTCAATGCGAAAGGCAAACGTTCGTCCCGAATGGATGTTCTTAACGCGCATTCCCGTTACGCCGCCCGCGCTTCGTCCAATGGTCGCGCTTGAGTCAGGACGCCACGCAACGAGCGACGTGAACGACCTCTACCGTCGCGTCATCAACCGCAACAACCGTCTTTCAAAGTTGCGTGACATCTACGCGCCAGAGGTTATTCTTCGAAATGAAAAGCGTATTCTGCAGGAAGCAGTTGACGCGCTTTTGGACAACTCTATTCGCCGCGGAGGGTCTGCCTACTCACCGGGTTCTGCAGCGCAAAAGCGCCCATTGAAGTCACTCTCCGACTACCTCAAAGGAAAACAGGGGTACTTCCGCTCAAACTTGCTCGGAAAGCGTGTTGACTATTCAGGTCGTTCAGTGATCGTTGTCGGTCCTGACTTGGAACTTGACCAGTGCGGTTTGCCAAAACACATGGCACTTGAACTTTTCCGTCCGTTCGTGCTCTCAAAATTAATTGAACGCGAACTCGCACACAACATTCGTGGCGCAGGGCGTTTGATTGAGGAAGGAATTCCCGAAGTATGGGCAATTCTTGAAGAGGTTATTGAAGGGAAGTACGTGCTCTTAAACCGCGCGCCTACGCTTCACCGACAGGGTATCCAGGCATTCCGCCCTCGCCTGATTGAAGGAAATGCTATTCAGCTTCACCCACTCGTTTGTCCCGCGTTCAACGCCGACTTCGACGGAGACCAAATGGCCGTTCACGTGCCACTTTCCGAAGAAGCACAACTTGAAGCAAAGACGATTATGTCGGCAAACAAGAACATCCTTAAACCTGGAAACGGTGACCCGGTTGTTTCAACCAGCCATGACATTTCTCTCGGTATTTACTGGATGACACGCGAAGTTCCAAAAGAAAAAGGCGAAGGGAAATTCTTCCACGCGCCAAACGCTGCGGTTCTCGCGTACGACTTCGGGTTAATTGGTATTCACGCAAAAATTTGGGTACAGCCGTCGGACTCAGAACGCTACGCTCGTTTTAACGGGGAGCGTTTTGAAACCACCGTTGGACGTATTCTCTTCAACTCAGTATTGCCAAGCGGATACCCGTACATCAACGAAGAAATTAAAAAATCAACGCTCGGCAAAATATTAAACGATCTCATCAAGCGTTACGGTCTTGAAGACATGCCGATGATTTTGGACAAAATTAAAAACTTCGGCTTCACCTTCTCAACCAAATCAGGCATCAGCTGGTCAATTGGTGACCTGCGTATTCCAAAAGAGAAAGACGGCATTATTGACGCAGCGCGAAATGAAGTCATTGATATCCAGGAACAATTCCAGCAGGGACTTTTGACTGAAGAAGAAAAAACACGTCTTTCTATTGAAGTGTGGCTCCGCGCAAAAAGCGACTTGGAAAAACACGTAGTGCCTTCCATGGATCCGTACTCATCAGTATCAACCATCATTCAGTCTGGTGCTCGCGGTTCAACAGGAAACTTGGTGCAGATGACTGGTATTAAGGGGTTGATGAACAACACGAAGGGAGAGGTTATTGAGTTCCCGATTATCTCAAGCATGAAAGAGGGGCTCACCCCCATTGAGTACTTCACGACTACCCACGGTTCTCGTAAGGGTCTCTCCGACACCGCGCTCAAAACAGCGACCGCCGGATATCTTACCCGCCGTCTCTTTGACGTAGCGCAAGACGTAGTTGTCTCGGAACACGACTGTGGTACAAAAGCAGGAGTTTCTATTAAACGAGTGCGTCCTTCAGGAATTGAAGTTGACCTCGCTAAACTTATTGCGGGTCGTGTGCTCGGAAAAGAAATTGAAGCAGGAGGAGAAACCTTTAAACGAGGAACGCTCGTCTCGTATGAAGCAGCGCGTACTATTGCCGACAGCGGAGTCTCTGAAATATTTGTTCGCTCACCTATGACCTGTGAGTCAGAACGCGGTATTTGTCAACTCTGTTACGGTATTGATCTCGCGAGCCGAAACCTTATTGACGTTGGCGAGGCAGTGGGAACTATTGCGGCGCAGGCAATTGGAGAACCGGGAACTCAGCTCACCATGCGTACCTTCCACACCGGAGGAACCGCCTCAGTCGGAGGAGACATCACCCACGGTCTTCCACGCGTTGAAGAGTTGTTTGACAAACGACCACCAAAAGGTGCCGGCGTTATGAGCAACGTGTCTGGTGAAGTAACCGACATTGCGACGACTGCTGAAGGAACAAAACTCATTACTATCCTTCCTTCGGAACAGTCAGATAAAAATGATAAAGTACAGTACGAAATTCCTCATCGCCGCGTGGCAGTAGTGAAGGTGGGGTCAAAAGTTGAGGCGGGCGATATGATTACGGACGGCTCTGCAAACCTTGAAGAATTGTTTGAAGCAGCAGGAGTAGAGCGCGTGCAGGAGTACATCATTGATGAAATTTCAAAGATTTACGACCTCCAGGGCGCACCTATTTCCCACAAGCACATGGAAGTAATTATTCGCCAAATGTTCTCACGTGGAAAAGTTTCTGATGTGGGAGACAGTCACTACGTACAGGGAGAAATTGCTGAGGTAGCGAACATTCGCGACACGAACAAGCTCCTTAAAGAAGCAGGGAAGTCGCCCGCAAAGGTTTCTCCGCTCATCTTGGGTATTACGGAAGTGTCATTGAACCGAAAATCATTCCTCTCAGCAGCATCCTTCCAACACACGACACGTACCTTAATTCAGGCGGCGCTCCGCGGCGCGGTTGACCCACTTTCAGGACTCAAAGAGAACGTCATCATTGGACGCTTGATTCCTGCGGGAACAGGGTTTTCTGGGTCAGTAAAACACACGCGTATTCATGACTTCCAAGAGGAACGCGCAAAACGCCGCGCCTTGGAGGAAGATACTTCCGAAGACTTATAAAATTCAAAAAACCTCGCTTTCCGCGGGGTTTTTGTTTGGATGAGTGTAGAGGTACACTGTAGAGAGCTATGTCCGATGATACCGTACACCAGATTAAAGAGCGTCTTTCTATTGTAGACGTGGTGATGCCGTACGTTAAACTCACCAAAAGTGGCAAGTACTACAAAGGCCTCTCGCCCTTTACCAAGGAAAAAACAGCATCGTTTTTTGTGTCTCCTGACCGAGGTCTCTACCACTGTTTTTCATCCGGGAAAGGGGGCGATATGTTCACTTTTATTGAGGAAATGGAGGGAGTTGATTTTCGTGGTGCCTTGCACACGCTCGCTGAAAAAGCGGGGGTAGTGGTGGTGAAAGAGGCGCACGGCGCGCGCGACCTGAGAGAAAAAGTTTACGCGGCACTCACTGACGCCAACGCGTATTTCCAAAAACAGTATGAAACTCACCCCGAAGTTTTCGCATACCTTGAAAGTCGCGCGGTAAAAAAAGAAACTGCGGAAGCGTGGATGGTTGGATTTGCTCCTGACTCGTGGAGAGGGCTTTCAGAACACCTGCAGTCTATAGGGCACGCGGAATCAGTTTTGTTAGACGCGGGGTTGATAAAGAGGCCGGAAAGTAATGAGCAACCAGCAGTCAGCAACGAGCAGTCAGCAACGAGCAATCAACAAACAGCATCCAGTAATTTGCCAAAGCAAGCGGCGCGACCGTACGACCGTTTTAGAAACCGCATTATGTTTCCCATTCACGACACGTCGGGGCGAGTGGTAGGATTTTCAGGCCGTGCGTTCGGTAGTGGAGATGCACTCGGTGCTAAGTATTTAAACTCACCAGAAACGAGTGTCTTTAATAAGTCGCGCCTCCTCTATGGGTTGCATGCGGCAAAAGAGGGAATTCGAAAGTACGGATTTGCCATTCTCGTTGAAGGCCAATTTGACCTACTTATGGCGCACCAGGCAGGGTACACCAATGCTATGGCACTTTCCGGTACGGCATTCACCAAAGAGCACGCACTTCTCATTCGTCGCTACTCGCAGAATCTTTTAATCGCCTTTGACGGCGATAGAGCAGGAATTGCTGCCGCGGGCAGGGCCGCCCAAGTGTCGCTCCCTGAAGGTTTGAATGTAAAAATAGCGTCATTTCCTCCCGGCGAAGACCCGGCGGACATTATTAAACGCGATCCGGAGGCGTGGAAACTATCCATCAAGCAAGCGCTCCCTGTCGTTGATTTTTATCTTTCAACTATCAAAAACTCAGGGTTTGACGAGCGAAGATTTAAACTTGAAGTGTCGCGCGTAGTGTTGCCGTACATCCCCCTCATTGAAAACGCCATTGATCGCGCGCACTTCACCGAGCGCGTCGCGAGTGCACTTTCGGTACCACTGCGCGCCGTTGAAATTGAACTTGAAAAAATTACAAAAACAACGAGCAGTCAGCGTTCAGCGTCGAGCAATCAAAGAACTGAGACGCACTCTATCCAAACAGTGAGTGCCGTCTACGAGCCATTTCTTTCGCGGAGTGACACGTTGGAGCGTCTACTCTTTGGTGTTTCAAAATCTCTTGAAGGGGGCGAACACGCGTCTTTAAGCGAACATATAACCAAAGCACTTGAACGTCTTCTCGGATCCGAGCGAATGAAAGAAATGCAAAGTTCAAAAGACGAGGCGCGTGTGGCGGTGATTGAAGGGGACCTTTTTTTAGAAACTCATGAAAAAACGTTAGATAAAGCAGCGCTCGTTGACGAATTATTAGGTGATTTTGAAAAAGAATTGTTAAGGACAAAGTACCGAGAGGCCACCGCCCTTTTGAGGGAGGCAGAAAAGCGAAATGACGCAGCCGAAGTTGAGCGTTTGGTGGGAGAGATAAGTGTCCTCGCAAAAACGCTCTAAATGGCGTAGAATGGACTGAGATAAAAGACTATGGCAAAAGTAGTGAAGAAAAAAAATACGCCTAAGAAAAAGGTGGTAAAAAAGATCGTCAAAAAACGCGCCAAGGTGCGTTCTTCAAAGTCGGCAAAAAAGGCGCCTAAGAAAAAGGTAGCGCGAGCAGCAAAAAAGAAAGTTGCAAAAAAAACAAAAGTAAAAGAGGTAGGAACAGTAAAATCGCGCAATAAAAAGCGTGCCGCGCTTGAAGTGAAGGCGGAAGGACTCATCGCGCGTGGGAAAGAGCGTGGGTACGTTACCTACAACGAAATTCTAAAATCGTTTCCCACCATTGAAGAGGACGTAATGTTTTTGGAAGAGTTGTATGAGCGACTCTCAGTCTCTGGCGTGGATGTGCTGGAATCAGGAGGTATGCTGGAGGAAGTGCCGGACGAGGTAGTGATGCGCGGAGGGTACCGTGGCGAGGGGAGCGCACACGATTCTATTCAGATGTACCTCAGGGAAATCGGTCAGTACCCACTTTTAACAGGGCAAGAAGAGCGCGACCTTGCTAAACGTATTTCGGAGGGTGACACGGAAGCAAAAAACCTCCTCGCGCGAGCAAACCTCCGCTTGGTGGTTTCTATCGCTAAAAAGTACGTGGGTCGCTCTTCAGACCTTACGCTCCTTGACCTCATTCAAGAAGGGAACCTTGGTCTCTTCAAGGCGGTTGATAAATTTGACTTCACCAAAGGGTTTAAGTTCTCAACGTACGCCACGTGGTGGATTCGCCAAGCCATTACGCGTGCGCTTGCGGATCAAAGTCGCACTATTCGTATTCCCGTCCACATGGTGGAAACCATCGCGAAGTACAAGCAGGTAATGCGTCGTTTGGAACAAACCCTTGGACGTGACCCCATGCCGGAGGAAATTGCGTCCGAGATGAATGTTGATGTTGAAAAAATTTATCAGATTGAACAAATCAACCAGGAAACACTTTCGCTTGAAGCATCTATTTCAGGGAGTGACGACGAGGAAGGGTCAGCACGCGGAGACTTTATTGCCGACCCAAGTTTGCCGTCGCCAGACCAGGAAACGGCACACCGTATTTTGGTAGAACAACTCCATAGCATTTTGGATGATTTAACGCCGAAGGAGCGAAAAATTTTAGCCATGCGTCACGGGTTAGAGGACGGTATTTATCACACCTTGGAAGAAGTAGGGCAGGAGTTCGGGGTAACGCGCGAACGTATTCGCCAGATTGAGGCAAAAGCGTTAGATAAAATTAGAACGCACCAAAACGCAAAGCGCCTGCGAAGCTACTAAGAGCGCACTAAAAAAACCACCCCGAATGGGGTGGTTTTTTTAGTGCTAGCCGCGCTTCTTCTCTGCTTTTTGGAGCGCGGCTTGGGTAACGGTTTTCTCCATCATTTCTTCTTTTTCGTACTTATCGCGAAGGGTAATGAAGAGTTTTGGTGTCAGCATTTCGCGGTGGTGGAGGCGCTCCAAGTACCTATCTTCAATGCGGTATACACTGCGGTGCGCAAGGGTGACGTCGAGCGCTTCAATAATGTCAGTGTGCGCGGAGCGTAATGACTGCTTCTCGGCGAGCGCTTTTTCTAGATACTCTTCAAAGCGTTTTTTCTCTTCTTCAATGAGCGAGGGATCAAACACGGGAGTAGAAAATTCTTCACTGATGCGGCGGAGTTCTTTGAGAACTTTCTTCGCAAGGAGTGCTTGGGTTCGGTAGTACAGGTAGTCCTGGCGGATACCTTCCTTTGAGGTGGATTTTACAAAGAGTGAGCGTACCCACTCGGCCCCATTTTCAAAGAGATCTCGATAGTCGCGCACCATTGAAGGATTCACTGCCGCTCCTGATTCAATTGCTTCCGCCTGAATGACGAGTTTTCCGTACACGCGTTTAAACACGCGTTCGTTCACTTCATCAAAGGTGAGCAACTCTTTGAGTACCTGCTTTTCGTGTCCAATAATGTACAGCCCCAGTACCTTTGTTGAAAGTTGACGCTCTTGGGTATTTTCTCCCTGGAAAGAGGCGGTCACTTTTTTTAACTCGCGCTCATGCTCAGAAATCATTTTTTGAGCAATCGGTGTAGGAATGTACCCTTTTTCAGAGAATGTCTTCACTTTTTCAATAATGGTACCCTCTACAATTGCTTCTGCGTGTGAGCGAGCGACGAGTTCAAGTTCATTAAGGTTCCCCACGTTGAGGCGTCGCATCATAGGACCAATGAGCGGAGCTTTGAGGAAGAGCGTTACAAAAATACAGGCGACGGTGAGTACAAGCAAGAAATCCTGCACTCCAATCGCAAGCGACCAGCCGGGCACTGTAAGGTCAGCAGGCACCAAAAGCACCAACATCACAGCAAGCGCGCCGCGAAGCGACCCCCATGACAAGAGGTGTTGCCACGCGAGGGGAATACGCTCATTTTTGAAGAGGACGTTAAACGGAATAATGGTGACGTAAATAGAAAGTGCGCGAGAGAGAGCTACTACCAAGACCGCAATGATGACGGGAAGGAGTAAAATCCCCGCGCCATCGGGTACCGACGCAAACAGAAACCCTACCAAGATGAAGACGAGCGAGTTTGCCATAAAGGCGAACTGCCCCCAGAATTTTTCTACGAATTCTTCAGCGCTTGGACGAAGTTTGAATCGACTATAGTTACCCATCAGTATGGCAGCCGCGGTGGTGGCAATAATGGGTGAGAATTGGATAGCCGTGAGTCCCACGTGACGAAATTCGTGGTTTAACAGCTCCGCAAGGAGGAAGGTGGAGTGTGCCACGACAATCATGATGGTTATGGCAACTATTTCGTTGTTGCGGAAAAGGTTCATTAGTTGAGCAAAAAGTGTTGCTACCAAAAACCCAAGGAGCGTTCCGCCGACTAACATGGTGAAGAAGGTGACCCCGCCGAGTGCAAGACCAGCCCCTGTTGCGCCTGACTCAATAAGTCCAAGCACAATAACAAAGAGCGCGAGCGCGGTGGCGTCGTTTAAGAGACTCTCTCCCTCAAAAATGAGCGTGAGACGGCGTGGCGCCCCGAACTCCTTAAAGAGCGCGAGAACGGCGACGGGGTCGGTTGCTGAAATGAGTGCGCCAAAAAGTAATGTCACCATAAAGGGAACTGAGAGGCCGATGAGGTCAAAGAAAAACCACAATCCGCCTCCGATTAAAAATGAGGAGAGGAGGTACCCGAAGATAGCGAGGAGGAGAATAGGTTTTATGTCATCAACCACGCGGCGAATGTTCATGTTGTACGCTGATTCAAACAACAGCGTAGGAAGGAAAATGAAAAAAAGTAATTCGGGGGTCAGTTGGAACTCACGCAAAAATGAAAATGTCTCAAATGTGGAGAGGGGAACGAGAAGAATACCCACAAAGGTCAAAAGTACCGTGAAGGGAAGTTTAAAACGGTTGGCGATGTAGTACACCACGCTCGCAATCGCGAGCATCAAAAAGAGGGCAAAGGCACTTTCAGCGGTAAGCATAGAATAGAAGGTTTTTAAGGGTATGTCTAAATATAAAGGAGCGGCTTCGGCGCTCCTCGCTTCGTATAGTACTCCTTAAATCATACGTTTTGCAAGGTGGATGGTGAATGTTCCGAGCATATTACAATGGGGGGAATGACTCGCGCGCAGAAAAAAAAGTATCCCATTGAACACTGGAGTTACTCATCGCTTATGTCGTTTTTGCGCAACCCCTTGGCGTGGCATAAGCGCTATGTAGAAAAAGTGTATGACCTTCCCTCAACACCGTCTTCCATTGTTGGGAGGGCCGGACACAAAGCACTTGAACACTATTACTCTGTAGTGAGTGAGGATCGTAAAAGTTATCATTTTTATGATCGAACGAATGTCCAGAGCAAGGTTTCGGAGAAACCTTATCATCTAGTCAAAGAATCTTCAATAGAATTTGGACTACACTATCTTCGAACCATATCCGATTTTGAAATTGATTTTGGAAAAGCAGAGTCGGAACGCGCGAAGCGCGCCAAGCGGAAAGCGATGGAAGAAGAGTATCTTCAGGCAATTGGTTTTTATCTCGCCCGTGCGCCACGCCATCGGGTGCTCGGGGTAGAGGTTATGGCAACGGCGCGCGTTAAGGGGCTTCCACTCCCTGTAAAAGCTATTTCTGATTTAGTCGTAGAATCAAAAGGAAACCCCGGGTACGTAGACATTGTTGACCACAAGTTCGTAGATTCGTTCAGCGCGCTCGGCGCTGACAAGCCGCTTTTTGTTTTGCAGGCGCTCTTTAACTATTACACCGTGCTTCAGGAATTTAAACTTCCCGTAAAGCGGTTCATCGTGCAGGAGTGCAAGAAAAAAAAGAACAGGAATGGGGGAAGCCAAATGAAGCGTTCGGTCATTGAGTATGAACAGTACGCGGAAGATTTTGAAGTGTTTAGACGGCTCATAAGAGACGCGAGTGCTGAAATTGCGCGCCCGCGGAAGTACCTCCCGAACCCTTCTGATATGTTTGAGGGGAAAAATACCTTTGAAATCTACCGTTTAGAGCTTTAAAGGGGGGCATTGACAAATTAGTTAAAAAGTATATAATAGTGTTTCTATGGCAACAAGGCACGAAAGAGCGTTGGAATGGGTAGGCGCCTTTTCCCCGTTTTTAATTCTCGCTGTTTTTCTTTTTTTGACTATGGGCGAGGATGATTCTGAAAATAAGGGAATTCTTCCTGACCCTAAAAACCCTCACGGATAGTATGATTGAAGATTTTTTTGATTTTTCTGTGGAGGCTGAACAACCTTCTGAATTCACTCCCGAACAAATAAAAAAGATTCAAGAGTTTGGTGTAGCCATGTATCAAGCAGGTGAATGGAAAATACTCGCTGAAGTATTCATTGCATTATTTATTGCATGGCGATTTAATAAAGTGGTAACCGCAATTGGTAGGGCGCGAAATAAAAATAAAAACATTTGGCAATAAAAAACTCCGCCTAGGCGGAGTTTTTTTATTATATACGTTTCAGTTAGTTGTTTTCAGCAAGAATAGTTTCTATGACGTTCTTTACCGTTGCGTATGGTTGAGCTCCTGAGAGAGGAATGAACTGCCCTGCCTTGGTGATAACAATGTTATGTGGGGTTCCTTGACCACCAGTTTCAATAGCATCGTTAAACTGTGTTTCAACGAGTGTGCGGTGTTTTCCGCTTGTCACACAGGTGTCAAAAGCACTTCCTGAAACACCCGCCTTTACCGCTGTTGCCGTCAACTGGTCCATTGGAAAAAAGGTATTAATGGGAGCAAGTGCAAATACCTCATCCAAGAATTTCCAGAATGCACTATTACCTCCAAGTTCTGCAACACATTCTGATGCTTCAGAAAGCGCAGGCGCATTTGGGTGGAGTTGCGAAAGCGGGAAGTGGCGGTATACCCATGCCACTTTTCCATCGCCTCCGTACTCATTCATTATTTGCTGCATCGTGACGTGGAACTGTTTACAGAATGGGCATTCAATATCAGAGTACTCAACAATAACGATATCGGCGTCAGGATTGCCGAGAATGTGATCTTTTTCTGACACCGCGGGAACATTTTTTATGTCTCCCGTTACAGGAGAAGGATCACCTTGTGGCGTGGCGCTCCGTCCTGCAAAGAAGAGCGCTCCGGCGATTAACGCTCCCGCAACAACAATCGCGATAGGAACTGAAAGGTTTTGTGGCATACAATTTGTTATTTTCTAAGTAGGACTATGGTACCACACCTAGGGTACAATACGCTCTATGGAAAACTGGTGGTCCTACGTATTACTCGGGATAGTCCAGGGTTTAACAGAGTTTTTGCCCGTTTCTTCAACGGGGCACCTCATCATTGCACGTGAATTTTTGGGTATAGGCGTTGAGCATGGGTTAGCGGTTGACGCGGTGTTGCACCTTGCCACGGCGTTGGCCGTACTGATTTATTTCCGCAAAGATATCGCGCACTTGGTTGGCGCGTTTTTTTCCTGGGGTGGAGGGAAGGGAATTGAGAGGGTTGACCGAACGTTGATTCTCGCGCTCATTCTAGGCACCATCCCCGCGGTGGTGTTCGGTTTGTTAGGGCAAGACTTCTTAGATTCTACCTTTAGAAATCCCACACTCGTTGCCTACGCGCTCATTGCAGGGTCAATTCTGTTTTTTGTGGCGGAGCGCGTTGCTATGCAAACAAAGTCGCTTACCTTAAGAAGTGGGATCTTGATCGGTTTTTTTCAAGCACTCGCGCTGATTCCCGGAATTTCCAGAAGTGGTGCCACTATTTCGGGTGGGTTGCTCTTGGGATTAAAACGCGAAGACGCGGCGCGCTTCGCGTTCCTCCTCTCATTCCCGGTCATTCTCGGGGCAGGCGGGCTAAAGTTATTTGAGCTTGGTGGCACGGGTGTGCTCGTTGCCTCGGGTGGTGTTATTTTCCTCGCCGCGTTTGGCGCGTTCGTGAGCGGGCTTTCAGCAATTTACTTTTTAATGCGGTTTTTAAAAACAAACACGCTGGATATTTTTATTCTCTATCGTCTTTTACTCGCTGCCCTCATTTTATTTTTTCTTTAATTTTAAAACGGCAGCGTGTGGTTCATTGAGTTTTTGTCGCCCAACGTTTCCCAGTGCGCGGTGTCTAGGGGAATTTTTTGTTTACGTTTGAAATCCATGTACTGTACAAACCCATTTTTGCGCGCGAAGTCGTAAATTTCTTTAGTGAGTTTAACGTCGTCCAAACAGTATTTTCTGACACGCTCTACGTCGCCTTCTTGCCACCATTTTATAGATTCCAATCCACTTCCACTTTTCTTTTTCCCTAAGGTTGCTTCTGCCACCGAGTCTAACTTTAAGCGTCTTCCAAGCGAGTCTCTAATCTCCGCGAGGAGATCCACGCTTTTAATGCGGGTGAGATCGCCCGCGTAGTAGCGATTTAAAATAGGAATATCAAAATGATCAGAGTTGTAGCCAATCAAAATGTCAGCTCGCTCAAGAATAGTCCACAGTCGTGGGAGTTCAGGAACGGTAAATGAGTCGTAGGAGCCCGTTTCTGAGTCGTGAATACCCACCAAGGCAAGGTCCATAGACATCGGGTCAATTTTCCCCGGCGCGGCGCTCGTGGTTTCAATATCAAACGTGATTTTTCGTGCCATCCTGTCCTACTCTACCATTTCTTGTATGGTGCGTGGAGCTTGCTCCAATGGTATTGTCCGTTCCTCTTCACCCACAAGATTTTTTATTGTAACCATACCCGCTCGTGTTTCATTTTCTCCATAGGCCATAAAACACGGGATACCGAGTTTTATGGCAGTTTTGATGTGGTCTCCAATCTTTTCATGTTTTAACCCAAGCGCTACACGGATGCCTTTGTCGCGTAAAAACTGTGCGACGCCGTTTGCTTGCTCAATATATGTTGAAGACACAGGCGCGAGGTAGAGGTCGGCAGTTGCGCGCTCTTTTGGCAATAAATGGTATTTTCCTAAAAAGTCACGAATGGTAACATCGCCCATACCAAAACCGACCGCGGGCACGTGTTCGCCTCCGTACTCTTCAACGAGGTAATCGTACCGTCCTCCACCAAAGAGCGACCGTCGTCCGCCACCAAACTGACTCCCGGTATCTTCGCCACTCACGTCAAAAAGTTCAAAGACGACACCGGAGTAGTAGTTAAACCCACGAACAATGGAGGGGTCAAAAGAGACATTACTCATACCTCGTGCAGTAAGTGTTTCAAGCACTGCATCAACTTGCGCGCGCGCTTGGGAAACAGCAGGGTCTCTGCGTTCAATTAAGGTAAGTGGGTCATTTGGAGTAATTGTTTTCGCTTCTCGTTCAAAGTCCTCACGCGTCATTTTTGGCTTTTTATCTAACAGGCGGCGGTACGCTTCACGTTGTTCTTTGTCTAGATTGCTTGCATCAAACGCCGTTTCCAAAAGAGCGCGGTCCGCAATTTTTATTTCAAAGTGTTCTTCTTTGGCACCGTACGCGCGCATAATGCGGTAGGCAAGTTCAGTAATTTCTACGTCAGCGGCGAGATCATCTGCGCCAAAGAGGTCAACGTTGAGTTGCCAAAATTCACGTAGGCGTCCTTTTTGTGGACGTTCGTATCTGAAACAATTGGGGATGGAGTACCACCGCAGTGGATAGCCAAGTTCGCGTTTGCGCGCGGCAACCATACGCGCAACGGTTGGCGTCATTTCGGGGCGAAGGGTAACGGAGCGGTCGCCGCGATCTTTGAACGTGTAGGTCTGTTCTTTAATTATTTCTTCGCTCGTTTTGGTGGTGTAGAGTTCGGTCGGCTCCAAAATAGACGCGTTGTAGGGTTCGTATCCGAAGGATTCAACCGTTTTCTGCATCACCGAAAAAATATATCGCTGAATGCGTTCATCTTCAGGGTAAAAATCGCGTACGCCTTTGTATGCGTCACTATATTTCGCCATGGTGTCTGTTTCCCGTTATCACTGCACGCTCCTCTTGCGCTTTACGAATTACTTTTTCAACCATACGTGGGTTTCCCGCCTCACTAAAAATAAATTCTCGGTGGCTTGCCGCGGTTTGGATTTGAATGGTACCAAAGTCTAAAAAGGTCGCAATAACGCCGTTGATGCGCGTGGCGATATCTTCAATACGGTCCAAGTTCAACATCGTGGCGACGTCGCGGTTAAAAAATGATTTCTGGTCAATATCAATGATGCGCCAGTTGGTTACAATCCAAATATCAAAGTAGTAGTCGGTCCATCGCGCAAATAAAAGTTGCCAGAGAATGAGTGCCCAAAACGAACCAAAAAAGAGTCCGTAACCTCCCGGAATGGAGAGTCCGCCCGCAGACACGAAAATGCTCAAAAGGGGAACGGCAAAGAAAGGAAGGAAGAAGAGGAGTGCAAGTCCAATGATGTCTCTAAAAAAGACAAACCAGTGGTGTCGCGCAATAATGAGCACTTTTTCGTCAACTTTGAAATCTTTAAGTTTTATTCTATTCAGGTCCATACGTATTTCTTATGCAGAGCCGATGCCCGCGAGCATGGCGCCTATTAAAACAATCGTTCCTACCAGGTAGGCGGGTAATGCGAACACCACTAATGGATAGAGTGTTGCGTAACGAATCCAGTGATAGAGAAGTGAAAACCCATAAAAAAATACTGCCACAAGTGCAAGCCAAAAAAACGGCCAGAGAATAAATGAAGGATCTATCGTCATAGACGTTCTTATAGTATGCCCAGTACCGCAACAATAATCAATCATTTTTGTCACCACATGTCTTTTAATGGATAAAAATTGAATTCTCGCCTACGTATACGGTGTTCATATTTAACGTTTTAAGTCTCTTTCCTCTTGAGCGACTTTTCTACTGTGTCAGAGTTTGTTAGACTTACTTCATGCATGCATTACTCATAGTTGCCGTAGGTGTTCTCTGGTTTGCGATCACCAATACGCAAGAAATTACCGTAGACGTTTTTCTCTGGTATGTAACCGCGCCGCTCGCGCTCATTATTGGAATCACCTTCATTTCCGGTTTTCTTGTTGGTTTTGCACAACTTCTGCCGGGTTTTTGGCGGCGTTATAAAGAGGCTTCGAAAAACGCCAAGGCACAGAGCGCGATAGAAAAAGAACGAGATACGTTAAAAGAGCAGGTGCGCTCTCTCGAGAGTAAAATTCATCAGATTTCATCTAAAGAAGATTCTCTTGGCAAATAATAAGGGGTAGGTGAGTGATGCTCCTGGGATCCAATTACGCGCCTCCACCACTGTGTTAGTGTATTTGTTACGAATGTAGGCGCACACTACAGCTTTGTAATATCTTTGATTTCTTTTGTAACGAGCTTCTCAGCTTCTTCAAGTCTCTCACTAAATTCTTCCAAAAATGCTATTTCCTCCGCGGTGAGTTTACGGTTCACTTTTTTAAGTTTCGCCATATGGCGGTCAACGCCTGTACGGAGCACCGTGAATGCTTTTTCAGAAACTGCTTCTGCCTCGCGACTCTCCTTTCTCACTCGACGGAATAGAGCGAAGAATCTTATCCAACCATAAAGGATGATGGAGAGGAAGAGTATAACCAATAGAGCCGCTGGGATCAGCACCTTCATAAGGCCGATGGTGTATGAACCTACTTGCAGAACAAGTGGAGTTTTTACCAATACCTCAATCTCTCGAGAGGTGAGAAGTATTTCATCGTCATCTCCCAACAGATCTACCCACACGGTATAGACTCCCTCGGTTCGAATTGGTTCACTGACAAAATCAAATTTTGAGTAACTGTTCGATTTTAACGTAAACACGCGAACAACACCGGTGCTGTCTTTAAGAGAAACTTGTAGTGTGGCGAGTGGGTAGGGAGCTGTGCCAGAGATTTCAATATTCTCGTTTACATTAAGCGAAGAGGGGAATGAATCGATTCGTAATTCTGGAACACGGTCAACGGTAACAGTTTCCTTCGTCTCTGTTTTGTTACCAGCCTTGTCAACAACAGCAATGGTCAAGGTGTGTTCGCCGACTCTTGTGAACGGCACATCTAATGAAATTTCATTTGTCTCACTCGATTTGAGGGCTGTGCCAATATTCAAGATACGGTTGTTTTCTTTTGTAAGCGGCACCTCTATCGGCTTTTCTGAATCTACCGTCACGGTAAATTTATCAATACCGGAAAGGGAATCATTCGCGCCCATATATAGAGTTATTTTTCCAACCTCGTTTTTCTCACTTCTTACAGAAAGGTTTGTAGGGGGAGTAGTGTCAATCTGTATCTTGTGGCGTTGTACGGAAGACCAGGCCCCATCAGCGAAGTATTGAATGTGAAAGTACCATATTCCATCTTCAATATCGGTGATGTTTTTGCTGGTAATTGGGCGATCATAATAAATGTTTGGTACGGAGTTGCTGGACTCGCTTAACAGAGTTCGTACTGCCGTTGCATTTTCGGGAAGTGTCCACGACAGTACCACGTTGTTGGTGTTGTACCAGGCACTTTCATTTGTGTGGGTTGAGGAGGTAATTTTGAATCCAGAACTTGGAGCAGGTGTAGTTTGGGGAGCACGAATCGTTATGGTGGAGGCAGAAGTTTCCGTTAAAATGTCGGTGCCTAAACCATCGTTTTCCCTCACTGCAGAATTTAAAAATAATACTGAAGCCGTACCCGCCTTTTTTGCTCTAAAAACAATGGAAACTATGTTACCGCTACTACCCTGAAACCCTGGGTTCGGGACCCCTCCGTTAAACGTAACCTGTCCGGTCGTATTAGAAAAACTGGGATTTTCTACCCATAATGAAAAAATAGACGACGCGCTGTCTAGTGACACCACCTCCAATAAGTCAGTGGGAAATTGAACCACGCTTTCTGTATTATTTATTACTTTGCCTTGAGTATCGACAGCAACTTGAATTCGCACAATATTACCAACCGTCACTTCCGCCTGAGACGGTTTCATCCGTAAAGCCGCTGCATCTGCCTGTTCGCTAAAAGCAAAAAACGTGATGAACAAAAATACCACTACAAATATTTTGTTCCTCATAAGGTTCATTTTTGGGCTTTTCGTAGTTTTCTAAAAATCACCACTAGTATCGCAAGAAGAATGAGGAATACCGCTACGCCGACGATGGTGAGCGTGAGTAAGTTAGAGGTAGTTGAGGTTGCCGGTGGAGTGTATACCGATTCGCGCACGTTACCGGATGAGTCATACGCCCTCACGACGACGGTGGTCGGCGTAGCTTGTTCCTGCAGAATATAGGTCTCGTTGCTGCGCACCGGTGGCAGGTCACCTTCGGTGACCTCGTAGTGTGAAATTCCCGACTGTAAGTCGACCGTGCTAAAGGATAGAAACTTTTTTCCATCAAACACTGAATCTTCCTGGTCCCCATAAACTTCAAATGGTTCAGGCGGTGTGGTGTCGTTTACAATCGTGGTACTCCAGTCGTCGGCCGCCTCTCGGCCGGGCACGCGAGGCAAAACGTTCATAACAAGGTCGGTTACGCGCACCTCATCCTTCGTTCCTTTTCCGTCATTGAGGTACACGGCGATGTTTTCGGGTGACAATGCGACGGGACCGCTCGAAAGCAATTTCAGAACAACATTAAAAATGACGGCATCGTCTGATATAAAACCGCCTGGGGATCCGCCCGCAAAAGAGACACGGATATTGCGATCGCTGGGAAGCGGTTTGTTTGGCCACAACGATATGACAGAATCCGCGGTATTAATATCCACAAGAGAAACTGCCTCAGTTGCATAGTCGAACAAGATTGTTCCCTCAACGGTATTTATGTTCTTCCCTTCAGAGTCAATGCGGACATTAAATAGGATGGTATCGCCTTCATAAAACTCTGAATGGCTGGTGGTTATGTAGAGTGAGGAAGCCAAAACAACATGGGGGAGCATCGTTATGCCGAGCGCGAGAAGAGGGATTATTTTTTTATAAGAAAGCCTGTTCATAATTATTTTTTCCACTGGAACAGCAAGATAGAGAAGTCTACAGAGTTTACCTTGTTATCTTTATTGATGTCGACGCAGGGATTGTTAAAGGGTGGTTGTTTTTGCCAAAAGGCCAGCAAAATAGAGAAATCCACCGAGTTTACTTTAGTGTCAGCGTTAAAATCGGCCCCATTACATGAGCTTGAAGGCGGTGGTGGTATAACTCCTCCACCTCCACCCCCGCCACCCCCACCTCCACCCCCGCCACCCCCACCTCCTCCTCCGCCACCTCCGCTAGGGGGTGGTGTGGTAGGGGCCGTGGCAACAAACTGCTCCGTTGATGCCGCCCAATTAGTTTCGGCCAGTGCCCGAGCCCTGACCTTAAACCAGTAGGTTCCTGCTGATGGAATATTGTCTAACGTGAGTGACAAATTTATGAAGCTTCCGGCATTTATATACGCGGTGTCTGACGCAGAGTCTATATCGTCTCCGCCACCACACAAGTTTTCTTCACTATCGACGATACAGTACACGTAGTAAAAGTCGCTTCCTGCAGTTCCCATGTTGTCGATCTGTACGCTCGCGCTCACGAACGGTATCTCTACGTCAGTCATCCCCAAAATTTGAACGTCGGCGGGTGAACTAGAAAGACTCCAGTAATCATTTAATCGTACCGTCTCGCCGTTTATAATTGTGGAAACTACAGTCTCCCACACACCACCAACTGCACTACCACCAATACTGTAACTGTAACTATATGTTCCATCAGAATCTTTGGTCATGACACCTGCGGGCACCTGGACGGTTCCAGCGGGATCGGTAACGGTCAGTGTTGGTAGGGAATCGGCGTCCGTGGGAATCGTTGCATAGTTTAAGACTTGTAACTTTGCTTTGTAAGCAGTGTTGACGGTCGTGTCTCCAAAGTCAGATAATGTTACGGTCCACTCTTTTGCAATTTCTGCAGTAAGCGTTGAGGTGGCGGTGTCTACATACGCCACGGTTGCGAGAGAGCCGCTGTCCAAACTTGCGCCGGTAAGAGTTCTCACACCGTTTGCCCATATATCGGCAACGAGCGTACCAAAAGAGGTGAGAGTCCTTCCACTAAATGACCAAATTGAAGCGGGGAGTGTAGCAAACAAACTTGATGAAGCATTAAGAATAGAGGCATTAGTGTTGGCATTTATAACCGCAGAAAGAGATGAGGTTGCAACGGTTAAACTTTCATCCACTACGGTCTTTATTGAACTAGTAGAAACCAAAGACCAGTCAACAACAAAGCTTTTATCTGCTTTCACGAGGTCTCCGTTTGCCACACTGCCGCAAATCATAATTGAAGGCCAGATACCGGAAGGGGCATTAGCGGCAGTGGTGTAGTCATAGTAATGCCACCCATCAGTATTTGCGGTCATTGGCGTGGTCGATGGGACAACCTCAACATCCAAAGGATCAGTTATGCCGATAGTGCAGGGGGTGGTGGTAGGGATGAAGTCATCATCAAAAACATATTCTCCCAGTGTGACGGTACCCCCAGGAGCGATTTTTTGATAGCTCGCGTATGCAATGCTCGTCGGGAAGAGGTTCGCGATAGTAATAAGAAATGAGTAGAAAAGGAAAATTTTGAAAACTCGACTATTCATATTTTTTTGGCCGTAGCGTTTCTATTTATAAATTTAGCACAATTGTTCACTCATGTATGGATTTTTTTTATCTTGCGGGTGAAAACCTTGTTACAATAGAAATGGAAGGACAAGGTAAATGTTGTTGCCGAATGCACATTCTTTTTTGCTTGAGCGAAAACGTCACCGTACGCTGGGTGTTTCGTCTTCCGCTGCTGCACAGACCACAGTTCACGCAGTTTTCGATGAGTCGGCAACGGGCACTCATTTAAAGAGCCTTACTCGGACAACAGGAAACAAGGGGCCGTTTTTGCCGAACACTGACTCATTTCTTATAGTGACGCGGACGCGCACTGAACGACCTGCCTTTTCCCTCTTGTTGTCTCACGAACATTCGTTCCAACTGGCTCCTCTTCGCGCACCAATGACGACTACTCTGTCCGAGACGACCCCCTCGAAAGGGGACGTTCCTGAAAGAGAAGATGGTTCGGACCAGGTAACGGTTGACGATCAAAAAAAACGAACCTTCTTGAAAGCGGCTGGCGTTGCTGGTGCCGGGTTGGTTGCGTCGCAACTGTTCCCGAAGGATGCTTCTGCCTTTATATTGGGTAGTTCGCCAACAACCGGTGTCGTGGGAATGAAAAACGCCGCCAATACTCGAATCAACCCTGCCACTGAAGAAACGCTCTCAACCGTACTCAAAACGTCAGATCTGACGTTTGATGCTGGGGCATTGCAAGTCAAAGTGACTTCTGTGTCCGGAGGCAGTGGCAGCAGTAGTTTCAGCGACTCTGCGGATGTAGCCAAAAGCGGTTTGGTAGACGTCGATCGTCATGTGCAAGTTGATGTCTTGAGTTCAGCCTTACCGTCGGCGGCTTCCACAGAAACAACGCTGCAGACGATTTCTTTTGGTGGTTTTAAATTTACGCTCCGATTAGAAACAGTCGGTAGCATTGATTATGTGGGTGAAGCATCAATTGGCACCGTAACATCCGCTTCCTTATGGCGTATAAAAAAGGTTGATAATTCTTCTGGAATAGTTCTCCAATGGGCGGGCTCAGGAGCATTTGACCAGGTGTGGGACAACCGTGCGTCGCTCAGCTATTCATAAACGTGTCTACGTAAAAAAAGAACCAGCTCCGAAGTTGTATTTTGAGAGCGCAAAGACCCGGTGAGATCAAAAAGACTGAACTATTTTTGTTTAGAGACACACCATGCAAACAGAACTATAATGCCGATATATGGCAGAGGAAATTAGAAAAGGGCATTGCCTGTGCGGCGCAATTTCCTACGAGATCAAAGGAGAAGTTGGCGGGGTAGATGTGTGCCACTGTAGGATTTGCCAAAGAATCTATGGCTACGTGGGAGCTTTTGTCAGTGTTAAAGATTCTTTCACCATTTTTGATTCCGAACAAAAACTGAAATGGTATAAACCTTCAAAACACACTATGAGGGGTTTTTGTAGTACGTGTGGCTCGGCGCTGTTCTTCAGCAGGACAAAAGATGGGTCTAAAAGTATGTCTGTTTTAGTGGGTTCAATTGACTCTCTATCTGATGTAGGAATATCAGCAAATCCAATACATAATTAGTGTTGATAATAAAGAAAATCGCCACTAACTTTTGACGGATGGTACAATTTGTAATGTAAAAACCACAAGCTAAGTATGCGCACACTCATTCACCAATTACAAAAGTACATTCTTACTAACTCACGTGTACTGCCCTTTTTACTCGCGCTCATTGCTCTGCCAATTGTGGCTCTCGCACTAATATATGGAACACCAATTACGATACACAATCCTACACCAGGCGTATCTGAACGTTTTGGTGAATCTGTTTCTATTGACGGTAATAAGTTTGTTGTTGGTGCGCCATATGACGACACTGGCGCCACTGACGCCGGCTCCGCCTACCTTTTTGACGCAACAACTGGCGCCTTACTTCGCACTTTCAACAATCCTGCCCCGGCGGCAGGGGATCAGTTTGGTTTCTCTGTATCTCTGTATGGCGACAAGGTGTTGATCGGAACGACTCTTGACAATGTGGTTTACACTAACTCTGGCTCCACCTACCTTTTTGACGCAACAACTGGCGCCTTACTTCGCACTTTCAACAATCCTACACCAGGAGCTGATGATTACTTTGGCCATGCTATCTCCTTATTAGGAGATAGGGCTTTGATTAGTGCAGTGTGGGACGACACTGGCGCCACTGACGCCGGCTCCGCCTACCTTTTTGACGCAACAACCGGCGCCTTACTTTATACCTTTAACAATCCTACTCCGGAATTTTATGATCAATTCGGTAAATCTGTTTCATTATCGGACGATAGGCTACTCATTAGCGCATATCTAGACAATACCGGCGCCCTTCATACTGGTTCCGTATACCTTTATGACGCAGTAACCGGTGCTTTGTCTCATACCTTCAACAATCCTACTCCGGAAGAGTATGATCAATTTGGTCACTCCGTTTCATTATCGGGCGATAGATTATTAGTTGGCGCAAATGCAGACGATGCCGGAGCGCTTAATGCTGGTTCGGCATACCTTTTTGACGCAACAACCGGCGCCTTACTTTATACATTCAACAATCCTACTCCGGAACCTAATGAAACGTTTGGTGAGTTCGTGTATCTTTTAGGAGATAGGGCTTTAGTAGGTTCACCTAGAGAGAATACCGGTGCCACTCAAGCTGGTTCGGCATACCTTTTTGATGCAACGACCGGTGCTTTATTACAGACTTTTAATAATCCTACGCCAGGCGTCGATGATTCATTCGGTATTTCTGTATCTCTTTTTGAGGGAAACGTGTTGATTGGTGCATATTGGGACGATACTGGTGTCACTGATGCTGGCTCTGCATATTTGTATCTTGATCAAACTGATACCGACAGCGACGGAATAATAGACAATGCCGACAATTGTCCGGCAGACGCTAACGTAAACCAAACTGATACCGATGGTGATGGGCAAGGAGATATTTGTGACTTCACGCCTAATGGCGACACTGATGGTGACGACGTAGACGAGCTTGTAGACAATTGCTCAGGAGTGTATAACCCAGGTCAAGAGGACAATGATAGCGATGGTCTTGGCAATATGTGCGACCTCACACCCGACGGCGATCCGAATCCAAACCCAACCAACATAGACCAGTGTAAGCAACTGAGTTGGATGGACTTTGGTTTTCGCAATCAAGGCCAGTGTGTTGCCTTTGTTAACACGGGATACGATAGTCGCTAAGGAAAAGTGTAGTTGTGGAACATCGAACTTCGTTGGCTTGTTCCTAAAAATCAGACACTCCAACAGATATCAACAGTACAAAATTATAGGGAGCCGAGAACTAAAATATTGTCGTGTATGATTAACAGGAATGGGAATTATTGTTTTAATAAAATAGAAAAACTATTTAGCACATGGCTTACGTAGCAGCAGACTGGACAATAGATAGACAGACCGGAAACATCCGGTACGTTGGTAACGACCACAACGGAGCTGCACCATCATACGCAACCGTAATTGAATTTCACCGAGCGTTGCAAGCGCTTGCCGACGACGCAAGTTCTACGGGGAACGATGATGAGCTCGACATCACCGACAACACGCCGTCTGACCGTTCGACCGACAACATCGTTACACTCAACGCACCGTACAACATTGATGATGCATCTTCTGAGCACTTATATGACGGTTCTATCATCCAAAACGGCGGCGATGATATCTACGACGGTTTCGTAAACTTCGGAAACGCATCAGTCCAGATTCAAGTTATTCAAAACGGAGCTGTTCTTGCGGACGACTGGTGGAACACAAGTGTTGGAGGAAGTCACACGGGGGCTAACGAGGCCTCCACACTCACTGATTCAGGAGCGACATACGCCATTGATGAGTGGGTAGGGTACACGGTTTACAACACTACAGACGGTTCGCAAGGCCTCATCACTGCTAACACTGCAACTACTATTACGGCAATTCTTTATGGGGGTACCCAGAACGACTGGGACACAGGGGAAGCGTATCTTATTGGTGCTCCACTCAACTCAAACTCTGCGGCCGGTATTTCTCACCGATTCATGTTGCAGACCCGATCCGGTGGCGCTGACATTGACGGGCGTAGGTTGATTGGTATCTCGCGACGATTTGGTAACACCTATTCAGAGTTCAAGGTGAACGGCACTGCGCGAGGTAACAACGTGTTCGCCCTCTCTGATGCTACTGACCTCAACAACTCAACATCACCGGCTACCGTTTCTACCTGGGATCAATTTGCCAATGACAACGTAGGATTTGACAATTCACAAGACGTAAACAACAATGCGGTAAACGAAGAATACTATTCACGGTGGGACATTGGAGGGGCAACGACACCTGCTTCACCAACCATTAACGACCTCTACGAGTGGGCTAAGTGGATTACTACCCAAGGTACAGCACTCACGATGTACGGCATCTCTGGTGAAGTGTTCCGAGGCATTACTTTCCAAGCGCCTGTAGATACCCCAACAACCACCATCGACTTTTCAGCATTTGAAGACGTGACGTGGACGGGCGGTACGGGTCAACTTCTTGCTGTTGATAACGTGAATGCTCCCACAAAAATGTGGATTCAGCTTTTGACCGGTACTACTCCTGGCGATAACGTAGCCATCCAGTCAGTAACAAATGGCGCTAGCACACAAGCGCTAGTAAGCGGATCGGTGGTTGACCGTGAGCCACTCATTACAAAACCCTTCATAGGTGCCTCAACTGGCTCATCAATCATCGGCGGGTACGGAATTGGTATAGATTCAGGAGACCTTACTGCATCCGACATTCTCTTTGACCTAGGCAACAATCAGATTACTCCACCAAACAACGTAACGGTCAGTATCGGAGGTCTTGTTTCAGGAGAAGACTACGTAACGGTGGCGCAACGCGGTCTCCGATTCGCCTACGACACTGAAGCGGGGGGTACATTTACCGTGGGAAACACACTCACGTTCAGTGGCGCCGCAACAGCTACGGCCGTCCTTGCAGAACTTGTGGATCAGGGAACGGAAGGTTATATGATTGTCTCTGAAGCAGTCACCGGTTCGTTACCGACTGGTGCCTCTGCCGATAATGCGGTAATCACAAGCGGAGCGATTACTGCCGCAATAAACGGTGAAGTAAACTCAGACATTAATAAACGACAACTTAATCTCGCGACATCGCTCACCACAGACGCTATTACCTCAGTTGTCGTAAACGGAACTATTCCTACAGACACACCATCCTCAGGAATTTTACGCGTGCAGGACAATAATGGTTTCTACCGAAAACTTATTTACACAAGTTACTCGGGCTCCACCTTCACCGTGTCTAACCCAAGCGACACTGAAGATAACTTCAGCTCAGTAAACGCAACAGGTGGTGCGGGACCGACAGGAAACAGAAACGTATACATTGGATACATAGACACACTCGCTGATGCTGCGACGGAATCATTCACCGCCGTGTATTCAGCAGACCGAAACCTCTTTGTCCGAGTTCGCGACGGAGGCGGAACACCCATTAAGACCTTCGAAACCACGGTCACCATGGGTTCAAGCGGTGGTTCAGCGACGGCAATTCGAACAACTGATGAGTAGGTAAATAGTATTTTTCCGCATAACAAAAGGATCTATGAACAAACCAAGAGATATGAAAAAAGGAGTCTATACAGCGCAATGTGCCAATTGTGGACAGCCGAATTATATGCACATCGATGGGGAAGGGGGTTTTGATCCACGGCGTTGTCGGTCATGTAAGGCTAGTTTTTTTCATGTTGGGGAAGGAGAAAGAAAAAACGAATATATAGCATACGTGAAAGAAAAGGGGAGGTCTTCTTTAGAGGAGGATTCGAAAAACGGTAATGTACCGATAAAAATACAAAGGAAGGAATTCTCGAAAAGCAATATAGAAAAAAAAGACAAAGGGTCATTTAGGCTCAAGGTAAACTCAGAAGATTAGTACCCATTTGAGAAATGTTTGTGGAAACCTCATACTACCCACAAAACTTTCTATAGTATGCAAAGAACGATTTTATCGTTGGTGTAATATATAGGTATGAAGTTTTTAGTTTATGTAGAGCAATATAATGTTCTTGGAATACTTCCATCACAAATTGAGTCATTGGCATTACTCAAGTCAGCGATGGTGTTTGAAGATGGATCCTACATAGACGCTAGACATAGTGTTGAAACGTTAAAATAACTGGGTTATGGCAGCTCCAACATACACAACAGACCTAACCGATATTGACGACGGTTCCGGTACTTTTACCGAGCCGACGAGTGCCACCCTCGGCACACTGACCAACGCCGACACAGACAACTTCGTTCAAGGCACAAACTCGAGCACCAAATCCACGGGAGCGTCGGGTGCTCCTGCACTTGCCGGCATTGGTATTTTGGACGGCACGTCCCATACCATCAGTAGCCCCAACGCATTCTACTGCTGGGTATTCGTCGGCGCCGGCGCGCTAATCGACACGTATGCGAACGGCGGCATTCGTCTCATCATTGGGAACACGTCGGCCAACTATCGTTACTGGTACGTAGACGGCAATGCCACCTTTCCCTATATTGGATGGCAATGTATTGCAATCGAGACGGACAATGCTGTTGTGGCTGCGGACGGATCGGTCGGCACACCAAGCGCCACAAAGCAGTACTTCGGAGCAATTTTCAATTGCCTCATTAATATTGGTAAAGGTAACCCGATGGCCGTGGATGCGCTCCGCTGGGGGCGTACGATTACGATACTCAACGGTGAGACCTCAAACTACGCTACCTTCGACGGATGCGCGACAACGAACGACTCCATAAACAATCGTTGGGGCCAGTTCCAGGCTATCTCGGGTGGGTATCAGCTACAGGGCAAGCTTCTCTTAGGGACAACAGGAGGCACGCTCGTGGACTTCCGCGACTCAAACAGGTCTATTTCCATCGCCATAAGCCGCAAGACGGCCACTTCGTTCAATTCTATCGAGATTCAGAACACAAGCAGTCGCGTAGATTGGGATTCGTGCGTGTTTACTGCTTTGGGCACAAACTCACGCGGCACCGTTACCGTGACGGACAACTGTGATGTGAACATCACATCTTGTTCATTCACTGGCATGAGCACTTTCACATTTCTTTCTGCCACGGATGTTTTGAGCTCCACCTTTCGTGGTTGCAACGCCATTACAGCGACTGGTTCGAACTTGTCTGGAACACAAATTCTGGTTTCTACTGTCGCTGCAGATGCTTCTGCTCTTGTGTGGACAGATACGACCGAGACAGACGGGAAGCTCGACGGTATGTCCTTCTCGAAGGGTACGAATGCCCACCATGCAATCTCCTTCGCCAGCACTACGACAAATGTGGACTACACGCTGCGCAACATTGATTTCTCTGGATTTAATGCTACCCCAGCCTCGAATGATTCAGCTATATATGTCGCTGCCACGACCGGCACAATAACCATCTACCTTATCGGCTGTTCTGGTAATATCACTGCCAAGAGTGCAGGAGCTACGGTTACCTTCATCTCCGACCCCGTCACTGTGACGGTCACAACACAAAACATTGATGGAGACCCTGTGGGAAGCGTGAATGTGTTTCTCAAGGCGGCGAGCGGGGGAAGCGGGATTCTTCCTGTGAGCGCAACGGTAAACACCATTACTCGCTCGGGCACAACCGCCACCGCAACGCATGCAGCTGTGCATAACATGCTCACGGGCGATCAGGTTTTTATAGAGGGCGCCGACCAGGAGGTGTACAACGGGGTTTTTACTGTTACTGTTACTTCTACAACTGTGTATACGTACACTATTGCATCAGATCCAGGGGCAAATGCTACGGGTACATTAACTGCGACGTTCGTTTTCTTCAAAGGCACAACCGATTCCGGTACCGGAATACTATCCATGAGCCGTGTCATTTCCGCAAGTCAAAATGTTACCGGTTGGGCGAGGAAGTCAACCGATCCCGGACAACTTTACAGAAACGCTCCTCTTAGCGGTACCGTATCGTCCAGTGTTGATACAACTTTTACCGCAATAATGATCTCAGATGAGTAAGGTTAAATAATTTAAATAAAAATTCATGTCGGATTTATCTGAAGAAAAAATGGAGGAAAGTAGCGAGACAAAAGAGCTTGTGAAGAAGATGAACGTTGATGCGGTGGCTAACGTATTGGTAAATATGCAGATTGACAACTACAAGATTAAGTCTGAACAGGTAGACCTGCACCCAATAGTGTCAAGAGTTACACAAGACATAGCAGGACTACGAGCCGAGATTAATGTGTTAAAAGCTATGGGAGGTAGAGGCACTATAGGAGGAACAGGGAGTACGGTTCACATGAAAGGTGAATAAGAGAGTAGAGGTACCCATTAACAAACGTATATAATAACAAGTATGAGCAATCTATCAGAAGAAAGAATGAAAGAGATTGAAGCGACAAAAGCGCTCGTGAAGAAAATGAATGTTGATGCGGTATCCCAACTATTGACGGATCTTCAGGACGACCACCATGCTATAAAAAATGAACAGGTAGACCTTAAACGAACACTGACAAACCTCACTCAAACTATAGTAGAGCTACGAGCCGAGATAAATATTTTGAAGGCCATGGGTTTCAGAGGTGCTACAGGAACAGGAAGTACCGTGCATAATAAAGGTGAATAGTAGTATGGGTTATGGCGATCACGATTGACTACCTAACAAGAATAATAGATGTACCGCAGGCCGACCTCACCTTCGTGAGTGGTACCACCTATAACCTTGATGTTGATGTTTTCAGACTAACCTTAAAAAGTATAGAAGATAGCGCCGCGGGAATAGCTTTTGTTGATACGCACATACATAACGCCGAAGTCACCATTAGCGGCGTTACGTATGCGCGGTTTTTTCAAATTGTTAATGGGTACAGAGTAGATTTTGAAAATACAGGGACACACTATACCGTCAATGCCATAGGAGCAAACCACAATCTTAACGACGTATCTATTTTTGGTGGCCACTTTACGCTTGTGCCGAACAACTCTGCGGGTCTGGTTAATATTGATGTAGCAAGTGCTGTGTGGGATGCGCTCATTGCGAACTATCAGACCGCAGGTACCACCGGAAAGGCATTGACTGATGCGGGTGCAGCGGGTAATCCGTGGGGAACTCCGGTTTCTGGCAATACTGACTCAGGAACCTTCGGCGAATTAGTGGGAACCAAACTTCTGACCGTTGCCAAGTTTTTGGGGTTGAAATAGGCGTTGAATCGCCATAAAAATACACACGGAATATTTTTGACACAATAATGCTCTATTAGGCGTGTTAAAATTGCTGTGTGAAGATAGAAGATCTTGTCCAACTACTCGACAACCGGTTGAGGGAGTTTAAACTTTCCAGAGACTACGCCAGAATGAGCGGCGATTTAGAGCGGATGAATGCCGCTGAGAAGGAAATTATTGGCATAGAAGATACGTTGTATCAGTTAAATTTATTGCTGGACACCTCCAAATCAAATGCCATTAAAAAATCGAATTTAACCTCAATAATCACAGATGGTTCTGTTGCCGTTTTGGGTGAGTATGACATCACTCCGTACGCTACTGACCCGCTCCATGAAAAGAAAGTAGAGACTATTTTGAGCAAGATGCCGGTAATGGACTCTGAGGAGAAAATTGATACGTATATCAAAAAGAAATACAGGAGCAGTCCTGTGACCGGTGAGATGGTTATGTCTGCGAGAGATGCCTACAACGTAGACGCCCGTTTAATGATGGCCATTATGGAACAAGACTCGCGTTTTGGAACGGCAGGTGTTGCAGTAAGGACATTGAATCCGGGAAACGTCGGTAACACTGATGATGGGAGTACTAGGACGTATGATTCTTGGCAGGCAGGGGTAACTGCTGTTGCTGAATGGCTCAGTCGAAACCGTGTTACTCAAAATGAAAAAGATACCGAGTTAACAGAGGATGGTTCTGTTGCCGTTTTTGGTGAGTACGACATCGCTTCGTACGCTACTGACTCGCTCCATGAAAAGAAAGTAGAGACTATTTTGAGTAACATGCCTTCAATGGAAACGGTAGAGAAAGTTAATACCTATATAACAGGGAAATATGTAAACAGTCCTGTTACCGGGCAGATGGTCTTACATGCTGCACAAATATATGATGTAGACACTCGTTTAATGATGGCTCTCATGGAGCAAGATTCGCGTTTTGGAACAGAGGGTCTTGCAGTGAGAACCTTAAACCCGGGTAACATGGGTAACGATAGCGACGGTAACACCAGAACGTATGCTTCGTGGCAAGATGGGGTCACTGCAGTTGCAGAATGGCTTAATAGGCACCGCACGTCAGGCGAGGTGTTAGAGGTCGATAATGAAATTTCTTATATTTTTACTCCAGCAACTGATATTGTTGAAACAGATGAGGACACTTCTGATTTAGAGGCACCAGTTATTACCGTTTTTGGCAATAACCCAGCGCATATAGAGGTGGGAAGTACCTACGTTGATCTTGGTGCATCGGTTGCAGACAACGTAAACAACAATCTTGGAATACAAACGTTCGTTGACGGGGTAGAAGTAACATCCGTGGACATTGACACCTCCGCGGAGCGTTCGTATATCATTACCTACAAAGCAACTGATCAGGCAGGGAACATGGGGGAAGCAACACGAACGGTAATTGTGGGTGAAGACATTACAGAACCTGTCGTCGTTGACACCACACCACCCGTCATCACGCTCATTGGTAGTGCCGTGGTATCAATCGAACAAGGCACTCCCTACGCCGACCAAGGTGCCACTGCTGAAGATGACACTGATGGCGATATCACTGCGAACATTGTCACCGCAAATCTTGTTGATACCACCACGGTGGGTGAGTACTCTGTGACGTACAACGCTACCGATCACGCAGGCAACGCCGCAACAGAAGTAACAAGAACAGTCACGGTGACAGAACCTGTCGTCGTTGACACCACACCACCCGTCATCACGCTCATTGGTAGTGCCGTGGTATCAATCGAACAAGGCACTCCCTACGCCGACCAAGGTGCCACTGCTGAAGATGACACTGATGGCGATATCACTGCGAACATTGTCACCGCAAATCTTGTTGATACCACCACGGTGGGTGAGTACTCTGTGACGTACAACGCTACCGATCACGCAGGCAACGCCGCAACAGAAGTAACAAGAACAGTCACGGTGACAGAACCTGTCGTCGTTGATGACCCTGTTGATACCACCGTGGTAACGGAAGCAGTAGCTGAATAACACGCATGGAAACATTGAGGAGAAACATTAGGAAGTTCTTTCCTTTTTTGGAAGACTTGCGGGAACGGATTTTCTTTGGAGTAATTTTGTATATTATATCTTTTATTGCCGGCTTCTTTCTGACCAGCATTTTTGTGAGGAATATAGTTAATTTCATTTCTATTGAAGGCGTGACTCTTACGGCCACTTCTCCATTTCAATACATTCAGGTTTCCATGGATTTTGGATTTTTTCTAGCTACAATTATTACCATCCCGTATGCTATTTATAGTCTCTATGTTTTTGTACTGCCTGCCTTAACTCAAAGCGAAAGAACAAAACTACTTAAATCAATACCCGTGAGTGCAGTCTTGTTCGTCTCCGGTTTCTTTTATGGCTTCGCCATTCTCTACTATGCGTTAGAGTTTTTAGCAGCCATCAACACCAGTTTGGGCGTGTCAAACTTTTGGGATATCAGTCAATTCTTGTCACAAATACTTACTACCGCCGCTATGTTGGGATTCATTTTTCAATTTCCGCTTTTATTGACATTATCTATTATGCTTGGCATAGTCACAACCGCGACTCTTAGAAGCAATAGACGCATTGCGTACGCAATATTGCTTTTCTTTTCTATTTTATTACCCCCCACTGATATCTTGTCCTTGTTCGGTATTGTACTCCCTCTTTTGTTACTATATGAAGCGACCATAGCATTAAATGACCGGGAAAAACGGCAGGGTAGGTGAGACCTCGCACTACCTTCTGTTGATATCTACCTTGACCGTTCCTACCTAGTGAACTACCATTTAGGAGTTGGATGCAGAGTAGTTATAAATTATAGATAATAAAAAAATATTATGTTTGGATTAGGAACCACAGAAATCATTATCGTAGCCGGAATTCTAGTCTTGCTTTTTGGTTCAAGCAAAATTGCAGAACTTGCTCGCAGTGTTGCAGAAGCTGTTAAAATCCTTAGAAACAGCTTTAAGGATGATGAACAGGGCAAAAAGTAATTAGATAATTATGTTTGGATTGGGAGCCGGGGAGCTTATCATTCTGGCCCTTGTCCTCGTTTTACTTTTTGGTTCAAAGAGTGTTCCAGAGCTTGCAAAAGGTTTGGGTGAGCTGGTAAAAAATTTCCGCAGCGCCTTTTCTGATGCTGCTAATAAAGTAGAGGATTTAGGTAATCAGGTAAATGAACTAAATGATATAAAGGAAAAAGTGGATAAAAAAAGAAAGTAAAATGATTGTACAGTAATTATGTCAAAATTGTTGTATATAAGCATTGTTGCTCTCATTTTGCTAGGCGGAGTGTCATATTTTGGGTACTGGGCCCTTAATCAGAACAAACTGGCACTAGATGCGTACGATGTCTCTTACAATCAACTTGGTACAAGTTTGACTGCGTACACTCAACTGATTTTAGAACGCGCGACAGATAAAGATACCTTAGGTGCTGCTACAGCATCCGAGGTATCTTTTACTTTCCCTACTGAAGGGGACGAATTATACATTGGCTGTGATTACCAGGTTGCTTGGGAAACTGCCACTACAACATCAACATCGTCTGTTGCGGTAAAATCCTTGGATATTGCATTGATCGATGCCGAAACCAGAGAAGTCATAGGACCAATTGCGAGCGGTTTGTCTGCGACCAGTACCGATACAGAGTCCACGTATCTTGATTGGAAAGTTGGCAAAGTGTGGCCAGGGAAATACCACATTTTAATTTCAAAAATAAATGAACAAAAAACCTCCACAGAAAGTGCGGAGTTTACCGTACGACAGGTTCCTGAAGGAGAGAATAAAAAAGACGTTTGTCTTTAAGGGAAATAATTTTTAAAGATTACTCGAGATCAATCAAAAAGAAAATCAGAAGCGTAAAGGTACTGCGTAGCGTAGGGCGGTGAATCGGGCCATGCCGTACTGATCGGTATGCGTTTCCGCGACGAAGCCGTGTTTTGTAGCAACTTCTGAAATGCGCTTAACGTGGAATGGTTCGTGCTCTACATACGCAACACCTGTCGGGGTGAGGTGTTGTGGAAGACCTTGTATAAATTTTTCAATGTAAAAAAACCCGTCATCAGGTGCATAGAGCGCCTCGTTTGGTTCTACTTCGGTACTTGTTTCAGCAGTGCCTCGTTCACGACTTACGTACGGTGGGTTTGCGAGCGCGTAGTCAAATGTTCCCTGAATGTGTTGCCATACATCAGTCTGCACCACCTGCGTGCGCTCTGTTTCAATATCATTTTCACGTATATTTTTTTTGATAGTGGCAAGGTGTCGTTCTTCAAGTTCACCAAAAGTAACGTGGGTGTTGGGCAAATGTTTTAAAACGGCAACGCCAATGGCGCCACTCCCTGCAAACAGATCAAGAACACGAATGTGGTGATTATGGGGAAGGGTAGCAGTGACTTTTTCAACCCAGTATTCTGTTTCAACACGAGGAATGAGTGGGCGAGAGTCAAGGTATATGGTTGCTTTTAAAAAGGGAACAAAACCCCGTGCGTAGTCATCGTTCGGGTCAGTGAGCATAGTGACTACTGTGATTCAAGGAAAATTTCGGTCGTGGGAATGTCGTTTTCTATGACCTCCCATCCCTCGGGCACATCACACGGAGTAGGAAATTCTTTTATCACGCCAGTTTCAAGATTTCGCGCGGGAGTAATAACCTGGATGCACACGACGGTGTTTTTATCGCCTGTTGATTCGGTAGGCGTCGGTGCTACTGTGGTAGGGGTGTCGAGTACTAAAAACCACACACCGGCCACCACGAGTATTGCTGTTAAAACTCCTATTATTATCTTTTTTCCCTTCATATATCGCTAGAATACCATGGTAAACTAGGAGATATGAAAAAGAGGATTGACTGGTGGAATTTATTTTTCACCTTGTTTTTTATAGGGCTCGTCTACATAGCGTTTGAGCTTATTTTATGGGCTGGTGCCACTCCACGCTCTGTATCGGTATGGGATACCATTTTGATGCTATTTGCCACATTCCGCCTCACCCGTTTGGTGGTGTATGACTCAATCACCCGCTGGTTTCGTGACTGGTTTGAAGACGGCGCAGAATACACGTTTCTCGGGACTCTAAAAACCCTCATTAACTGTCCGTGGTGCATGGGGTTGTGGTTTGCTGCTGTGGTGTCAGTGGCGTACTTCATAGCACCATTTTCGTGGTTCTTTATCTTCATTCTCGCCTTGGGTGGTGCTTCAAGTCTGTTACAAATTTTTGCGAATGGTGTCGGGTGGAAAGCAGAGTATAGAAAGCGAAAAACGAACGCCGACTACGGAAATTAGTTGAAATACTATGGATGAAAAAAAATACCGCATCGCGATAGTCACTGATGCATATTTTCCCCACATCTCAGGAGTGGCAACTACCCTTCAGGCGATGGAGCGCGAGTTAACTCAAATGGGGAATACGGTACTCATTATTTCTCCACGTGATTTTAAATTTAAAATTCCTCTCATAACGTACCCGGAAATAAAACTGGCACTTTTTGCTGACCGTGAATTAGCAAAAAAATTGGACGATTTTAAACCCGATGCTATTCACATTTCGGTTGATCTCGGTCCCTTAGGACTTGCGGCGCGGGCGTTTTGTTTGAAAAGAAATTTTCCTTTTACCACTGCGTACCACACACGTTTTCCTGAGTATGTGAAAGCGCGAACAGGAATACCACTTACGTGGAGTTATGCCTACATGCGGTGGTTTCATGCGCCGTCAAAACACGTGATGTGCGCCTCCCGTACACTCATTGATGAGCTTAAGATGCACGGACTCAAAAATTTAGCGTACTGGCCACGTGGAGTAGATACAGAACTTTTCACTCCGAATAATCCAATTAACCTTCCCGGGGAGCGACCTATTTTTATGTACATGGGGCGCGTGGCGGTAGAAAAAAACTTGGAAGCTTTTTTAAATCTTGACCTACCGGGCAGTAAATACATCGTAGGAGGTGGCCCCGCGCACGACCATTTAAAAGCAAAGTATAAAGACGTGCATTTCACCGGATATAAGTTTGGTGAAGAATTGGCGAGGCACGTTGCCGCTTCTGACGTGTTTGTCTTTCCGTCTCTGACCGATACCTTAGGCCTCGTGATGCTTGAAGCAA
>JBBTSO010000001.1:0-164696 GCA_038064695.1 Patescibacteria group bacterium | reverse complement strand
CCAGACAAGGAATTACGCTACCTTAGGACGATTATAGTTATCGCCGACATTCACCAGGGCTTATATAAGCCAGCACTCAGCACGCAATTTTCAACGTAGTCGTTCAAAACTGTGTGCTGAGCACCACCCATATTTGACCTTCTGGCATTGGTCAGGCGTCACCCCCTATACATCCTCTTGCGAGTTCGCAGGGAGCTGTGTTTTTGGTAAACAGTTGCCAGGGAAACTTTCGCTGCGGCCCCTGTATTGCTACAGGGGCAGGCCTTATCCCGAAGTTACGGCCGCTTTTTTGCCGAGTTCCTTGAGGACCTCTCACTCGTTCGTCTTGGTCTTCTCGACCTGATCACCTGTGTTGGTTTGCGGTACGGATTGTAATGGTTAGAGCTTAGAAGATTTTCTCGGAAGCGCGCTCTGTACTCTCTCCTCTGACGAATCAAAGAATTGCCGCTCCGCTCGGAATAGTGTTACCCGGATTTTCCTGAAGTAACTTCCTCACGGCACGGACGCAAATCCAATAATGCGCAGTACATACAGCACTCCGTCCCTCCATCGCACCATTACTAAGTCATGGAATATTAACCATGTGTCCATCGGGTGCGGTTTTCACCATCCCCTTAGGCCCGACTAACCCGCGGTTGATCAACAGAGCCGCGGAAACCTCGATCTTTCGACGTGCGGGGTTCTCGCCCGCATTGTGGTTACTTGTGCCTGCATTCTCACTTCCAAACGCTCCAGCATGGGTCACCCCTTTACCTTCATCGCGGATTGGAACGCTCTCCTACCACGCGTATGTGGCGAACCACATACGCATCCTCAGTTTCGGTACTATGCTTAGCCCCGATTATCTGCGGCGCAAGAATTCTCGATGAGTGAGCTGTTACGCTTTCTTTGAAGGGTGGCTGCTTCTAAGCCAACCTCCTCACTGTCATAGAATTCTCACCTCCTTAAGATGCACTCAGCATAGATTTAGGGACCTTAACTTGAGATCTAGGCTCTTCCCTTCTCGACCAATGGAGCTTCGCCCCCATAGTCTAACTGCCTGATACTTTACTAACCGGTATTCGGAGTTTGATAGAAGTGACGAGATTGCTCCCTATTCACCTCTTCCAGTGCTCTACCCCCGGCAGGTACATCAGACGCCAGCCCAAAAGCTGTTTCGGAGAGAACCAGCTATCACGAAGTTCGATTAGCTTTTCACTCCTTACCACAAGTCATCCCAAGGCGTTAAACGACCAACGGGTTCGGGCCTCCCGTTTGCTTTCGCAAACGTTCACCCTGCTCATGGCAAGCTCACTTCGCTTCGGGTCATATGCATACGACTATCGCGCTATTCACACTCGGTTTCCCTACGACTCCGGGGGAAAACCCCTTAGTCTTGGGCCATATGCATACACTCGCAGGCTCATTCTTCAATAGGCACGCCGTCGCGGCATAAGCCGCTCCGACTCTTTGTAAATGTATGGTTTCAGATCTATTTCACTCCCCTCATCGGGGTTCTTTTCACCTTTCCCTCACGGTACTTGTTCACTATCGATCTCTAAACGTATTTAGCCTTGCCGGTTAGTTCCGGCGGATTCATCCAAGCTATTCGTGTCTCGGATTACTCAAGAACAGAAACAAAAGAGACAAACACATTTCGAATACGGGACTATTACCCACTGGGGTCGTGCTTCCCAGCACGTTCTTCTATATGTCTGTTTGGTAACTCTTCTTCCACAAAGTGGAACGTCTCTGCCTTACAACCCCGATACGCTTGCGCGCATCGGTTTGGGCTTATCCCTTTTCGCTCGCCGCTACTGGGGGAATTCCAAAATTCCGGTCTCTAAATCCAATGGTCAGATTCAGAAACCGAAACTTATATATTGGTTTCTTTTCCTCTCGGTACTGAGATGTTTCACTTCCCGAGGTATGCTCGCATCACACGCGTGACACGTTCCAGATTAACTGGAGGGTTTCCCCATTCGGAAATCTTCGGATCAAAGGTTGCTTATCACCTCCCCGAAGCTTATCGCAGATTGCTACGTCCTTCATCGCCGTTTAGAGTCAAGGCATCCACCATACACCCTTCAGACTCCCAAATGGAAGCCTGAAAACCACAATAAATATTGTTCTTTCTCTCGGTGTACTCGTACGCACTACAATGATGCGTACGATTTTTTATTTTTTGGTTATTGTTGACGTTGTCAAAGAACAGGTTTTTAAGTTTGGCATTGAAAAAGGCCGCTTTCGGCGGCCGTTTCAGAGTAAGCAATAAAGCTTTAGCTGACGCGCCGCGTGGTGCCTTTTAGTGCTTTACTCATAAACCGTTTGACTATAATACTCGCCCCTCCCTTACGTGTCAAGCATTTACTTAGGCAAAAATGGCTTAAAAAAGAGTGTTTTTATGCCTTTTTGGTTAAAAATGTGGAAAACCTGGTGGAAAAGCCTTTAGATATTCCTTTTCCTAGACTTTATTTAGAAAAATTAGTGGAGTTCTGCACCACACCAAGCACAGACGCCTTTTATTAGCATGCCAGGATGTTTACATACATTCGGGTCGTTGCTTGCCCCTTGGTCTTCAAATTCTTTTGGTATTGGTTTACCTCCAATTTCGTCATCATTATAATCCGCACCGATAACATCACCCCAATGAAAGGCGCCACCTTTTGCCATAGTAATAAGCATCATCGACATCAAGGCTAATGCCCCCGCAACAGTAATATGCCGCACTACTGGAGTATCCACTGACAAACTGCGCCACCACGACTCTGACATAGTGTCGCTAATGTATCATTTTTTTTATATCTGTCAAAAAAACAAAAACCACCCCGCGTTCGCGGGGTGGTTTTATTGGGTTAAGAAATTTTTAGTGAGAAAAATTTCTTATTTGTGTCCCATTTCTGATTTCATTTTCTCAATTGCACGAGCTGCGGCTTCTTGGCCACCAAGACCGAAGGCAAGACCGAAGGCAAGTGAAATTGCGACAATCACTCCGGTAAAGAGTGTTTGCACGAATGCGCTTGCAACTTGAAGGTGATCAAGCGCAGCGAGGATAGCAAAAATCCAAATTGCCCACTTTGTTACCGAAGCAGCAAACCCCGCGCTCATGATGTGTGCTGCTTTTGCGGCACCCATCACTGCCTTTGCTGCAAATTCTGCAACGACAGCGGCAACGAGGATAATTAACACTGCCACGATAACTTGAGGCAAGTACCCCAAGACCACGCTCTGCAAGAAGAGGTTTACTTGATCGAGTCCCAACACCTCAAGTGAGGCAACGAGGAACACGATGATGAAAAACCACTTTACCAAAGCACCTAAGAATGCGCCGGAATCAAGTTTGAATCCTGCGCGTTCTACTGCCTCAGAGAGACCAGTTGATTTAAGCGCGCTATCAACTTTTACTGAACGGACGATTTGTGCGACTACACGACCAAGTGCAGCTCCCACCAACCAGCCCAAGACAAAGATGATGACGGCAATAATAACGTTTGGAATGAAGGTGATGATACCGCCCCACAATTCCTGGAACGATCTCGTCAACACCACAGCCCACGTATCGATATACATTGCTTTAATTCTTTAAATTAGTAAGAACTCACGTTTTCAAGGGACCTTAATTTTCCCTACCTAAATGGTAGCACCCTGACAGGATTCCAATAGGGTTTGTGTGGATAGTCAACCCCGTTAGAGAAGGGTTACCCATTCCCTCGCTCAAAGACTACCTGATGTTTATATTCAAAGATATCTCTTAAAAGGCGGTCATAGGACTGGCGACGTTCGTCATATTCCAAAGCCCCCAGCACTGCGTAGCGAATAGGGAGCGCGGAGAGCATTTCCACCTTTTTAACCGCCTTTTCAAGTGCCCGAATATCGGGTTTACGAGAAACAATGAGGAGGTCAATGGGGCTCTTGGACTCTTGGACAAGAAGCCCTGAAGCAACTACCAAGGTGACGCCGCGCAGTGGTCTAAACACTCGCGCAATAGCTCGGTCGGACGGGCTACTTACGGCTCCTAAGAAGTGTGGGAGGATGTCAAAGAGTTCATGCCTCTCCTGCGCTGCAAAGTGAGAAACATTTTTCGTTCGACGAACTCGTAGTACTCCAGAACGGCCAAGAAAGGCGAGTTCTTTCTGTGCCTGAGCGCGAGGAACACCGAGTGTTGAGGCAACTTCACTCACCGTCGCACTCGTTCCTGGACGGCGTAAAAAAAAGGTGAGGATTTTGATCCGGAGCGGGGTTTGAAATAGCGCGGAGACTTGCTTAAACATAGAGGCTATTATACGGTGCCGCTCACTCTTCGTAAACTCACCCATTTCTCGTCCTCCCCCACCCACGTATATCTGACGGCCGTCAGATATACGTGGGTGGCTCAAAATAAAACCCCCGCCAAAGTGGCGGGGGTTTTAAGTAACAAAAGTTACCTGTTTATGCGAATTCGACATGTCACGCATAAATTTCTGCTGAAATTTTGCGCGACCCCGCCTCGGCACCGTCGTGCCTGCGGCCGAAAGTTGAATTACGCGAATTCAACTTTCCCTCCGGCTTCCTCAATTTTTTTCTTGAGGGCTTCGGCATCTTCACGCTTCATGTTTTCTTTCAACATGGTAGGCGCTTCATCAACAAGTTTCTTCGCGTCAGCGAGACCCAAGGCCAATGCTTCGCGAACTACTTTGATAACTGCAATTTTTTGTTCACCTGCTCCCGCAAGTTTTACGTTCACTTCTGAAGAGGCTTCCTCTGCAGGCCCTGCTGCAGGTCCTGCCGCTGCTACTGCCGTTGCAGAAACACCCCACTTCTCCTCAATTGCCTTTACGAGAGTGTTGAGTTCCATAACGGTCATTTTTTCAACCTGTGCAATGATTTCGTCGTGTGTCATATATTATTTTTTCTTAGCGACCTCACCGAGCGCTATTGCGAAACGCTGGATTGGTGAATTGATAATGTTCGCAAACATACCGCGGAGTACCTGAACGGAAGGGATAGACGCATACACTTCAGTATCTGATTTAGAAACGAATGTACCGTCTACAACACCACCCAAGAACACCAGTTTTGTTTTGAATTTTTTTACGAATTCGTTAAGTCCACGTGCCGGGGCGCTCGCATCGTCTCCTGACTCTTTAGGAAGGTACGCGATAGCGACCTCACCGGTTAATTCAGGTGCATCTCCTTTAATGCCCGCCTCAGTGAGTGTGCGTGAGAGAAGTGTTTTTTTAACGACACTGTAACGCATCCCGTCCTTTTTCAAGGCAAGACGAATTTCGTTTGTCTCCTTCGTGGTCATTCCCTTGAAGTGGAGAAAGACGATGGATACTGCGCCAGTCACCATTCCTTTCAGTTCTTCAAGAAGTTCTACTTTTTTTGCTCGTGTAATTGCCATAATTTTTTGATCTCTAAAAAAAGAGACCCTTGTTCCACACGGGTCTGGGCAAAGAGATTTGCTGTCTTCGAGTCGACCAATCCTCTCTCGAGGGCGCTCGCGGACTTCGGCAGGAAAAATTAAGGTCCTTTGGGGACCGCCTGCTGTCTCCAGTCGTGGTACTCACACCATACCAAATGGGAGGCATTTATTCAACTATGCCTCTTGAAGGCCAAGGAAAAGAAGGACACTGAAGGAGAGTGCGATGATAACGCAAAATGCAAGAAGAAAACGAAAAAATTCTGGCGAAAATAACTTTTTCATACGTAATAAATGTCCCCTCTATTGTAGCGCGGCTTTTTCTCCCTTTAGTGTAGCCTCTAACGTGGTATTTCCACTCGTTTTTGCAAGAGTAATAGCCTCATCGTACTCTACGCGCGCATTTTCTATTTCCCCAAGAAAAACATAGTGGCGCGCAAGCAACACTACCAAATCAATTGCCTTGGGTACTGCTTTAATACCTTGAACGAGTGTCTGTGTGGCTTGATCATTTTTGTGTTCAGCCACATATAAATTAAACAGTGCGCGATATAATTCCGCGTTGTCTTTCTGCACGGCGACTGCGCGAGTGAGTGCCGCTTCTGCCTTTGTTGAGTCCTTTAAGTGCGTCGCGTACAGGTCGCCAAGGTTCGCGTACGCCTGCCAATCATCGGGGTACCGTTGTGTAACATACACCCACGCTTCTTCTGCCCCCTGATAGTCACCAAGCAAATTTCGATACACTCCAAGCAAGAGCCATCCGTTGAAGTTGTCGCCATTAAAGGTAAGTTCAGAAGAGAGCGCCTGGAGATTAGTCACTGCTTGAACCCGTGCTGTTCCTTCTATATCTCCCCCTGTTCCAGGGACTGCCCTCGCAAGATTTGGCACGGTAATGTGTTCTGCTGCAGCATCAGGTAAACGCTCAATAGTGTACCCCCCTTCTTGGACAGCCCCTCCCACCTCAAGGGCACCAAGACCTTCTTCAAGAGAAGCGGCATTCTCTTCGTTTTGTTTCGAGGGTTCACTCTCTCTTAAAAACCACCACCCTGCTCCACTTATAACAAAAACGAGAGCGACCACAGCGCCAATGCGCATATTTTTAGTTATAACCATATTCGCTATTGTACCCCGTTAGAAGTCTGATTCAAAACTAAAAAGTTAGGTGTTAAGAGCAACGATGGCGGTCAATAAAAGTTATTTTCACACAGAAAAGTTATCATATATGATAACTTTTCTGTTAGAGACTTCTAACGAGGTGCATTTAATGATTCAAAAAACTCCCACCCCAAAATACAAAAAACCTCCCCATTTCTGGAGAGGTTTTTTGTGGTTACTGATTTTTACACCAGCACTTCCACTAACCTGTTAGAGGTTAGTTTGCTGAACGGGTAACTGAGTTACCGCCAGATGGAAGACCTACGAGACCGAATCCGTTTACCCAGTCTGCATCAGTCACCGCAGATTGACCTGTGGTGTTTGGAGACCAGATAACATCATCGTTCGTATCTGCATCAATCAAGGCTGCGGTTGAATCGAAGCCAGAGAGTGATGGGTATGCAGCATCACCCAAGAGTGTTGTGGTGATAGAAGCACCACTCGTTGCGCCAGACACTGAACCAACAACTTCAAAGTAGCGGGTTGTTCCTGCTGGAATTTGAAGTGTCGTTGAAGCAGCGGCTGAGGTTTGAGCGTAGAACTCAAGTTGGGTTGACGATGAAGCCCATGCAGTGTTGTTAGACGAGAGCATGCGACCATCAGCAGTCAATCCTGATACCGGTGTTGAGTAACTTGAGTCAGTGTAGGCGAAGATGTTCAAGCCCGTTACCGTTGCGGTTGTGGTTGCAACCGTAATTGAGAACTTGCTGATACCTACATCGCCTGCGCTGTTTGCTGTTACTTTGAATCTCATCAACTTACCATCCGCAATACCTGTTGTAGCGAGCGTGTCGATAGCAACGGTTGGGAAGGACTTGACGAGACGAATACCAGAAACTGCGGATGAACCAGTTGCGTTAACTGTAGTACCTGACTGTGCACCAACACCTTGGGTGTTCGTACCAGCAGTATCAATGTCAACTGCAATCAAGTGACCCGTCGTACCTGGTTCAGATGAACCAACTGCGGCAAGGTGACCCTTTACGGTGACTTCTACATCAGTATCTTTTGGAAGACTGAGTGTTGAAGACAACGTTGAGGTTGCATGGGTATCAGAACCTACAAATGTAGCTGAACCAATCTGTGTACCATCAGACTTGTGTAACGTTACCGTTACCAAGTCAGATGATGAAGATGATGCAGTGTTTGTAAGAAGGAGACCAATGCGTTGCAAGTCTACAGCTTCGTTAGAAGCGCGGAGCTTGAACACACCGAGCGTTACGCCTGAAGTACCAGCTGCGCCAATGGCGTATGAAGGACTTGAAGCGGCAGTTGAAGCAACTACTGAGCCAGCTGAAGCAACGGTCATTGTCTGACCAGCGCCCGTTGAACCAGTAGGCGTTACTGAAGCTGATGAGCTAACACCAGTTACAGAAAGCGCTGCAATCTGAGCTGTAGTAATACCAAGGTTGTACGTCGAGTTCGCAGGAACTGAAGACGATACGTTACAGGTAAGAGCAAGTGTCTTAACTGTTCCCTTAGCAATCGTCAATGGGTTGTCAAACGTGAATGTACCAAGTGCTGCGGTTGTTGAAGCCGTTGCAGTTGGGTTCACCGTATTGGTACCCGTGTTGAGGATTGTTGAACCATCTTTCAACACACAGGTTGAAAGATATGCTGGCTGACCAGCAAGTGAAGCGTTGGTGTACGTCAACGGCATAGTTGAGAGTCGTACATCTTCGCCTGACTGTGATGCATCAAGCTGAATGTTTGCGAAGAGTACTCCCTGTCCACCAGCGACAATTGTCTGTGCTGTAGGCGCGGTTGAAACTGCAACTGCAAGAGCAGCAGCTTTAACCGTCATCGTGTTCATGTTGAATGAAGTCTGAGAGAGAGTAACAGTGTCGCCGGTCAAGTCACCCTTCACGTTGGTCCAATCCGAAGATGGGTCCGTTGAAAGGATGTACGTTGAACCATTCGTTGCGCTAGAAGCAACCTTACCGCGGAGGGTGTAGGTGTGCTTACCAGTAGGGAACGTAATTGAGTCAGTGAAGGTCAGTGAGTGACCGTTTGTTGCAGCGGTTGGGCTGTCAACAGGACCGGCTACTACTGAACCGTTTTCATCAACGATCGTAACGTTCGTCAAGCGGGTTGCGCCTGAAGTTGTTGCGACGTCAATGACAAGTGACTGAACAGTGATAGCTTCACCCTTGATGTCAACTTCGAAACCACCAAGAGGCTGGTTAGGAACGTTAACCGCAATGTTCTGAGCTGCAACACTATTTGCTTTAGCAATTGTAGTTACTGAAGCACCTGAAATCGTGACCTGAGCACCATAGATGTATGGAGTACCAGATGTTTCAGTAGTGTTTGAGCTTGAACGGGTAAGTCCTGATACGGCGGTTGAACCTACTGCTGGTGAAATACCATACATGTAAGTTACCCCTTCACCGTAAATATCGGTCGTCTCGTCGACGTCGAAGATTACAGTGCGGCCGTTTGAGTTACCACCAACGAGGTCGTACTGAACGTAAACCTCGATATTGTTGCCCTCTGGAATGAGGACTCCTGAACCAAGGTTTGCCGTTATGAACTTGCCGTCAGCGGAAACGGTTGTGGCATATACAGTGCCATCAACAACTACCTTGATGTTTGCAAGATCATTCACGGTTGAAGCCGAACCCGTTTGGTTGAAACGGATCATTTTCAAACGAACATCTTCTGCTGAACCTGCAGTCAAGCGGAAGCCTGATGCGCGGTAGGCAGTCGTTCCAATTTCTTTCGTTACCGGAGCGTTCGTTGCGAATGCGCTTGAAATATCAAGTGCGAGTGTACCTACCGTCAACGTTGCGTTGATGGTGTGGTACGCGCCGGTGATTGGGAGTGAACCCGATACCGTTGCTGAAGAGTTAACCCCTACTACTGAGATAGCTGGAGCTTCACCTGCATATGAGGCGAGTGAAGCTGCCATGTTACCAGCAATAGTGAAGGTGCGACTCGAACCTGCAGGAATCACTACCGGTTCCCCGACAGTTGCCTGATCATTCGAGTTGAAGGTCTTAGCCGTACCGAGCTGGTTACCGTCTTGGTCAACCAAGACAACGCCTGAGAATGCAGCATTCTGGCCGAGACCAGTGCGCTGTACGGTCAAGCTGTTAACCGTAACGGGACCATTTGCACTAGCCGTAAGAACGACACGTGTGAATGGAACGCGCGTTGCACCTTGAGGTGCGAGCGCGTTTTGTGGCTGTGAACCTGCTGCTACTGAAACCCCCGTACCAGGAACAGTCGTGACAGGGCCTGGTGTGGTTGAACAAGAAGCGGCAAGTTTTGCGCGAGTAATAGGACCAAAGTAGCCAGCTGCTGGGCTGATGCCGTTAGCTGCTTGCCACTTTGCAAGTGCGGACTGGGTCAACGAACCGTAGTACGTTGATTCAGAACCTGGAGAACCTGCGCCCGTTGCTGCAACAGGGTAGCCGTTTCCGTTAAGAACTTTTTGGAGTTCCATAACGTCAGCTCCTGTTGAACCAACAGTGAGGTCACGCGTAAATGCGTAGCAAGACGAAGACGATGGCGTTGAAGGCGCCGTCGGCGTCGTTGGTTGCCCAAGCAGAGACGCGTTTACGTTATTGATGGTTGCTTGATCTGCTCCAAATGACTGGAGAAGAGAGAGAATTGATTGAATTTGCGCTGAGGTCAATGCAGCGTGAGCTGAAGGAACCGCAAACGTAAATGCCAATGCAACTACCATAGCAAAACCAACAACAACGGTTGTGAGTTTTGAAGTAATAGACATAGCGAAAGCTATTTATCGTTGTGACATGTGATTTTTCACTCTGAAATACAAAGTGAAAAATCGCACGGGACTTATTTTTTCTTGGTGATGTTCGTTCGACCGAACGGCAAGAAAAAATAGGTACCAATTAATAAGCAAGTCTTGCTAATAAGATTTTGTTCTGGTTTTGCTGGCAAAGAAGAAGAACACGCGTGCTCTTTTCACTCGCTTCGCTCATGCAGAAAAAAATCCCATTAATTTCCACCATCCTCACCGAAAAGCTGCCTTTTCAATGAGAGTTGATGGCATAGAGGATTGAAGGAATTTCAGTTAGACAATCGTGGTGGTACAAACAGTAATTCAGAAAAAAGGACAGTGCGGGAACGCCCCGCACAAGCGGCTACTCAGCAGCATGTCAATAATATGTAATTGTCAAAGTTCAGTATCTCTAAGCCCTGCTTTCGTACAGACGATATATGCTACAAAACCTTTCTTCCGTATAGGTGTGGGTACATTATACCCAAAGGTTTGCCAATACGAGGCAAGTATAGAGGTCTTAAAAATGTGGATATCCGCCTATCACACGAAAAGGCAAAAAGCCGAAAAAATCGGCTTTTTGCCTTCCCATTAGATAGTGCTACCCACAGACTTTATAGTAACAAATAAGCCACAAAAATCAACTAAGACTTGGTGCGGTGGAGAAAACTAGTGTGAGGCAACTTTTGCCTTCCTGTAGGAGCTCCAACGACGTTCACCTTCTTTCAAAAGGACACCTTCTTGAACCATAGAAATAAGTTCTCTTTGAACGGTCTTCTCGCTACAGCCATGAATCGCCTGCATAGCGTCTTTTATGTTTATTTTGTCCTTTATGTCTAAAAGACTAAGAATTATGTCCTTTCTAGATAAATGTCTTTTATAATTATTTGTCTTTTTTACTTGGTGCGCGGCAACCGGCTCTTTGTCTTTTACCGTAACCTGTGGAGTGGCTACCCTCACCTCTTTGTTGGTAGGACCTTTATCATCTCCCACGTGAACATCGTGTTGGCCAAAAATTCTATCTTGGTGATTCTTCACAAACAGTGCGAGATCAGCGTACTCATCGCAAAGTACTCGCGCGTTCATGGGAGAGACAAAACCAGCTCTCTGAGCAAGTCCTAAAATACTCCCTATTTCAAGACATCGTGAAGCAAAACCTTCGTGGTACCGAACGGCTCGCGCATGGTCAGGGTCGGTAGAAGTGCTAATGAGTTCAAGGGCGCATGTTCGTAGACGTGTCTTTAACGGATCCTCATTCGGAATAAAACCGGTAACAATGTAGAGTGCTGAGGCAAGTTTTTCTGTCTTTTGGACAACAAACGTATGGTGCTCATTTTTTAAAAATGAAGCGAATATAGACCTAAAATTTACTTCGTCTGGAGAGTTGACCGATATGTCTTTTTTGTCTTTTTTTGTATCGGACATATGATTTTGCCAATGTCTTTAAATAAAAGACGCGGGCTATCGTAGAGGACATTTTACTCTTAAATAGGTGCTCGTCAAATTGTGTTTAGGTATGGGTGGTTAGTGGCTAGTTGTTAGCCAGAAAAAATTAAAGGTGAGGACCTAGCGATTTTGCAAGTTATCATATTGTTTTTTGTTTGGTCTCAGGGCTCTCCACTAAAAACTATTCACTAACCACTAGCATGACCGTGCTACCATTTATGAATCACCATGGCGCGAAAAAAGAAGAAAAAGACAACACTTAATCTCATTCCGAAGCTCCCTTCTATTTCAGTCGAAGTAAAGCCTGAAACTGTACGGAGCATTTACGCTATTGGAACGGGTATTCTCGCGCTCCTCTTCCTGCTTGCCCCCTTTAAAATGGGTGGAAGCGTGGGGAACTTCCTTTATACGCAACTCAAAACATTTTTTGGTGTGGGATATTTTCTTCTTCCCATCTCGCTCGCCTTTCTTACTATTGGACTCGTGCGCCAGCACGACGAAGACGGCGTAGGCGCGGGGCGGCTAACCGGTGCGGTGCTTCTCTTCCTCTCCGGCATTAGTATTCTTTCCCTTACTGTACCAAACGCTGGTGGAGTAGTGGGTGGTGTTGTCATGACCCCTTTTGTGCAGCTGTTTGACAGACTCCTTGGAGGCGTTATGCTCGCCGCGCTCGCGGTAGTGGGAACACTGCTCGCGCTTGATACTCCCCTCTCATTTCCTTGGTTTAAGAAACCAATAAAACTTGGACGAGACGATGGCGCATACGAAGACGCGTACCCTGAAGATGAGCTTGAGGAAGAACAGGAAGACGAAGAATCTGAAGAAGAGGAAAGTAAAGAAACTCCAGAGGAAGAGCCGAAGCGAGGTCTCTTTGGATTGCCCGCTCAGGCGAAGCGTGAGCAAGAACAAGAAATGAAGGCAATGGAGTTTGCGCCAATAGACCAGGAATACACCCCTCCCCCCATTTCACTCTTAGAGCGCGACAAGGGGAAGCCTGCAGTCGGCGACGTGAAAGCAAACGCCAACATCATAAAACGCACGCTCCACAACTTCGGAATCACCGTTGAAATGGACGAAATTTCTATCGGCCCAACAGTGACGCGCTACGCGCTAAAACCCGCTGAAGGCGTGCGTTTGCAAAAAATTCTGGCGCTCCAAAATAACTTGGAGTTGGCGCTCGCCGCAAGCCCTGTCCGTATTGAGGCGCCTATTCCTGGAAAATCTTTGGTCGGTATAGAGGTCCCCAACCTAAAGAAAGCGACGGTAGGACTCGCTTCTCTCCTTTCAGAAAAAGCATTCACCGACGATGCCCGTCCCCTCCTTGCGGTACTGGGTCGCGACATTGCGGGAACGGCACACTTTGCCAACATTGCAAAAATGCCTCACATACTTATTGCGGGAGCAACGGGTTCAGGTAAATCAGTTTCCATTCACGCGCTCATTACCTCGCTCTTGTATCGTAATGGTCCGGGCACGCTCCGCATGCTGATGGTTGACCCAAAGCGTGTTGAACTCACCCTCTACAACTCAATCCCCCACTTACTCCACCCGGTGATCACCGATCCAAAGAAAACAATTCTTGCGCTCAAGTGGGCAGCAAAAGAAATGGATCGTCGCTACGACCTGCTCCAAGGACACTCCGTGCGCGACATCAGCTCTTATCACGAAAACGTAGTCTCCACGTGGAGTGGCAAAAACGCGGAGGAGGCACCTGACCAAATGCCATACATCGTGATTGTCATCGATGAGCTTGCTGACATTATGCAAACCTACCCACGCGAGCTGGAAGCAGCGATCGTGCGCCTCGCTCAAATGAGTCGCGCCGTCGGTATTCACCTGGTACTTTCAACACAACGACCGTCGGTCAACGTCATCACCGGCCTCATTAAGGCAAACATTCCTGCTCGTGTCGCGCTCCAGGTAGCAAGTCAAATTGACTCGCGAACCATTCTTGACGGACCGGGTGCTGAAAAACTGCTTGGCGCTGGCGATATGCTCTACCTTTCAGGCGACATGGCAAAACCACACCGTATTCAAACCGCGTACATTTCAGAACAGGAAGTAAAAAAGGTGGTTGATTTTATCAAGAAAAACAACGAGTCAAACTTGGATGAGATTACTATTTCAAATAATACCCAAGAGTCGCCTAACGCGCTCTTCAGCGCCTCACTTGAAGAAGATGATGTAGATGATGAACTCTACCTTGAAGCAAAGCGCACGGTTGAAGAAATGGGCAAAGCGTCAACGTCGTACCTCCAACGCAAGCTCCGCATCGGGTACGCCCGCGCCGCACGACTCATGGATATTCTTGAAGAGAGGGGCGTCATCGGCCCTGCCGACGGGGCAAAACCTCGCGAGGTGCTCACCGTAGAAGCGCAGGGAGAAAGTGAGACCTATGATGATGAAAACGGCGCGCGGTAAAAAACGTCCACTCATTTCAGTCAGACAAGGTATTGTTCTTTGTGCGGGAATACTTGTTTTTGCTTACACCTTGGTCATCACCGCTCCCCTTTTTAAAGGAGCATCAATAACAGTAGACCCACCATCAAAAAGCGAGTCCGGATCCACGGTACTTCGTGGTAGCACAGAACGTGTTTCAAAACTCACCATAAACAACCTGGAAGTTCCCCTCTCTGAAGAAGGAGCGTTTGCCGTGGAGAGGGCTTACCCCCTCGGGTATACTGTAGTAGTTATCCGCGCCTCAGACCGCTTTGGACGCACCACGGAGCGCATTATCACGTTTGTAAACACGAAAGAACCGTATGGCACTCAAAAAGAAACCTCAGACAAAAAAAGTGGTTCACGACTCGAAAGCTTCGAGTCACGACTCAATTAAAGACACCATCGATAGTATCAAGACGAAATTCGGAGACGAGGCAATTATGACCTTGGGTGCGACGGCACGAGTAAACGTTGACGCCATCCCTACTGGTTCGATTGGTTTGGACAGCGCGCTCGGTATTGGCGGAGTACCACGTGGACGCATCATTGAAATATTTGGTCCTGAGTCATCAGGAAAAACGACGCTCTCACTCCATATTGTTGCTGAAGCACAAAAAAAGAACGGCATCTGCGCGTTCGTTGATGCTGAGCACGCGCTTGATCCTGAGTATGCAAAACGCCTTGGGGTACAAATAGACGACCTCTTGGTTTCACAGCCCGATACCGGAGAACAGGCGTTGGATATTGTAGAGTCGCTGGTCAGAAGCGGAAAAATAGACGTCATCGTCATTGACTCCGTCGCCGCGCTCACTCCCCGCGCCGAAATTGAGGGCGATATGGAGCAGACACACGTAGGACGCCAAGCACGCTTGATGAGCCAAGCGCTCCGCAAACTAACCGCTATTGTCGCAAAAAGTAAGACCGTGGTTATTTTCATTAACCAAATCCGTATGCAAATTGGCGTGATGTTTGGCAACCCTGAAACAACTCCGGGAGGAAAAGCCCTCAAGTTCTACACCTCAGTTCGTATGGATATTCGCCGCATTGCGCAAATTAAGAAAGGCGAGGAAGTGGTGGGAGGCCGCGTGCGGGTGAAAGTGGTAAAAAATAAAGTTGCCGCGCCCTTTAAACAAACCGAGTTTGACCTCATGTACAACGAGGGTATTTCTCAAGAGGGAGAGCTCTTGGCGCTTGGCGAAAAATACGCACTCGTTACTAAAACGGGGAGCTCATACACGTACGGAGAAGAAAAATTGGGACGCGGGTATGACGCGGCGCGAACCTATTTGCGTGAAAACAAACCAATCGCCAACAAATTACTCAAAGAGATACGCGAGAAATTGAAGACGGGTTAGGCCGAGCGTTCGTGTTCGGCGTGGCGAAGAAACGGAATGAAGTCGTGAGCAACACAGTACACGCACACGTCGCGAATTGAAAACACGGCAAGGATGATTGCGCCCAGTATAAAGAGTTGAACAAAAAATTCCGTTGAACGGAATGCATCTCCAATAAAAAACAAAAAACCACTCCATGAAGAAGCGGCTGCGAGCGCATTCCCAATCACGTTCTTAATTGAAACTGAAATACCAAGCGCAAACGTCACCACTACCAATGCAAAAAAGCGCGTGCGGGGCGCCAGCACCATACGGCGCGCGTGCACGACGTGCACGCGGCGCATAATAGTATCGGTAATATCCTGGTCAGTTTTCATAGAGTAATTATAGTGTAATGTTTCCAATAATAGAACGGAGTGATCTCTTTGCGCGGTGAACGCGCGTTTTCACGGCACCTACCCGAATACCTTGTCGCTTTGCAATTTCTTCGTACGGCAGTTCATCAATGAAGGCCAGTTTAAGCAGCGTGGCAGTCTCTTCCCCCACGTGGAGAAGCGCGCGCTCAATGATGTCCTTCGCGAGAGCCCCCTCTTCCCCGCTAGGCGCAGCGAGCCCCTCGTAGTGCTCCTGAGTTAAAGGCGCGGTACGTTTCCACTCTCGCGCTTTTTGTTGATACCGCGTACGCGCTACGTTCATAAGAATGGTGAGTGCCCAATTCTTAAAGGTTCCCGACTGGCCGCGAAAACGTGGCGCAAACCGATAAATGCGCACGAACGCGTCCTGCACTACATCTTCTGCGTCATCACGACTTTTCACTATGTACTGCGCACGTTCCAGAAACTCTCGCTGATACCGCTTGACCAAAAATGAGAACGCGTCGGGGTGTTCAAGCGCGTATGACAAGAGTGACTCGTCTGAAAGTTTCTCTATGTCATCAGTGTGTATGTGCATACGTACCACTACATCAAGCGGGAGCAGATGTACTTTGTCAAGAAGTTTGACCGGTATCATAGAGGTAGCGCGCGCGTCGTATTGTGGTGTATAGTACTCCCTGGCGCAGGCTACTACTGTTACTACTCGACGAACTCATCAAAGGTTACATGGCAATACTTTCATACAACGAAATCCTTCCTAAAAAAGTGATCATTTATAACAACGAACCCTTTGAGGTTCTTTCTTCGTGGGTTTTTAGAAAACAGCAACGAAAACCGGTGAACCAAACGAAGCTCCGCGCCATCAAAACAGGCAAAGTACTGGAAATTTCATTCCACCAAACTGAAACGGTGGAAGAAGCTGACGTGGAGAAAAAAGAGTTTGTCTATATTTATAAAGCAAAAGGTGAGGTGTGGTTTCATGAGGTAGGAAAACCTCAAAACCGCATTGCTCTCGGAGAGGAAATGGTGGGGCAACAAATTCAGTACGTAAAGGAAAAGAGCGTAGTCACCGCCCTCGTGTGGGACGAATCCGTCATTGGTATTCAAATTCCTATTAAAGTAGAGCTTATGGTTAAAGAGGCACCTCCCGCGGTTAAAGGAAATACCGCCCAAGGCGGCTCAAAGCAGGTAGTGCTTGAAACAGGAGCAGTCGTGAATACTCCCCTTTTCATTAATGAAGGCGACATTGTGCGCCTCAACACCGAAACCGGAGAGTACGTAGAAAGGGTGAGTAAATCATAAACGCGCACTGCTGCGCGCTTATGATTATACGAACCGGCCCGAGAAACCGTTAGTTTCCTTTTATATCTCCCTGCCAAACGAAACAAAAGCCCTTTCGAAAGGGCTTGTAGCGTTTATCTCCCTTGAGAAGGGGGTTTTGTGGAGTGCTATTTTATGACGTACGGGAGGAGCGCCATGAAGCGTGCCTGTTTTATTGCAGAAGCAATTTCACGTTGGTGTGAAGCAGGGACACGAGAACGCTTCTTTCCTAAAATTCGTCCGTGTGGATTCAAAAACTGCTTAAGGTAGGCAGTATTTTTATAATCAAGGTATTTGGGGGTGCTATCCATATGTTCAGAGATTCTACACGCTTTTCATTACATTTTCAACTATTCCCTAAAATGGAATATCGTCAGGGCTAATTTCTTCAGTAGGGTACTCTATACCTCCCGCGCTACTTCCCTCCTGGCCTGGCTGGTCGCCGCCACGCACTTCTTGGGTAGGCCCTGCAGTCCCTGCACGTGCACCAAACTGAACGCGCTCAGCAACGATTTCAGTGCGGTACTGTTTTTGCCCTTCTTTCTCCCAACTACGAGTTTGTATGCGCCCTTCTATCAACACCCCACTTCCCTTTTTTAAATACTGCGCGGATGTTTCAGCTTGTCGGCCAAACACCACGATGTTGTGATACTCTACCGCTTCTTGTTTTTGTTTATTTTGATCAAACCATACACGGTTCGTGGCAACACTAAAGGTGCAGACTGACGATCCGCTCGGAAGCGCTTTTAACTCCGGGTCACGAGTGAGATTACCCGCAACAAAGACTTTATTGAGATACATAGGTAGAATTGTTTAGACCTCCTCAGAAGAATCGGCTCCTACTGATTCTACCACTCCTCCCGCTTCAGCTTCGGCAGCTACTTCAGGAAGTTCTTCTGGAACTGATGCCGCGTCAAGCAGCGGGTCAGCAAGTACCGCCGCAACGGTGTCGCCCGTGGTGGTAACAAGCAGGTGGCGAAGTACATTTTCTTCTTTAGCAAAAACGCTTTCAATCGTTTTGAGAGATGCAGTTGGTGCTTCAAAGGCAACCCATCCGAAGTACGCTTCGTTATATGAACGTTTGGCGCCCGCAACTTTTTTTTCAAGCGCGTACGCGAGATTCATTTTAATAGGAGCGCGCTCACCAATAACCGAACCTCCTGCTTTTTTAAGAGCGACCACCAAGGCAGATGCCTGTCCTTCAACGTCTGATTCAGAAAGAGAAGGGATGAGGTGGTATCCCACTTCATAGACTCCTGTAGCGTCCTTGGCTGCATCCGCCTCCACAACGGCGCTGTAATCGGTAACTTCCATATCAGTATCCATAAGTTAGGACAGCGTATCACGGGGTCGTTATTCAGGCAATACGGGGCTCTGTAGCAATGCCAAACCCCCGCTTTGCGTTCGAAAGGAGTGCTCGTTGAACATCTTCAACTGCTTCTCCTCGAATACGCGACCGCCACGGCAACATATTGAACATGCACAAGCTGGTTTAGCTTCCCACAGTGCGGAACCGAGGCAGGCACGAAATGACCTGGAGTAGTGTCCTAGGGATTATAAGGATTGTTCCAGTTAGGATTTTCGGCGTGCAACTCGATTGAGTCAGCGGCCTGTTTTAGCTCTGAAAGTTTTTGAAGTCTTTCATGACTTGTGTAATGGAAATTTTTTAGAACTTTGTGTTCCTCATCACTCACATGATCAAGTTGATTTTGAAGATAGATTTTATAAGTTTTTTCGACATCTGTAGTGACAGGCATGTTATTGATTGCTTGCTGAGCATCATTAATCGACTGTTGGAGTTCAATGTCCCATTTTTCAATCAGAGCAGCGTTGGACGGAGGCTGTTCTTGTGAAACTTCTTCCAAAACCGTTATCGAATCGTAATCAGCGACAACTTGTTGGTTGTTTAGATTACTCATTGTGTCATGACTGAAAAGGCGATAGAGAAGATCACTGCCATGCGCATCCGCACCATGAGCGTGGAAAAAATCTGAAATGAAATCAAAAGCTTCTAGGACCATAGATAAGGGATTTTATTTTTATAACAAACGAACTAATTATGCTTTGTAGAAACGAGATTGTCAAATTTTCGAAGAAATTACGAAAATACGCTTCGCATTGGCAAAGAGAGTCTTTTGAACCTCCTCGACAGGTTCTTCACGAATACGCGCTATCGCTTCTGCGACGTAGCGAACGTAAGTAGGATGGTTCGTTTCCCCGCGGTGAGGAACCGGGGCGGCCCACGGCGCATCGGTTTCAGAGAGAATCATATCGGCAGGAGCTTCGCGTACCACCTCGTCGTAGTCTTTGGTAAACGTTAAAACCCCCGTAAACGAAGTAGTAAATCCTAAACTCCAAAACCGCCTCGCCACTTCCACGTTCCCCACAAAAAAGTGCATATTCCCTTTTACGTGCCGCCCTCCCCCCTTTTGGTCAATGTCCGGACATTGACCAAATGACTCGAGGTAGGTGGCGACCTCTTCGTAAGCGTCCATGCTTCCCTTTGAGGGACGGCAGTGGATCATGAGGGGTTTGTCGTGCTCTAGCGCAAGCTCTACGTGCTGTTTAAAAACTTCCCACTGTTTTTCTTTCCATCCGTCTTGATGCGTGTCTCCTGGCGCAGATGTGCTTTGCCTAAAATAATCCACCCCGCATTCCCCCACTCCCACAACCTTTTCATGTTTCAAAAGCTCCGAAAAATTTGATATATCAAATTTTTCTTTTTGAGTGTAATTGGGGTGGAGCCCCACGGTGGCGTAGAGATGTTTGTACTGCTCGGCGAGTTTCACCGCCTCGCGGGAACTTTCAAGGTTAGTGCCGACGACAACTCCTAACACCCCCTCCTCTGCCATTTTTGCAATCACTTCATCTTGGTTTTCTTTAAGCCCCGACAAGTTTGGATGGCAATGAATATCTATATACTTAAATTGCATATTAACTTCTTATTTTGAACGCCTGTATAAGAAAAATTGATAAATTAGTATTAGGTGTACCAGTAAACCGAAAATATCGGGAATGAGAATAAAATAATCTTCACGAATAAAAGTATATGGGATGCGCAAGGAATAAATTCCAATTCCAAATAAAACTAAAATGAGAGAAATTCCAAATTTTTTATCTTTATGATTCTTCCAAACTTGGCTGGGAAAGGCAAAAAATACCACAAGTAGGCTCATAAACATCAGAGCGTATCCGAGAACAACTTCAATCATGTAGTCTAGGGAACAAATTCTCTGGTTTTTTGTTTTCTGCTATGGCCTTAAGAATTTTTCCTGAGGTCTCGGGCATGAAAGGTTGAAAATAATACGCCAACCACTCAATTTGTCTCACTAACCTTTCAATATTTTCTACTGCCTGTTTTTTTTCTTCAGAACTTTCGCTCTTTATTTTTTTATATGGCTCTGTCTTTTGAATAAACTCATCCTCTTCACTAATAACTCCCATTAGAGAGCCTAGTGCGGCGTTGAAATCAAAAGCACCTAAGGTGGCAGAGACCATGAGAGAATTTTTCTCTTCGGTAATAGCAACTGGGCCTGGTAGGTACTCTTCAGCTAACTTCATTACCCGCGCGACAAAGTTACCGATTCCGTTTACCAAGTCTGCCGTATACCACTCATCGAGTTTTTCCCACGTGACATCGGTATCTTCGGTTGAGTGAACGTGGCGAAGCAAAAGGTAGCGCGTGGCATCAGTGCCATACTTCTGCACCAGCTCGTACGGGTTGATGACGTTCCCTAGTGACTTGGACATTTTCTGCCCGCCGGAGTTGATAAATCCGTGATAGAAAACTTGGTCGGTGTTTTTTACTCCTGCCGACATAATCATCGCCTGCCATATTAAAGACTGAAAGCGAATTTGATCCTTCCCCGCCATCTGCAATACATGACCTTCCTGCCAAAATTTCTCAAAGTCCCCTCCCTCATTCGGCCAACCTAAGGTGGAGATGTAGCTCGTCAACGCATCAAACCACACATACATCACCTGCGTATCGTCCCCCGGCACTGGCACACCCCATGAAAGTCGCGCTTTCTCTCGCGAAATACTGAAGTCTTCCAGTCCCTCTTTCACAAAGTTGATTGCCTCTTGCCTGCGCCACTCTGGTATGACCACGTCAGTACGATTTAGATATTGGAGTAATTTTTCTTGGTACTCTGAGAATTTAAAAAAATAATTTTCTTCTTTAAGTAAAACCGGCTCTTTCCCGTGAATGTGACACTTGCCGTCTACTATTTCCTTTTGGGTGAGGAACTTTTCACACCCTACACAGTAGAGCCCCTCGTATGCTTTTTTGTAAATGTCGCCGTTTGCTGCACATCGTTTCCACATTTCTTGCGCTGCTTCAATATGACGAGGTTCTGTAGTGCGAATGAAATGAAGACTGGAAGAAAGTCCAAGCGCATCTTTTAATTTTTTGAACTCGCTCGCATAATAATCAACATATTCCTGCACGTCACGCCCTGCTTTCTGTGCGGTTTCAAAAATTTTCTGCCCATGCTCGTCGGTGCCGGTATTAAAAAATACTTCCCTGCCTGAAAGCGATGCGTGTCGTGCTAACACGTCTGCTTGTAAAATTTCTAACGCAAACCCAATATGCGGATCGGCGTTCACATACGGCAATGTGGTGGTAATGTAGAGCGGTTTCTTATCCATTCTGTTCAGCGAGTTCGTGTTCGCGCTTGCTCTTTTCTACATCAGAAACCAACTCTTGCAAAGCCGCCGCGATTGGCACTGAAAGAAGAACACCCAAAAATCCTGCCAACTGCGCGCCGGCAATCAACGCCAAAATAACCAAAAGCGGAGGTACTCCCACCACACGCTTCACCACGAGGGGGTAAATTAAGTTTCCCTGAATTTGGTTGATGATGAGGTACCCACCTCCCGCCAAAAGAGCCGTAGGGAGGCCCCCAAAAGTCCCTGCAACCGCGATAGCGGGTATTGCCGCCGCCAAGGAGCCAAACACCGGAACTAGCTCAGCAATAGCCGCAAATATGGCAAGGAGAAGGGCGTACGGCACGCCGAGCACGGTGAGCCAAAGGTAGGTCAACACTGCCACAATGAGCGATAGGAGGAGTTGTCCCTGCATCCAGAGCCCAATTTTTACTTGTGAGCGGCGCCAAAGGCCAATGGCGTACTTTTGGTGTTTGATAGGGGTCACGACGCGAAGGAAGTCATCAATGCCTGTTTCCTGAACGGCAAAATAGAACGATAAGAGAAGAATGAGGAAAAAGGAGAACACCCCGCCGAACACACCGGCAACAGCACGGAATGCACCTTCACCTGTTGCAGTGAAAATACTCTGGAACTCGCTCAAGGTGGTGGCAAGTGAAGCGGTAGAGGTAACTTCTTGCGTGGTAGCGGCAAACTGATTTGAAAGAAGGCTGCTCAAATTAAATGTCTCAATGTACTTTGGAAGTGTTGAAACAAATCCACTTGTTTCTTCAATCAGCGGTGGAAAGAGGAGGTATGCAAACCCAAACAAAAACCCAAACACTAGCGCATATACCAGTGCCACCGCCGCCGGGCGAATTACCCGATAGCGCATAAACCATAAGACCGCGGGTTCAATGGACGAAGCAATGACAATGGCGGTTAAGACAATAAGAACGAGATCCTTGAGGTAAAACAAGAGCCAAATAGCAAGCGCGATAGCGATCGTGGAGAGAACGCTGGTCGGAGAAATATGAATAATAATGGGAGAAGGCGCCTTCGTTGCCATAGGCAAATAGTAACACAAAGACAACTTTATGCCTCTAAAAACGCCAGAAATGACGCAAGAAATTTTTCTACACGCTCTTTGGTAGGCACATCGCGGACAGTTCCATCGGTATCAATTTTTTCTTTAACCCCAGAGAGATAAAACTCCGGCTGACCCATAACGCGGGTGTCAAGATATACCAATATCGAACGGAGGTGTTGTTGTGCTGGTGCCGTGCCTAGTGACCCGTTGGTAGCACCCGCTCCCGCAACTCGTTTCCCCTTCCACGAACTTTTTCCACCAGGGCGCGAAGTCCAGTCGATGGCGTTTTTTAACACCCCCGGTAGTGAGCGGTTATATTCAGGGGTGACGATAAGCACCCCATCGGCGCGGTCAATTATTTCTTTTGCGCGTTGAACTTCTTCAGGAATTCCACGCTCCTCCACATCAGCATTATAAAGAGGCATCGTAAGAGACACCTCTTGGAAGTGAAGGTCAGCGGGAGCATACTTTTTAAACGCCTCAAAGAGCGATCGGTTAAACGACTCTTTCCTCAGACTACCTACAAGAACGGCAACGGTTTTCATACTCTTATTCTATCAACCCTGTCAACCACTCACCGGTGTGCCGGCACAAAACTGACGTATTGTATTTTTTAGGACAAAGATTACAACTTTTCAATTTCTTTCAAATCTCCGTCGGGAATGTAGAGAATAAGGAGCCCCAACACAATCCCCCCGACCGCTGTCCACACGTGCTGACTCGCTAAAAAGGTGAAGTCTATCCAATCCAAAATGTACCAAATTCCCCGCCAAATGAGGACGAGTCCGATAACGATAGAAAATGTTCGCAGAAATTTAAGCAGTGTTTTTAGAGTCATACTTCTTTTTTCTTTAAGAGTAACGATGAGTAATAGGCAGCAACGACAAAAAAGAGACCGATACCTCCTGTAATAATTTCAGGAACTTCAACCAGCGTCCCCACTAACATTGAAGCAGCAAGTCCAAAAATTGCCCAGTGAGCACCATGCTCTAGAAAAATAATGGTGTCGAGTGCTTTTTTCTTTACAAGGTAAATGGTGAGTGTACGAACAAAGTACGCACCAATACCTAAGCCCGCTACAATAACCGGAATGGAATTTGAAAGCGCAAACGCACCAACGACAGAGTCCAATGAAAATGCGGTATCTAAGACGTTAAGGTAAATAAACATCGCGAGTCCTGCCTTTTCTACTTCCTCGGTAGAAACCGAAAACGAACTAGTGATACCTTCCATTAAAATAAAAATAACTATCCCCACAATACCGGCAACTAGTACCACTGTTGATGCTTCGTCAGGCACCAAAAACGAAACGGCGGTGAGGGCTATCAACACTACCGCAACCGCGATAGATTCAATCTTCCCTGAACGCGCAAGATAATGTTCAATCACATGGAGCCAGTGACGGTCCTTTGAAGCATTCATAAAATATTTTAAAGACACCATAAGCAGAAATGATGCGCCAAATGAATTAATGGCGTATCGCGCACCTTCTAACAGGTGCCCATACGCTTCAGGATCAAAAAACGCGAGTTTGGCAATCACCCACGGGGAGGTCCACACGGTTACCGCCACAATTAAAATAGGCAAGATGAGCCGTGTCCCTACCACGGCGATCAAAATCCCCCACGTAAGAAAGCGTTGTTGCCATGCAGGGGTCATGCGCGCCAACACTTTGGCGTTCACCACCGCGTTGTCAAAGGAGAGGGTTACTTCCAAGACTGAAAGAAGCGCCGCCAAAAAAAGTGCTTCCACTCCCCCGTACCAAAACACCGCTCCCAAAACGAACACGGAGATAATCAATGATGGCGTAAAAAATGCTAGAGTTTTCATAAAACATTTTCAAAAAGCATTATACCTTCAAAACTCCTTACTAAAAATCTTTAACGAGAGCGAGTTCGTTGCCTTCGGAGTCTTTGAAGTATGCTAAGCGGCCGAATGGAAACTCACTGATGTTTTGTTCATCTGCCTTTATAAAACTTGGTTTATCGCTTCCTGCAAAAAACTGTACCCCAAGCGCCGAAAGACGTTTCACTTCTGTGTCAATGTCATCCACATAAAATTCAACTCCTTCAGTGACACCCCCGTCAACGTACAAATGTATTTCCGCATCCCCAACCACTATCCCCGCCCAATCTTTTTCATGAATACGACACTTTAACCCAAGAACATCAGTATAAAACTTCACTGCCCTATTCAAATCTTTCGCCTGTACATCAACGATGAGGTTCATATAAGTTACAACAATCCTTTATTCCCCTCTTTCCCCATTAAATCTACAATTCGGTTTTTAATAATTTTATTTAACAACGATACATTGCGATAAAGCAAATTTTCGTCTAGCCTCTCTGTTCCTTTTCGTACAGCAAAAGCGTGTTCAACAACGTGACCATACTCACCTAAGTCGAGTAATTTAGACTGTTCATAAATATCGTCATAGGTGAACGGAAATCGTTTTGTCTCAAGAATAATCAGACAACGCACCCCGAACAGACATGATTTTGAAAATTCTGTTGCTGCAGTAGTTTCGTCGCCATTCCGTTTTGACAAAATGGCCGCAAGTGCAAAAGCGGTATCAAAACGGACACGTTGCAATAAATCCAGTGTAGTGATTTTGGGCGAATCTAGGTGTTCAAGAACCTCCTCACCATACAAAGTTTTTCCCACACCAATAAGCTCTCTAAAATAAATCCCTTCAGGGAAGGGCGTATCAATTTTGTACGCCAGAAAATCCTCATATTCAAATGGATAAATAACGACCTCTTCGTGTGGGTTTATAGCTTTTAACTCTAGACGTGATATTTTATTTTCTCTTTTATAAAGTACTCCGATTTCATAATCACTTTGATCAAGTGCATCGGTACGAGCACGCGAACCATAAAGAAAAATTGACACCGGATTAAAGTTCAATGTTATGGCATCAATTGTTTCCTGAAGTTTTGCATCAACGATGAGGTTCATAAAATTTCTTCAAGAAGTTCAGGAAACTCTTCTCCGCCCATTTCCCCAAGCTTGTAGTGTCCTTTGTTTTTTAATTCTATCAACTTTCCGCCGAGCGCTTCGTGAAAAATTTTTACACTCTCTTTCCCCTCTTCTTCCTCAGTGTCAGAAGTGAACATCACGATATTCGGCACTCGAGATGGAATTGTTTTGTCTATGTCGTAGCCATAGTATTTTTGCCGCCCCACATCACCTTCATCAGGAATTTTCCAAGGAGCGACTAAAATTAATTGTGAGGCCTTGTGCTTTGTATCTCCAAGCCACCGAACTAAAAACGCGGCGCCACAAGAGTGGCCAATCAAAATAGCATCATCAGGTATTTCGTTTTTCTCAAATTCTTCTTTAAATGCAGCGTACTTCGGCGCCCACGGCTCTGGCATCATGGGGCGCACTACTTCATATCCCCTTTCAATAAGTTCTCTCTCTATCCACGGCATCCAGTGTTTCGCATAGGTCTGCTCTGGACCTTCTTTTTCAAAAGACGGACACCCGTGGAGAATAAAAACTTTTTTCATACCGGCACTATATCAAAGAGTTATACGCTATTTTCGAATTATGATTTGAATGTTTGTTTTTTCATGAATCACCTTTTCTATGTTTTCCTGAATCTCTGATTCTTCCGGATTCCACTCACCGGAAGTACCGAGCCTCCATATCTTGGCTTCAGTATCAAAACATATGGAGTAAACTGATATTCGCCCATTAAACTCCTGGTGTATAGAGTTAATAACGTAAGTAAAATTTCTAATTGTTTCTAATATTTCCATTAATTCCTTTTCTGTAGAAATAGATGTCGGGAGAACAAAGTAAATGGTTGGTCTTGGAGCTTGTTCTGGTTTATAAGATGTGACAATGGCAATACTGCCTTCAGTTTTTTGTTTTTTTAACTTTTCAAAAACATTTATAAATGATTTTTTAAATAGTGACCACGCTTTATCATCTATTTCTCCAGCAAGATGTTGTGTTATCCACTGTATAAAAAACGTCAAAACAAAAGTGCCAATATAAATCAATCCATCAACTGCAAAAACTTCCCCTCCTATGCCTGGGCCTGCGGTTTCCTTGCTTCTCTCTAGCTGTTTCTCATATTTTTTATTTACTAAGTCGCGTTCTTTTTGAATCTTATAATGATCGGTAATGGTGAGCTGGAAAACGTTTTCGTGGGGTTTAAATTCTTTAATTAAAATATCAGTTATGTTTGGATTCTGAACCTCTGCACGTAGTTCGGTTTTGCCAGTGCCAAGATTAAACATTCCTTTTTGCTCAGCCCTTCTGAAGGCCCTATACACATCTCTATTAGAAATGTAGTAATGAAAGTTTTTAAAGAAAGCTTGCAGCCAAATAAAACGCCACAAAGCACTTTTTTGCATAAAAAATTACAAAGTAATTTTCTGTTTTACTTTTTTAACGACATCTTCAATACTCAAACGCTCCTGTTCTCCAGTATCACGGTGGCGCAGCGTTACGGTGTCTTTTAGTTCCGCGTGTTCGCCCAAGGTGTCAAAATCAACGGTGATGCAGAACGGCGTACCAATTTCGTCTTGACGGCGGTAGCGTTTACCAATATTGCCGTTGTCGTCCCACACGATTTGTGGAACCTCTTTTTTGAGTGTTGCATAGACTTCCCGCGCTTTTTCAACCAACTCTGGTTTGTTTTTAAGGAGTGGCGACACGCACGCTTTTACGGGCGCCAGGTGCGGAGGAAGTTTTAAGTACACGCGCTTCTCCCCTCCGAGTTCATCTTCGCGGTACGCGTTTGCAAGCACCGCAAGGAATACGCGCCCCACACCCATAGAAGTTTCAAGAATCCACGGAATGTACTTCTCGCCGGTTTCCGGGTCGGTGTAGCGTAGGTCAACTCCAGAGAACTTCATATGCTGGGTTAAGTCGTAGTCAGTGCGGTCGTGGATACCTTCCACTTCATCAAACCCTCCCGGAAATTCGTACTCAATGTCCCACGCGTCTTTCGCGTAGAAGACAAGGTTTTCATGTTGTTTCCAACGCAGTTTGTTTTCTTCAATGCCCAAACTTAGATACCACTGCCAGCGTTCTTGTTTTATTTTTTCGTACGCATCTTTGTTTTCGTTTGGTTTTACAAAGTACTGCGTGTCCGCCTGTTCCAACTCGCGTGTACGAAAAAGAAAGTTACGAGGACTGATTTCATTTCGAAATGCCTTACCGATTTGCGCAACGCCGAAAGGAATTTTCGGGTGCATGCTGTCCACAATATTTTTAAAGTTGAGGTAGATTCCCTGGCACGCCTCGCCCGGCAGGTACACCGGGTCGGTACCTTCGGAAGTGAAGTCGCCGAGATTTGATTTCACCAACAAGTTAAACGCGCGGACTTTTGAAAAATCTTTTTTACCACAGGTAGGGCATTTTATTTTCTCCCGATGCGCGTCAAACAACTCGTTGAGCTCGCTCTCAGACATTTTTTCATCCGCCTCTACACCAAGCGCGGCGAGCTCTTTATCAACACGAATGCGCGTGTTGCAGTTTTTACACTCCGCAAGTGGGTCTGAAAACCCGCTCGTGTGGCCAGACGCCTCCCACGTTTTGGGATGTTTGAACATTCCAGAATCAATACCAAAATAGTTTTCTTTATCGTACACATTCGCTTTCCACCACGACTGTTTGATGTTACTTAAAAGTTCCACTCCGTTCGGGCCAAAATCATACACGCCCGCAAGCCCCCCATAAATTTCAGAACCTTGAAAAATAAACCCGCGCCTTTTGGCGAGCGACACAATTTTTTCCATTACGTTTTCTTGGTTTTCACTCATAACTCATTACTGATTCCTGTTTACTGGTCATACTTCGTATGACCTACGGTACCACAGACGACAGCTGCGGTGTAGCGCCGGCGCTCTGCGTGGTCAGTGCCTGAGCAGAACGTTCTATGTTAGTTCTGGTAAAGCGGTCAAACCCGTAGACACGCTGGTCAGAAATCACCGTTGGCATATTCCCCACCTGAGAAAGAGATGGGGTTAAGGTAACCTGGAATGTGGCATTTTTTGACTGCCCTGCCTCCAAATCCCCCACCGTCCACGTCACCACGCCACCAATTGAGTTGTACGAAATAGCGTCGTTCGTTGACCCTTGAACAAATTTTACGTAGCTCGGCAGCGCTGCTGTTACTTGCGCGTTCGCCACCGCGTTTGCGGTATTGTTCACTGTCCAACTGACAAGGTAGGTGGTGTCGGTGTCTGCTTTGGGAGGTTTGCTCCCCGAGAGGTATGAAAGAGAGTTTGCGAGTGAAAGGTCTGTTGCCACCAGCACCCGCGACGTTGTTTTAGATTCAATAGTTTCAGGTACGTTTGATTCGGTAATACGGCGCGCGCGCACCGTTGCCGAGAGTGTTATTTCGGGGTTTTTAAATACTCCAGATTCAAACGGAAGTGACGCAAAACTAAACGAATACGTTCCTGTTCCCCCTGGAGCCACATCGTTCAGTGCAGAGTCAGTTTCTCGACTGAAAATAACGGTGTTGTCGCTAGAGCGCCAGAAACCTTTTTGCGCCACGATGCTGTTTCTATCCAAAATAGCGCCGTTTAATTTCACCTCTAGCTCAACATCCTGCGCGCGCTGGGGCAGGTTGTTCACCCAACGCAAGTCCACGCGAACGGGAGCCCCACGCACGACCACCTTTTCCGTTGCAACACTCCCGTCGAGCGAGAGCGAAAGTGAAACAAATGGCTTTGCCAATTTCAACGCGACATCCCCCGTTGCCAGTGGCGCCGCAATTTCATCTTTTGCATTTCCATTTTCAGTTCCCGTCGTGAAGTGCACCACGCGCTCGTCACCATCTTCGCCTGTAAACACCCCACGAATAGTGATGGTGCGTTTTCCTCCCGCCTCTATGTCGCCCAAGCGCCATGTGTTGCTCCCCGTCACCGCGGTAGGCGAGGCGGATTTAAATGAAAACCCTGGCGGATATTCCGCAACTAAGAGAAGGTTGTCTAACACCTCGGTCACGTTTGAAGTGACCGTGACCGTGAGCGCGGTTTCTTGACCTGACACTATTTCTTGGAGCGACTCCACCGTGATGCTTGCGGGCGACTGGCTAATGGGGAGCGAGTACGTTTCTTCAGCAAGGAAAATGGCGTTTGAAGATGGTACGCGGTACTCAACCGAAACGGTGATGTCTAAATTTTGATCTGCCTGTCCAAACATAATGGCGCGCACGGTTCGGTTCACGCTCTCCCCTGGTTTTATGGTGCCGAGGCTTTCGCGAATACGCGGCAATTCAAGCGTGACATCATTCTCGCTTCGCGTGCCTGGTGGAAACTCAACCACGAGGTCGGTAAGTTCCATCGGCACCGAGTTGCGGTTAGTCAACACTATTTGGAGTGGAAGTACTTCGCCGGCGCGCACTGAAGTCGGACCGCTTATGGCAATATCTACGTTTCTCGTTGAAACCGTGTTGCTTCCCGAAAAGAAGAGGAACGCGGCGGACGCGCCAGCAATAACAAAAAAGACCACTGAGCCAATAAAAAATAGTTCTAGGTAACTCAGTCTTTTCATTTTTTTACGACCACCTGTTTCAAGCGCGGTGACCGGCTTTTCACTCTGCCACGACCGAGCGGGAGTAGTACTTTCCGCGGAAAGTGTTGAGCGACGCGCGTGGAACTCTCCGTCGGTGCGCGAGTTTAATTTTTTCGCGAGGCGCTCAAGCGCGCTCTTTTTTTCCATCCCGTTAGAAATAGGACGTAAACGTAATTTTATTACGCACGCCTATTCGGTTAAGTTTTTTAATAAAAATAAACATGAAAACTTTTAGGAGTCCGTTATTTCTAACGGGATCCATATCTTTGCATTATACGATACTCATTTCTATCTCTCATTACTCACCGCTGATTACTCTTCACTCATTACTGTTTCCTATTATTACGCCAAATTACTTGCCAAAAGTGCTTCATTAATTGCCCTTACAAGCTTTTTTTCATACGGTTTTACCGCGTTTAAGACTTCAGCAGTGTAGGACACCTCTTCCACAAACGGCACTTCTTTCTGAGGAGGAACGTAGCCGAGAGCTGAGAGAATGCGCACCACCGCGAGGTGTTCGGCAGTTTTTACTTCATCTTCCGACAACGTACCGAGCGCGTAGAGAAAAAACCACAGCGCTTCAAACAATTCAGCGTTTTTTTCTTCACCGTGAACTAACTGACGAACCACACCAACAACACGCGCGCCTGCCGTTTGCGCGTACCGTTTGCCCCTAAGTTCAAAGTATGAATTTTCTGTATCAACAGCACCGGTAACGCGCCAGTCGTAGAGACCACGAACAAGCGTATACGACCCGTACGACCCAACCTGCAAGTGGGGGCGAAGTTTGGAACGCTCTTCACGCGCGCTTTTCGCAAGCACATTCACTAACCCCAAGCTTTCAGTAAAAATAGAAACCCGCACGCTTCCTTCCCCGGAGGGAGCACGACTCACCACCACTCCTCGCGCGGTGATGTCATGACTTCGTGACATGGTTCTCGTCTCCGCGCTCAAATCGCGCAAGGTTCGTCGTCTTTGAAATTTGTTCCCAGTATTTTTCTAAGAGCGTAGCATCTCCCGCAAACGTAAGAGTCGCTGTATCCTTTGGCGAAAGGTCTGATGCTTTTCGCAAATCTTGAATGAGACGCACCAACTCACGAACATCTCCCTCTTCTTTTAATGCGTCGGTGATAGCCGTGTCTAGGAGAACATCTTCGGAAAGATTCTTATCAAACACCACGTCCTTCACATTCACCTCTTCTTTAATAAGTTCTACAAGTTCATATTTCCCTTTCAACCGTTCATCCTTCACGGTGAGCTGCTGCAGTGGCTGGCGCACCTTAATGTTTACCGACGAACGCTTTTCAAGCGCGAGCGACACCACGCGACGTACCTCGCTCATGTCCGCAATAAGGGGCGACTCTTTAAGAGATCTGCCAAAGTGGTGAGGGAAAGAAAAGAATGGTTTACGTCTTTCAGGCCAACTACATAAATGAACACTCTCCAGATCGTCACCTTCTTTAACTTCTTGGTAGAGCGATTCTGCCGTAAATGGCATGGCAGGAGCAATCACCAGTGAAAGTGTATAGAGTACCTGACGCAGGGTCGCGAGTGCAGCTTTTTGGTCAGCACTGCTGTTTTTTAAACGATCTCGGCTTCTTCTCAAATACCACACCGAAAGGTCATCAACAAAAAGCGCGAGCGGTCGTACTGCATTGTTTAATTCATAGCGCTCATACGCACGGGTTATTTCCCACACGAGTTCATCAAGTTGGAGCAATATCCAACGATCAAGAACGTGTTTACTCTCCCCCGAACGTTTTGTTCCGTCTTCATAGAGTTTGTAAAATGAGAGCACATTCATTAAACGATTGATGTGTTTTTTCAATACCTCGTCAACACCGCTCTCAGCGAAGCTTAAGTTTTCTGATTGGACCACGGGAGACGAGAGGAGGTAGTAGCGAAGCGCGTCTGCGCCGTAGCGGTCAACCACCTTCATTGGGTCAGGATAGTTTTGAAGCCTTTTAGACATTTTCTTGCCATCTTCGGCAAGCATAATCCCGTTCACAATGACATTTTGAAAGGCTGGTTTGTTAAAAAGCGCCGTCGCAAAAACGTGAAGATAGTAAAACCACGCTCGCGTTTGGTCTTGCCCCTCGGCAATAAACTGCGCCGGAAACGTACGGTCAAATGCTTCTTTTTTTTCAAAAGGATAGTGTTTTTCTCCATACGGCATGGACCCTGAATCAAACCACGTATCGAGTACATCAGAAACGCGTCGCATCACGCCGCCACACGCGCACGGAACAGTAATTTCATCCACGATGTGCTTGTGAAGGTCATCTACCTTTTTTCCGCTCGCATTTTCAAGCTCTGACGCTGAACCGAACACACGTTTTTCTTTGCAGGTTTCACATACCCAAATCGGTATGACGCTCGCCCAAAAGCGCTGACGTGAAATAGACCAGTCGCGCGCGCCCTCTAACCACTTTCCCCACCTCCCCTCTTTTATATGTTTGGGAGACCAGTTGATTGACTGCGCGTTCTTTAACATTCGGTCTTTAATTTTTTCTACACTTACAAACCATGACGAAGTAGCGTAATTTAAAAGTGGTGAATCACATCGCCAACAGTGAGGATACGCGTGTGTAATATTTTCTTTCAAAAAGAGGAGATTGTGTTCTTGAAGGTACGTGAGGACAGCGATATCGGTACCAAGACGAACTCGGTCATCGTCAGAGCGTGGCTTTACTTCCATCCCCGCAAATGCAGCAACTTCTGTCTTCATGGTTCCGTCGTAATTCACGTGCTGAACAAAAGGAAGATTTTCTTTCTTTAAAAGTTCCCAGTCATCCGCACCAAAGGCAGGGGCTTCATGCGCAATACCCGTTCCCGCATCTGCCGTCACAAAGTCAGCATGGTACACCTTCCATCCATTTTCGCGATTCTTGAGTGTCGTATCGTTTTTGTAGTAATCAAACGGCGGTTCGTACTCAAGACCAAGGAGAGTGACCCCAGATAATACCCCGCGTGTTACGGGTTTATCGCCAGGATGCTCCTCCCAGTATTTTTTAGACGCAAGTAACATCTCGCCGTTTTTCTCCCATACTTCGTACTCAATTTCTGAGTTTACTGCGAGGGCAACGTTACCAGGAAGTGTCCAAGGGGTCGTGGTCCACGCAAGAGCATACACATCCCCAGACAATCCGATCACGTTATTTTTTTTCAATTTAAATTTGACGGTTATCGCAATATCTTTTACGTCTTTGTATCCTTCTGATACCTCTTGCTGACTTAACGTTGTTTCACATCGCGGGCAAACGTGCATTGAACGGTAATCCTCGTACACCAACCCCTTGTCATAAATTGATTTAAAAACCCACCACACGCTTTCCATAAACGACTTGTCCATGGTTCGGTACGCGTTTTTCATATCTACCCATCGCCCGATGCGAGGAATAATTTTTTCCCACTCCGATGTGTAGGTTAAAACACGTTCACGACAGGTTTCATTAAACTTTGCCACTCCATACTCGCGGATTTCTTTTTTATGTTTGAATCCGAGCTCTTTTTCAACAATATTTTCTATCGGGAGTCCGTGGCAATCCCACCCCCACACTCTCGGCACGTGGTACCCGCGCATGGTGAAGTACCGCGGCACGGTGTCTTTGATAACCGACGCCAGAATATGTCCGTAGTGAGGAAGCCCCGTCGCAAAGGGCGGCCCATCGTAAAACACAAACTCACCCTTGGGGGATTTTTTCTGCAGGGTTTTTGCGAAAATATCTCTGTCGTGCCAAAACTCTAAAATCTTCTCTTCCCGTAACGCGGATTCAGATTTCTGAACTTCCTCATTCATTTTTCTATAGTATCACGGAGGGGTTTTTAGAAGATAGAAGGCTTTTATTACATTTTTTCCGGTGCGGCAATACCGAGGAGCCAGAGGCCATTTTTCATCGTTTGAGCAAACGCTCGCGTAAGCGCGAGCTTGTAGGCTTCGTGCTCGCCTCCTATAATTTTTTCGTTCGCGTACCAGCTGTTAAACGCGCTCGCAAGTTCAGTGAGGTATGTCGTAACGAAATGAGGTTCAAATTCGCGCTGCGCGCGTAGAACTACGTGTGGAAAACGTGGGAGTAAACGTTCAAGTTGAGATAACACTTCAGGCTGACTACTGACTGTTGGATGCTGACTATTCGCCTTCTCCAAAACACTCTTTGCGCGCACATATGAATACTGCAAATACGGACCTGAGTCCCCTTCAAATGAGAGCGACTGTTCCGGATCAAAATCAATATTTTTTCCACACCCAGCACGCAAAATACTATATTTGAGAGACGCGACACCAATCGCGTTAATACTCGACCAATCTTTTTCCGCATCGAGTCTTTCAGCGCGTTCAGCAACTTCTGAAAATAGAGAATCGACAAGCGTTTGAGCGATGGGAACACCTCCGAGCCGTGAAGACATTTTTTTACCCTTAAAGGTCATTCGGCCATGAGTTACATGTACTGTTTTATCTTTCCACTCAGATTTTATTTTTCCTGCCGCCGCTATCACCACCTTAAAATATTGCTCTTGCTCGTGGTCAGTGACAAATATCGAAAGGGCGGGATTATATTTTTTAAATTTAAGCGAAAGTAGACCGACATCTTTAGCTTCGTAGGTAGGATACCCTTCCTTGTTTATAAAAACGCGTGTGTGTAAGTTGTCTTTTTCTCCTTCATATATGAATGCTCCCTGCGACTCACTAAACACCGCCGGTGTATTGGCTCGAACGATTTCGGTTCCCTCAATGCCCGCCTCACTTTCAAAAATAAAATCATCGAACGTTGACCCGAGACGACTTGTTATTGTTTTGAAATAAGCGAGGTTAATTTCTTTTGCTTCTTCATATACACGGTACGCCTCACCTTTCTTTTTTTCGTAAAGGTCAGAAGTTATTTGCTTCATTGCTTGTGCAACTTCTGCGTTTTCTTCATACAGTTTTGTGCCCTGAACATAGCAATCACCCAGATACGCGAGTGTCTCCACAGAGCCACCAATTGATCTAAGTTTATCTACTCCCCCATCATTGAGGATGACCCAGACTGCTTTGCCAATTCCGAGCGAGACATCGGAAGGGTACGAAATAGCGGCAACTTCTGCCCCGGAAAACCGCATGAGACGCACCATCGATTCACCGATAGCATTATTCATTACGTGTCCGATGTGAAAAGGCTTAAACAAATTCGGACTTGAGTGTTCAACAACAATCTTTTTCCCGTAGTGGACACTATTTTCCCCCCACATCTCATCTATCCCTAAAATCGTATTTGAAAAATATGCACGGGGAAGGATGAAGTTGATGAATCCGGGGCCCGCGACCTCAATTTTCTCAACACCGTCTATAGTACCAAGCTCGTCAACAATTCTTTCGGCGAGCGCTTTTGGAGAGAGCTTCGCGTTTTTTGCAGCCACCAACGCCACGTTGGTGGAAAAATCCCCATGTGATAGTTCCGCAGGAAATTCCAACGCCGGTAGGACATCCTCAATCCCGAGCGCCTGTAGTGCCTCTTTAATTTTGTTCTTTAAAAGTTCCTCCATCTAGCTCCTGAGTAAGTGTACTACAGAGGCAGATGTTCCTTCAAAAAACTCTAAACTGAACTTTTTAGCAAGTTCCGGGTCAAAGTATTTACAGCTGAATATATCAATGAACGCGCGGTTTTCTGTTTCGTCGAAGTGGAGCGTAATGGATGACGTTTCAATGAACTGAAACCCTGAATACCCCTCCAATGCTCCTTCCGCAAAACGCTCAACCAGCGTGGGACCGTGCTTTATCATCCCAATTTTTTCACACAGTTCGGTTACATACTGTTTTATTTTCTCTGGAGTTTTGATGTACTCGCTATGGCACCCATACACGTTGACGGAAGCAACAACCCCCCAACATTTTTGCGTATCGTACTCAACTTCTAATGCACTTTTTAGTGCAACAGCCTGTGTCATTTCTTTTCGTATTTATTGTTATACGCATATAGTACGGTGTGCACAGGTTTTGTATATAAAAAACAGGCCTTTCGGCCTGTTGAAAACTTTTAGACAAACGACTCGGGAATCGGAAATTTTTCGGCGAGTGCCTTGATTTCCGCGCGTACGTCTAGTTTTACCTTCTCTTCATCCTTATGTTTGAGGGTGTGGATCATAAGCTCGGCAACACGCGTACACTCTGCCTCTTTAAAATTGCGCGTGGTAACAGCAGGGGTGCCAAAGCGAATACCTGAAGGGTCCATTGGTTTCCGCGTATCGTCAGCGATGGAGTTTTTGTTGAGCGTAATGCCTACCTCATCCAATACTTTTTCCGCTTCAGCGCCCGTGACACCCAAGCTACCGAACACGTCCGCCAAAATGAGGTGATTAGACGTTCCTCCTCCCAACATACGCACTTTTTCTTTGGCAAACACGACCTCCATCGCTTTCGCGTTTTTCAAAATTTGCATGGCGTACGTTCCAAACGCTGGCGTGAGCGCCTCGCCAAACGCAACGGCCTTTGCGGCAATGACGTTCATGTGGGGGCCTCCCTGAAGCCCAGGAAAAACAGACTTATCAATTTTCTTTGCAATGTCAGCATCCTCGCGAGTCAAAATCATCCCGCCCCGCGGACCACGGAGCGTTTTGTGCGTGGTGGTGGTCATCACATCAAATCCTGCGTCAAACGGATTTCTGATCGCCTTCCCCGCAATCAACCCTGCAATGTGCGCGATATCAAACACGGCGAACGCCCCCACTTCACGCGCGATAGAAACAAAGGCATCGTAGTCTAGTTCGCGAGAGTACGCGGAAAAACCCGCAAGCACAATTTTTGGTTTTTCACGCTTCGCCACCTCGCGCATTTCGTCGTAGTCAATTTCACCCGTGTCAGGGTTTTTCATTTTGTATCGAACGAAATTGTAAATTTTTGCGGGAAGCGTGACGGGGTGGCCGTGGGTCAAGTGCCCACCGTGGGAGAGGTCCATTCCTAAAACCGTGTCGCCGGGGTTCAAAAGTGCCGCGTAGAGTTCTAAGTTTGCTGGGGCACCCGAGAGCGGCTGCACATTCACAAACTGACAGTTGAAAAGTTGTTTAGCGCGCTCACGAGCAAGGTCTTCAACAACATCAGTGTACGTTTGACCTCCGTAGTAGCGAGCGCCCGGGTATCCTTCTGAATACTTGTTGGTCATCACGCTTCCCAAAGCTTCACGCACCGCGCGTGACACGTAATTTTCAGAAGGGATTAACTCCAGTCCTTCCCTTTGGCGTTTCTCTTCTCCCGCGATGGCATTGAATACTGCTTCGTCGTGCATATATTTTTATTACGTCGTTATTTTTAAAATTTCTTTTTTGATTGCTCCACGCACGTTTTCCTGCGATTGCTCTGCGTTAATAGTAACGTGCGGTTTGTCGGCGAGGTACTCCTTTACCCCATTGCGCACATTGGTGTAAAACGCGAGTTCTTTGGTATCAAAAGTGTTCAGCTCGTCCCCCGAAGAACTTTTTCTCGCAATCCCTATCTCCGGAGCGACGTCAAGGAAAATAGTGAGATCGGGGAGCAACCCTCCGCGCGCGCGTTGGTCGGCGTCCTCAAAAAAAGATTTAAGATGCGGCGCGCCTCCGGCAACAACTTGATAGGCGTAGCTTGAAGCAGAAAAACGATCCGTAATAACATGCATACCTGACTCCAACGCGGGGCGTATTTTTTTTGTCACATGTTCCGTGCGCCCCGCTTCAAACAAAAAAAGTTGCGTCAACACTTCCAAGTCTTGTTCGCGATGCTTCACCAACACGTTACGAATTTCCTCCGCAGAGTCTATTCCCCCCGGTTCGCGAGTGAATAAAAATTTTTCTTCTCCGAGTTCTTGTTTAAGCCATTGGACCGCGCTGGACTTTCCCGACCCGTCTCCCCCTTCAATAGCAATAAAAACTCCTTTTTTCATTCTTGCTACAATATACCTTATATGGAAACGCAGTACCTTTCACTCCTCCAAAAGATTCTTAACGAGGGGTCAGACCGTAAAGACCGAACGGGAGTGGGAACACGTGCACTGTTTGGATTGCAAATGCGTTTTGACCTCTCGGAAGGGTTCCCCGCAGTCACCACCAAAAAACTCGCGTTCAAGGCAGTGAAGAGTGAATTGTTGTGGTTTTTGGAAGGGTCAAACGACGACGCGCGACTACGCGAGTTAAACGGGAGTGAGAAAACAATTTGGACTGCAAATCTTGAAGCAGATTATTGGAAACCGAAACGTGCACACGAAACGGATCTAGGACGTATCTATGGCGTGCAGTGGAGAGCGTGGAAGAAACCAGATGGTACAACCGTCGACCAAATCGCGGAAGTAATTCAAAAAATAAAAACGAACCCCGCCGACCGACGTATGATTGTCACCGCCTGGAATCCAGGGGAACTTTCTGAAATGGCGTTACCTCCCTGCCATATGTTTTTCCAATTTTTTGTAGCAGATGGCAAATTGTCGCTCTTCATGCACCAACGCTCGTGCGACATGTTTCTTGGTGTCCCATTCAATATTGCTTCATACTCGCTTCTCTTGCAGATGGTGGCGCAGGTGACGGGATTAAAGCCAGGAGAGCTTGTCCACTCACTTGGAGACGCGCACATTTACAACAACCACTTTGACGCGGTCAAAGAACAACTGTCACGCACCCCTTTAAAACCGCCAGCACTCTGGCTCAACCCTGATATAAAAAATATAGACGACTTTAAAATGGACGACATCAAACTTGAAGGGTACGAATCACACCCCCCCATCAAAGCCAACATGGCGGTGTAAAAAACGGGCGCTTTTTGCGCCCGTTTTTTAATACAAGAATTTAACGTCGGGCAATTCGATAAGAGGTAAATCCAGAAAGCGCCGAGAGTCCAGCAAAACTACTCGTAATAACTCCTTTTTTAAATGCAGAGTATTCACCGGCATATTCTCGCGCACCATCTGCATATTCTGCCTGCTCTTCCGCGCTAACATCGTCAGGTAAGGTGAACCAGTTCATTTCACCATCCCACATATCGACACTGACCAAGCTTACATAAGCGGCGAATAAAGACAGTACCCCCAAAGGCACAGCAGAAAATTTATTCATAGAAATCCTTTATACTATGGTAAAAAAGAAATGTCAAGCGACGTATGGCTCTCCACAAATATCTAGTTTTTTGTTTTCAACTATCCACTGAACACTATCCGCTGTACACTGTCTTCCATGGCACTTTCTGACAAACGCATTCTAGAAGAAAAGAAAAAAGGAACGGTGGTTATTGAACCGTTTGCGAAAGAAAACCTCGCGACTTCAAGCTACGACGTAACTCTTGGCGAATGGTACTACCGCGAACAACCACCCGAAAATCACAAAAAAGTTTTTAACCTCTACAGCAAAAGCGACACGGAGAAAGTGTGGGGCGCTGAACCGCACCGAGCCAAGAGCGCCAAGGAATCGTTTAAAAACGTGAGTTTGGTGCACGATGGCATCCGCCCCGACGATAAGGTCATTCTGCTTGAACCGGGGGAAACTATTCTTGCCCACACGCAAGAATTTATTGGCGGACGCGACACCGTAACGACGATGATGAAGGCGCGCTCGTCTTTAGGAAGAAATTTTATAAACGTCTGCAAGTGCGCAGGGTGGGGCGACGTGGGGTATATCAACCGCTGGACGATGGAAATTCAGAACAGTTCTCAACACTACATTATTCCGCTAGTCGTGGGGCGACGCATCGCGCAAATTATTTTTTACGAAACAGGACCCATTATCGCGCGCGACTATACCGCGAGCGGCAAATACCAAACAACTACCGACCTCGCAAAGTTGAAAAAAAGTTGGAAACCTGAAATGATGCTTCCCCAACTCTGGAATGATCGTGATATAAAAAAGAAACAGCCGTGGCACAAAAAGACGAAATAATTATCATTGCGGGGATTGGCAAAAACCGAGAGTTGGGAGTAGGAAGCGAACTTGCGTGGCGTCTCAAAGATGACCTGAAGCACTTTAAAGAGCTGACCACCGGGTACCCCATCATCATGGGAAGGAAAACGTTTGACTCAATCGGAAAACCACTCACGAATCGCATCAACATCGTCGTCACCCGCGACACCAACTGGTCGCACGAAGGCGTGGTGGTTGCCCACTCCTTAGAAAAAGCATCCTCTTATGCTCACGAATTAGGGAGTAGCAAAGTGTTTGTGATTGGCGGCGGAGAAATATACACGCAAGCACTTCCCTTTGCCACCCATCTTGAACTTACCCACATTGAAGGCGAAGAACCAAACGCAACCACATTCTTCCCCGCGTATGAAAATCTTTTTAGAGAAGTAAGTCGTGAAGCACCACGTGAAGAAGGCGGAGTAGTGTACCAGTGGGCGCGCTACGAAAAAGTTTAATCTCTTCCCCCTCCTTTCTTCCACTTCAATTTTAAAAGAAACGGACTGAAAAGGTCATTTTCTAATTTCACTTTTACTATTCGCTCTTGTGGTCGTTTTTTTTCAGTAAATACCACCGGCGCATTTCGTATAACAACTATCGGCGTTTGCTCATTCCCTTCCCCCATCGCTACCACCGCTCCTCCCGCGAGTCCGTCGGCGATGTTCGCGATTTCAACCTGAAACGCGCGCCCAAATAAATCTTTTGTTTTTCGGTAGTCTTTTAAGGGCACAATGCCTGCCCACCCAAGTGCAAACCCGATAGCACCACGACGCAAAGGGGTGCTGCGCGAGTCGGAAATTATGACTCCAAGTTTTTTTACTGAGTACGTTTTTTGAAACCATTTTCGTAAAGTATCCGCACTTTTCATAGGGTTTTTCGGATACAGAATGAGGTGACCTTTGCCGTTACTTTCATCAATTCCCGCTCGCCCTATAAGCACCCCTTCGGTAACCGTAAAGAGCGATTTCCATACAGAGGAACGGCGTATGTCTACAAAATAGTCAGCTTCACCTTTGGCAAGGCGATCCTTTTGAGCTTGGTTTTTGAAAGGAAGACACCTCCCCTCACCAATACTCACCACCTTTGAAGAAACGACGATCACGTCCCCATCTTTGATATTGAGTTTTGCACTCTTAATAGCTTCAAAAAGGTCGTCTTTAGGCGGAGTGAGGACACGCGTTTTATACGGGATAAATTGCATACGTACATCCTAAACCGGCAAAAGCGCCACGGCGCTTTTTCTATCGTGAGGAAACTTGATAGTCTTCGTACGTGGTCAAGAACTCATCTACTGAATCTGGCTCTGGAGAGAGGTCAAACCAATCGGTTGCAGCATATGCTGAATCGGTAACATCAAGTGCTAAAAAAATTGCCCCTAAAACTCCAGCCGACTTAAGCACCTCTCTAATAGTTGCAACAATAAATCTATCTGCCTCTTTTTTACGTTGTGCTAGAACAGGGTGCGGCACAAACGGTTTTATTTTTGAATCTTTTTTACCGGGATTTTCCTGCGTCATATTGTTTGTATAGTGTCAGATGTTTTTATTCTTTCACGTCAATCCCCATGCTTCGGGCGGTGCCTGCCATAATTTTCATGGCTTGATCAACATCTTCGGTGTTTAAGTCTGACATTTTTTTCTCTGCTGCCTCACGAAGTTGCGCTTTGGTGAGTACGCCAGCTTTTACCGCAGGAGTTTTTCCTGATCCTTTATCTTTCCCAAGAAGTTTCAAGAGAATGCGAGCCGCAGGTGGCTGTTTCATTATGAAATCAAACGTACGGTCTTCGTAGACGGTCAATTCTACACGAACGATGTCGCCACGCTTGTCTTGTGTTTTCTGGTTAAACTGGTTTACAAACTCACCGATGTTAACGCCTGCAGGACCAAGAACGGTACCGATAGGTGGCGCAGGAGTTGCTGCCCCGCCGGGGATCTGAAGCTTAATGACCTTAGTGATTTTCTTTTTTGCCATAGAGGTTATTCAATACTACTTATATTTTCCTGACTTGCAAGAAGTCCAGTTCAACGGGGGTCTCGCGACCGAACATTGAAACCAAGACTTTAATTTTTCCTTTCTCCTCGTCAATTTCGCCAATTCTCCCTTCCAGGTCTTTAAAAGGACCGTCCATAACCACAACCGCCTCGCCAGGAGTGAAATCAATTTTGTGTTTTGCGGTATCGGTGGACATACGTTTAAACAGTACGTCCAGCTCTGCCTGGGTGAGTGGAACCGGCGTAGTCCCTGCTCCCACAAAGCCCGTTACGCGCGGAGTGTTACGAACAACGAACCAGCTTTCGTCGTCAACCACCATGTCAATGAGAATGTAGCCTGGGTAAATTTTTTCATCTACCGTTTGACGCTTTCCGCCGGTTACTTTAATTTTTTTCTCCGAAGGAATCACGACATCAAAAATTTTGTGTCCCATACCTAGGCTTTCAATGCGCTGTTTCAAATTGCGCAGTACTGCGTTTTCGTACCCTGAGTAGGTGTGCACCGCGTACCATCCTCGCTCTCCCTGTTGTGTTTGTTTTGCCATAGAAAAAATTAAAAGTTTTTAATAATTTCTTCAATACCGAGCGTGAACGCAAAATCAAACACCCCGAGGAGTGCCGCAACGACAAGAGACACCACGATAACGAGCACCGTGTACCCCATCGCCTGCGCGGTGGTAGGCCACTTTATGTGAGTGAGTTCAGCGCGAACGCCAGCAAGATAGTCCAAGAATGATTTCATATTTTTGTATTTAAAAAGGCCCCTTCCCCGGGCCTTTTTAAATACTAGCATGTGGAACAACGGGAGTCAAAACTTTAGTGAAAAATCCTGACCTGGAGGTACACTTACGTGCTTGCCCCAAATTAGCCGATTCAGCAGGTAAGGAAGGATACTTATAGCTAGAATGGCCACAATGGGACCAAGAACTTCATTCCACTCAACAGAGCTTGATTGATTTGTGTCAAAAGACTCAATGAATTTACTCATAGAGTATATGAAACAAAAAAACAGCACCTTTGTCAAGGTGCTGTTTTTGAAAAGTTTCTTAGCGAATTTCGTAGGTCACTGAGACGTTTACCTGCACTTCACTCTCCCCGAGAGGCAATTCTGGTGCAACTGAACTGACTGCCATGTCACCCCCAAGGCCGTATGCTTTTTCAGCGTAAGGGTAATATCCGCCAGTGTTCTCCCAGAACCCCGTCACGCGAACCAAACGCACGTTGAGGTCTTTTGCTAACTCCTTCGCTTTAGTACGTGCTTGCTCAATTGCCTCTTCGCGCGCTTCTGCTTTGAGCGCTTCAGGATCATCAATGGTGAAGCTTGGCCCTGAGAGGTTTTCAATACCGACACCTCCGAGCGCTACAAGCACATCCCCTACTGTTTTAGTGTCACGGATTTTTACTTCAATGGACTGTGACGCGGTATATCCGATGATAGTTTGTTCGTACTGTATTTCGGGACAGAATCCGCTGTAGCAAGGACGTGGGTACGAATACTTTGGAGAAATGTTGTACGACGTGGTTTTGATATCTTTTTCTTCAATTCCGAGCTCGCCTTTTAGAAGATCCAATGCGGCATTAATTTTCTCCGCTGCCATTTCCTGTGCATCGGCTGCAGTGTCAGCTTCTTCGTTTACGCTAAACGAGACGCGTGCAATGTCAGGAATTGCCGTTACCTTTCCTACCCCTTCCACGGTGATGACGTTGCCGTAGGCAGCGCGTGGCTCAAAAAGGCCCTTTAGTGCACCAATCGCTTGGAAAGCAACGAGGAGTGCAGCGACTAACAGAAAGAGTGCGGCAAGTTTTTCAATGCGGGCACTTTCGAAAAGTTTCATATGGTTTTTATGGTTATGACGTTTAGGTTTCTATCTCAAAATTGTACCACTGTTGTAATAAAGGGTGGTTACAATTCAAAGACGCCTGAGCAACGAATTTCTTTCACCTGGCGCAGGGAGAGGTATACTAGAATATAGGAATCCTCTCTGTGCAGGAACTTATGACAACCCCCCTTGCCTACGCACTTCTCAGTACCCTTATAGTGAGTCTCATCTCACTCATTGGCATTTTTATATTCTCAAAACACGACCGGCTGATAAAAAAAAGTATGCACGTTTTTATTGGACTCGCCGCGGGCGCCCTTTTAGGAGACGCGTTTATTCACCTTATTCCTGAAGTCTTTGAAGCAGGTTTGAGCGGTGCTCTTTTTGCGGGGGCCGTACTGTCGGGCATTGTCCTCTTTTTTTTCTTGGAGAAATACCTCCGTTGGTACAATAAAACAAATCACCACAAAGTATGCCCGCCGGGAGAGGTGTGTGTCGTCAGCAATAAAAAACCACTCGGGCTTTTGGTGCTCTTCGGAGACGGTGTTCACAACTTTATAGATGGCGGTATTATTGCTGCCAGTTACTTTGTCTCAATTCCTGTAGGTATTGCAACGACCGTTGCCGTATTTCTTCACGAAGTTCCTCAGGAAGTGAGCGACTACGCGCTCCTCTTACACTCAGGGTACACGCGTGCCGAAGCACTGTTTTGGAATTTTATTTCTGCCATCACTGCGTTCTTGGGCATTTTTGCGTTCCTCGCGCTCGGAGACCGCATAGAATCAATTGAGCCCATTGCCATCGCGCTCACCGCCGGCGGGTTTATTTATATTGCCGCCGCAAATCTTGTTCCTGAATTACAAAAAACGCATCACCCGGTCAAGTCAGCGGTTGAATTTATTGCCGTTATTGTTGGTATTGGAATAATGTTCGCGCTCCTCTTGGTTGAATAGTTACCCTCGAGAAGATTTTTTCATTCCCCTATTTTTCTGCTGATTGCCCATACGAGGGGCAACGCGCATAGGTGACGTTCGTTTATCTCCAGTGCCTCGAAAAGGAATTTGTTTTTTCATGTGACTTAGCGAAGTCAGGCCGGCGCAATTGATCCTGCGGGATCATGTCGCGTACCGTCCTTACGACGCGACGCAAGCGCCGACCTGCATTAGTTATTAATTTCCGTGCTCTCCTGCTTCAGCGATTTGCGCTTCAGCTTTAGTCTTATGCACGGTTCCCGCGGGATGTTGTGCGGGCGCATACACGGAGTAGAGCTTAAGCGCTTCGGCCTCTGAGGTATTTACAATGTTGTGGCGCGCTCCTTTTGGAATAATGACGGCACTTCCTGGAAAAAGCACATGGGTAGTACCGTCAACAACTGCCTGCCCATTACCTACTTCAATGCGAATAAACTGATCCAGGTCGTGCACCTCTTCTCCAATGTCTTCCCCTGGTAAAAGACTCATAAGGACCAACTGAAAACGAGGGTCCGTGTAGACGACCGTTCTAAAGTTCGTGTTGGCGCGTGTATCGTCTTCAAGGTTTTGAATGTAGTGCATACATTCAGTCTAGCAAACTCCTACTACCCTTATGAGCGTTGTGGGGGCGTACCAGCAAACATTCGGTCAAGCCCGTGTTCGTGGCGAACAAAATGCCAGAAGGTGTACGCGACAAAAAGAATAATTTGAAGCGCTAACGCGAGTCCTGCCGCCTTCCAAAAGGAGTGCGAGGTTGTCCAAAGAAAAAGATTCGTGATGACAAAGGCAAAAAATCGCCACTCTAGAGACGCGTAAAGTGAATTAAAAAATTTCTCTCTCATGTGGGTAACCGTACACCGTCATAGCTACTTCTCAAAAAAATTACTGTTGAAAACTTTCTAAGAGGGGCGGCGTATTTACGCGCTCAACAAAAACATACGCTCGCCCGATCACCTGACCTTTGGTGGTCGCAACCGATACCCGCCACCTGCCAGGCACGGGGTCTTCGGTATAAGAAAATACTCTATACCCTAAGTCTCGCCCTCCTACAATAGAGAACCCTACTTCATTTTTTGCATGCCACTGCCCAGAGGTCAGGTCAAAAAACTCCCACCGGTGAACGATGTTCGCGTCGATGCGCGCCGGAGCAAAAACGGCACTAAAGAGGTATGCGTCTTCACCTTGCGCAAGGCGGAGCGTTTTCCCCTGCACGGTAAAAAAATGTTCAAAAAACCCGCGCGGTTCGTCGTACGCCACATACTCGCTTCCTACCTTTTCTACGCGGTGATAAAAATCAGCAACTTTGAGTGAAAGCGGAATAGGTGGAATGATGTTCAAAAAATAAAGAACGGTAAGGAACACAAACACGAATTGCGCGCCGCGGTGAATGCCTTTGCGGTTTCGCAAAAAAACCTCTTTCGCCACGAATCTGAGAATCCATTGAAAAATCTGAAAAACAACCGCACCGGCAATCAACGCGAGCAAGAAAGTCGCTACTGAAATTGAACCCACCACAATCGGAAGCGCTAGAGCAAAGAAGAGCAGCAGGTTTAAAAAGAAGAGCGAGGTGTTGAAAGATAGTTGATACTTCTTTAATTTGAAGAGTTCATTTCCTAACACGCTGAGCGCAAGGAGCGCAAAAAATATCCAACTGTTCACGATTGAGGCGCTCGCTGAGTACAACACCACATACGCAGAGAGAAGGTTACCCGTTGAATACTGCTGTGCAACTGGTAGCCATGACCGCACTTTCATAAAAAATGAGTCTCGAGCAGCTTTTACGGGAAGCGCGATAATCAAAATTGAAAACGCCACAATGGCAAGGTGTGTTGCAAGGATAATTTGCGAGTAGAAGAGGTTAAGATTTCGAAAGGTAATGATGTCAACAACGAAACCAACCACCAGCGCAACGGTAGGAAGGCGTTGTTTGTATCTCTCCAGTAACTCAAAAAAACTTTTCACGTTACTCAAACTATAACGTACAAAATGGGTGGCTACAGGGAATCGGCGCCAGCTCACTAAACTCGCCACACTCGTTAAGTGGCTCCTACCCGGTCTCACCTGTCGCAAGCGACATGGCTCCGACTTTCGATTCCCAACACGAGCAAAACAATTTGCTCGTTTAGCCCCCAGAGCAATAAAAAACCCGCACGCGCGGAATTTTATTATTCTGGGTGGCTACAGGGAATCGAACCCTGATCGAGAGCTCCACAAGCTCCAGTGTTAACCGTTACACCATAGCCACCATGAAGAAGCGGGATGCGGATTTATCGCCGTGTGGTCACAACTCTCGGCTTACCGTCGTTCGCCTCGGTTGTGACCCCTCCTCGCCCGTTTTCCGAAACGGAAAACATGGCTCCGGCCCGCATACGTGCCCAAAAACTCAAAGAAGTTTGAGTTTTTGGGCCGTGTGCGCAGGAGAGGATTTGAACCTCCATTCCCTTGCGGGAGCTACCACCTCAAGGTAGTGCGTCTACCAATTTCGCCACCTGCGCAAATGAGTAGGAAAACGAGCGACAACGTGCGCATTTTCTACGAATGCTGCTCAGGTATACTTGCATACCTGCGCGTGTTTGTATTCTATGGGGTTTTTGCCTTTTTGCAAACAAAACTATTCCTCTGTGGCAAATATAGAAAACGCCTCATCAAGAGGAATGTCATTAAAAAGGGCATGCGTTGCAACTATTCCTACAACAATGGCAGGAATGGTCGCAAACAAATGGAACGCACTCCATCCTATTACATACACTCCAACGTCTCTTAGTTCTCTACCAGCCTGTTTTAAACCTGCCCTTTCTTCTATAGAAGACATATATATATATCCTATACTACGCCTCTTTGTTTTCCTCGGCCACCTCTGGAGTTGGCTCTACGGGAGCGGGAGCGGCAGCTGCCGCTTCTTTTTCGGCTGCTTCCTTTTCAGCAAGTGCCTTCGCCTCTGCTTCTGCTTGAAGCGTCGCAGCGGCATCAGCAGCTTCTTTCTCAGCACGTTCCGCTACTTCGCGTTCACTTTCGGTTGAAAGCGACACCATGCGCATATTGCGAAGTTGTCGGCGGATTTCACGAGCAACTTTTTCACGAATGTAGTACAGTTTTGCGCGTCGTACTTTTGAACGTCGAGCGATTTCAATTCTATCAATGAGAGGTGAATAAAGAGGAAAGATTTTTTCAACGCCTACTCCCGAGAGCGTGGCGCGAACGGTGAAGGTTGCCCCTGCTTCACTGCCGTGTTTTCGCGCAATAACGAGCCCCTCAAAAATCTGGATACGAGTTTTACCCTTTTCCTGAATTTTCTGGTGTACGCGAACAGTGTCCCCTGCGCGAATACCGAGATTTTTGCGTTCCTCAACGTTTACCGGTGAGAGAGTCTTAGCGTCTAGCGTAATAGTCATGTACGGAGAAAAATACCATGAAGCGAGCTTTTAAGCAATGTTTTTCCTTATCTCTTCTTCTGCCTGGCGAAAATCCTCAGGAAGTGGCGCCTCTACAGTATGTTTTTCTCCCGTGGGAAGGGTTAGAGAAAGGGAAAGGGCATGGAGCGCAAGGCGAGAGAAGCCAAGGGCACAGTCACGCCTGGGCATATAGAGTTTGTCACACACAATGGGGTTCCCGTGTGCCTTAAAGTGCACCCGCAGTTGGTGCATGCGTCCCGTTTCTGGCCGTGCTTCAACGTAGGTAAATCCCCCGCCACGAGCGAGTACGGTGAAGTTTGTTGTGGCTTCACGGAGCGGTGGTTTGGCGCCAAACTCTGCTGAACGCGTGCGGAAGTCCCCTCGAGAGCGCCCGATTGGTTTGTCTATAACACCACCGTCTACTTTTATCTCCCCCCACAAAAAAGCTCGGTACACTTTTTCAACTTCGCGGTCTTGAAATTGTGTTTTTAAAAAGAGAAACGCTTCTTGTGTTTTGGCGAGTATCATTACCCCTGAGGTTTCTTTGTCGAGCCGGTGTACCACGCCATGTCTGGGGACACTCGTTCCATCTTTTAAAACCAGCGGCTCCCCGACATCTTTTGCGGAAGGCACATGCTCCACAAACCAGTCGGACACCGTATATTCTTCACGAAAACCATCCTGGTGAGCACTCATCGCACCTGGCTTATTGATGACGCACACGTCACTGTTTTCAAAAATAATATCCATAGTTATTCAAATAGAATGACAAAATCTTTATGGGTCCCAACCGCATCAGAAAAAGACACCGCCACATTCTCAACATGTGCAAGCAGAGGCCCTTTATTAAGATGTTCAACGAGCTTTTCAAGTTTTTCTTTCTCCCCTTCGGCGTACACACGCACGGTACCGTCGGGGAGATTTTCCACCTCCCCAACTAATCCAAGTTCACGAGCCTTACGTTGGGTGAAGTCACGAAACATCACCATTTGTACTCGCCCGGAAATAATTGTGTGCAGTGCGGCGCCCATGCAAGAACTATACCGCGGTTTGAAAAACGGCGCTTAATATACTATGATTCAAACTCAGCGGGCGCTTAGCTCAGTTGGTAGAGCAACTCATTTACACTGAGAAGGTCGGGGGTTCAAGTCCCTCAGCGCCCACAAAGACAAAAATCGGTACCTGCGTACCGGTTTTTTGCTTTGTGGGGGCCGGAGTGATGTCGCGTGAAGCACGCGACCGCGAGGCGGGGTCGAACGCACTTAGTATTTTTCGACAACAGGAAGAAAAATACTTAGTGACGAGTGACCACATAAAGAATGTTCGGCTCATTGTTTTATACGCCGAACGAGCGCTTGACCAAGTCTCTCAGCGCCGGGTGACCACAAAATAAAGAATTGTGACCGCAAAAAGAATGTTCGGCTTATTGTTTCTCTGTGGCATACTGTTTTCATTCACTATGCCTGAACTCTCCGAACGCTCCATTCGCAACCTTGGTATTGCACTCACGGTGTACCTCACAGCGCTTTTTGCCGCAAACACGCTCGGGCTAAAAATAATGCCTTTTTTGTTTGGTTCACACCTCTCGGTGGCGGTGTTTTCATTCCCTATCGTATTCTTAATGACCGACGTTATTGGTGAAGTGTACGGAAAACGCATCGCAAAACTGTTTGTGTTTGCGGGGTTTATAAGTACGGCACTCTTTATTGCATTCTCACTACTTTCGCTCGCGCTTCCCTGGGCAGAAAGTGGTGAGTGGGTGCACAACGGGTACAACCAAGTATTTGGTATTTCGCTTCGCATTGCCGTAGCGTCGCTCGCGGCGTTTTTAATTGCAGAGTATCAAGACGTAGTGTCGTTTTTCTTTTTTCGAGAAAAATTCGGCGCAAAATTATTTTGGCTTCGCTCATTCCTTTCAAACACATGGTCTCAACTTTTAGACACGGTCATTTTTATGCTCATTGCATTTTTGGGAGTCTACGACACCAACACGCTCATTAGCATTATTATTACGTGGTGGCTCTTTAAGGTAGCGATGGGTTTCTTGTATACCCCGCTCTCCTACCTCGGTATCCGCCTACTCAGAGAGAAAAAAGAAATAGTGCTTTAGTGGCCCCGCCAGGAAGTGTCTTATATAAAACATAAGCACGCATCGGTCACGGATATTTTTCTGCTGAAAAATTCCGCGACCCCACCTCGATGCCGTCGCATCTCCGGTTTTCGATTCCTGGCCCAGCGCCCCTCCCTTATAAAAACTGCCGACATAGAGTCGGCGTTTTATGCGGGTGGCCCCTCCAGGAATCGAACCTGGATCAAGAGCTTAGAAGTCTCCTGTTTTATCCATTAAACTACGGGGCCAATGTGCCGATAATACCATTATTGATACCCTACAGCGACGGGTCAGAAATGTCGGGGATAGAAATTTCCCCTTCTTCATAATTCACCGCTCGTAGCGTATGTACGTCCACTACTTCTTGTAACTCTACTCGTGACACTCGTGGGATAGGAGTCACGTTTTGGCTTGCATCTCCAATAATGCTCCCCGACTGAATGCCGAGAAAGTAATACACCGCGAAGGTAACAAGTGAAATGAGCGTCCCTGCTCCAAGAATAATGAGTAAAAACCAATCGCGAATAGGGTGCGGGCGGGAAAGCGATCGGACAAAGTCATTGAGAGAAAAAGTGAATTTCATAGTTTTTCTTTTACCACGGTGACGGTAAACGTACCAAACCACGTGCGTGCACCCGATTTTTCTAAGTTTGAATTTTCCACACGTGCAACGACCGGAAGAGACTCTATCGTCCCCATAAACTCAACGAGTGCACCGAATGACCCCTCAAGAGAAAACACTACAATCGCTCGCTCGTGACTTTGCCATCCTCCCCCGCTTTCAAGAACAACATCAGAGATGGAGAGGTCAGTGTTGGTGTCGCGCGCAACCGTTTCCAATAGTTGGATTATTTCAACCACATCATCTTTTCCGATCACGGTGGTCGCAAGCGTTTCCCTGAGTTCGGTGGTTTCTTTAAGAAAAACTTCTGTCGTTTGCAACCCAACATCTTTTTTCGTCAACGCTTCAGCAGACGCAATGGCGCTCTCAATGCGCAAAACCGATGCGTCTACTTGTGTCAGCATGAAAAAATATCCGCCCCCGAGGAGGAGTACTGCGATAGATGTTGCAATGAGTGGTAAGAAAGGTTTCATAGAAGTATGTTACGGAATTCGGTATTCCATACCGAGCGAAAATGGAACATCTTTTTCAATAACCAACTGCGCGACAGGGAGTGCGACGTTACTGAATGCAGTATCTGCACGCACCACATCAACAAATGCAATGAGCGCGGCGCGAGTGTCGGCAACTCCTGCAATTTTAATGGTAACGCCCCCTTCGGTACGCGACAGCGACACCGCGTCAATCAGAATCGTTGATGACTGTTTTGCAAACAGTGTCTCCAGTACATCAACGACACGCACGAGTTCGTGGTGCTCTTTCACAATGCGAAGCCGTTCTGCGAGCGCGAGCACGGTGCTTTCTGTCTGCCCGCGCTCCTTAAGCCCAATGCTTCCCGCCAGCGCGTCGCGGTACTGCTCAAACGAATCTGCTTGCGCTGATGAGGCGATGTAAGAAGGAATGAGGAGCGCCCCTCCCACTAAAAACGACCCCGCGAGTATGAAAAACAGAAGCGTCGCGAGGCGGGTATAGTACCGCACAGTCATCATTCGGGTGTGTTTGGGAGGGAGTACGTTTACCATGTATGACAATTACAACTTCGGAGTGCTAGCCCCACGGTCGTTGAAAACTCAAGCGACGTATTGTGAGGCATTTTTGGAATGTGTTCATTTAATGATACCGCGTTCTTCCACACGTCCCCCACTAAGACGGGAATGTGCAAGAAGCGCGCAAGGTGTTCGGGTAGTCCTTTGAGGTTTGCGTGCCCACCCACCAACACAATCGCCTCAACGGCGTGGCGAGGAATATCGTCATCCGACTGCGTATTCCAATAGGAGAGGTGTCGCAAAATTTCATCTTTCAACACCGAGGCAGTCGTGGCGAGCGCTTCGTACAGCTGACGATTACTCTCTCCTTCTAAAAATCCTTTTTCACTTTTTATTTTTTCTGCCTCCTCTGCAGATATAGAAAAGTTTTTCATAACGGCACTCGTCAGTGCGTCTCCTCCCACATCAACGGTCGCGGTAAACCCTACCGACCCGTGGTCAAATACGGCAATACGCGTGGTCTTTCTTCCGAAATCAACTGCCATCACCGTGCGGTTTTTATCTTCCTTCCCCCACAACGCTCGTCCGAGCGCTTGGGATTCAATTTCAAGTGACCGAAGTGTGATGCCGGCACGCTGAAACACATCTACATACTGCTCAACAACTCGCTTTGCATAGGCGGTAACGCTCACAATGGTCCCACTTTCAACGGTGCGCACCACTTCGTAGTCAAAAAGAACATCAGACGGCGCGATGGGAACGTGCGATTCTAAAGAAAACTCAACTCCCGTTTTAAGATCATCTTTTGATTCGCGCGGAATGAGTGTTTGGTACAGGTACGCTTTACGCTCAGGAAGAGAGGCGTGCGCAAAATGAATACGTTCACGCAGGCGAAACGAGCGAAGCACTTCAACGAGTGCGTCGGGTTTTTCAATGTCTCCACCCACCACGACTCCATCAGCGAGCTCTGCCTGCGTATAATTTTCAAGGAAACACCTCCCCACGTGTGACTTAAACGTAACCGCCTTCACTGAACGTTCTCCAATATCAACACCCGCGGCGTACATCGCAAGGTACGCGGGAGGTGGAAACACAGCGCCGAGGTGCGTAAACAAATCCATACCACTATTATACGCAACAAAAAACGCGCCCTACATTCAAAACGCGCGGACGATTTGCTTTATGTGAAGAAAAAGAAAAAAGCCGCGCCCAGAAGTATGGTGAGAAGAAAAAGCGCGAGCGCGATGCGTTTTTCGTTTTTTTCAAAAGAAAACCACGCACGCCGCCCAAAAAGAAGCACCACGCCAATTACCAGCACAAAACGCAGGGTGCGTCCAAGAAAGAAGGCAATCATAAAGGTAAAAAAATCAACGTGCAGCAACCCTGCCGCCGCGATGAAGGGCGGATCTGGAATAAGGGTGAGCGCTGCGATGAATACAATCCAAAAAATGGTGAGTGGGCCCGCGGCGCTGGTGAAGGCGGAAAGTTGAGCTTGGAGGTCTGCCCCTACCACCAAAGGGGCTACAAACGCATCAAAAAGAAACATCGCGAGCAGGTACCCAGTCCCCGCGCCAAGGGTGCTCATGACGGATGCGAGTGCGGTTAAAAATACTGCTCGTTTTCGATTGGCAAGCGCAATAGGAGCAAGGAGAGACTCCGCGGGAAACGGAACCAGGAGCGGATTTAAAAATGACCACACGGCAACCGCAAGTGGCGCATGGCGTGATTCTGCCTGTGTGCGAAACCACGCCCACCACGCGCGCAAGCGCGACACTATATTTTTTTGCGGCGACATATCATCCATGCGAATTAGCGAACCTTGCTCCCCGGCGCGACTGCTTTGGTGGGTACTAAAAATGAAAAAGTGTCTCCTTCGCCAACTGCAAGCAACATGCCCTGCGATTCAAGACCGCGAAGTGTTCGCGGCTCTAAATTCACCACAAACAACACTTGCTTCCCCACCATTTCTTCTGGAGACACGTACAGCGCGATGCCTGAAACAATTTGTCGTACTCCCACTTCGTCACCAAAATCAACTTCCAGATGAAGGAGTTTGTCGGTATCAGGAACTTTTTCACACGTGCGTACGGTACCCACGCGAATGTCTGCTTCTTTAAACTGATCAATTGAAATCGTCATAGGTATTTATTCTAGCAAGATAACTATTTAAAATAATAGCAGCTGCTTCCGCATCGACTTGGCCTCCGCCGTCCATTAAACGGCGCGCCTCTAGAGATGAATAGAACTCTGGCTCAAACACAACCGTGAGCCCCGTCTCACGCTCTATCATTTTGGCGAAGTCGCGCGCGCCCTGCATCACGGGGTTTTCCAGGCCCTGGTTGTTTTTAGATTCCCCCACCACGACGCACTCTGCTTTCTCTTTTTTTATAAAAGCAACCACGTCGCTGATAAGCATTTTGTCATTAGGGAGCGTCATTTTAGGAAATGCGAGTCTCCCCGCCTCGTCCGACACCGCAACCCCGACGCGCTTTGTTCCGTAGTCAATGCCAACGCACTTCATCCCGTTAGAATTTTGGTTTTTGTTATTCATGCGTGTATCGGGTACCCATTCTGGATAGTTTGCTCCAACGGTAACATTTTAAGAAAAATTATCATATATGATAATTTTTCTTTCTAGAAATTCTAACGGGATTCATAGTGTCTAGTATACAGGGGTGATACCATACACTAATATGGAAGGGTTTTTTATGGGCAGTTCACTCTTGATGGTGTTTGGAATACTTTTACTCTGGTCTCTTGCGTGGAAAGGGTGGGCACTGTGGAGAGCGGCGCGCAACAACCACCGGTACTGGTTTGTAGCACTCCTCCTCATAAATACGCTCGGCATTCTTGAAATAATTTATATTTTCTTCATCGGCAAAAAATCAAAAGAAGCAGCTCCGGTCACCGAACCTTCTACTCCGTAGCATTTTCTTCGTTAGTGTTTCGTTATTTTTTTTAAAAAGATAATCCCTGCTCCTCCGATGAGGGTTCCTAAAACCGCGCCTGCGAGAATGTCTGAAGGATAGTGTGCGCCCCCCATAACACGCGCAACTCCTACGAGAGCCGCGACACCAAAAAGAATAAGCGAAAACGTCTTATGTACTCCATACATACCAGTAGCAAGTGCGAAAAGGAAAACGGTATGCCCCGAAGGGAATGAAAAAGCAGAACTTGAGAGGAGGTGTGAGATATCAAAAGCAACATACGGACGCGGACGCTGGAACAACGCATAGAGGACTTCAGCAACACCAAAACGGGCAATGAGCGCGACCACGGTCGCGCTTACCCCTCCGTACACCTGCGATATCTTTTTCTGCTGCAGAGCGCGAATAAAAAAGAACGCGAGCATGGCTAACACGAGGTAGAGCGCGTACTGCCCTACCAACACAATGAGTCCATCAACCAGTGCTGATTGTCCTGACAGGTTGTGCAGTGCGAAAAATAAAAAAAGATCCAGCTCATTCATAAAAACTAATCGTTGGGCACTGCAAACTTTCCGTTAGTACTAATTTCCACAAAGCGGACTCCAATGTTTTTTGCAAACTCCTTATCCGTGGCACGATCGCCAAACATAAGAGAATTTTTAAAATCAACCTCGTGCGTTTTGAAAAATTCTTCTAATCCGCCGACTTTTGGCTTGCGACATTCGCACCCCTCGTCAGGCCCATGCGGACAGACCATCTTAAACTCAAAACTGATGTTATATTTTTTTAATTCTTCATCTATTTTATCCATCACTGCGTCAAACATCTCTTTCGGGTGCTTTGGTGTTCCCAGAAATGTTTGGTTAGTAACCATCACCAATTTGAATCCTTTTTCAGTGAGAGCACGAATTCCGTCTATGGCCCCGTCCATAAACTTAAACTCACTCATAGATTTGAGCGGAAACGTTTCGCGAGGGTCTACCTTTTCGGGTTTCTCTGGCTCATAGAGAAACGTCCCGTCTCTATCGAGAAAAGCGTATTTTTGCATACTTCAGTTTAACGTGAACATTTACTTTTATGCATTCCTCTCACTGCATCCTCGCTCAATTTTAGTGAGCAACTCAAAAATCATGCAGGGTTAGAATATTTTTGGATGAGCTCTAACGCACTTTCTTTCCCGTAAAATTTTCCCATTCTGTATTTCTTATCTGGCTGATCATCAAAGAAATGTTCAGCGAAATAGGTTATTTTACTTTTCATCTCCGCTGTAATATCGGTATCTTCACCTTTTAGGATGGTGAGTATTTTATGGTCTTCTTGCCCGTCTTCAAACCACTCCGCCATACCGATTGGCTCACATTCAATAATGTTTCCTGTTTTCAGTTTCTTATTGGTAATAACATAACAGTCTAAGTTGTCGCCATCTTCTGCCAGAGTATCTAGAATATATCCATATGGAAATGGGTAGGTCAACTTAATAGGTACAGTCTTCAAAAACTGTCCTGTCTTCTTATCAAAAACATTTTTCTTATTCTCTTGAACAGGTTGCTCTATAAAGACTTTCATAAACTCCTAGAGTTTCATAGCGTAAAAAATCCAGTCTGTATCCGCTTCATAGTGAGAATAAAAATCTTGCGCAGTGATGTTGCCTTTTTCGGTTCGCCACTCAAGACGCATAAACTTGGACCCTTTTGCATACTCTACAATGTGATCGAAAAGAACCTTTCCTAATCCTTTTTGTCTAAATTCTTTTCGTATATAAAGCTCGTCGAGTATGAGAATTTTTCTTGCGTGAATTGCGGAGTATGCTTCAACAACAATCGCAACTCCGCATATCTTTTCATCTTCATATTGCAAAAAACCACGGTAGTGGTTCCGTAGAAAATCGTCTTTCAGACGCTGGATTACTTCCGTCAAAAGAGGCTCCTCGTTGATTTCTGAGAGAACAACAACAAACTCGTCCAGAGTATTTTCATTCAACGGTTTGATTAGTTTCATTCCTAACCATTTTACTCCCCTGGTTCGTAAAATGCTAAGGTTCGCGACCCCGGCTCAGAAACCTTTGTTATAAACAAAAATGTCTCAATGCAACTCGAGTGGCTGAATGAATGAGTGGTATACTGAATGAGTGAACACATCGTACAAAAGAAATCCTAATATTGGATGTAGTGTTTGTGGGACAAAGATATACCGGAGACCGAGTGAAATTAAACGCGGACGCGTATTTTGTGGCCAGAAATGCTACGCGCAAGCTCAACGAAAAGAAAAACCTTGTGTGATATGTGAAAAACCTATTCTCGCCCAACTTCATAAAAAAACTTGTAGCCGAAGCTGCGCAAATAAAAATAGAGCTGGCATTAAATACCATATTGGTAGACCAAAAGATAAAGTGGCAACACAACGAGCTCTAAAAATCCGACTACTCCAGCTACGTGGAGTAGAGTGTGAGCGATGCCAGTATAGTCGAAAAGAAATTTTACACGTGCACCATAAAGACCGCGACCGGAGTAACAATGATCTTCTAAATCTTGAACTCATTTGTCCCAATTGTCACTATGAAGAACACTACCTGGAAAAAAGTTGGTTAGGTGGTAAACTATCTCACTAGGCTAGGGAGGCGTCGGATAGTGGTTTATTCCAGCGCACTTGAAATGCGCCGTACCTTTACGGTACCGTGAGTTCGAATCTCACCGCCTCCGCCAACACATTAACAATATAAAATATTGTTTTTTGTTAAAGTTGATTATCCGTGTGCACGCAACAAAAAACCCTCCGCACTGCGGAGGGTTTTTAAATTAATTAGTGTTGATTTGGTCCAACTGCAGGTTTCTTTTTCAAAAGTGCCTTAACCACCCATGGAGAAACTGCCATCAAAGCACCAGCTACAATGACAGGTGCACCCTTACCCACTTCATTGCCCTCTTCAATTTCTACATCCAAGCCAACGGCAGCCATAAAAATTCCGCCGATGAAAATAGCCCACCACGCTGCATTATTACGAAGTCCTTCCCCCTCTGCTCTAGTAATTTCCGCCATACAATAAAATTAATTAACTAAATATTTTTAAATTATACTTAACAAAAACAACTTGTCAAATATTCGCCTGAAACTTCTCGAATGTTTTATAGAGTGACAACTGCCCCATAACTCGCGCCTTGTTATGGTCTTTGCGACTTGTATACCGAGTGGCATCCCACCCAAAATATGAATCGTCTATGTAGTCATTTAAAAATCGTGTCGTGAGCCCTAGCATCACCAACTTTGCAGCGTTTGGAATAAGCGCCACTTCCCTTTCAGAAAGTGGACTTGTTTTTAGAGCTCCTGTGTACCCTTTTACCAACGCTTCATATATTCCACTATTAAAGGTGTTGTTCGGGTCGTCTTCCGCTTGCCCACACCACGAACGAATAGCATCGCCGAGGTCGTAGAGTGGGCTCAAAACCTGAAGCGCGTCTAGATCAATCATTGAAACCGCACGACCGTCAGAGGAAAAAAGAAAATTAGAAATTTTTGGATCGGTGTGAATAATGCGCTCGGGCAAATCTTTCGGCAACAACAGGTGCGGCAATTCACGGAGCAGCAGCTCGGCAGCCTCCCCCATACGCGGGTCAGGGTCGTGCATAAGTTCATCGTGGTAGAGGTCAAGTCTTTCAATTTCTCCTTCATACACAAATGACCGGCGCCCCTCATCAAGCGCGTGAGGGTACGAAGCGAGCACGTCGGTAAAACTCCCTAAAAAACTTCCTGCCTCCCGTGCGAGCGCGGGGTCGGTCGTGAACTCGTGGGTGACACCCTCAACCCCAACAAGTAGGCGCCAACGCGCTCCTTCTTCTTCATGCCACAGCGCTCCCGAATTGGTGCGCACGAAGGTTTGTGTTTGAAATCCTTTTGATTTTAAAAATTGCGTCACGTTGTCATAGTTTTTAAACGAACCGTCAAACGCCACTGCCGGGTGTACCGACTGCAACACGTACAAAACCCCCGCTTCCCGCAGCAAGAATGTTTTATTTAAAAGCCCCGTCGTCGGACGTTTCGCACTCCCGAGCGCTTCGGCAGAAAATTCAACGGGCCAGTGCTGAACAATACGCGCGATGTCCATACTTATTTTTTTGCGACATGTCCCCCAAACTGGTTACGGAGCATGGAGAGCACTTTACCGATGTAGGAAGGATTTTTTTCTGACTCTACGCGGAAATTGTACGCCAGCTCAATAGACGGCACGGGGACGCCAAGTTTTTTTGCCGTTTCCACTGTCCACTTCCCCTCTCCTGTGTGAGCCACGGTCCCTGATACTTCTTCCAAATCAATACCAAACTGCTCAAGCCCACTCTCCGCCCACCCAACAAGACGCGACTCAATGATACTGCGATGGTTATACAGGTTAGCAATAGTGACTAAATCTAAGTTAAAAGGAGACTCCCGCAAAACCGCAAACCCCTCCGCGAGAGACTGCATCATGCCGTATTCAATTCCGTTGTGCACCATTTTAGTAAAATGACCAGCCCCTGAAGACCCGCAATGTGCCCAGCCCTCTTTTACTGTCAGTGCATCAAAAAGCGATGCGAGCGAAGATACGACAGATGAAACCCCCCCTACCATAATGCACGCTCCTGTACGAGCGCTCTGTGGCCCTCCAGAAAATCCTACATCAATAAATGAAATGTTTTCTTTTTCAAAAGAACTTGCCCTCCTCATTGAGTCTTCATAAAATGCATTCGCCGCATCAATGACTACGTCACCTGCAGATAAAAGTTCACGTAACCCTTGTTTACCGAGAAACACTTCTTCGCTTACAGATCCTGCGGGCAACATAACCCACACTACGCGTGGTGCAGAAAGCTGCTTAGCCATTTCAGCGAGAGACGCAACTGTTTTTACCCCCGCATCAGCTACTGCTTTAGTAGCGTCAGGCGACACATCAAACCCTACTACGTCCCACCCTTGTTCGTGTAAGTGAAGGCTAATTCCCTTGCCCATCTTCCCCAAGCCAACGAGTCCTATTTGTTTTTTCATTACATCTTAGTATACCTAAACAAGGTGAATATGAAACTTCTTTTTTCATATACAATAAAGAGGTGAAGAAAAAGTACATGTGGCAAAGCCACCAGGAAGCGGCTTCTAAAAAAACCAAAAACTGGTACGTCACTATCGGCATCGTGGCGGGAGGTGTCGCACTTGCGAGCTTCATTGTGGGGAATATTCTTTTTGGGTTCCTTATCTTAATCGGAGGTTTTACCGTGATGCTTGCGGGGTCTCGTCCTGCGGGTGAAAAAAAGTACGGACTCAGCGATTCGGGAGTTCACCTTGATGAACGCATCATTCCCTGGGCATCGGTAGAACTCTTTTCAATAAACGACCGCGCAAGCCCCTACCGTCTCACTATCAAAACTAAAACGTTGCTTGGAACCACGGTCATTCCCCTTATTGATATTGACCATCGCGCGGTACGTACCGAATTTAAAAACAACAACATTGAAGAAGTTGACGATATTGACTCCTTCACTGAAATGCTCGTTGAAAAATTGGGATTATAGGTAAAACGAGCCGTCCGTCTAACCTCACCCTAACGGACGGGGCTTTCCGCGGGCGGCTACCAGTGGCGTTTTGCTGGTCAGGGAACGCCCCACCGGGCGTTCTTTTCCTATGCGACCATTCAGCCATAGCCTTACGGCTGTGGCTTTCTGGCTTCGCCAACCAGTGAAAAAACTCCGCTCTCGTGGTACATTCCACTATGCTGCTCTCGAAATAGAGAGTCAGTAAATGCTTTCGTATGACGTCGACTGACCGGTTCATACGAAAGCGCGTTCTGACAAAATCTGCTTACTCGAATTTTTGTTCATTCAGGAAAATATAAACGAGCTTCTATTTTCCTTCTTTGCACAAAAACACGCGCTACGCGCTTCCCGTAAGCAACTATGCTCTCGTCGTTCAATGGATAGGACGCAAGCTTGCGGAGCTTGCAATGTAGGTTCGATTCCTACCGAGAGCACAAACCCCCGACCCCCACGTAAGACACCAAAGGTTTCTTACGTCGTTTACACTCCTATCTTCCTGAACGGGGGTTTGTGTTGCTACGCAAAAAGGTAGGAATCGAAAACCGGAGGCGCGACGGCGCCTCACCTGTCTATGCAGGGACAAAAACTGCCTGCCGTCGCTTTTGTCGGGTCGCGGAAATTTTTAGCAGAAAATTATCCGTGACCGATGCGTGCTTGTGTCTTACACAAGACACTTCCTACCGAGAGCACAACTGAACAAAATACGAAGCTTGCTTCAGTATTTTTGAAGTTGTGCGAATCGGCAACGTTAGTTACCGAGAGCACACACGAGGGTCATGGCGTGCTTGCATGCCAATGACCGAGGGTATAATGCTCGGCCCGCAGGTACCGAGAGCGTTTGAAATACTTAGTGACTCGTGACCACAAAAAATTAGTAGTTATTTGACAACAAACGCCGGGAGAGAGTAAAGTCCATCAATGTTGAGAGGTTTTAGAACTATGCGTAATACCGAGTCAGCGCTATTCTATTTTGGTGTGGATAATACCTCACAAACCAAAGACAATACTGGTGTGATTTTGCTTGGTATGAGTATTGCGGCTGTAGCTATAGGCATAGTGCTGACCGCTAACGATTCAGGAAGTGAAGACGACGTGCGACTTGGTACTGACCGCGCTGCAGGAGAAGGCGAGGATGAGAGACGCATTCGCGAACGTGAAGGAGGCCGTTCTCGAGAAGCTGCTGAAGAAACGCGCGAATATCGTTCATGGAAAACAATGAGCGACAGCGAGATGCTCGCCTACTACAAAGAACATTACGAGGGACTATCGAGGAGAAAACTACAAGACATTGATCCTAGTTTTTATCAAACACTACGAAACCGCAATTTAATTGACGAGATTCCTACTGCGTATCGTGACTGGGTTTCGATGTCTGACCAAGAGCTTCTCGCTTACTATCATGAACACTATGAGGGTATTTCCCGAGGGAAACTTTGTACCATAGATCGAGGCTTTTATGGAATATTAAGAAAGAGAGGACTCATTGATGAGATTCCGACACGTATGGAGTTATGGGAACAAAAGTTTCTTGCGGCTGAAAAATAAAATCCATTAAGCGCAGAGGTGAAACACTCTTCAAGCCGATGCTTGGGAATCTTTATAAGTAGTGTTTAATCATTTCACCAATTCCCCATGCTGCACCTCCTGCAAGAAGACCTGCCCCAGCAAGTGCTACAACCAATAACGCGACCGGACCACGGAGTGTAGACAATCCGAATGGATTTTCAGAAGAACTAAGTACTTTTTGATCCATACTAACCATATAAATATATTATATAACCAAAAAATTGAACGTCAATATATGAGTGTAATACGTGTTTATTCACTTGTTAGGTATAATGAACGCCATACTACAAAAAATTATGGACACACCATCTGACGTGATCGTGAAAGGGTCTCCCGCAAGTCGTGGTTCAGCAACCGGGAAAGTCATTATCATCAGAGATGCGAAGGAAGCTCATATAAAGTTCACCGAAGGGTCTATTTTGGTGACCGATATGACCACGCCAGACTTTGTGCCATTCATGAAAAAAGCGGCAGCAATTATTACTTGCAAGGGTGGGCGCACATGTCACGCGGCAATTGTGTCTCGCGAACTTGGTATCCCCTGCATTGTGGGAACAGGCAACGCGCTTGAAGTCTTAAAAGACGGCCAAATGATAACCGTTGACGCAACGACAGGAAAAGTCTATGCGGGAGAGCAAACTATTACTCCCGATACCAACCTTGCCGCAACAATGCGTCATTCAAAAACAAAAACGAACGTGTACGTGAACCTCGCTGACCCCGAACGCGCCGAAGAAGTCGCAAAAATGAACGTTGACGGCGTAGGATTACTTCGCGCAGAGTTTATCGTAGCGCACCTTGGGCGCCACCCCCGCTTTATGATTGAAGAAGGAAAGGGAGAAGAATTTACCGCAACCCTCGCTGAAAAAATTTCTATCTTTGCAAAAGCATTTCATCCCCGCCCTGTTACCTATCGCCTCACTGACTTTAAAACAAACGAATACCGCGACTTGGAAGGCGGTGAAAAGTACGAGCCCGTGGAAGAAAACCCGATGATTGGATTTCGTGGAGCATTCCGCTACTCAGTGGATAAGGATGTATTTGACCTTGAAGCAGAAGCGCTACATCGGGTTGAAAAAATATTCGATAACGTGCGCATCATGATCCCTTTCATTCACACTCCCGAAGAACTGCGCACAGTGAAAGCGCTTCTCAAAGAAAAAAATATAGGAAAGGCGGGTATCTGGATGATGGCTGAGCTTCCTTCCAATGTTATTTTGTTAGACAAGTTTTTAGATGTTGGTGTTGACGGCGTTTCTATTGGTTCAAACGACCTCACCCAACTCACCCTCGGGGTTGATCGCGACAACGAGCGTTTTGCAGAACTATTTGATGAACGAAATGAAGCCGTATTGTGGTCACTGGAGCGTATTATTACCACATGCAAAAAGAGAGGTGTTCCTGTTTCTATTTGCGGGCAAGCGCCTTCGGTCTACCCTGACCTCACTCAAAAGTTGGTGGAGTGGGGTATCACTTCGGTATCGGTGAGTCCTGACGCAGTTATTGCAACCCGCAACATCATCGGCGACGTTGAAGCGAAACGTTAAACACGCGCCACCGCTCACGCGGCGTTTTTTAGTATCTGCTTCCCCACCAAGAGTCCGCGCGAATCAAATTCATACCGGTACACTTCCCCCGTTTCTATATGCACGTCAACAATAGATTCGTCGTCAATGTTTTCTAAGTATTTGACGAGTGCGCGGAGCGAGTTGCCGTGAGCCACGATGAGCACGTTTTTCCCATGACGAAGTTCAGGGCGAACATGATCTTCAAAATAACAGCTAATGCGCTCAAACACGGTTGCGAGTGACTCTCCTTCAGGAATGGGATGGGAGAAACCGCGTCTAATTTTTTTATACTCCTCCTCCCCTACCTTTTTTCGCACTTCTTCTTTTACGAGTCCCGTGTAAACCCCATAGTTTCTCTCGTTTAATGCCGGTGAGACACACGGCTCAAGGTCATGCCACGAAAGTTCTTTTTGAATTTCAGCAAAAGTCTGTTGCGCGCGTTTCAGTGTAGAAGTGTGTACACTCTGAATTGCAACATCTTTAAAAAACTTTGCAGCGGCACGTGCTTCATTTCTCCCTTCCGGAGCCAAATCAACGTCAGTCCACCCAGTCCAGAGTCCGAGCTTGTTCCACTCGCTCATGCCGTGTCGCATTAAAAAAAGATGTGCCATAGAAATTAGTGTTTAGTGGCTAGTGGTTAGTTATTAGTAAGAAAAACATTTCCCGCAAATACTGCGCGGTCTCCTAAACGTTCTTCAATACGAAGCAGTTCGTTGTATTTCGCGACACGGTCAGAACGACTGAGCGACCCTGTTTTTATCTGCCCGCACCCCAACCCTACCGCAAGGTGTGCGATGGTAGTGTCCTCTGTTTCTCCTGAACGATGCGACATAACGGTGCGCCACCCTGCGCGGTGCGCACTATCAACGGCACGAATAGTTTCAGTGAGTGTTCCTATTTGGTTCACCTTTATTAAAATAGCGTTCCCTGCCTTTTCCTCTATTGCCCGATTTAAAAACGTGGTGTTGGTAACCAAAAGATCATCTCCTACAAGTTGCATCGTGTCCCCTAGTTCACGAGTAAGGAGTCTCCACCCATCCCAATCACCTTCTGCAAGCCCATCTTCAAGAGAAGCAATGGGGAATTTTTTTGAAAGTGAGCGATACCACGAAATCATCTCATCGCTCGTGAGAGTTCTGCCCGCAAGCGGAAGCGCGTACGATTCTCCACGATGAAATTCTGAAGCGGCACTATCAAGCGCAAACACCACGTCGCTTCCCAACACGTACCCTGCATTCCCGACCGCTTCGGCAATTCGTGCAAACGCTTCTTCGTTACCGTCTTTAAGCGCAGGCGCAAACCCTCCCTCGTCCCCCACTCCCGTCCCGTATCCCGCTTCTTTCAAGACGCCTTTGAGCGCGTGAAAAATTTCCGCGCTCATCTGAAGCGCGTGCGAAAACGAGTCAGCTCCCACGGGAGCAATCATAAACTCTTGAATGTCGGTAGATTCCCAGAGCGTATGCGCGCCCCCATTTAAAATATTGATGAGCGGAAGCGGCAACACCGGCTCGCGTTTTTCTTCTGAAAGAAGACTCGCGTACTCATAGAGAGGAATGTTTTTTTCTTTCGCTGCGGCGTGAGCGGTCGCAAGCGACACCCCGAGAAGCGCGTTCGCCCCGAGGCGTTTTTTATTCGGAGTCCCGTCAAGCGTAATCAGTGCCTCGTCAATGGTTTCCTGCGCATCTATGGGCATCCCGATGAGCGTTCGCGCGATGTCTTCGTTCACGTGCCTAACCGCTTTCAATACTCCCTTTCCCCCAAAGCGTTTTTCATCATTATCTCGGAGCTCATGAGCTTCATGGGTACCTGTTGAAGCACCTGAAGGAACTATGGCGCGCCCCACTATGTCGTGTTCAGTGGTTACTTCTGCCTCTAAAGTGGGTGTGCCTCGCGAATCAAAAACTTCGCGCGCGTGAATGTGAGCAATCTTCATACAAACCAGATCTTGTATCCACAGTGTACAAGAGTATTGGTTCACTCGGTAGATGGCGTCTCGGGAGCTCATACGATACAATCTGTATCATTGTGTGGACTAAACGCTTCCAAGAGCTCGGAAAAGACGACGCAAACATCGCCGGGGGAAAAGGCGCATCGCTTGGTGAAATGACCCGTGCGGGAATTCCTGTTCCAGGAGGGTTTGTGGTGGTGGCAGGAGCCTTTGAACATTTTATTACCTCAACGTCGCTCAAAGCAGAAATTGAAGAACTTTTAAAGCCTGTTTCCATTGAAAACTCGGCGAGCGTGGACCTCGCGTCAGAAAAAATTCAGGAGCGCATTTTAAATAATACCCACCCCATTCCTACAGAGATGGCGAACGAAATAATGGATGCGTTTGGAGCACTCAACGCAGAATTTGTGGCGGTACGTTCCAGCGCAACCGTTGAAGATGGCCCCGACGCTGCGTGGGCAGGTCAACTCGATACGTACCTCAACACCACAAAAGAACACGTGCTTCAGAATGTGCGCCGCTGTTGGGCATCGCTCTACACCCCACGCGCTATTTTTTATCGCTACGAGAAAAATCTTGGTCAAACCGACATTTCTGTTTCAGTGGTAATACAAAAAATGGTGCAGAGCGACGCCTCAGGTGTCGCCTTCTCCGTAGACCCCGTTACGGAAGACCATAATCACCTATTCATAGAAGGAGCGTGGGGTTTAGGTGAAGCAGTGGTGGGAGGGCACGTGACCCCAGACGCGTACGTGATTTCCAAACAACCACGAGAAATTATTGAAAAAAATATTGCCTCTCAAGAAAAGGGACTTTACAAAAAACAGACAGGAGACAGCGAGTGGAGAGACATTCCTTCTGAAAAAAGAGAGGCCCAGAAACTCGCCGATGAACATATTCTTCACCTTGCCGACGTTATAGAAATGATTGAGAAGCACTACGGAAGGCCACAAGACATTGAGTGGGCAATTGAAAACGGCACGCTCTATATTCTCCAAAGCCGCCCCATCACTACCCTTTCAAAATAGGTCTTACAGAATATTTGACAAAATAAGAATTTAAGTATATAATGCTCAAATAGCGCTTTTATTGGCGCGTTTAAATTTACTTTTATGGCAGAAACAAAAAAAGAACGACCTAACTTTATTTTAATGGGTGGAATGCTTGTTGCGGCAGTAGCAGCAATCGTAGCGATTTATTCAAACTTAGAAGAGGTGCGTGAAGTGCTTGGAATAGACCTTGAAAGTGGCGATGCTGATCCAGCAGCAAAACCTACTCGCTCCCCTTTTACTGATGAGCTCGGGTATAAAACTGACCTCGCAGGCAATCGACAATACCAAAGTTATATTGAAGAAGGACAAATGAAAAATGACGAGTGGGCACGCGCGCAGGGATACGTACGCGACGCGGAGGGCGAGTATGTTCCTATGAAGCAGAAATCAAACATGCCTCAAACAATTTTGGCGGCGGGAGTAGCAACAGCGCTAGCGGGGGTAGGATTTAAATTTGGCGTTCCTATAGTAAAAAAAATGCTGGGAGGGAGAAAACTCTCACACGCATAAAACAAAAACCGCCCCTGAGGGCGGTTTTTTATTTTGCGGATGATTTCTTGAGGCGTTGTGCGAGGCGGGACTTTTTACGCGCTGCGGTATTTTTCTTTATGACGCCGCGTTTTGCTGCTTTATCAATTGCCTTGTAGGCGGCTTTTAAGACTTCATTTTGCTCTTTTCGATCTTTCCCGAGAGCCGCTGAGGTCGCCTTTACGGTGCTTGAAAGTGCGCGTTTGGTGCGGACGTTAAATACACGCTTTCGCTCTTGAGAGCGAATAGCCTTTTTTGCGCTTTTAGTAATTGCCATATAGAAAAGCAGTATACGGTATTCAGTATAAAGTATCAAGGAAATCAGCATTTTTGTTTGAACCGCACTGGCACTGAATGATGAGTGCGGAGTGCTCTATACTGTCTTTATGATCGGACATATCCACGGCACCGTACTCTCAGCCATTCGAGACTCGGTCATCATTTCCGCGGGTCAGTTGGGCTACCGTGTGCGGGTTCTTGCCCCTACACTTGCCAGCGCCCGCGAAGGGGTTGAGCTTTCATTATGGACTCATCTTGCGGTTAGAGAAAATTCTCACGACCTCTACGGCTTTGAAAGTAAGGAGGAGTTACAGTGGTTTGAACTACTCTTAACGGTTTCCGGCATTGGCCCCCGCTCGGCACTTGCCGTGTTAAACAGTGCCGACATCCAAACACTTGAAAGCGCTATTTCAGGAAACGACGCGAGCGTCTTGGCGCGAGCGTTTGGTATTGGACGAAAAACAGCTGAAAAAATTGTGCTGGAGTTGAAAGAAAAAGTAGTGGCAACACCGGGGAGCGCGGGCAGTGGCGCGTCGGATGGCGAAGTGGTGGACGCGCTGGTCAGCTTGGGGTACTCACTCAAAGAGGCGCGCGATACCGCGCGCGCGATACCGAAAGAACTCACGCGCGCGGAAGACCGCATCCGCGAGGCGCTACGACTCCTCTCAGGCACCAAATAAGCATGTATAGTATTGTTTCTTTTCTTGCAAAGATTTTAAAAAAAGTAATGCCCGAGTGGCTGGTACATATGCTACGCGCACCGTACCACCAGGCACTTTCCCTGTTCGCCTATCACTACTACGGCACGCCCACAAAACACCTCACCGTGATTGGAGTAACCGGCACTAAGGGAAAATCAACCGTCGCCGATATGCTCTATGTCGTATTCACCCATGCGGGGTACAAAACGGCACTTGCCTCAACCATTCGATTTGCAACCCCGTCAGGAGAAGAGCCCAATCGCTTTAAAATGACTATGCAGGGCAGAGGGTTCCTCCACTTCTTTCTCGCTCGCGCGAAGCGCGAAGGGGCCACGCACGCAATCGTTGAAATAACTTCCGAAGGGACGCTTGATGAACGGCATCGCTATTTAAACTTGGACGGACTTATCGTTACCAACATTCAGCGCGAACACCTAGAACGTCACGGTTCTTTTGAAAACTACGTTGCCGCGAAACGCGCCATTGTACACGAGTTGGAGCGCTCCCCCAAAAAACACCGCGTGTTGGTAGCAAACGCGAGCGATGAAAACGTGCGTATCTTTTTTGAAAACGCTCAGGTTCCCACGCGCATTTCTTTTAGAGATGAAGAGGCGTCAGGGATGCCAGCGCTCACGCCGCTTTCAGGCACATTCAATAATCTAAATGCTCTCGCAACATTAAAAATGGTAGAAGCGTTCGGTGTTCCTCATGAAGCAGCGCTCCAGGCTCTCAAAACTTTGCCGCAAGTCCGCGGACGGGTAGAACCTATTGAGGCGGGCCAACCGTTCAAAGTTATCGTGGACTACGCTCACACTCCTGACTCGCTCGAGGCCCTCTACAGCGCCTACCCACAAAGAAAAATTTGTGTGCTCGGCAACACCGGCGGCGGACGCGACACGTGGAAGCGCCCACTCATGGGGAAAATTGCCGATGAACATTGCGACACCGTTATTCTCACCAATGAAGACCCATACGACGAAGACCCTGAAAAAATAGTGAATGATATGACGACCGAGATGAAACGAACGCCCACCATCGTCATGGACCGTCGCGAAGCTATTCACCACGCACTCACGCTCGCTAAAGCAAATGACGCGGTTTTAATTTCAGGAAAAGGCACCGATCCCTACATTATGGAGGCGGGTGGCAAAAAAACCCCGTGGGACGACGCCACCGTCGTCCGCGAAGAACTCGCTGCACTAGGGTTTAACTAGTGGTTAGTTTCTAGCAGCGTTCTAAGCATCAAAGCCTAACAACTATCCACTTTTGAGGTTACGTGTGGTGATTCACCATTATTTCTCAGGAGGAAGACACAACTCAAATGAATTATGTGCAGGAATTGTGTCAGTAAGTTTTAGCAATACCATGACAACGGTAAATGATAAAAATCCAATTGTGTACCCATTCAAAATAGGCCTAGGAGTTTCTGAAAAGTTTTCACTTGCCATACGTATCTTTTAGTTAAAACTTTGAATAATATTTTTAATGGAGAAAACTCCTAATCGGCAAAGTAGAGAAACTCAAGACATCCACCTTGCAACAAGACTTCATATAGAACACCAGCCAAAACCCCGCCAGCCATACCTACGAGATATTTTTCTTTATAATTCATACTTTTCCTTTAAATTTAACCAGTCTCTTATCAGACTGTAGTAAAATTTTGCAATAAAAATAGAAAATTTCTACCGTTCAGCACCCTTCTCTCCTGTCAGCCACCTATCCTCAACTCATTATAGAAACAGTGACGAATTTTTTCGTCACTTATGGTATATATGGTGATATGGTCAGAAGTAAAGCCGTTTTTGACTTCGGTAATGTTGAGGATATTTTGACTGCCCTTCGCTTTTCAAAACGGGAAGTAAAAGTGGCGTTGGCGTTACTTGAAGAAAAAAGTGCGCGGGCATCAATCATTGGAAAGAAAACCGATGAGCCACGTCAAACGGTGTATTCCATTTTAAAACGATTCGGCGAGCAAGGATTAGTAACGTCAACTGTACGCGGAGGCATTCGTTATTTTGTGTGTGATTATCGCCACCTTGCCCGATTTATAAAAAACGAACAGTCACGACTCAAACGTATCGAACGATCACTGGAGACGGGGCTCTCCCCTTCTGTAGCCCTCGAGTCAAATATCACTGCACTTCCCTCCGTTACGTACTATGAAGGGTCGCTCGGACTTGAACACTTATTTGACAGTATGCTTGACCTCTATAGGCGCGGAAAGTACAAACGGTTTCGCGGATATGGAGTCAACTTTCTTGCGGAAACACGTGGACTCGAAGAGTATATCCGTTCATTTTTGAAGAAACGAAGTGCGATGGGGGTTATCACTAAACTTTTTATTGCGAAAGGTCCCGACGACTTTCGTATCACCGACGAGTCAACACGACTGGGACGTGACATTAAACATCTCGACATCGACGAACAGAACGCTGGCATTTATTTGATCGGGAACCGTATATATCTCTTCTCTTTTAAAGATAACGTGGGAGTTATGGTTGAAAATCAGGCAATCGCAGGGTTTATGGAAGATGCGTTTGATGACCACTGGACGAGGGTATAATGCATACCATGAAACAACCAAAGGGTGGCGCTGGTACTGATCTCTTATTTTTTATCTTTTTTTTAGTCGTGCTTGGAATTGTGTGGGCGTTAACGGGAGGCCCTGACCGAGCCATCTCGCGTTCAGGACCCTTCCTTAATCCTCCCTTCCCTCTAGGAAATGAAACGGGGTACTCACTCACCGACTTTGGGATTCCGGGGGTCACCATTCCTGAATCGAGTGAATCCAATCTCACCGACCGTGACCGTGACGCCGAAAACTCACTGGACAGTATTATTAAAAGAATTCGAAGCGGATTTGGAGAAATAAATGAATCTACCTCCCCCTACGCGAATGACGTTTCTTTGAGCATCGGACGAGCTCGTGACACTGACCCCGAAGGAGAGTATGTCACCATCAAAATTGGAAAAAATATTTCTGATCGACTGGTTGTTTCATCGTGGCGTCTTGATTCAACGGTTTCAACGCTCGGAGTAACGTTGGGGAACGCTGCGTACCTTCCCTATTCGGGGCAGGTGAACGTGGAATCTCCGGTGGCGGTTTCGCCCGGCAGCACCATCTATGTAGTAACAGGACGCTCCCCTATTGGCACCTCATTCCGCACCAACGTGTGCACCGGCTACTTTGCGCAGTTCCAAGCCTTTGAACCCGACCTTGAAGAAGCGTGCCCTGCACCCGAAGACGTGCTCGCAGACACCATCACGGCAAGTTTTGTACCAAGTGAAGCATGCATTAGCTTTGTAGAAAATATTCCGCGGTGTCGCAGTACCCTGAGCGAAATCCCCCAAAATATTGGTGGGCAGTGTCGAAACTTTATTTTGGAAGACCTCACCTATAGCGCCTGTGTGGCCGCGTACAAAAACGAGACAAACTTTTATGACAATGAGTGGCGCATTTACCTAGACCGCGACCAAGAGCTATGGAAAAACACTCGCGAGCGCATTCGCTTGCTTGATGAAAACGGCTTAGTGATTGACTCGGTGGATTACTAACGACGTAGAACGAGGAGCAATACAAAAAGTTTTTTGTATTGCTTGAGTCGAGGAAGTTAGCAAGGATTTGAAAAAAATTTTTTCAAATCCTTATTAGAATTCCAATTTTTGTGACAACTGATAGAGCGCAATAGCGCCAGCGTTTGAGACGTTGAGCGACTCCTTTCCCCCCTTCATGGGGATTTCAATCACAGCGTCGCAAAGAGCCAGCACATCTTCAGTAACTCCCTCTATCTCGTTCCCCACAATAAGCGCAACCGGCCCTTTTGGGACAAAAGAATCAAGCGAGATAGACTGTGCACTTTGTTCAAGTGCCACAACCTCTACACCCTTACTTCGTAAATCATAAATCAATTCAAAAATATCTTTCTTTTCCCACGGCACCACATCCTCCGCGCCAAGCGAAACTTTCGCAATTTTTAAATCTTTTCTATTAAAACGATCGACGGGCGCACCGGTGTAGCCTGTCAAAAGTATTTTTGATACCCCCATGCCGTCAGCGGTGCGGAACAAGGAACCCACATTGTGAGCACTCCGCACGTTGTGAATGATGAGAAATATATTTTGAGCCATACTGTATACTTTATACTCAATACTCTATACTGAACATATGAACGCAATTTTTCCAGACTTACTATTTCTAGGCCCCTACTTTGCCCCTGTGCTGCTTCGTGCAGGCATTGGGTTGTACTTCCTCTTTCACGCCTACGGCATGTGGATGCTAAAGACTCAGAAGAGTAAACTCCTCGCGATCAAAGAGCTCGCGTTTGCGCTCTTCTTTGCTGCGGGTCTTCTCACTCAACTCGTTGCCGTGTTTGGCATACTGGTCGTTTTTTTACGTGGCATGTGGCTTGGGGTAGACGCCCCTAAAGAAGGCTGGCGAGAAAAAATACTTGCCATTTCTATTTTGGCAACACTCGTTTTAACTGGCGCTGGCGCAATCGCGTTTGATCTCCCGTACTAGTTTGATTTCATAAAACACGCGCGGCATCGTGTCTCATATTGATAACTCCCATCATCCGGCACCACGGGAGGAAGTCCGCCACGCACAGCCACACCATCTTTTAAAATTTGAGTGAACCGCGCGTCGTACACGTGACACACTTCGCACACAGCATTTTTCATCAACACGGTATCAGGGCGAAATTCAAAAATTCTCTGCACAATGGGAATCATGCCGCCACGGTAATCTAAATCCAGTCCACTTATAAAAACATCCTTTCCTCCCTTCACCCACTGCTCAATAATGGGAGCGTCTGTTTCGTCAAACATGTGCACTTCATCAACCCCCACGACATCAAAGGTGCTAGGAATTTCGCTGAGCGAACTCGCCACCATCGCCTCAGCGTTGATGCCAAGACGTGACTGAACATTTGATTCACGAACATTGCGCCCAGGTGAAACGTAGAGAATTTTTTTATCGGCAAATGCAAAGGGGGCTACGCGGGCGATCAGTTCCAGCGACTTCCCGCTCTTCATGGGGCCGGTAATAAAAACGAAGGTCATATAGTTAGTATAACAACGAACGCTGGAAAAAAGTAAAAAAGTAAGGCATAATTTCAAACATCCGCCCGTATGACGTCGGCTTGCAGAGCCGGTTCATACGGGCGGGGCGTTCTAACAAAATTTACTCCCGAACGGTTTTGTTTGTTCAAGAAAAAGTATATAAACATCCTTTTTCTTTCTCTCACAAAACCGATGCTCCGCATCATTTTCGTGAGCAACTTCCGCCCGTAGCTCAGCCGGTAGAGCAGCTCCCTTTTAAGGAGAAGGTCCTTGGTTCGATCCCAAGCGGGCGGACAAAATACATAAACACCTGCCCTGCGGCAGGTTTTATGATTTTGTCCGAGGCGGAACGATGTCGAGTCAGCAGACGAGACCGTGAGCCGGGGTCGCGAAAATTACGAGGGCTGACGAGTAATTATTCGTGACGACAAAGTCCGGGTCGGAGCGTTATGAGACGTTTCCTATTTTTGTTATACTTTTTATATGCAAATCTACATTGCTCACTCAAGCGACTTTGATTTTAAAAATAAGATTTACGAACCATTCCGCACCTCTTCGCTCAACACTGAGCATGAAATTCTACTTCCCCACGAGGGTGAAGTGGAGGAAATCACGCGAGATATGATTCGAGGAGCTGATGTGCTTGTTGCTGAAGTTTCGCGTCCCTCGCTCGGAACAGGCATTGAAATGGGGTGGGCAGATGCGTTTGGTGTACCGGTAATCGCGATGTCTGAAAAAGGTGCTCACGTCTCATTTTCCGTAGACAACGTTGTTACTCAGCGTTTTGAGTACGAAAATTCTGAAGAAATGATTGCAAAGTTAGGCGAAATTTTAAAAACAATTTAACTTTTTTCCAGAATCAATTTCTCAATTCCGAGCGTCATATCTCCCTGGCCCGCACGGGCACGGTGGTAAATGTGGACAAGCTTTCGTGAAAGGTTTTCAACGACATTGACGCCGAGCTTTTCCGCGAAACGTTTTGATTTTGTGTACACGAATGGTTTTAACCCTGCCTCGTCCGCGCTTTTTGTTTTTGCTGACAAAAGCGCACTGCGCACTGCCCACGAAAGCGTTCCGTGAATTTCCTCTGCTGAAAGTCCCTGCCCCAGAAGTTTTTGGTATTCAATCCACGCACCTTTTCGGTCGCCTGCCATAAATAAATCAGTGAGCGTAAACGGCATCGGCTTTTCCTCCGCTTCTTTTTTCCCAAAGTCTGTTACCTCAACACCTTTAGGAAAAAGTTTTTTTACTTCCGCGTTCAGTGACGTTTCAATCACAAATACATCCGTATCATGCGAATGGAGTGTTTCTGCGTGTTCTTCAAATAGTGCTTTTCCTTCAGCAGATTCAAGCGCGCGGTCAAATAGGAGTGAAATTTTTGGCGCAAAAAGTCCTTGTGAACCAAGGTATGAAAGCGCCGTGTCGAATGACTGCGCGCCTTCGCCAAATACGACCACTTCCCCCTTGGCGCGCTTGCGCGCCTCGGCTTTTGCCGCCACGACATCAACACCAATAAGCAAGTGGAGCATACACACAGTATAGAGTATTCAGTATTTAGTATCGAGCATTAGTGCGTTTTTGAACGTGCCGATTTCATTAGACCCCCCAGGAGGCGATGTTCTTCATCGACCAGAGTTTTAAATTGCTCATAGATATTTGTGGCCACGTAGTCAAGGTCTTTGGCTATTAGCATTTGGTTTTCAATCTCTGAAAGCGACGTCTTTGCCATGGTATAGAAATGTACTTTATCGTTGATGGTTGTTCTTCCAAAGCCTTCGGCAATATTTGAGGTAATTGATACGGCAGCTCTGCGCATTTGATTAACTAGACCGAACCGCTCATCATCAGGAAAATTTTTTGTATATTCGTAGACAAGAAGAACGAGCGTGTGCCCTTTCTTCCAAGCATCGAGTTCTGAGAAATGTTTGATTCCCATACTAAATACTCTATACAAAATACTATATACTCTTCATTTCCCCCCACGAAGGACCGGCTTCGCTTGAAACAATAATGGGCACGCCCTGCGCGTCTTCTTTAGACAGTACCGACTCCATCAAATGCCGCGCGATGGGGGTGAATACAGAAAGTGCGTCGTCTTTCACTTCAAATATCAATTCGTCGTGAATTTGAAGTACCATTTTCACCGTATCGGCAAAATCTTTTTCTATACGCTCCTGGATATTAACCATTGCGAGTTTGATCATATCTGCCTGACTCCCCTGCATGGGCGCGTTAATCGCCATACGTTCGGATGAGGCGCGCACGAACGGGAGTTTTGATTTGAGTCCGGGGAAAAATCGTTTTCGCCCGAAGAGGGTGGTGGTATACCCGAGGCGTGTGGCGGTTGCTTTTGTTTTCGTGAGGTATGCCTCAAGTTCCGTAAAGGTTTCAAAGTAGCGCGTAAGAAATGCCTGCGCGTCCTCACGGGTCGTTCCCAGCTGTTCCCGAAGCGCATTCACCCCCATACCGTACAAAATGCCGAAGTTAATGACCTTTGCTCTGCGTCTCATTTCATACTCAACTGCGTCAGGCGCCACGCCAAACACGCGTGCGGCAACGGCGGTGTGTACGTCCTCCCCGTTTATAAAAATCTGTTTCAACTTTTCGTCCCCTGAAAGAATGGCGGCGAGGCGAAGCTCTATTTGCGAGTAATCAAGCGCGAGTAACACCGAGCCCTTTGGAGCAACGAACCCACCACGAATACGTCGCCCTAACTCAGTTTTGACGGGGATATTCTGAACCCCAGGGTTTTGCGAGGCAAGTCTGCCTGTTGCCGCCCCTGTTTGAATAAAGGTGGTATGCAAACGACCGTCTTCGCCCAAAAGCGGTGGAATAGCGTCGATGTAGGTAGAAAGTAGTTTTTGGAGTTCTCGGTACGCCAGAATGTCAGCAATGATCGGGTTTTCATCTTTAAGTTTTAAAAGTTCTGACTCTTTGGTAGAAAGTTGGCCGGTAGAGGTTTTCTTCGCGCGTGCCTGCTTGATACCCATATGCACGAACAACACTTCGCCTAACTGTTTCGGTGAGTTGATATTAAATTCTTTTCCTGCTTTTTTGAAAATCGCTTTTGCGAGCGCGTCTAACTCTTTGTGGTACTCCTTGGAGAGATTTTTTAAATACGGCGCGTCAATTAACACACCGTTTGCGTTCATTACGTCCAACACACGAACGAGTGGTTTTTCAATACGCTCGTAAATATCTAAAAGGTTTTCTTTTTTGAGGTCACGGAGCAGTTTTTCGTGTGCTTCTTCTAATGTTTTTGAGTCCGTGTTGTTGAGCACATCTTCCACAGAGGGGTTTGTGGTTTCCGACTGCAAAAGCCAGAGCATCACCGCGGATTCCTTGGCAAGCAAGGAATCCGCGGTGTATACAGGAATTGGTGACAAATCATCAGTTTTTTCTAACTGTTCTTTTTTCTCACTCTTTACTGACCCTTCATCACTGTTTCCTGTCACAAGAGTCTCAACTCTTGCGATCAACGACCTGAATCCAAGTTCCGTGAAAAGTTTTTTTGCGGCGTCAGTACTAAAATTCTTTTGCCAGTGTGCTTCTTCTTCATCAAACGCCACGGGGGCATCGGTGCGTATAGTGGCGAGTACTTTTGAAAACTCAGCTTCTTCTTGGTTGTCGCGAAGCAAGTTAAAAACGCGCTCGGTGACCCCTGTCTTTTCTTTAAATTCTTCCGGTTTTTTTTCTAACGCTTTGTAAATATTCTCAACACTTCCGTACGCCTGAATGAGTTTTGTCGCCGTTTTTTCGCCAATACCAGAAATGCCGATGATGTTGTCGGAAGCATCGCCTGCAAACCCTTTGTAGTCGGGAATAAACTCGGGCGCAAACCCGTAACGCGCCATAACCGCCGCCTCGTCGTACATCACGGTGTCGTTAAGGCCTTTGCGAAGAGTAAAGACACGCACGCCTACATCGTCCACCAACTGTACCGTGTCCATATCGCCCGAAGCAACAACGACGTCAAATTCTTTTTTTAATGTGGTGGCGAGAGTCCCAATAATGTCGTCTGCCTCAAACCCTTTTGCTTCATAAATAGGAATGTGGAACGCGGCAAAAATATCACGCGAACGATCTAGCTGCGCAATGAGCGCGTCGTCTGTTTTTGCACGCGTGCCTTTGTAGTCTTCATACACTTCGTGGCGGTGCGTGGGGCCTGCCAAGTCATACGCGGCCACAATGTGTTCGGGTTTGAGCTCTTTTATCAACTTCACCAACATTGAGGCGAGTCCATACAAAGCACCCGCAGGGTTTCCTTTAGAGTCAGTCAACTCAGGAAGCGCGTGGTACGCACGGTGAATAATGGCGTGGGAGTCAATCAAGACCAAAATCGGCTTTTGTTTTTTAGGCATAAGAAATATTTCTTGTGTTATCATCCACTACCTCAAACTTCAGCACTGAGGCGTCTGCCGGAAAAATTGCCTCACGAGGTAATTTTTCCGGCCACTCAACGAGCATAAGGGTGTGGGGATCGTGTGAAAACTCTTCAAACCCCACGGTGTCTTTGGTTTCGCCCTCAAGGCGATATGCGTCCGTATGCACCAGGCGCGTAAAGAGAGGGTGCGTCGTTTGGTATGCCTGCGCAATAACAAACGTGGGACTCGTCACCTGCTCTTTCACCCCAAGTTCACGCGCCACGTGCTGCACAAACGTTGTTTTCCCCGCACCCAAATCACCCGAAAGCCCCACTATATGAGCCTTTTCACCAGGAACTTTGGGCAACCTCGCCACAAACTGCGCCGCGAATTCTCTCATTTTTTCCAACGTTACCTCCATACAGTTACTATACCGTAGCGCCGTTAACTAAAGAAGATTTAATTTTCTTTTTTCTAAAATAGCGCCTATATGACCGTTAAGGTCAACACGTCTTCCTGCGTGAACAGCAAGACCAAGAAGGGCGTGAAATGCGTGAGTAACAGCAGGGTTGGAAATGATTACGGCAAGCTCTTGTGAAAAGTTAAGTAGGTAGAGTTTGTCTTGAACCGAAAAAAAATCTGCGTCAAAAAAAGCGTACTCATCAGGAACAACGTGGACAATAGTGGCACGACCCCAGTGGGACTCAAGGAGTTCGGTGGGAAGCGTCTCAAACAACGCCAGTGTTTTTTCTCCTGTAACAGCTTCAGTGATAATCTTCCTTTTTTTAATGGCTTGGTGAAGTTTGGAAAAAAATTTATTACTGATGTGCGAAAGTGCACTTTGAGCTGAAATCACTCCTTGAAAAACAAAAACACGGCTTCCGTTGGGAAGGTTGCTAATTGAATCGTATACCCGTTTAAAGTTTTCAAGGCCTTGGAATACTGCAACACCCGTATCGGCGAAAGGAGACGGTAGGTTTTTTGGAGAAAGCGCCCACTCGTAATGTTTGCCGACCTGTTTACGTTGGACAAGCGTTCGACGTTCAAGTTTTTTTAACAAGAAATGTACAGTGGTTCTTGGCAGGTCTACCACACGGGCAATAGTGCTCACGCGCTCTTTTTCAACACGGGCAAGGTAGGAAAGAATCAAGACTTCACGTCGCGTTAAACCGAAAGAAGGAGAAGTGGCGATGGATAGTGTTGTATTTTTTTGCTTACGACTCATAGGGTTAGTTGTCCCTGCTCACACCTCAATACTATCGTTTGACAAGAATCTTGTCAAACAGTAAGTGAGAATGTGTTGTATATAAAGGATTTTTTTGAAAAAAGTGTTTTTTATAGATACAAACTCACTATTTTTCTAAAGTTAGAGGGTAGTTAAACATAATCAAAAAACGATATGAAAAAGAACGTAAAAAACGTATGGGCCTCCTCTTTCGACTGCGTTGTGGGTGCATGTGCGGAAGTAAAAATGGGTGAACAAAAAGTTTTAATGAGAATGACCGGAAAACCCGATATTCAAATAGCCGCCACAAAAGAAGAGTGGGTTGAATTTATCAAAGCCGCAAAGAAGGGTCAATTCGACTACTGATCATAAAAGACCGACGAGCGGGTACATTTAAGAGCCTGGGGGGCACGTGGTACCATTTTGAGATGAATGATGCGACCGACAAGACAAACGCGAAGCTTGAAGAGCTTCGCGCGCGCGAAGAAGAGCAACTAGCCCAAACACTTTCCACCAAGTACGGCGTTGGATACATTGACCTCACACGCGTTTCTATAAACACCGACGCGCTTCGTCTCATCACTGAAGAAAAAGCACGCGAGACAGAAGCTGCGGCGTACGATGTCGTGGGGAAAAAACTGCTCCTAGCCGTTCGCTCTCCCAACCACCCGCTCCTCCCCTCACTCCTTGCCGACTTAGAGCGCAATAACTTTGAAGTAACGCTGCTTATGGTGTCGCGTGCCTCTTTGGAGCGCGCGTGGGAGCGGTACAAAGACCTTTCGTTTGCCATTGAGAGCAAGGAAGGTGTTTTTGATATTTCTTCGGAAGAGCTTGCGAAAACGATGGCAACCTTTAAAACATCTGCTGACGTCGTTACCGCCATTAATGATGTGCAGGAGTTGAAAAAAGCGTATCGCATTTCACGCATTTTGGAGGTGGTGTTGGGTGGCGCACTCGCCATAGGTGCCTCTGACGTCCACATTGAACCTGAAGAAGAGGACGTGCGTATGCGCTACCGCTTAGACGGCGTTCTAAACGACGTGACGCGTTTTGATGCAGAAACCTACCGCCTCCTCCTTTCGCGCATCAAACTCCTTTCAGGGCTAAAATTAAACATCCACGACCGGGCGCAGGACGGACGCTTCTCTATTGAACTTAAAGAAAGCGAGATTGAAATTCGTACTTCGGTAATTCCGGGCGCGTACGGCGAATCAATCGTGATGCGTATTTTGAACCCTGAAGCCATTGCGGTTTCGTTTGAAGATCTTGGAATGGAAGCGTCGCTTCGCGACGTGGTTCTTGCTGAAATAACCAAACCAAACGGCATGCTTTTAAATACAGGGCCTACGGGTTCAGGAAAGACGACCACGCTTTACGCCTGTTTGAAAAAAATCCACTCACCCGACGTTAAAATTATTACGATTGAAGACCCTATTGAATATCACCTCCAGGGCATCGTGCAAACGCAGGTAGACAAGGAATACACCTTCATCGGGGGTCTCCGCTCGGCGCTTCGCCAAGACCCCGACGTGATTATGATCGGAGAAATTCGCGACGCGGACGTGGCGCGCACCGCCATTGACTCTGCATTGACCGGTCACTTCGTATTTTCAACTCTTCACACCAACACCGCCGCAGGCGCCTTCCCTCGTCTTGCCGACTTTGGTATTGATTTAAAAGTTGCAGGAAGCGCAATTTCAGTGGTGTTGGCACAGCGCTTGGTGCGCAAACTGTGTCCAAGTTGTAAAAAAGAAGTTCCGTTGGATGGGGATAAGAAAAAACAAATTGATGCGGTGTTGGAGAAAATTCATAACAAATCCGCCATCCCCGCAAACACCTCGGCAGTGTTTGAGCCGGTGGGGTGCGCGGAATGTAACAACACCGGTTTCAAAGGGCGTATCGGTATTTTTGAAGGTATCGTCGTAGATCATGAAATAGATCAGTTTGTGCGCGACAACCCTTCAGAGCGCGATATTCAAGAAATACAAAAAAAGCGCGACCTCCTCACCATGCCGGAAGACGGCGTCGTAAAAATTTTAAATGGCATTACGTCGTTTGACGAACTCACCCGCGTGGTGCCGTTGGAGAACTACTAGCGATTTCAGAAAATTCGTTAAAACGCTCAAAAACGCTCTCCTTGACAAAGGTGATACACTTTTGATACACTAATCCTATGCCAACCTTAAAGAAAAGAATAAATATAAGCGTTTCAAAAGATGTTGAACGGGCAATAGAAAAATTGGCTCGCCGAGATAACGTGCCCGACGCAACAAAGGCAGCGGACTTAATTCAAATTGCTCTTGAGATTGATGAAGATGAGGTGTTAAACGCAGTAGCAAGTACTCGAGACACAAAAAGCGCCACATTTGTCTCCCATAAAAAAGCATGGGCGTAGGTTTTTTGCTGATCTATCATAAAAAAGTTTTAGAGGAAGATATTCCAAAACTTTCATCAGTTTGGAAAAAGAAAATAAAAAAAGCAGTAGAGGAAAAACTTCTAACTCAACCGGAGACGTACGGGAAACCACTTCGTCGTTCTCTGAAAGGATATCGGAAATTGCGTGTTGCTGATTACCGCGTAGTTTTTCGAATTGAAGAAAAAACAGTTAAAGTTCTCGCGATACTTCATCGCTCAGAGGTTTACAAACAAACCGCTATCAGGGCTCAAAATGGGAAATGAATACGCGCGTATTGATACACTCACCCGCGTGGTGCCGCTGGAGAATTACTAGAGAGCCCTTCCACACAATAAAAAAAGCCGGAACACTCTAAGCAATTCGCTGCAAGAGTAGAGTGGAACGTAGCCAAGGGGATCTCCAGAAATCTATCGTACAAGCGATAGCACCAGAGAATCCTCGCCACGAAGCCACCAAATTGCTTAGAGAGGTCCAGCTTCTTAAAGAAAAACACCCAAGAACCAGATGAGTGTTGGAGTAGTATATTATCACATTCATTACTTTTTGTCAAGTGTCTATTCTCTCAGTGTTAAACTGCCCTTATGGAAGAAGGCGTTACGGAAAATACAGGACCGCAGGGGGCAGTTGAGGCAAACCTCGACCAAACGCTTCGCCCCCACACGTGGAGTGAGTACATTGGGCAAGGCCACGTCAAAGAAAATTTGCGTGTCCTCATTGCGGCTGCAAAAGAACGAAATCACGCTCCCGAACACACACTTCTTTATGGCCCTCCGGGCTTAGGAAAAACCACCCTCGCCTACCTCATTGCAAAAGAATTGAACGCGAGCGTGAAAGCAACCGCGGGACCGGTGATTGAAAAAGTGGGAGACCTTGCCGCTATACTCACCAACCTTAACGCGGGCGATATTTTATTTATTGACGAAATTCACCGTCTTCACAAGTCAGTGGAGGAGGTGCTCTACCCTGCTATGGAGAGCGGAAAGTTGGACATTATTATCGGCAAAGGCCCGTCCGCCCGCACTATTGAGTTAGGATTACCTGCTTTCACCTTAATTGGCGCGACCACCCGCATTGCACTCATTTCAGCTCCCTTGCGTTCACGTTTTTCGGGAGGCGTGTATCAACTTGAGTTTTACACTGAAAAAGAAATTTCTGAAATTTTGGAGCGTTCTGCAAAACTCCTCGGCGTTCCGCTAGAAAAAGAAGCGGTTGCCGAAATTGCGCGACGTTCCCGCCGCACGCCACGCACCGCAAACTACCTTTTGAAGCGCTGCCGCGACGTGGCGCAGCTTGCTAAAACTTCAATCACCAGAGGCGTCGCGGAAAAAGCGCTCGCGATGATTGGCATTGATGAAGCAGGGTTGACCGCGAGCGACCGGCGCATTTTGGATGTGCTTATAGAAAAATTTAAAGGCGGTCCCGTGGGACTCAAAACACTTGCTGCTGCTGCCATGGAAGAAGAAGAAACAATAGAAGGCGTGTATGAGCCGTACTTAATGCAAGAGGGTCTTTTGGAGCGCACGTCGCGTGGGCGCGTCGTGACTGAACGCGCATACCGCCACCTCAACAAACCAGCTCCTGGAGGAGGGTTAGTATAATGAAGTAAACGTATGTTTATAGATGACACATTGCGCCGCTGGATCGTAGAGATGAACAAAAAAATTGTAACACTCTACCCAGGAGAAACTCCTAAGGAGCTTGTCCTTACGCGACTTGCGAAATTAAACGAGGAGGTCGGAGAACTCGCGGGAGAAATTTTAAGCACCCACGGACATCAACGTAAAGCAAAGTTGGACAAGCACAGCAAGGAAACGCTTGAGTCTGAGTTCGCCGACGTCATTATTTCAGCGCTCTCATTAGCGCACGCCGCGAACATTGATGTTGAAAAAGCACTCCAAGAAAAAATGGTGGTGGTGAGCAAACGATTTGATGAAGCATAGTGCCGGCATACATAAAAGCGTTATTGCCATAGACCCAGGATACGATCGTCTTGGAGTTGCGGTTTTGGCTGACGATGGTACGCTCCTTACCTCTGAGTGTTTTAGTCCAAACTCAAAAATATTTACCGAACGCCTTCTTCAAATCAAAAACCGCATCCGCGAACTCGTTGAAACACATCACCCCTCTTCCCTTGCGCTTGAAACTCTTTTTTTTAGTAAGAACCAAAAAACTGCCCTCAAGGTTGCCGAAGCGCGCGGCGTTATTATTGTGCTTTCAGCCGAGTTGGAACTCCCTCTTTACGAATACTCCCCCCAAGCGGTGAAAATTGCCGTCACCGGGAGTGGGAATGCGGACAAAACGAGCGTAATTAAAATGGTTGAGCGCCTCGTCAAACTCGCCCCTCAAAAACGTCAGGACGACGAGTACGACGCTATCGCCTTGGGCATTGCCCACCAAGCCTCATTCACGTTCAAACGCTAGCGATCGTCGTAGGGGCAAGGAAGCACCTGCCAGTGTGTTCTACAGAAACCGAGGGTTTCGTTTCCTGCCTCCAGGGGGTTATCAATAAAGAGTGCGTAGAATGCCCCTGCCAGTACCGTAAAGGCGCTTGCCACAACTACAGGACTTTTCAAAATTTCTACTGCTGATGCCATATATCCTTCTTTTTTCCTTTAAACTTATAAATTCAGCAAAGAGTACGCCTGTGGGTGGGTGGTGTCAAGGGAATATCGCGGTGCTCTTTTTACGCTATCCCCATGTGGATTATAGGGGGCTTGCATAGTTCCTCAGGTTTGGTAAAAATAATGCGTCTCACCACATTAGACTCTTTGGGGGACTCACTAACACACACATGCAAACGCAATCAGATTTTGACGTTGATCTTGGTGTCCGCGCCGAAGACGACGACACCATGATGGACGACGAGATGGAAGATGAGGATGAAGCTGTCGGACTCGTCGAGGAATCCGACGAGTGGGGTAACTAACCCACATAAAATCCCGAGCACGCTCGGGATTTTTGCTACCTTTTTATTTAATTATTTTTACAAACTGATGCTTCCCAAGCCGGAGCGTGGTACCGGTGGAAATTTTCTCCAGTGAGTTTGATGTGAGCTTTTCTTCAGTCCCCGCGATTTTTACGCCCCCGGCATCAAGAAGTCTTCTGAACTCACTCTTTGAAGCAATAACTCCCGCCGCAAGTAGCGCGTCGGCTACTGTTTGTCCTGCTTGAATCGTGCACATAGGTGCATCAGTAGGAATTTCTTTTTGTGAAAATGTTTTAAGAAAGTTTTCTTTTGATTCGTCGGCGAGACGCGCTCCGTGGTACATGCGTACCAGTTCGTGTGCAAGCGCGAGCTTTGCGTCACGCGGGTGCCCCGCTAAAAGTTGCTCTACTTCCCCAAGCGGAACACGTGTCATTGAAATAAAATACTGGCGGGTAAGGTCGTCGGGAATACTCATTGTTTTTCCAAAAAGGTCGTCGGGGCTGTCAGACACATACGCGGTCGCGGAACCGGTTTTACTTAACTTTTTTCCTGAAGCATCCGTAATTAAAGAGAACGTGAGAACGTGCTGTGGGGTTTGTTTAAAATGCTCTTGTAGAGTGCGCCCCGCGAGTAAGTTAAACCGCTGGTCCGACCCACCGAGCTCAACGTCGGCCTTCACCGCAACAGAATCGTAGCCCTGCATCAGAGGGTACAGCACTTCGCGAAGCGAAACACGTTTCCCCTGCTCAAGACGTCGCTTAATATTTTCACGTGCCGTAAAGTCGGCCACTGAAAACAGGTCGGCATGCTCCCCTATCTCTCGATAGGTTAGTTTCCCAAGCCACTCTGAGTTCCGACGAAATTCAGTTTTAGAAAGGTCAAGAATTTTTCCCACCTGACTCTTCCATGTCACCATATTCTTTTTTATATCGCCTTGGGAAAGCATGGGGCGTTCTGACTCTTTGTCCGATGTGTCGCCTATGACCGCGGTAAAATCTCCCACAATAAACACGATGGTGTGGCCGAGTTCCTGAAAATCGCGCAGTTTTAAAAGTGGTACTGAGTGCCCGAGGTGAAGGCGTTCTCCTGTTGGGTCAACACCGAGCTTGATGCGGAGGCGCTCCCCGCTCATTAAAAGTTTTTTGAGCGAGTCGTGGGAAGGGAGCGCCTCCGCCACTCCCCGAGAAAGAAGTTCGTCTATTTTTTTCTCATCAGAAATAACCTGTTTTGAGCCCTTAAACATATCCCTTATGCTAGCATAAGCAGTATGCGTCGCGTTCCTCTTCGAACCCTTATATTGGGCTTTGTGTCGCTCTGTTTTTTCTTTGGGGGAGTCATTTTTATATGGGCAGCCACCTTTAAAATCCCCGACATCCAATCGCTCTACGACCGAAAAGTTTCTCAGTCAGCAAAAATATATGATCGCACTGGAACCATTCTTCTTTACGACCTCCACGAAAACATAAACCGCACCGTTGTCCCTATTGCTGACATTTCATTCAATATCCGTAATGCCACCGTCGCCATAGAAGACTCTACGTTCTACGAACACGCGGGGGTGCGCCCACTGGCAACACTCCGCGCCGTGTTTCTCCAACCGCTTCGCGGGAAAGGGGTACAGGGAGGGTCTACCATCACCCAGCAGGTGGTGAAAAATTCCGTACTTACGTCCGAGCGCGCCATCTCAAGAAAAATTATTGAATGGATCATCGCGCTCCGCTTAGAAAAAGAACTCACGAAAGACGATATTCTTGAACTCTATTTGAATGAATCGCCGTATGGGGGAACTATTTATGGGGTGGAGGAGGCCGCGCAATCATTTTTTGGCAAGTCGGCGCGCGACGTGAGCGTGGCTGAGGCAGCATACCTCGCGGCACTTCCCCAGGCCCCCACCTACTTTTCTCCCTATGGAAATAATCGCGACGCGCTGGAGGATAGAAAAAATACCGTTCTCGCGCGCATGCGTGAACTTGATTTCATAACCGAAGAAGAGTATCTCAAAGCTACAGAGGAGGCCGTTGTTTTTGCCCCACAGGTTATCGCGGGCATCCGCGCTCCACACTTTGTGTTCTACGTGCGCGAACAGCTTGAAGAGGAGTTCGGGAGACGCACCTTAGAGGAATCTGGCTGGCGCATTATTACCACACTCGATATGTCGCTCCAAGAGGAAGCAGAAAAAATTGTAGCGGAGTACGCGGCAAAAAATGAAAAAGATTTTAACGCAGAAAACGCGGCGCTCGTTGCCATAGACCCAAAAACGGGAGACATCATCACCATGGTTGGATCGCGCAATTATTTTGACACCGAAATAGACGGGAACTTCAACATCGCGCTCGCCAAGCGCCAACCAGGATCTGCCTTTAAACCCTTTGTGTACGCGCAAGCGTTCCGTGAAGGGTATGCACCGGAAACAGCAGTCTTTGATGTGGAAACGCAGTTTTCAACAACGTGCCGAGTAGATGACACCACTTCAGAAAACGGTTGCTACTCTCCGCAAAACTACGACTTCCGCTACCGAGGTCCTATGTCACTTCGTGACGCGCTCGCGCAGTCGGTGAACGTTCCTGCGGTGAAGACACTCTACTTGGTCGGCATTTCCGATGCCCTTCGTCTCGCACGCGCGCTTGGCATCACCACGCTTGCCGACCCTGACCGCTACGGGCTCACTCTGGTGTTGGGTGGTGGCGAGGTGTCACTCCTTGATATGGTTTCTGCGTACAGTGTGTTTGCCGCTGAGGGACTAAAAAGCCAGCACCGCGCTATCGTTCGGATTGAAGATAGGAACAACACGCTAGTTCGCGAGTACCCTGTCCAACAAAACCGTGTCTTGGAAGAAAATATCGCGCTTACCATTTCTGACGTGCTTTCGGATAATGTTGCGCGAACCCCCGCTTTTGGGGCGAACTCCCCACTCTACTTCCCCGGATTCCACGTCGCCGCTAAAACCGGTACCACTAACGACTCGCGCGACGCGTGGATTGTGGGTTACTCGCCGAACATTGCCGTTGGGGCGTGGGCGGGAAACAACGACAACAGCCCCATGGTGAAGTCGGTTGCCGGTTTTATTGTGGCACCTATGTGGAACACGTTTATGTCACTCGCCCTTTCAAAATACCCTAACGACGCGTTCCCGAGCCCGAGCCCTTTAACGGGAGAGAATGAAAAACCGATACTGAGAGGCATTTGGGAGGGAGCAGACCCACTGCGTGACGCGTCAGGTAAGCTCTACATTACTTCAAACATCCACACCATCCTTTACTGGCTTAACAAAGATGACCCACGCGGGCCACGCCCAGAAAATCCAAATAACGATCCTCAGTTTAAATATTGGGAGTACGCGGTGTCTCGGTGGAAAGCCCAACACGGCTATGTCGACGGGGTTCAGCTCATTCGCTAACCTAGCGAATGTCTCGAATAAGATCTCGCGCTTTCGGCATATTTTCAAAAATATGTTCTAGAATCGCTCGACGATTTAATTGAATAGTATTTTTAATGATTGAGGAGGTGCGAACAAACACCACCATGTGTTGGATGGAAACACTCTCGGGCCGTACAGTGGCTTTAATGGTATCGCTGAGCGCGTTCGCCACCGCCTTTTTTAGTGCATCGTGCGGCGGGGTAAGGTTTTGAAACCGTGCTAAAAAATCGCCGACGAGTTTCATATACTCCCCACAAAAGAAACAAGCGTGTCGTGAGTTTTTTTATTTGAAGCGAGGAATGAGCCGTCGCCGAAGCGCCACTCCCCTCCATCGTGGGTAGTAACTACTCCTCCCGCTTCTTGTACCAACAACACTCCTGCGGCGTAGTCCCATGTATTTAAACTAATCCCCACCATCGCTTCGGTCCCGCCACGCGCAACGTACGCAAGGTCAAGGACTGCGGAGCCAAGGAGGCGCACTGTTCTAAAGTGTTTGCGTGCTTCACCCAGTAGTTCAAACGCCCTTTCTTTTCCTTTAGTCGCATACCCAAAGGTGAGCGCTCCTTTTGAGGCGTCCTGCGAAGAAACAGAAACAGATTTTCCGTTGTAGGTAACTCCCTTTCCTTTCTCCCCCACATAGAGCGAGTTGGTAATGGGATTGTAAATTACTCCGAGCACGGGCTCACCTTTCTTTAGAAGCGCAATGGAGATCGCAAAAATAGGAATCCCATTTACAAAATTTCCCGTTCCGTCAATGGGGTCAATCACCCATACATACTCCGCGTTTTCGTTTTCGCTTCCACCCTCTTCCCCTAAAAATCCATGGTTAGGAAATTCTTTTTTTATAACCTCAATAATGGCAGCTTCTGTTTTTTTATCTGCCTCAGTAACAAACGTCGTATCTTGTTTTACTTCTCGCTCCAAACCAACCATTTCAAAAAAATGAGCAACCACCTCACCTCCTTTTTTAGCTGCTTTAATTGCCACCTCTTTCATATCGCTATTTATTCATAGGCATTACGAGATACATAAAGCCCCTAGAGGGTGTTTCAGAAATAATGAGAGGTTTCCCTGCGCCAGAAAATTTCAATGAAATACTGTCAGCAGAAACTACCCCAAGCGCATCGAGAAGATACCGCACGTTGAATGAGAGCGGTACCTCATCCCCTTCAATAACTGCCTCGGCTTCTTCTCTCGTTTCTCCCACAGAAGTGTTTGCTGCTTTAAATGAAACTGTTTTTTGTTTTTCAGAAATATGTACCTCAACTTGCCCTGTCGCGTCAGTAAACACAGAAACTTTTTTTAAAATTTTAACCACCTCACTCGTGAGCGCTGTCGCGGTAGCTGAAAATGTTTTTGGAACTATGGCGCTATAGTCAGGGAACGCGCCATCAATCACCCGTGAGGTAATATAATTTCCGTCGGCAATAATAGAAATTTGGTTTTCTCCAACACGCAACTCAACCACCTCAGCAGTTCCTACCACCCTAATTATTTCTTGCGTGTTTCGTGATGGGATAAGAATAGGGTCTATATTTTCTTTTGATTTTATTTGCACCTTCATTTCAGCAAGGCGAAAAGAATCAGTTGCCGCGGTAGTAATAACTCCATCACTTATTTTCAAAAAAACACTAGAAAGTTCTGGCCTCATTCCTGACTGTGACGAAGCGAAGGAAACTGTTTTTAGTGTGGTAATAAACTCTTTTGCGGGGATGGTGAGCGAAAACCCATCCCCTTTTTTCACAAAAGGAAGGGTGGGAAATTCAGAAATATCTTGGGTTTTTATTTTAGAAACCCCCTTTCCTGAAACACACTCCAACACATCTCCTTTTTTTTCTAAAAGAATTTTTTGGTCAACTGCGTTTGAAATAAGTTGGTTAAAGGTTTGCGCAGGGACCGCTACAGCCCCCTCCTCAATTATTTTTGCCTTAACCTGCAATTCAACACTCACATCAAGGTTTGTTGCTTGGAAGGTAACGCGTCCACCAGCGGCGGTTATAACCACACACCCCAACACAGGTAGTGATAAATTTTTATTACTCACTCGAGAGGTGATGAGTGAAGTGTTTTCAAGGTGGTCTTTCAGTATTTCAATTTTCATATAATTAAAACTTATTATGTTTATACCCTGTGTATTGTGTGGAAATCAATTTTAAATCAATAAGTGGGCGCTGTTTTTGCTGCGCTACCTCTTTAAAAGTTTGTGGAGTAAACACGTGAATGACGGGGATATAGTAAGTGTTTTTATTTTTTACAATCTCCACTTTTTTCTTACCAAGGTTGTTCATTGTGTTTTTCATATACTATCCACACCTATTTCAACATACTTCTAATTTCTCCCACCTCGGTTTTTAAATCCTCATTATCACCCAAATCACCGCGCACTTTTTCACACGCATGTATTACGGTGGTGTGGTCGCGCCCACCAAACACACTTCCAATAGCGGGATATGAAAGGTGGAAATCCTCGCGAAGAATATACATAATAATTTGTCGTGGGCGAACAATTTCCCGCTTCCGTGTTTTTGCATACATTGAGGCCTCCTCAACGCCATAAAACTCTGCAATTTTTGCAATGATGTTTTTCACCGAAACCGAGCGTTTTGGTTTAGTGGTTGATTTAATAATTTCCTTGATTGCCTCATCATCCACCACTCCCTTGAGTTGAACCTGAATGAGTACGGTATTTAACATCCCCTCAATTTCGCGAATGTTTCCTGGAGTGGCTAATGAGAGGTGTTCAATAATGTCGTCCGAAAGAGTGAGCCCCAACGCAGCCCCCTTTGTTTTTATAATGGCCATACGGCTTTCATGATCGGGCTCTTGGATGGCAACAGTCATACCCGAAACAAACCTCGACTGGAGGCGTTCAGTGAGGTCAGGGATGAGGTTGGGGTGCCTGTCCGACGAACAAATAATCTGCTTGTTGCTGTCGTGGAGGGTGTTAAAGAGGTGAAAGAATTCTTCCTGGAGAGTCCCCTTCTTAGAAAAAAATTGAATATCATCAACAATAAGCACGTCGTAGGATCGGTACTTTTCTTTGAAGGTGGGAATGGTGCGGTTGTTAATTGCATTCATAAAATCAAAACCAAACCGCTCGGCGGTGAGATAGAACACTTTCTTTTGGGCGAATGTTTTTTTTATGTAATTCCCCACGCTTTGGGTGAGGTGTGTCTTTCCGCGCCCCGTTTCTCCGTAAATAAAGAGTGGGTTGTACGCAATGCCTGGATTTTTTGCAACCGCATTTGCTGCGGCGTACGCAATTTCATTAAAGGGACCCACCACAAACGTTTCAAACGTGTACCGAGGGTTTAGATTGTCGGAGCGGTTCACATAATAATCAGAGAGAGGAAGCTCTGTAGACCCCCCACGATCGGGAGAAATTTTCTCCGGTGCTTTTTTTGACTCTTGTTTTGATACGACGTATTCAACACCGCGTACGGTGTCCACAAACCCACGGACCGTTTTAAGGACCAATTTTCCAAACCGGTCAGATATCCACTCCTTGGTGAGCTGGTTGGGGACCCCAACGTACACTACCCCCGCGTCAATGCGAACAATGTGAGTTTCTCCAAACCACATTTTAAAACTGGCGGGAGAAATAGAGAGCTCGATGTTGGTGAGGGTGTTTTCCCAAAGCTGCTTTGTATCGAGTTCCATAGAAAAAATTATAATGAGGTGTTATTATACCCCTGTGGAAAAATAAACGAAACGCGCGAGAATGGTGCCCCTATGTGGGTTTCGTGTGGAGAACGTGTGGAGAAGTCTTAATTAGAAAAAACTATGCCAAAAAGAACATATCAACCAAAAAAGAGAAAGCGAGCAAAGACTCACGGCTTTTTGTCTCGGTCTAAAACCCCAGGAGGAAGAAAAGTTGTCGCTCGAAGACGTCAAAAAGGAAGAAAAAGCCTCGCGGTTTAATAAGGGCCATGCTCAGTAAAAAAGAGCGTCTTTCAAGGGTATCGTTTCCCAAAAAAAGGGCTCAACTGCGCCACAATTTTACATGGGGCGCAGTTTCTTTTTACCCAAGTAAAACTCTCCACGTGGGGGTCGTTGTTTCAAAAAAAGTACTTAAAAGAGCAGTGGATAGAAACAAGGTTCGGCGACGACTTTATGAAGCCGCAAAAAACGGACTTAAAGAGGAAACAGGCACCTTTATATGTATCCCCCGAAGTGAAGTGCTTACCATCTCTTTTAAAACGCTGGAAAATGACTTTAGTACACTTTAAGCCCCAGTAGTTCTCTCTACGGGGGCGGGGTACAATACACAAATGATTTCATCACTCTTCAACACCTTTATTTATAATCCCATCTATAACGCGCTCGCGGTGTTGGTGCATATTGTTCCCGGGGGAGACGTGGGCATAGCGATCATTATACTTACCCTCATTATCAAGTTCGCGCTCTTCCCTCTTTCGCTCAAGGCGCTTCGCACGCAAGCAGCGATGCGCGACATTGACCCTCTTTTGAAAGATTTAAGAAAAAAGTATGAAAATAACAAGGAGGAGCTTGCAAAAAAAACTCTAGCGCTCCTCACGGAGAAAAAGGTAAACCCCTTTGCGAGCATTTTTCTTATTTTGATACAACTCCCCATTATTTTTGGGCTCTACTTCGTTTTTTTACTCGAGGGCGGCGGCAGCGGTTTTGACCCCGCCCTTCTTTATTCGTTCGTTCCGCAGCCAGCGGAGGCCTCCCTCTCTTTTCTTGGCCTTATTAATATTACGGGGAAAAGTATAATTCTCGCTGCATTGGTTGCAGTGACGCAGTACATCAACGCACAGTTGATGCAATTCCCTGAGCCTCAAGGAAAGGAAGGGTCTCTCTCACACGATCTCTCAAAGAGCATGCAGGTACAGATGAAGTACGTGTTTCCCGTTATGATGGGGGTGGTTGCGTACGTCGTTTCATCCGCCATCGCGCTCTATTTTTTAGTTTCGAATCTTTTCCAACTTTTCCAAGAGCTTTACGTCCGTAAAACTATTCCGAAGCCTCAGGGGCAATAGGTTCTTCAGAAATCCTCAATGACCAAAGTGAAAGGTCGTTTTTATTTACAAAACCAACGTACTCATCGCGCGGGTCAACAAATGGCTTCAACACGTCAATTATTTCGTTCGCCTCGTCCTCAGGTATTGAAAGTAGGGTGGCACTCCCCAACTCAAAATCAACTAACCACAGGTAGTCTGAAAATGCGACGCGCCCCAAGAGCCAGTCGTTGGGGTATTCCCCTTCCGGGAACTCTTCCGGCACGCCGCACACCACGCGCACCCCGTCCCCAAGGAACACACACTTATCAGCGATAGTAGAGATCGGGCTTTCAAAAATTTCTCCAGAATCTGTTTTCATCATAAAAAGAGAAACAGCATTTCCTTCTCCCGTACTGAAAAGTACGCGGTCTCCACCCGGAGAGACCTGCGCTATCAGTCCTGGCTGATTTCCGAGGACAGAGGAGAGGGCGGTCCCCACAACGCGGAAAAGTCCTCCAGGAATTCCTGATGCTGGCGCGCTGTACACAAAGAGGCCATTTCTTGATTGGAGAGGAACCCACGAACTAATAGGCGAGGTAAACAGTGAGCGCTTGTTGCTGCCGTCAGGGTTAACGAGCGCAAGCGATGCATCTCCCGCAACCTCGGTTACGGTAAATAGTGTTCTTCCTTCTGGATCCAGCACTCCCCTGTCCCACGATGTAATGAAGGTTCCTTGGAGTGCCTGTTCTTCGCTGGTTGAGGCGAGACGCACGGAAAAAGTTTCTATCGCTTCTTCATCAGTTAGATATCTAATAATAAATTGATCTTTATTTACCCACACTACCTCTTGGATTTCAGGGATGGTGGTGTTGGAGATGCGCTTCACCGTAGTGTTTTCAGTTGATCCTTCAAACACGTGGCCAGTTGCACGCTCAATATAGAGAATACCGGTATCTTCGCCATTTTCAAAAAAAATTCCCCCCACAGCCGGGTTCGCGGTAATTTTTCGCAGGCGTGGCGCCGCCCCACCCTCGCTCACAATGGGAACATCGTCGCTAGGTTCTTCCGTTATGTTCGCCCCCCCGCCAAAGTTAAAAGGAAAGAGACTCCCGAACACCCCTTCGCGCGCAGGCCCTCCCCCAGACTCTTGGGATGAGGGAACAAAAAAGAAAAGAAAAAAGCCCAAAAGAATGAAGAAAACGATCACCCCTCCCGAAATAATTAGTACGCGACGCATAGGTGCATTGTATATGCTTTATAGCGACAAAATTAGAGGGGCTGTTGGTAAAACCGCCACCCGTGTATCTCCGCTCCAGACGTGTATCTCCGCCCCAGAGAGGTGCGGCATTACACGGGTGGCACCAGGGGTTCCCCTGGGTTGTGTATCGGCTCCTGCCGATACTGATCTGCTACCAATTCCCCGAAACAGAGTCTCGGGGAATTGGGGCCTAGTAATTCACACCGGCTCAGCGGGGCACTTGCAATACATTTTATTAAGGTGTATGGTGAAAATAGAGTATATGGGCTACGAGTTTATAGGAGAGTTTTTCGAGGACGGCCTCGATGAGATAAAAAAAGTTTTATTTAGTGGGGCTTTACTTGACCCTCAAACATTCTCTGATTTTGAAGTTAGTGAAAATCAAAACATAGGGGAACCACCAGCGCGTGCGGAATGGGCTCCACGCACTGGGGGCGGACCGGGCGCCGGTGAGGTCGACGCAGACACACCCTTTAGTAAAGCCACTACAGACCCCACTGAAGTGGTGACCCCTTCGGAGGAGACGCCGGAGGACCAAGACACTCTTCATAAACCAGGACGTACCTCAAGTATTTGAAATACAAACTAGAAAATAATCTAGATATACTTACTACCGAGCAGCCTCCCGTGGTGATTATTCCAGATGAAATTTTAAATCAGTACTAAAGAAGCAATTAATGCAATTGAGGACGAGCTCAGTAGATTTGGAGTGCCACGGAGCAGTGGACTCTACACTCTCTATGAAAAAGCTCAGGGAGCGCAACAGTCACCTGGGCTTGCGTAGCCGACGTCATTTTTTACAGGAAATTGAGTACTTTGGTTTCCAACAAACGCTGTGCTCGTCTTCCCGCACCGAGTACTGATTATTGAAAGGTCCATAAGTGCATACCAGATCTGGCCCTGCAAGAACCTGACCTCCGCTTGACACACATTTTTTTGCAGCTTCCTCTGCACTCGCTTCATCGTTAAAGAGCTGTCGGCCGTTCCTTATTTCCGCATCTTCCCGTGCCCGCTCAAGGTCTGCGAGTGTTTCTGGAGAAGGCGTTAAGTTAAATCTAAGCGCAGATAAATCAACAATTTGTGGATTTATTGTTGTTAAAATAATCCACGAACCTAAAAGTAAAAGAAGACCGATCACTGCCCCCTGTATAACCAAACGGGCCTCCCCTTTGGCACTGATAGATTCCTCAATCATGTATTTAAAACCCCCTGTCACGATGCGCAAAACGGCAAGCATGGCGGCAAGAATTATTACTAGTACAAATACTGAATTTACATACTGTGCAATGGTGACCGTACTGCCAGTGTCTAGCGTTGGTAATGACACTAAAGGTACAAAATCCCCAGAACCAGCAGCGGAAAGACTCAAGGGAATAAAAAGAAAAATAAAACTAAAGAAAAGAAATTTGTTTTTCATAGAGAAAAGTAAAAATTAGTCTCTGCCCTTTCAAAAATTTTAAGATCGTTCTCTAATAAGAAATTTATTAAAAATGTTCCTCCCCCTTCATCAACGGGCCGCAACGTTATGTTACGTTTTTGTGCCCCCGTACCGGCGACTTCTTTATTATCTACCATCCACCTGTATAGAGGAGTGTTGAGGGAACTGACAAAAAGTGGGAAAGCAACAAACGTAGCTTCCCCCTCGGAGAGGAGAAAAGAATCAGTAATTACTTGATCGAACCGAATTCCAAGAAGAGGCGCTTTTTCATACACCACAATGTCCGGACGTACTGGCTTTATTGAAACGTTTCCCCTTGTTTCAACCCCTCCGTCTCTGGTTTTAGCCGTGACGGAAACAGTAAACTCATTTTCAAACTGTGGCGTGGTGAGTGTTATAAAGCTTGCCCCGTACCCTGTTTTTACTGGCGTTACTCCGTTGTTTACGTGCCATGTGTATACAAGCTCGCTTGCGTCAACTCGTGATCCATTTTGCACCACGTTTGGTACGGCAAGAACCGTTATAGAGCTACTACCATTTGCGAGCGGTCGCCCACTGTAAAAAGGTGGCGTGTAGGTGTTCCCTTCCCACACTAGGTCAATTGACGCGGGCCGTATGTCTAAAATCTGCTGCCCAATAACAGACCCCCCTTCACTTAAAACTACGGTAACTTGCGTGACTGAACCGGCGTCGCCTACGGTAACGGTGATTCTATCTCTCCCCACCCCCTGGTCTACCAAACGACCATCAACACTCCAAACGTACGTAGGGGTTCCACTCCCCGCGGATCGTGCTGCGCGCACCACTACCGTCTCACCCGGGCGAGGGTTTGTAGGGACGGTTTCTAGCTCCAAAGAGGGGCCAATGAAAGGAATAATTTCAGCTACTCCAACCTGTGGGAAAAAGAAAAAGAGAAAAATCAGGGCGCGAAGCAACATGCCTTCATTATATGCTCTCACACACAAAGTGTGTCGCCTATGTGGGGGAAACCCTCTGTGCTACGCAGCACCCTCTCGACGTTGTTTCTCAATAGCCAAAAGTTGAGAAGGGTCGGAAGTAATAATTTGATTTTCAGTATATGAAGCGATTACTTTAAGGGCTACGTGTTTAAGCCCCGCAAAGAAGATCCCTTCCCCCACGTCGGACTCCAATAAGAGGTATTTTTCCTCATCGGTTAGGTTAAATGTTTTTTGCACCGCGTCAATTGATGACGGAGATTGCTTAAACAACACCTGGATAGAGGAGTTGGTGATCATTGGCAAACCATACGGGGAGTTAAGGAAGTCCTCCACGTCTTGGGTGATCGTGGCGAGGCCAAGGTAATACTTACGGCCACGTTTTGCCATTGAGTAGAGGAACGACGCCGTGTCTTCTGACTTCATCATCCACCACGCTTCGTCAATAACGAGGAGACGTTTACGTAAATTTTTCCTCACCGCGTTCCAAATGTAGTGGGTTACGATGTACATCGCCACCGGTTTGAGTTCGTCTTCCATGTCACGCACCGAGAAAGCAACGAATTTTTTATTGATATCCACATTGGTGGGGCGATTAATAAACCCGCTCCACGTGCCTTTGGTGTACTTCGTGAGGCGCTGCACGAGTGATTCCGATCCCTCCATTCCTGCGAGTACCAGTTCAAAGTCTGAGAGGAGTGGCGGTTCCATATTAGAAAAATCTGCGGCGCCAGAAATGTCTTTGAGCGCGTACGTTTCGGTAATAGCACGGTCAATAATTGCATCTTCTTCAGGAGTTAAACCGCCCAGCATAATGCGGAAGAGTCCCACCAAGTTCACAATGTTTGAACGCAAAACGTCTTGTGGCGACTCATCTTCGCGAGGGGGCGGCAGGTCAAATGGGTTAATGTGGTGCTCCGAAGATAGTGAAATGTTAAAGAACCTCCCCCCTACGGCGTTTGCAAGGTATTCGTACTCGCTTTCAGGGTCAATAACCAGTACCTCGGTATCAAACATGAGTGAACGCAAAATTTCCAACTTCGTCGCGTAACTTTTTCCACTGCCTGACTTTGCAAAGGTAACCGAGTTGTAGTTTTCAAGCGAAAAGCGGTCAAACAAAATGAGCGACGCGTTGTGGCGATTTATGCCGTAGAGAATGCCTCGGTCTGATGTAAGGTCAAACGACAAAAAAGGAAAGAGTGATGAAAGTGGAGACGAGTTGAGTTTTGAATGAACATCCAGCAAGTCTTTCCCCGTAGGGATAACGCTCTTGAACCCTTGTTCTTGCTGGAAGAGCGCTGGTTTTACGTATACCAACTTTGCGTCCAAAATAGAGCGAATTTCTGCCTCGGCTTTATCCAGCTCGTCAGAGTCGTCGCCGTAAATGGTGAGGTACAGCCCCACATCAAACACACGCTCTTGTGCTTGCTGGAGTTTGTCGCGAAGTTCTTCAATGTCTCGGTACGCAGTGTCCAACACGGGGTCACGCACGAGCCCCTTCTCTTCTCGTGAAATAACCTGACTCTGAATTTCCGCGACCTTCTTCTGGAATTTTCTTAAAATGGCGGCAGTGTCTATGGGGTGAACATAAATAGAAACATCAAATACTTTGTCCAGGTTAATAACAGGCGCAAACCAACTGTCGGAGAGAAAGCGCGGGTACGAAATCACATAGAACGTGCGCGCGAGCTTGTCGCCAAGGTTCATTTCGCGCGGAGTTATTTTGAGCGCGGACGGCGCGATGATATCGGCAAAATCCAGCTTCGCTGCTTCGTAAATATCTTTTGGTAAAAAGGGAGTAAGTTCCGCTCCGGTTTTTTTCTTGTTTTGTAAAAAATCAAAGAGAGCCATACGTTTTATGATATCGCGATTGGTTTTTCTAATTCCCCAGGGTTGAACTCTTTGTAGAGAAGCTCAATCACCTCTTCAGTGCCTAAAGGGACCGTGCGTACGCCCGTTCGGATCAGTCCCTGCTCCACGACGCTCATTCGCTGCTCCAGTTGAGTACGGTGCTCTTCAAAACCAACAGACTCTTCGCGGGCAGAGAGCGAGGTCCCTCCCAAAAGGCGACTGCTGACGCTTTTCTTCACGTCTAAAATGGGGGGAGTATACGGAATGACCACAAAGAAATGTTTTGACATTATATTTGCGCGTTCAGTAAAGGCACGAATAAATTGTATATATTCACGAACTTGAATTTTCATTAACTCTTCAGTTTGCGCGCCAAGACGTTCCTCTAAGAGTGCAATGTAGGGGCGTATATCCAATCGGCGCGATTGTACAAAAAACTGCACAGAAAAATCTAATGAATTTAAAAAGTTTTGGAATTGAGCAAGAATTGCTTCCTGTTCGTTTTGGCTTTTGAGGGCAAAGTTAACACTTGAAGCCAGCATTGCCCCTACTAAGGTATCGTCTTTCAGCACCATAACTCCTCCACGAACTTCTTTGATAGGGACAAAGTCCTGTGCCGCTTTTGTTTTTTCTGTTTTTTGGTCAGACATGAATAGTTATAAGGAATCAGTTATGAGTTGTCAGTATTTATAGAAGAGAGGAATCCAAACAACATTTTCCGTACCTCTTCTATGGACTCAACAACCTCTTTGTATTCTATCGCATTTATGTAACCTTCCTGGTGACTTATTTCGATTTGAGTTTCTAGCTCTCCCAATGACCCAAGAGAAATCCTTAAAAAGTGAATCAAATATTTCGGAGAATTCCTCATCCACCCTTCGGCGACGTTAGAGGGAATAGAAACTGAAGCACGGCGAATTTGAGAAGTTAACCCAAACTGTTCAGAGACGGGGAATTTTTTTGTGAGTAAATAAATTTTATGGACCAGCGTTATACTTTTTTGCCAAACAAGCAAGTCTTTAAAAGTTTTTAACTGATTACTCATTACTGTTTACTCGTTACTCGTCTTTATTTTTGATTCCTATCCGAGTACATGCTCTCTTTAATGTCCAAACTCCACGCAAGATCTTTTAATTTGCTGGATGTTGCGGCGGGGACGTATTTTGAAACATCATCTTCCGCAATCGCCTCCTCAACCTTCACAGTTTTTGGGGCCGTTTTTTTATTTTTGTCCCACACGTAAAGGCGGTGTTTCATTTGGTACTCAAGCGCCGACTGGAGCACTCCTATAAAGGGCCGGTCGTTGACCTTAAAAAAAGCAAGCGCTGCTCCCAAAAAAGCTATGGGGCCGCCAAGAATGACCGCAAGCCACAGCGGCAAGACGAGCCATAACGCAATTAAAAACCCTATACCCCCCGCAAGGTATATAAATTGATTAACGGTGAGTGGGCCGAATAGTTTATCTTCAACTTCTATGAATTGGGGAACTTGGAAGCGCATGTATATAGGATACAGCAAAGAGCACTAAGCATACAGTCTAAACAATAGAACAAGTCGGTCAGAAGATCTGACCTCACCAGTGGATGCCCATTGCGGAGTGCTTTTCTCTGTCATTACTCTATTGGTTCTCGGTAGGGGTCAATGCTTGAGCGTGACGGTGGTTTAACGGGTGGGATACTTTCCGTTTTTAAAACATCGACTGAAATTTTTTCAGGCGACTGAGTAATTTTTCTATCAAGAATATTTCCAGAAACTGTTGGCACGGGGCTAGGCGTTTCTTTTTGAACAGGTGGTTGAGGTGGTGTTACGGGCGCTTTCACGACGTCTGGCGCTGGCTGTAGCAAAGCACGGAACGGTTCAAATATCTTCTCATTCACTGCTTTTAAGACCGCGTCATAGGTGTTGCTGTTTTGCTCCAGCGTAGTGCGCAAAAGCTCTGGAAATGTAGTTATTGTCCGCAGTTCAAGAAATACGGCGTTTAATGCTTGACTTAACCTCCCTGCTTCGTCAAGGTGTAGCTTGTTAGACATTCGAATTTCTTCAAACGCTGCCGCTAAACCTTCAGAGGTAATATATTTCTGTACCATTTCTGGAGCTTTCTCATACGCGTTGCGGAGCTCCTCGTTTGTTGGAATAGTGATCATAAAGAAATTATATGACGGGGTTAGTATCCCCACCGCCTTGCTGTTTAGGTTTTGATGGACGGGTAACGCTCGCAGGGCTTGCATTAAATGCGTCACGAACTGTCTGAGGCACTTCGTCGCGTATTAAGTCAAACTGTTGAGGAGTTATGTTTGTATTTCGCGCAAGTCCTCCCATGTCGGTTACCGTAACTTTCGGCCCGTATGTTTTGAGAGCATCCACAAACGCAACTCTTAATTTCTCTAACTCCTCGTCGCCCTTCCTATCACGGCGGCGCTCTTCCAAATTAAACTGATCAACAGAGTTGCTAATGGCAACCGCATCTGGAGACAAACTATGAGTAGGAGTTGCAGGAGCCGCTGGTTTCCCTGGTAGCGGTTGTGACTTCTGTCCGCCTCCCCCTGCCGGAGCTGGTTTTTCTTGGGCGGCTTCTTTTTCAGCAGCTTTTAGTGTAGCTCGAGCACGAGAAGGAACAGTCCTCGATTCCAAATCCACTCTGTCAAACTCTTCTTGTTCTTTTGGTGATTTGCGTTTTTTGTTGCGTTCTGCTGTTTTGTAACTTTCATCAGGAATACGGGCAAAGAGCTCCGCTGTTTCTTGACGAGCAGCAACGATTTCTTCCTCGCTTGCTCCGCTCGCGATTTTTTCCATGAGCCTATTAAATGCTTTTGAATACTCCTCATATGCGAAGTCTGCTTGACGATGGGCTGCTCTTTGCTCAGGGGTCATTGAATCAGGGTCTGAAGGGACAGCTCGTTGGGAAGGTCCTTGTGCAATATAGTCACCCAAGTCTCTATACGGGCGCCCCTCTTTGTCATACTGAGGCCCAATTTTAAAGCGGATGAGCCCACCCAAAAGGTTGTATGAGAGAGGAAGTTTACCTGGCGCTGCAATTAAATCGGCAGCCCCTTTGCCCAATGCGCCGGCCCGCTTGTAGAGATCTTTGCGGAATTGATAAATATCTTTCGTGGTAGGAATTGCAACCGGAGCCTGTTCCGCAATATTGATCGCAATTTTTAGCGACGCAAACAAGAGCCCCGCTGCGATAACGTAGAGGAGGATGAGATCAAATGCACCATAAAAACGTGCAAATTGGCCAGCTACATAAGTAGGGTCAGTACTATTGAATCCCTTTGCGTTGTTAAGCAAAAAGTCCACAATAGTGCCATTCGTGCCTTTAAGCAACTGAGCTGCTCCTCCTTCGATGATGGCAAGAGAGGAGGCAACGAGTATAACAAACACTGGCGGGAACACCGCTTGACTGATGAGTGCGTCCCACCATGCTTTCCCCCAATTACTTACTACGGGCAGACCGGTAAGACGAAGAATCCCCACAGGGGATGTGATAAGCAAAATAATAATTACAATAAATCGGCCAACCATAACCGTGACAAATTGAAAAAAGATCATCGCAGTGACGAGGAATAGAACTGACCCCACAATCCCAATAAGAAGAATAGAAAATCCAAGCTCGCGGTCCCCTTCGCGCAGATTCTCTATAGCACTCACTGACCCAAGTTTAGTGGCGACTAAAAAACGGTCAGAAATTTTCTCGTTTTTTAAGTAGCTGGTAACATCTTTGTTTATGTCCCTTTCACGTCCTGCCTCGGTTCCTCGCGCAAAATTTACTCCTACCTCACCATAAAATGCTTCTTGATAAATAGCACGGGTGGTAAAGTTTGAAGCGTCAATAATAACTGCCGCAAAAAAGTAACTAAAATTTACCAGAAGAGCAGCAATAATGAGTTGAATCACCAATTTCCCTGGTTTTTGTCCGCCGGCGTCGTTACCCAAAATTAAACTGATTGCCGCCCACACGAGACCTGCAATAAACACCAGGTTTATTAAGTTGCGAAATATAGTCCACGCAGCCGCTATTGCATTTCCAAACCCGCCCCCTTGCCCTAAAAACTCGCCCATATTGAGGAGGTATCGAACAAGTGACCAATCAAGCATGGCCCCCGCAACTCCCACTGCGAGAGCTGACACTTGAAGCATGCGGATGCCGGCTCCGCCCAAACAACTTGTTGCGTCAAAGTTAAAACACCCCAAAAAACCAGTTAACAAAAGAACAAGCGCCCCAGCGAGGAGCACGTATCTCCCTACTGCCTCAAATCGTAACGCCCATGCCCCTTTCGCCCCTTCTTTTTGTTCACTCATATAGTTACGTCACATGCATTACTCAATAGTAGCGTGATTTTTGTGTGTGAATGAATGCACATATGTTAGTTGGTGCGGCGACACGCGAGCGTTTGGTCGGAGAGAGTGTCTTCAAGTTCTGCAAGTGTCGTACTTTGCGCGAAGAGGTCGAGTTCAGCGACTGCCACATCGTTTGCAGTGTGGATGATGCCGGATGCGAGGAGCGCGTCGTACTCGTCTGCAACCAAGTTCAACTGATCCACGGTCTTTGCTGCGCGTGCAGTTGAGAGAAGTTTCACCAATGCCTCCACGGTTTCAAAAGAGAGGTTTATATTATTTTGGAACCCTTGCAGGCGAGGCTTGATACTTGTTGCCGCCGTTGTTGATGCAGCATTTGCTAATCCAAGCGCTGTGGTGCCCGAAATAGTGCTGAAGCTTGCGGGGTTTTGAACAATATCCATGTAGCATGCGTACACCTTTCCATAGTCGTCAGCAATTTCCTCCAATCCGTCGATTAAATCTTCAGTAACGTTTTGGTAATCCTCCTCGCTCTCAATAGCTACCTCAATGTCCGTCAAGAGAGCGTCTTGGGCGAGGTTAATGGAGTTGTCAGTTGACTCATTCACTAATGTTTCAAGGTAGGAGGCAGGTATTTCCTCACCGTTTGCGTTCCGAATAGTTCCGGCGCTTGACGATGAACGACTGGATAGCCCGCGAAGCCCATCAATAGATGTCAGCGCCTGTTGCGCAAGTTGCGCCAAGAGTGCGTTAATAACTTCGTCAAATTCGTCTGCCAATTCAAGTTTGCGTTGCCCGGTGCCAAGCGCGTTGTTCAACTGCTCATTGAATACTGTACCAGGGGTGACAATTTCATATTCAAGACACCTTGGTTCACTTACGGCTTCGCTCTCGTACCCCTCAACATATGTTTTTGCTACTCGTTCAGCCCCCGCCTTGCATCGTTTTTTAGAAAATAATCCACCACCTACCGTCACTTCCCATCGCCCCGCGTCTTGTCGAGAATCAATTTCCGTGTGAAGTTGTGCTTCACTTAGCAAGTACGATCCGTAGGGGATGTTCTGAATTTCAGTGTAGAGTCTAAACCATGCAGGCCATCCCCCTTGTGAAAAATCTCCCCCCAAGAACCCTTCAATGTTGTCAGTAACGTCGCCTAAGCTACAGCGAATGCGTTCTTGGAATGGCTGTCGTTGAACCGCAAGTGCTAAGCGTACCTCCAACTGAAACGGACTACATATAAACTCCAATTCGGTTCCTTCTAGAAAGTCCAAAGCAGTTTGGTCGGCAATGTCGCCTAAAAAACCACGAAAATCAGTCACGAAAGCTGGCGACCCTTCAAACCCGCTGTTTATCCAGTCAACAATGTTTTGTGTGAGCGCGCCGATCATGCCTTCGGCAAGCGCTATGGCAAGCCCGTCCATCACGCACTCCTTGGTTTTGAGTGTAGAAATGTCTTGTTTTACTGACCCGCGCACGTCAACAGGAATGGCGCCACTTACTGAAAATCCGAGCGCGCTCGCCGCGCCCGTGGCGACCGCGTCCTGCACTGCACCAGTGACTGCCCCGCCCACTTGCGCTGCGCCACACCCTAAAATACCTCCGCCAAACGCAACCACGGGCGATAACGGTGTGCTTAGAAGTGCGAACAATGACAATGTAAAAAAGAAATGTCTCATGATTTTTTAAGTATGGTTAAACGGGTGAAGAGGTCGGTGAGGGTGAGGCGAAGCGTTGTCTCTGATTCGCTAAAGGTGTTGACGAGCGCTAATGCATCAAGTGGGTCGCCCCCCCACGAAGCAAGCCCCGCGACCGCTGTTTCAATAGAAGAGAGTGAGTTCACCACGGCGAGGTGGTCATCAGCGACACGCTCTGGCACTTCAATTGCAAGGAGAGTGTCGCGAATTGATTCGTATATAACTGCGGTAGTTTTGAGTTTCGCTAACTCAGCGCTTCGGTTTTCCGAAATGGCGCGCGCGAATACATTGAGTTCGTACTCGCGGACACGGGATGCTTCGTTGAACGCATTGGTGAGTGCGCCTTGGTAGGCGTCAAGTGAGACGTCATTTTCTATGGTGAGTTGTGAGCGGGTAAAGGTGGGAGGAAGGGTTGGTTCCTGAAGACGTCTCTCAAGGAGTGACAGAAGCGCAGTATTAGTTTCTTCCGCGTTGAGGTTTCCTCCAGCTTTTAATTCCGCGTACGTACTCAAGAGTTCACGTGCGAGCGCTTCAGTGGTGGGAAGTCCGCGGGGGGCAACGTAGGGAGCGTTGAGTACGGGATCTGCGCCAAAGGCGAGAGGATCTGCCCCCTTCGCAACTTCATCAGCGTCAGACACACCGTCCTGGTCGGTATCGGCAACGGTTGGATTTGTGCCTAGGAGTACTTCTTTCCAGTTGGGGAGCCCGTCCTGGTCAGTGTCGTTCTGTGCTGCGGAGGGAGATGATGCCTTTGCCACTGCTTGAACAGAAGGGCTTCCCGAAAGAGATTTTTTTTCATTCTGCGAAGTGAACAGTGCAAGGCCGACAGCTCCAAGCGATACCACTGTTGCAAGCACCAGAATGCCGATGTGTTCTCGGTTATGCATTATGCTTCCAGTATAGCGTTTGAAAGTACCCTTCTATATATATGATAAGGTAGAGCTGTGAGTATGTTTCTCAAAAAAACATTCATTTCAGGCGCCGCGCTACTTTTTTTCGTTGTGGTGGCGCTCTTTCCTCTTATTTCTTTTGCCGCGACAGTTCCCTTTGGGGGCATTATCACTTCTCCCGTCATTCCCTGCCTCGGCTCTCCCGCGTACGCAGTAAAGGTTACCGGGTTTGTTGCGGGTGTTCCCAAACTATTTTTAGTTATATATAAGCCAGGACTTTCAAAAACCTATCTCTTCGGCCCACCAAAAAACCCAGGACAATTTCTCTTAGGGAGCAGTATTCCAGGAACCTGTAATGGAGTCCCCGGTCTTATGATTGACGCGTTTCCTGGTGTTGGGTCAAGTTTAAAATAGTTTTGTAAGCGATAACCACTGATGGAGAGAAACATCTTCCGCGCGGACCTTTTTTTCAATCCCCGCCTCTTCAAAAATCTCCTCTAACGTTTTGTTTCCTGCTAGTGATCCCCCACTAGCCACTAGCCACTTTTTTATATTTCCTAGAAGCGTTTTTCTTTTTTGACCAAACCCGAGGTGCAGTAGTTCAAAAAATGTTTTTTCAGACACCTCTTTGAAGTGCTCGCGTGAAATGTCGTGAATTGCAAGAATAGCAGAGTCAACCGACGGAGGAGGATTAAAACTTCCCGCTTTCACCGTGCGCACATACTGCGGTGTTCCATACGCCTTCACCGAAAGCGAAAGCAAACTCTCCTTTTTACTTTTGGCGATGCGCTCCGCAACTTCTTTTTGTACCAAGAGCGCGATGTCAGACGGTTGGCGTGGCGCGGTCAACAAAAGGCGAATTATTTCTCCGGTAATGTAGTACGGAATGTTGGCGGCGACTTTGTAGCTAGTTGTTAGTGGATAGTTGTTAGTGGTTAGAAAAGTCCGGATGTCGTCTTCAATAAGAACAAGTTGTTTTGATGTGATTTCTTTTGCAAAAGTTTCTTGAAGCACGCGAACCATTTCAGAATCTTTTTCTATCGCAAGTACTCGCGCGCCTGTTTTTAAAATTTCCTTAGTGAGCATTCCCTTCCCTGGTCCCACTTCAAGCACCGTATCGTTTGCGGTAACGCGCGCTGCTTCTACCACCGCAGCGGCGATAGCGTGTGAGGTGAGCAGGTGTTGTCCGAGTTTGGGAGGGCGAGTTTTCATAATTTTTTATTGTATGACATCGTCATCATCCAAGTATTCGCGCGGGTGGCGGTCAAATTCTCTGTAGGTGGGGAGCGTCACCAATGTCAACGCAGGGTCAAGTTCAGAAATAAATGTTGAAGGAGTGTTGAGTGAACGCGTACCAAAAATGCGGCGCGTTTGCGCGTACGTGAGAAATACTTTTTTTTGCGCGCGGGTGAGCGCGACGTAAAAGAGACGTCGCTCTTCTTCAGAGTCGTCAGCATCAACGCCATCGCGCTCGTGAGGAAAGAGTCCTTCTTCAAGTCCCGTGACGAACACCGTTTCGTATTCCAATCCTTTTGACGCGTGCACGGTCATAAGTTTTACTCCCAACTTCTTCTCTCGTTTTTCGTGCATGAGTTCATCCTGGTCGCTCTGGAGTGCGGCTTCTTCCAACAATTTTTGTACGCCTTCTTCCGTGGGGAGTGTGTCGTACTTGGTTGCAACCGACACCAACTCTTTCAAGTTCTCCAACCGCTCCTCGTCTTCCCCCTTCCCCGCCTCATAGAGTGCCCACATCCCACTCTCTTTAATAGTGTACGCAACTGCTTCTGAAACTTTTTTAAATTGAAACTGCTGCGCAATGCGTTCAATGAGTGTAAAAAAGTCAGCAACTTTTTTTTGTTGAGCGGAAGACAAATCCCCTCGCTCCCCATTTACCACTTTGGCAAGCGTTACTTTTCCAATCCCGCGCGCGGGGACATTCATAACGCGCGAAAGGTCTGTGGCGCTCTCCCCGTTCTCTGCGAGACGCACGTACGAGAGCACATCTTTAATTTCTTTACGTTCAAAAAATCGCGTACCCAATACTTGGTACGGAATGCCGCTTCCTAAAAATGCCTCTTCCAGTACGCGTGATTGAAAGTTCGCGCGGTACAAAACCGCGATGTCGTTTGGAGAGGAACCGTTTTGTATAAGGTGCCGCGCGGCACCCGTTACAAACTGCGCTTCAGCAATTTCATCCACGTGTCCCGAAACCGAAATAAGTTCCCCTTCCGGATTATCGGTGAACAATTCTTTCTCTTTTCGCCGGATATTTTTGGCGATAGCATCGTTTGCTACCTGAAGAATATTTTTTGTGGAACGGTAATTTTGAGTGAGGAGGAGTGTTTGTGAGCCGGGGAAGTCGTTCTCAAAATCAAGAATGTGCGAAATAGACGCGCCACGCCAGCTGTAAATGTTTTGGTCAGCGTCTCCCACGGCGCATAGGTTGCCGTGCCCTGCCGCGAGCATGCGCACGAGTTCGTACTGCACGCGGTTGGTGTCTTGATACTCGTCCACGTGGATGTGACTCCACGCGTCTTGGAAAAAGTGTCGGGGCACTTCGTTCTTAAGAAGTAGTTCGTATGATTTTAAAAGTATGTCATCAAAGTCCAATGCTTTTTCCTGTTTTAGGATGGCGTCGTAGTGCGTCCACACTTCGGCCACCGCTTCGTCAATGTAGGACGAGGCGCGCTCACTTAAAAATCCCTCCGCGTTGAGCGCGTCGCCTTTCGCGCGGCCCATAATAGAAAGCACGCGGCGTGGTTCTAATTCTTTTGGATCAAATCCTGCTTGTTCAATGGCTTTTTTTGCGGCGCGCGTTGAGTCAGCACGGTCAAAGATAGTGAAACGTTTTGGAAGCCCCGCCACTTCATTAAATGTTTTTAGTATGTGAAGTCCCAGCCCGTGGAACGTGCTCATAAACGGCGTGGTGTGTGGCGTGTCGTAGGGCGAGAGCGCGAGCGACTCTTTCATAAGGTGAGTAATGCGCTCACGCATTTCCGCCGCCGCTTTGTTGGTGAACGTTACCGCAAGAATTTTTTCAGGCGCGACGCCACTTTTTATTAACTCCGCGATGCGGTGTGTCACCACGCGTGTTTTCCCGGCGCCTGCCCCCGCCAAAATTAAAAGCGCGCCGTCCTTGTGCAGGACAGCGGCTTTTTGTTGAGGGTTGAGGTTATCGTGCATCACCCTAAACTATAACGCAGTATGAGATTTTTAGAATGAACGTTGGATTACAGAAGTTTTTCTTGCCGTATCAAACAGTACTTCATCCAGGGTTCGCATAGAACCATCAGCTCCCCGTGCCGATGTTTTTATTGCATCAGGAAAACGTTCGGTTGGCGTATAAAAACCAGCATCTTTTCCTTGTCCCGCGGTAATAATTCTTGACAGTTCAGTTGCATCCTCTTGTGAAAGTACTACTCCTTCAGTAGCGGCAGATTCAATCAGTGCTTGAGCCCGCTCTTTGATGCTTGTACCAGAGTCAGCAAATTCTGCAGGTAGGCGCATGTCATACACTTCGTTCCACTCACCTGATGAAATTCCTGCTTCGCGTAGCCAGAGGTTGACCGTGCGAGTTGTCGATGTTTCTAAATCCTCACGCACATAGGTGTTTGTTTTTTCGTCATACACAAATTCTTGCGGAGCAGAAGGCATATACATTTCACCCTTTTCTATACCATAACCCATCCCGTCGTCAGCACGAACGTTTGATGTCCCTGCATAGCCAGTAAAATATTTTTCAAATTTTTCTCCGTCGGGGAGTGCGAGGTTTTTAAGTGGGTCAAATGACTGGATGCGCGTTCCTGATGTGTAATTTGGTTTACCGTCGTTAATGCCGATTTCTGTCAAAGTTTCTTCCTTAAGATCAATCGTACCGTCTTTCAAGCGTTCGAATTCAATGCGCTGCGCGTTCCCGTCACCATTTGCAATCCAGAAGTACGGGCATTTTCTACCCGTTTGATATCCATCAACGTTGTCAGGGTTGGAAACATATTTACGCGCATCCTCAACTGACTCAAACCTCCTTACCTCCTCTGCCCGTATAGTCCCTTCATCGTCTGCACACCAATAAACCTGTTCTTGTACACGAATTGGTTTTTCAATAACAGGTTCTTCAACGGTCACTGGCGCAGCAGCGGCGACTGATTCAGGTACTTTCACACACGTCAAACCTTCGCATGGTTGCGAAGTAAACATCGAAATTGATTGATATTTAGTTACTTCCCCATCACAGCCAACCGTTAAAATTAAATTTCCTTCAGGGTCCCTTATTTCAAAAACACCGTCGTCCCGGAGAGTAAATGTGGTTCCGTCCGCAAGTGCAGCACTTTCCTCAACGCTTGTTGGGTCGTAGAGCCCAATATACTTATTGAATTTAATAATTTCTTGATCTGAAAGGTTGTTTAAGCCCTCACGCCGCAGTTGAATAGCTTGATACAGCGGATGTTTTTCGCCAAGCCGGGCGGTAGGCATGGCTTCTTTTACAATGTCACGAGTGGCAGGAATGCCACCGTCACACTTGGCGCTAATTATCGCTCCAGCTTCCTCCACGTTTTCTGGATAAACGTCACAGACTTCATCTCCAGACGCAGCAGCTGCCGAAGCAAGAGTCACTTCAGGGGTTTGGTCAGCTGCCATTACCGCGGCTTCAAGCATGACGGGAGCGTAGGTGTTGTCTACCGCTTCGTACGCAGCCTCACGGAGCGCGCCAAGTGCGTTTCCTAAAAGTCCTGATTCCTGAATAAATTCGTAGGCTTCGTGCAACATGTGTTTTTGTTAGAATCCGCTTATATTATAACGTTAAAATCGTTTTGTCAAGGGTTTTTATCTTTCCACTCCTCCTCCCTATCCTTGGTTGACTTCCCCACCTCAGGGGCTATAGTGGTCATACTCAGTGACGATAGAAATGAAAGAAAATGGCTCAAGTGAGCCATATTACTGAATTGCCGTACACCAATCCCGCAGGGACTTCACTATAGGAAAAAAAATTCATAGCCTTGGCGTTTTAGTTTCACTTCGTATACGCCAACTCATAAAAAAGATATATACGGGGTTACCCGTGCCTCTTTTTGTACTCGGGGCGCTCTTTTTAGTCCCCCACTACGCCTACGCGTTTTCTTTTGATATCGGCGCTTTGTTAAAGGCAGGAACAGAATTTGTAGGCGCCTCACACACTCCTGCCCTGCACCGCGTTGATGAAACCCCCGCGCTTCGCGCGGCAGTGAATGTTGACCCTAACCCGGCAAAAGGCGGTGGCGACATCACCATCACCGGGGGCGTTGCGCTGGTTCCTGAAATAGGGCCTTCGGGAACACTTGCCGATATTGAAGTCGCTCGCCCCGGAGCCGATCAAATTTCTATTTATGTAGTGCGTGAAGGAGATACCCTCTCGCAAATTGCCGAACTTTTCAATGTTTCAACTAATACTATTATTTGGGCTAACGACCTCGGCCGTGGAAATGTGATCCGCCCCGGGGAAACACTCGCCATTTTGCCTGTTTCAGGTATCCGCCATACTGTCGTAAAGGGCGACACTATTGCGTCGGTGGTGAAAAAGTACAAGGGAGATATTGCCGAGGTACTTGAGTTCAACGCACTCTCTGAAGGAGCCGCTCTTGCCGTGGGTGACGTCGTCATTATTCCTTATGGTGAAGCTCCACAAGTCACCGGAACACCGGTTCGGGCGATAGCGAAAGGAGCAGGGGGCCCAACGCTTGACGGGTACTTCCTCCGACCCTTGGTGGGAGGCAAGCGAAGCCAAGGTATTCACGGATACAACGGCATTGATATTGCCGCGCCGACGGGGACGCAGGTACTCGCGTCAGCTCCTGGAGAAGTTATTATTTCACGAAGCTACGGGTACAACGGCGGGTACGGTCAGTACATCGTTATAAAACACGACAACGGAACACAAACGCTCTACGCGCACCTTTCAGGAAATTTTGTTTTTGCGGGAGCACGCGTCGTACAAGGCCAAGTTATTGGCGCGGTGGGTAATACCGGGCGCTCAACGGGTCCCCACCTTCACTTTGAAGTTCGCGGTGCGCGCAATCCGTTTTAAATATTTATACCTTGAGAGAGTGATCAGGAGCCACACTTATTGGTGTGGTAAACCCTCGCGTCATTCCCATAAGCGAAATAACGATTAACCCAATTCCCACAAGCCCCGTAAAGTTTTGCGCTGCCTCGTTTACGCTGTTTGCATACGGTACGTCCTCAGTCAGGTCACCAGTTAGTGCAAGGTAAACCCCCCATACCCCTACGGCGAAAGTGGTTAAACCAACAAACATTTCCGCAGGACGTTCACGAAGACGAAAGCTCATTTAGAAACAGTAATAGTATCTCTGTTTCGTGTCAACCTTTCGTAAGAAAGAGGTTAGAAAAACGTTTTATACTGTACGGAGCGCACACCTCTTATCTAGGGCGCTTCTTAATTCAACCTTGAACCTATGAAACTACTTACCAAACACACATTGATGGCGCTTATGGCGCTCGGTTTTTTTGTGGCGGTACCTGTTGCGTACGCCGATGATGAACCGTCTCTAGGCGTTTCTTCAACTACGCTTGAAGAGCGCCGCGAGCATCGTGAAGAGGAACGCGAAGAACGCGAGGAACGTCGCGAAGATCGCAGAGAGGATCGTCAGCAGAACTTAGAAGATCGTCGTGAAGATCGCCAAGAAAAATTAACCAACGAACTCGGGGGGAGAATTCAAAACCACATCACTCGCTTTGTACGCATTTTAGGCGCAGCCATTGAACGTGTTGAAAAATTCATTACGCGCGTTGACGCGCGTGCTGATGAATTAGATACACAGGGAAAGAATACTGCTCCTGCGCGCGCGCACTTAGTTACCGCAGAAGCTGAACTTGCTCTGGCTGAAGCAGCACTCGTTGAGATACAGGCCGACTTAACCGCGGGGCTTGCAACGACAACGCCCCCTACTCGTGACGAGCTAAAGAGTCTCTTTGCTGATACCAAGGAAACATTAAACGAAGCAAAAGAACATATACGAGAGGCGTTTAAAGCAGTTCGTGAGGCGGTAGAAGCGCTCAAAGAACTTGTTGAACCAGACGATTCTGAGGACGATGACTAGTGTCGTGTATACTGAATACATATGGAAAACATGGAACAAGAGTCAGCAGTGAACCCAACTCCTAAACAGAGTGGAGGCATCGGTCCAATTATTGGCATCGTCATTATTGTGGTGTTACTCGCTATCGGTGGTTTTTACTACTTCACATCAGGCGTTGATAAACTGAAGTCTGAAGAACAGGCAGCAGGTATTACCGCTGATGAGGAAGACAAACTACGCCAGCAAGGAACGTCAACCGACCTCGCCGACATTGAGGCAGATCTCAACGCAACTGATCTCACCGGCCTTGATTCCGCGTCCGCAGACTTTGAAGCAGAACTGAACGCGCAATAAAACGTCGTTTGTTGAACCAAAGAAACAAAAAACCCGCGCTGCGGGTTTTTGTTTTATTAAAGAGAATCAGGTAGGATACACGAATGAATGTCACCAAAGAAGTTCGTCACAACGCGGAAGTAGTGCTTAAAGGCACCCTCCCTAAAGAAACCGTAAAGCAGTTTTATGAAAAGGCAGTTGATGCGGCAGTAAAAGAGGTTTCTATGTCAGGATTTAGAAAGGGGCACGCACCGAAGGACCTCGTTATTAAAGAAGTAGGGGTGGGGTTTTTGTGGAAAGACGCGGCTGAGCGAGCGCTCCGAGAAGAAGTAGATGATCTTTTGAAACAGGAGAAACTCGTCCCCATCGTGCCACTCGCACTTTCCTTAAAAGGAGCCGAGCCAGATCTCGATGTTGATTTTGAAATTGTGGTTGTTACTCCACCCGTGTGTGAATCTTTTGACTACAAAACGGTTGCTCAAAAAGCGCTCGCAGCACTTCCCACGGAGGATGTAACCAAAGAAACCGCCGAGGCAAAGCGCGCGTTCCGTACCCAAGTCCGCGCGATTGCGAAAATGTCAAAACCGGAAGAAGTAAAAGAAGGCGATTCTCAAGAAAACGAGGACAAAGCAGATGTTGCGCTTTCTGACGACGAAGCAAAACTGGTGGGGTTTGAAAACGGTGAAGCCGCTGAGTTTTTTATCCACGGCGAAGCAGAAAAAGCAGTCCATGATCGCGGAAACCAAAAAAAGCGAAGCGCTGTTGCCGAAGCACTCATTGCGGGGGCCGTGTGTCAGATTCCCAACGTGTTGGTGGAGGAAGAAAGTCGCTCACTCCTAGAGACGTTTAAGCGCGATGTCGCAGGACAAAACTTGCAGTGGAATGAGTACCTAAAACGTGTCGGGAAAACTGAAGAACAGGTGCGTGAAGATTTACGTCCAAGCGCCACCAAGCGTATTACGCTGGACTTGGTATTCGGAAACATTATTCGCGAAGAAAAGTTAGAACTCACTGAAGAAGATAAGAAAAAAGAGGAAGAGTTTGCGCACAAAATAGTGAGCCAAGGAGTCCCCCACGACCGTGCACACTCTTATGCCCGCGAATCCTTCATGCGCGAAAAAGTATGGGAGGTGGTTGGTGTAAAAAGCGAGCCTGCGGTATCATAAGGAAACTATGACTGATAAACAACACCCAATGAGCAACATGATCGTGCCGATGGTTATTGAAAAAACTAACCTCGGCGAGCGCGCGTACGACATTTACTCTCGCCTCTTGAAAGAGCGCATCATTTTCCTTGGAGGTCCGGTTGAAGACTACAGCGCAAACCTCGTCATTGCCCAACTACTTTTCCTTGAAGCAGAAGATCCTAAAAAGGACATCTACCTCTACATCAACTCTCCCGGGGGCTCAGTGAGTGCAGGACTCGCTATTTTGGACACGATGAATCACGTGAAACCTGATGTGGCGACCGTGACCGTGGGTCTGGCAGCTTCGGCCGCTGCAGTTATCCTCTCAGTCGGAAAGAAGGGTAAGCGCTTCGCGCTCCCTAACTCAGAAATTATGATTCACCAGCCATGGGGTGGGGCGCAAGGACAGGCCACCGACATTGAAATTACCGCGAAGCATATTATTGCAACGCGCGAGCGCCTCAATAAAATTTTGGCTAAAAATACTGGTCAAGATCTCAAGAAAATTGAAAAAGATGTGGAGCGCGACTACTTCATGTCAGCAGACGAAGCAAAAAAGTACGGCATCATTGACGATGTTTACAAGGCACGGAATTAAACGAACAGTGAACAGTGATGAGAAAAGAGCGATGAGAAAAATTCCAGATAATTCTGGAATTTTTAGTCACCACCCACCGGGAGAGATTGCGCAGCCCACACTATGATAGGAAGCATAAAGAGTGACCACCCAATCATCGTAACCGTGTTCACTGGTATTTCAATTTTTGCATCTATCATAAAATTCTCCACACCGTACTCCTGTCCCTTGCGGCAGTCAACGAAGTTATGCACCCCTCCACCCAAGGGTTTATTTTTTGCAAAAAACCACGGGAGGGGTATAGTTGAGAAGTCCCTCTGTTATTACTGATTACTCCTGCTACGACTGAAACGACTGAAACGACTGATACTCCTAAAGACACTCACTATGGCTTTCTTCGCATCTCTGAAATTCAATTCGTGTTCTCACCTTCCGCACGCTACGCTCTAGTGTACTTTTTAGCGTTGTCAGGTTCTCGTTTCAATTGTAGCGGAATTGAAAACGAACCATGTCATTTAAATTAATACTCGTTCTCCTAGCCTTAGCCGGCATCTTGGGGATCTTGATCGGCTACTTCTTGCGGTGGCTTGTTTCTCTTGGCCAAAAGGGTTCGGTGGAGTTGGAGATAAAACAGATGCTCCTTGACTCAAAAGAGGAAGCGAAAAACGTGCTTGATGTCGCGGAAGAAAAAGCACACGAGCTTGAAAACGAGCTCCGCGAAGAGTTCCGTGAAAAAGAAGAATCACTCTTCGCCAAAGACCGCCGCATTGGCGAAAAAGAAGCGTACCTTGATAAACGCCAGTTGGATATTGACCAGGAAGCCACGCGTATAAAGGAGCAAATTCAAGAGGTGCGCACCATAAAAGAGCGCGCGGACGCGCTAATTGAAACACGCGAAAAAGAGCTAGAGTCCGTGGCGCGCCTGACTGAAGCTGAGGCGAAGCAAGAACTTTTTGAATCGCTCCGTAAAAATCATGAAGAAGATATACTCGTACGTCTTCAAAAGTTGGAAATTGACGGGAAAGAGCGTTTAGAGGCAAAAGCACGCGACATCTTAACCTCCACCATTCACCGCCTCGGCAATTCAGTGAATGCTGAAACACTTTCTACCTCAGTTCCCCTTCCCTCAGATGACATCAAGGGAAAAATTATTGGAAAAGAAGGAAGAAATATTCGCGCGTTTGAACGCGCCACAGGGGTGGATGTGTTAGTGGACGACACTCCGGGCATGATTACCCTTTCTTCGTTTGACCCGGTGAGGCGCCAGATTGCGCGTCTCGCATTGGAAAAACTGATTGTAGACCAGCGCATTCAGCCGGCAAAAATTGAAGAAGTGGTAGTGAAAGCTAAGGAAGAAATAGCCAAGGTGATGAAGGAAAAAGCAGAAGCAGCGGCGTACGAGGTTGGGCTTCATGACTTAGACCCACGGGTGATGCCGCTCTTGGGGCGTCTCCACTTCCGAACCAGCTACGGGCAAAATGTACTCCAGCACTCAATTGAAATGGCGCACCTCGCGGGGATGCTTGCGACTGAACTTGGCGCAGATGCGAAGGTGGCAAAAGCCGGAGCACTCCTCCACGACATTGGAAAAGCGGTTGACCATGAGGTAGAGGGAACGCACGTTGAAATTGGTCGCAGGATTCTTGAAAAGTTTGGTGTAGATAAGCGCATCATTCAGGCGATGCAGGCGCACCATGAAGAGTACCCGTATGAAACGTTGGAAAGTGTTTTGGTACAGGTGGCAGACGCGGTTTCGGGGGGCAGACCAGGCGCGCGGCGCGACACGGTAGAGCGCTACCTAGAGCGCCTCAACGACTTGGAAACTATTGCAAAGAGTTATGAGGGGGTCGCCAAGGCCTACGCAATTCAAGCGGGGCGCGAGGTTAGAATTTTTGTGGAACCAGAAAAAATTTCAGACCTTGAAGCACGTGAACTGGCGCGCTCCATTGCAAAACGTATTCAAAACGAATTGAAGTATCCGGGAGAGATAAAAGTAAACATTATTCGCGAAACCCGCACGATAGAAATAGCCCGCTAACACAAAACGCCCCAAAGGGGCGTTTTTCAAACCTTATATTTATGAGTTGAATAGAGCATATATATAAATGCTCCAGCCACGAGTGTTCCTACAGCTCCAAGCCCCGCGATATCCATGAAGTGAGAATCAAAAGAGATAATAAAATCGTTGTCTTCAACTCGACTAGAGATTCCTTCTTGCAGACCGTGAATTGTGGTTGCCAAACCTCCTGTTCCGATAAGTGCTGCAGCAACAGCTCCAAAAAGGCCAACTATACCAAGTGCTCGTAGCCCCTCTGCATAGCTGTTTCTGTTTGTGCCAGTGCTGTTAGGTAATCGGTTAACTTTTCCGCCATCGTACGCCATAATAAATAAAATATTAGCAAATATTTTTTAAAAGTCAATACTTTTTCTTATAAAATTTAGGTCAATGAAAGGTGCTTGCGTCAAAAGACCCTGGATATATAATGCTTTAACGCCACTTGATTGCCTCAATCAGAAGCAAAAGATGTAAGAGCGGCGATTTAGTACGCTAACCCCATTCATATGAACAAAGCAGATCTCGCACAAAAAGTTCAGGACGTGCTCGGCGGCACTAAAACTCAGGCCGAGGAGGTTGTTGAAACCCTTATTGACACTATTGTTGGTTCCCTCAAGAAGGGAGACGAGGTGTCGGTTGCAGGTTTGGGCATTTTTTCAACAAAAATGCGCCCTGCTCGCCAAGGCAGAAACCCTCGCACCGGTGAAACCATTCAGGTTCCTGCAATGCGCACGCCAAAATTTCGCCCCGCAAAAGCATTGAAAGACGCGGTTAAATAAACTACGCCACTATAAAACACCCCTCGCGAGGGGTGTTTTATTTTTTTACAACGGTTCTAATTGCCGCTATACACAACATTGCTGAGAGAAGAGCCCCTCCCCCTGAGAGAAGAGCCCACACTAGTTCGTCGCCATCAAAGCCATATCCGTGATCCATTCTATATTGCAACTCTACGAGAGGCTCAACCAACTTCGACGTGAGGGTAGCAGACAAAACAGCAATCACGAGAGCATTCCATCTCCCCGCTCCGCCAGAGTTTGCCCGACTGCCGCGATTCCATCCGCCGCCCGGGTCAGCGTAACTTAAGTTTTGACGCAGCGAATCATTTTCACCCCAAGCCATGCTTCTTTGCATTATGAATTATTTTATTGATTTTGTCAAAAATAGAATTACTCGCATCTCCGTGCGGAATAAGCATAGCTTGTCCCGTGCCCTCGCTCGTTCGTACAAACACACGTGTCTGTACGAAGCTCGTATCGGTGCGGAATAAGGGAATCGTCCCAATTGCCGGCCTCGTTTTTTACCTCGTTTTGGTCACCCGTCACTAAGTATTTTGCTGCGGACTCTCGCAAAATACTAAGTGCGCTCGACCCCACCTCGGCTATTTTGCAACAGCAAAATATGCCTCCGGTCCACAAAAGTAATAGAAAACATAAAGCAGTTTATGTTTTCTTTCTTTTGTGCGGAATAAGGGAATCGAACCCTTGCTATCAGTTTGGAAAACTGATGTTCTACCATTAAACTAATTCCGCAGTTTTCTTAGAATACCTTAAATTAAAAATCCCCGCCAGAGTGACGGGGATTTTTAATGATAATTTATGCTATCGGAGATTCTTCCGCTGGCATTACCTCACCTTCAGCTGGAGCTTCAGTAGCTGGCATATCGCCTGCTGGCATCATTGTGTCGTCTGACATAGTAGTTATTTTTTTTAAGAACAAACGCCTGTCATTATAGACAGGCATTGCTACTAATTGGACTTGAGCAATGCTTAGAGCAGAGCCAAGAACCTATTTACAGTAGCATAGACTTATAGAAAACAATACCAACATTTTTTCCAAGGGAACGTTATACTAACTTCATGTTTGTTTTTCTCAAAGAGGCAATTTTGTTCGGAGTCTCCCTTCTAGGGGGCATTTTAGTTTTTTTTGGACTCATCCCCTCCCATGCGGTTGCCCCTGATGTAAAAGTGCCGACCCCTGTTACTGCAGTCCCTCACACCACCCCCCTCACCTCTGAATTAGAAGAACAGACGTCAGAACGTGACGTTTCCACGCCTTCTCCTTCACAAGAATCAGAAAAATCACAAACAGTAATTGAAAATTATGAAGCATCATTAGAGCAGGCGCTCCTTGAACTCGCGCGTATTCAGCGTGAACAACAAACCCCGACCGAAGCGCCGCTTGGACTAAACGAAAAAGTACGCAGCGCGCTCGTGAACATACTATGTACCACCGCAAGCGCGGGCACGCTCAGCCCTATCAGTGCCTCAGGAGTTATCATTGATCCTCGTGGTGTGGTGCTCACGAACGCGCACGTGGCGCAGTACTACCTTCTTAAAGACTACCCCTCGCCTGGTTTTGTAGATTGTGTACTCCGAACAGGAAGTCCTGCGACCGCGACCTATAAAGCTGAACTCTTGTTCCTTCCCCCCTCGTGGATTGCAAAAAATGCTCACAAAATTGATGATGAAACTCCCACGGGGAATGGGGAACACGACTACGCACTCCTGCGTATCACCGGGGCCGTTGGTTCGCATTCCGTTCCCGCGGCACTCCCCTACCTCCCTCTTGTGCTTGATGCGCCACTCATAGGAACACCCGTATTGCTTGCAGGGTACCCCGCTGGTTTTTTGGGAGGCATTACTATTACAAAAGAACTCTACGCGGCTTCAGCAAACGCAAGTGTGGGGCAAGTGTATACGTTTGATACCAACACCGTTGATTTATTTTCAATCGGGGGATCCATTGTTGCCCAACAGGGGTCAAGTGGTGGCGCGGCGGCTCAAGCGAACAGCACAAGCCCAAACGGAGCTGCCCTCTTGGGGCTCATTACCACTTCTTCAGATGCTCCCGACACAGGGAGTCGTGACCTCCGTGCCCTTTCCACCGAATACATTATTCGCGACTTTGAAGCAGAGCGCGGCCTTCCGCTCGCTTCATATCTCGGGATGAGCCTTAAGGAGGAGCAAGAACGGTTTGCACTTTCCACTGCCCCCACCCTCTCATCCGCGCTTATAACCGTGCTGGAACAGTAGTTGCTTCATCAAAAGAGAATGGAGTAAAGTTTGTTTGTTTGTCGTAATAATCTTCTTGTTCAATACGTTTTATGTAGTGAACGACACGAGCAGTAACGGGAACCATCAACACCTCTACGGCAACTTTCAAAAACCAACCCGAAAGAATTGAGGCAATCAGAATGGAATGCGGCAAAATACCAAAAAGTGCAACCATATAAAAAATTGAAGTGTTCGCGCCCTCACCCACCACAGTTGAGAGAATAGCGCGTGCACCAAAATGTTTACCATTAGTGAGCACTTTCATTTTCGCCATAATCACATCGTTCAGGTACGCGCCAACGAATACTGCAAGCCACCCACCAACTAAAATACGGGGCACTGACCCAAGTACGCGTGTATACGCATCACTCCCCTCAAATCCTGGAGCGGCAGGGAGAAGCACTACCACTTGGTAGATAATTCCCGCTAACACCGATGCGCCAAGCACTTGCCAGAGTACCTTCCGTGCTTTTGCAAATCCGTACACCTCAGTGAGGATGTCTCCAAAAATGTACGTAAAAGGAAAGTAAAGTGCCGTAGCGGATACGGTGAATATCCCGAGTTGAATAATTTTTCCAGCAGTAACATCCGCAACAAGTTGAAATACTACGTACAGAATCGTAATAATTCCTAATACTTTGTATTCTTTCATATTGACTACATTGTATTTTTATTTCATAAATATGTCATATTTGTTATTTTTTTATTAGAAATTTGTAAAAAAGTGTTATTTTATATATAATAAAAATGTCTTAAAAAATTGACATTTATGCTTGAAAATAAACTAAAGGTGTTTGGTTTATCTAACCACGAGTCTCGCGTTTATCTTGCGGCGCTCACGCTTGGACCGTCGTCTGCACTCGACATTGCAAAAGAGGCAAACATCAAGCGAGCCACCGTGTACCTCACGATTGAACAATTAGTGGAAAAAGGATTTATGCACGTTGATTACGTGGGACTTAAAAGAAAATTTGTCGCCGCAAACCCCGAACATTTTGAAGATGTGGTCAATTCTCTCAGGACAACGTATTACGACCTACTTCCCGACTTGTTAGGGTTGTATAAATTAAAAGGCAAAGGGGGTTTAGTGAAGTACTACGAAGGTTTAGATGGTTTAAAGTCTCTTTACGAAACCATTCTGCGCGAACTTCGTTCAGGTGACCCGTATTACATTATTTCAAAACAGGAACACTGGTATGAACTCGACGAAGTGTGGTTCGAGGATTTTGTTGAACGACGAGCAAAAAGAGCACTCGATACGCGTATTGTTTTTCAAGATTCAAAGAAAGCAAGGCGCAATGTAGTCTTGCAGAGTGTCATGAATCAAAAGGTTAAATTGCTACCCTCGCTCAGCGCGTTTTCTTCCGACGTAATCATCACTCCGCAGCGGTATGTGACCCACTCACTTACTCATCCGATCACGGCTGTATCCATTGAAAATGAGGATATCGTTAAAACTCAAATCAGTATCTTTTTAGCATTGTGGAATTCGCTTCCAGAAACAGGCGTCTAACGTTATTTTTTAACGATTTTATGGTATTCTCTAATAATTCTCGGGGTGTAAGCATAGCTTGCACCCCGGGCGTTCGGAAAGGGTGTAAGTAAACTTCCACTCTCTTCCTCTCTACGGGGTGTCGTATACCGGTAGTACGCTTGATTTGGGATCAAGTAGACAGGGTTCGATTCCCTGCACCCCGACTACAGATAAACCCAGAGAATGCGAAGCATTCTCTGGGTTTTCTTGTACGGGTGTCAGGGAATCGAAGGTGAGCGGCGCGGGACCCACCAGCAGGTGGGACGATGCGAGTGTGGTCAGGCGGAGTGAGGAGCGACGGCGACGAGCGAGCGCTTGACCGATGTGTGGACACGTTAGTGCCACTTCCCTGCACTCCGATTATGTGTAAAATAATTTTCAGTATTTAAAAAGCTAAAGAGTTCTTTATCCGTGCTTAAAAATTGACAATTTGTGTTAAAAATGTTATATAAACTATATAACAAGCAGCAATCGAACAAACACAAATATGAGCGAACTATTAAGCAATCTCGGCGAAAAAATGAACGACATAAGCGAGGCAATAACCAGTCCCTTCGGTTTGTTCATTCTTTTATTAATTCCGGCAACCTTATCTCCGACAATGTATTTTCCCAGTAGCAAATTTGTATTGAAAGGTGATCGTTACGAAAAAGTAGATTAAGCTCTAAGCTGTTACCTTTTTCTAAAGGACAACTATCCTAAAACAATGTCCTTTATCCATTTAACGCGCGCAGAGCGTGTTTTTTGATCAATATAGACACAAAATAAGTCAAAAACCCACTCACCCGTTTCATGTGAAAATACGTAGGATTGGACGACTCTCTGTAAACGCTTTACTTTTTGAGGGTGCATATTTTCCTCAGGGCGTATTCCATCAGAAAGCTTTCTATCTGTTTCATATGAAACGGTTTTTACTTCTACAAAACGAATTACTCCGTTTTCACGTGCAACGATATCAATTTCTCCGTATGGCTTTCTATAGTTTCTACAGATAATCTCTAAACCTTTGGATTTTAAAAATTTTTCCGCTATATTTTCACCCGAAGCCCCTATCTCATTGTGAATGGCCATATGTGTTTCACGTGAAATTAAAATTTTTGACCATTACAGAATATCCTTATTTATAGCCATTTTTATTAAAGACGACTTTTTATATAAGACCATTCTATGTCCTTTATTCACAAAGGCCACATAGTTATCCACCTATGTTTATCATATAAATATGTTTCACGTGAAACGCATTTCATGTGAAATAGTTAATAAAATATAAAAAAGAGCACTGAAAATTGTGCTCTTTTTCTACATTTAAACTTTGTGCGGCCAGGGAGAATCGAACTCCCGACTAATCCTTGGCAAGGACTCATTATACCACTTAACCATGGCCGCGATTGCCTATTTATATCACACTTCCGCGCTAAAAATCTATATTTTTTTACCAAAATCATTTTCTTTTATACTTTTCTAGCGTAGGATAGAAGTGTTACGGATCATGCACCTGTGGTGAAATGGATATCACTGCTGTCTTCGGAACAGCCATTCTGGGTTCGAATCCTGGCAGGTGCACAAAAATAATCGTGGCACAATAAACATAATGAAAATCGGAAGTGTACCGAACGAAGTGCGTGTTGTTTCTGAAAAACTTGAAGAAGCGGGGTATGAAGCCTACTTAGTGGGTGGGTGCGTACGTGACCTACTACTGGGCAAGTTGCCCAAAGATTGGGACTTCACCACTAACGCTACGCCAGAGCAGATACAAACCGTGTTTCCTGATTCTTTCTATGAAAATGATTTTGGTACGGTAGGGGTAAAGACAAATTCAGAGGATCAAAAACTTGCGGTAGTTGAGGTAACGCCGTTCCGTATGGAGGGAAAGTACTCGGACGCACGCAGACCTGACGAAGTAGTGTGGGCTAAAACACTCCGAGATGACCTTGAGCGGAGAGATTTTACCGTAAACGCCCTTGCGTATCGTTTGAAGGATGAAAGCCTTGTGGACGAGCATAGCGGACAGGAGGATTTAAAGAAAAAAACACTTCGTGCGGTAGGGGACGCGCGCAAGCGTTTCCAAGAAGACGCGCTTCGCATGATGCGCGCCGTGCGGCTCTCGGCAGAGTTGGGTTTTGCCATAGAAACTGAAACCGCTTCCGCGATTCTTGAAAATGCCGACAATTTAAGCCGTATTTCAAAAGAACGCATTCGGGACGAACTTATTCGCACGGTAGAAACCGCGACGCCAATGCAGGCATTGTGTATCGCGCAACGGCTCGGACTTTTAAAATACATCATGCCGGACTTGGAGCGGGGGATTGGGGTAGAACAAAACCAAGCCCATTCGTTTGACGTGTTTGAACACAACGTGCGCGCGATGCAGCATGGTGCCGATAAAGAGTGGCCGCTCATCATTCGCGTTGCGGCACTGCTCCACGATATTTCAAAACCGGAAACCCGTCGGTGGAGTGATGAAAAGAAAGATTGGACGTTCTATGGCCACGATGTCGTTGGTTCAAAAGTGGCAAAAAAAATTCTTGCCGACCTTAGATTTCCGAAAGATTTTTCTGAGAAGGTGGTGAATCTTGTTCGGTGGCACATGTTTTTCTCAGACCCGGATCAAATTACACTCTCGGCGGTGCGGCGCATGATCGTAAATGTGGGTGAAGAAAACATTTGGGACTTACTAAATCTTCGTATTTGTGATCGCATCGGTACGGGGAGACCAAAAGAGCAGCCGTTCCGTTTTAGAAAATATAAATCAATGGTGGAGGAAGCGCTCCGCGACCCCATTTCGGTGAAAATGCTTGCCGTTGACGGAACATTTTTAATGGAGAGTCTCGGAATGAAACCAGGGCCTCGTATTGGTTGGACACTCCATGCGCTTCTTGAAGATGTTTTGGAGGATCCGAAAAAAAATACTAAAGAATTTCTCCACGACCGCGCACGCACGCTCGCAGATCTACCCGATGACGAACTGAAGAAATTAGGGGAGAGTGGCAAAGATGCGCGCGAGAGGGAAGAGGAGGAAGCAGTTTCAGCCATTCGTGCCAAACATCATGTAGATTGATCGCTTCTCGCCAATAACCTAAAACGCTTGACAATTTGTTATATTAGTTTACACTAAATATCTTATTTCTAAACTTGGTCACATTATGAAACAAAGTGGTGCCACCTTCCCAGCCTTTCTAGTTGGAATGATTGCTGGAATAAGTCTTCTTTCTGTCGTTTTACGTGTTGCTTATGGTGAAGAACTTATGCATCTCTCTGCTGAGGAATGGAAAGAAATGCTCGAAAATGAACGGTGCACAAATAGTGAGTTAAAAATTAGATAAAAAACACTCCTTGAGTCCCAAGGAGTGTTTTCGTTAAAGTAAGGTTCTAATATACGACGCCGCTTTATGTTTTAGATAGTGTTGAGGACTTGTATATCGGGCGAAGCCTTACCTTGAAAGAACTGTCCTTTACAAGTATACATGTCTAAAAGACATGTAAAGGACACTTATTCACAGTTTGTCCTTTAAAATCTCAAAAGATTTGTAAACCATATTCGGTTGGCATATATTTCAATAATGTCTCGCTCTAGAACTCACAGAGAAGGGTTTGGTTCTGAAGGTGGAGAAATAGTTGGGATTAGTCCGCTAGGGTTTGGAGCTTCTTTATTAGTCGGTGTTTTTGTTAGTATAGGTTGTTATTTCTTAATACAATACAACTTTCTTGAAACAGGATTCGACGACGATAAAGAGGATCATGTTTTTGCACTCATCGTAGGCCCCTCTGTAGGGGTAATATTCTCATCACTTTTTTTAATGAGTTTAATTTCGCGAATCGGACAAAAAGTTCCCTAATTTTTTGTTACCTAACTCTTCACTTAAGTTCCACTAAGACCGGACAGTGGTCGCTGCCCATAATGTCTGGGTGGATCTCTGCCTTCTTAACCTGTTTCGCGAGTTTGTTTGAAACGAAAATGTAGTCAATTCTCCACCCCACGTTCCTACTCCTTGCCTGTCTAAAAGGGCTCCACCAGGTATAAAACCCGTTTCCCTGTGTAAACATTCTGAATGTGTCTGTGAAACCGGCGTCAACGATGTTTTGAGCCCCTTCACGTTCCTCGCGGGTGAAACCGTGTTCACCCTCGTTTCCCTTAGGGTTGGCGAGGTCGTCTTCCGTATGGGCTACATTTAAATCACCACAAAATATAACCGGCTTTTTTGCCTCCAGCTCTTTCATGTAGGCCAAAAAAGCCGGGTCCCAGTGTTTGTGACGAAGCTCTAAGCGTGAAAGATCATCTTTAGAGTTAGGGGTGTAGACCGTTGCCACGTAATAGTCTTTAAACTCAAGTACCAGGACGCGTCCCTCACTATTGGTATCCCCGTACCCGTCATTAAGTTCGTATTTTTTTACAATATGTTTAGGGAAGTCTAAAAACACCGCTTCCGGTTTTATTTTGGTGAAAATGGCAGTACCTGAATAGCCCTTTTTTACGGCAGAGTTCCAGCACTCTTCGTATTCAGAGAGATCCACCTCGCTCTGACTTCGTTCAGCTTTGGTTTCTTGAAGACATAGAATGTCTGGCTTCAGTTTCTCGATCATCGGCACAAACAATCCTTTTTTGTGCACGGCACGGATGCCGTTTACGTTCCACGAAACAAGGTGCATATATCGTTAGTGTAACGCAGTCCTGTTGTATTCGCATTCGCACCGACAGGTGGGGTCGGGAACGGCAGCATTTTTGACCGACCCTACTAATTCTCTTTTTGTAAACCAAAAGCAACAGCCCCAATAACAACCAAAATTGGAGCTAAGATAGCAAAAATATGATACAGGCGTCTGCTCGCAGCTTCACCCTCGTGCTCAATGTCTCGGGGACGCCAGTGGGCGCCTATCTCTAGTACTTGATTCATATGTTATATTATATAATATTTTAAATAAAAAGTCAATATACCACAAGACCTCTTAATAAATTCCAGTTACTCTACTCCTCTTATAAAAAACGTCAACGAATTTATACACCCTCTTAAACAACGCCTCTCTAGCGCCTCTTTTTTCCGTGGAATGCTCTATGAATGTCGCGCAAGTGCTTGTCGGTAACGTGGGTGTACACCTGGGTAGTTGCTATGTTGGCGTGTCCAAGGAGTGCCTGTACTGAACGCAAGTCTGCTCCGTTTTCAAGAAGATCGGTAGCAAAAACGTGTCGCAGAACGTGTGGAGTGACTTTACTCGTAATACCGGCGATAGCCGCGTATTTTTTCAGGTGGCGCTGGACGTCTCGGGGGGTGATGCGATGAAGTTTGTTAGCGCGGCCCTCTACAAAAAGTGCTTCTTCTAGGTCGGTGCGAACTTTTTGGTAGGCACGAACCGCATTTTTCGCTCGCTCGGATAAAAAAACCACACGCACCTTGTCACCTTTACCGCGCACCGACATTTCGTCGCGTGAGAGGTCAATGTCGGTGTTTAAGGCACAGAGCTCTGATACGCGAAGCCCTGTAGAAAAAAGAAGTTCCATCATCGCCTGGTCGCGAAGCAGTTTCTGCTGTTTTTGAGGGTCATCTTCTTTCTTTAACGCGTCGTGTGGCGCGTTCATAAGTCGCTCTAATTCAAGGGTAGTGATGAGGTCCAGCGAGCGGTCTGGTACTTTAGCGAGTTCAATGCGCTCAGGCGCAAGAGTTTCAATTCCCTGGCGCTGGAGGTATTTGAGGAAAGCACGAACCGCAATCAGGTGATAGTTCTGCGTCTTTCGTTTCATTGTTCCCCCTGGGGCAGGGAGGCGGTTTAGGTACATACGAAACTCCTGCACGGAGCGATCAGTGATGTTTTTTGGACTGTCTAATTTTGAAAATTCAATAAAACGAGTCAGGTAACGGTCATAATTCTCAAGCGTTTTCAGTGAACGCCCCTTTGAGACCTCTAAATACTCTAGAAATGATCGTTTTGTGTCAGTCAGATTCACTCAAAACAGTATACGATGCGTTTTTCTTTCAAAAATTTTTACAAAACTCACCTACTCAAGATTTGCGGCCCATTTTAGGACCACATTTGTTGCTACGTAGGTTGCTGCCATGCAGGCGAGCAAAAATAAGGTTCCTGCAATAAGACCTGGACCTTTCTTCTCTCCATTAGTATCAGCCCGTAACGCAAGTTTATCGATTGATGACATAATTTTCAGTTTAAAATTAACTGTTCTTTGACCTTACTCCTTACGCGGAGGTTCTGCAAGGCCCATTTGGAATATGTTGCAAATAAAGGGCATTTATGGTACAGTAGCCACTCATGCTTACGAAAACCCAGAAAACCCGCGTCGTTAAAGTGGCGCAAAAACACGATACTGATACCGGCTCTGCCTCGGTGCAGGTTGCCCTTTTAACGAAGAAAATTAACGAGTTAACTCTCCACCTTAAAAAACACCTCAAAGACAAGCACTCTCGTCGAGGCCTTTTGCAAATGGTTGCCGACCGAAGAAGCCACCTCAAGTACTTAGAGAAGAATGATAAGCGCGAATACAACAAACTCACCAAAAACCTTGGTTTGAAGAAATAGTTTCCTGTTCTCCATTTGAGAATGGTTAGTGTTTGGCAAAAGTTCTGTTACTATTACTAAGCAGAGTAGGGTATTTTTATTTATTATGTGGCTGGCAACTAACTGTTAGCCATTAATCACTTTTTACATGGCAATTATTAAACATCCTGACCAACGTGTCGCCGTTTTTATTGACACACAAAACCTCTATCACAGCGCAAAGAATTTATTTAAAGCGCGCGTAAACTTCGGTAACGTTTTGAAAGAGTCAGTAGCGGGAAGAAAACTCATTCGCGCTATGGCGTATGTTGTTACCACGGAGAGCGGTGAAGAGCGAGCATTTTTTGACGCGCTTACCAAAATGGGGATTGAAACGAAAACGAAGGAGCTTCAAATTTTTTACGGTGGTGCAAAGAAAGCGGACTGGGATGTCGGTATGGCAGTAGATGCCATTAAAATTAGTGAACACGTAGACGCGGTTATTCTGGCTACAGGAGATGGAGATTTTGTTCCACTCGTTGAATACTTAAAAGCTCACGGCGTGCAAGCAGAGGTTATTTCATTTGGAAAGTCGTCTTCAAGTCGCCTTCGTGAAATTGCCGATGAGTTTATTGATATGGGAGAATCTCCTAAAAAGTTTTTATTGACGAGCCGATTTTCACTTCCCTCAGCAGGAAGTGATGTAGTTATTCCTCAAACAGGGAGTCACCCTGAAGTAGAGGGAGGGGAGGAAAGCGATATGCCACATGTCGTTGGTTCAGACACCGATGAGTATCGCTAGTCGCGCTCGCCCCCGTGCTATTCTGATCTTTAACAGCTGCAATTCTTGTGTGCTACGCAGATTAATGTGTTTATTCACTCTTTGCACCATAGGAAGGGTAGCGAACACCACGTATGGTAGATGATTCCAGTCCAATAAAAAAAGAATCACCAAAAGAAACAGGGGCAATTCCTCGTCTTAGAACGTACGCGTCTGACATGAGTCGTGCTATTCAGTCACGCGGAGAAACGCTCACCTCCATCGTCGCTGCGCAGCAGGGAGCAGGGGAGCGTTTTAAACAAGAACCAGTAGAACGTAATGTCGCGCGTACCCGTCTTATGATTGGGGGAGGTATCGCACTCATTCTGGTAGGTGTTGGGGTCGTGTCGCTCGTCGTCTACTTGCTTGGCAGGGGGGATGGGGCCGAAGTGCCGCCACCTTCTGGAATAATTTTTGCCAACGCTACCAAAATAATAGAAACAGAAGAGGGAATACCCCTCGCCAACCTGCTTGCGGTGGAGCGCGACGTCGCGCTCTTATCGCTCGGTGAAATTGAACACATAGTTATAACGAGCGGGGGCGTTCCCCTTAACGCGACTGAACTTGCGAGCGCCCTTGGACTCGCCGGCCCCTTGGCGCGAGAAGTTACTGAGGTGATGGTGGGAATACACGCGTTTGATCGAAACCAGCCATTCATTATTTTGAGAGTGTCGGCGTACGATCGCTCATTTAACGCACTCTTAGAGTGGGAAAAAGAAATGGGCCGGGGGTTAGGTAATTTTTTTAAACCAGTTTTTGGAGGGAGAGACGCGCCGAACTTAGTGTTCACCGATCAAATAATAAAAAATACCGACATACGAGCGAGCCAACGCGAGTGGCCAATTCTCTACGCGTATCCTACGCGCACGCTCCTTGTCATCACCACGAACGAATTTACGCTCCGTGAAATAATGAGCAGACTTTCCAGTGTTTCAAACGCTCCGTAGCGCCCTAAAAAGCATCATGGTATGATGCTCGCATGTTGAATACTGAACAGAAGAATGAATTTAAAATTCGCCTCGAAAAAGAGCGCGACCTTTTGCAAAAAGAGTTAGCATCGCTCGGAAAAAGAAACCCCTCAAACCCTGCTGACTGGGAACCTGCGACAGAAGTTGGGGAGTTTGGCGCCGATCGCAATGACAACGCCGACATCATTGAAGCACTTCACGAAAACAACGCGGCTATCAACGAATTAGAAGTTCGCCTGCAGAGCGTCAATGAAGCGCTTGAGCGCATACAAGCAGATACGTTTGGCATATGTGAAGTGTCCGGTGAAGAAATTGAAATGGACCGCCTCAACGCAAACCCCGCTGCCCGCACCTGCATTGCGCATATGCAATAATAGGTGAATGGCATTTGCACGCGTTTTTAGCGTTCAGCCTCAGTTTCCAAAAAGTCCTCTCATTTCGGTTGAAGCAGACCTCGCGCGGGGTCTGTATTCGTTTACGGTGGTGGGGCTCCCCGGGAAAGCGGTGGAAGAAGCTCGCGATCGAATTTCCTCTGCCATCAAACACTCTGGATTTGAGGCACCAAAAAGTAAAAATCATAAAATTGTTATTTCGCTTGCGCCTGCGGACGTGAAGAAAGAAGGGCCCGTCTTTGACGTGGCGATGGCGCTCGCGTACCTCCTCGCCGCCGAAGAAGTTGCGTTTGACGCGACGAAAACAATTGTCCTTGGTGAGTTAGCACTCGACGGAGGAATGCGTCCCGTAAAGGGCGTGCTGGCAGCAACGCTCGCCGCAAAAAGCTTAGGATTTTTATCCATCATTGTGCCAAAAGAAAATGTTATCGAAGCGTCGCTCGTTTCGGGTATTGCAATTTACGGGGCAGGAACGCTGGCTGAGGTAGTGTTTCACTTAACGGGAGGCGCGCCACTTGAAAAAGTAGCGTCCGTCCGCAAAAAGTTATCCAATAAAAAATCAGTGCTAGACCTGGCAGACATTGCGGGACAGGAAACCGCAAAGCGAGGTATTGAAATTGCCGCAGCCGGAAGGCACAACGTTGCGCTTTCTGGCCCACCTGGTACGGGAAAAACAATGTTGGCGCAAGCACTCGCAGGCATTTTGCCGCCACTGACTCACGACGAAACGCTTGAAGTTACCGCGCTGCACTCAGTTGCGGGGGTTTTAGATGAAGCCGTTGTCTTGCATCCGCCGTTTAGGTCTCCGCACCACACGTCTTCGTACGTGGCGTTGGTAGGAGGAGGAAACATTGTTCGCCCTGGAGAAGTAACGCTCGCGCACCGCGGGGTTTTGTTTATGGATGAGTTTCCTGAGTTTGACCGTCGTGCAGTTGAAGCACTCCGCGAGCCACTGGAAAATAAATACATCACCATCGCGCGGGCGTCAGGCACCGCGCGCTTCCCCGCAAACATTATGCTCGTTGCTGCCATGAATCCGCCGACTGACCGAGCTGACCAGCGCGAAGTGGTTCGGTTTAAAAGGAAATTGTCAGGTGCCATCGTGGATCGCATTGATTTGTGGATTGAGGTGCCGCATGTTCCTCATAGCAAACTTTCAGCGGGCGGAGGAGAGCCAAGTAGTGCCGTGGGAAAGCGCGTAATGGCTGCACGAAAAGTTGCCGCGAAGCGTACGAAAGGGAAAACCAATAGCGACATTGCTTCTCGTGGAATTGAAAAAACAATAAACATCAGCGCTCCTGCGCTTTCCACACTGCAACAGTCAGCAACAATGCTCAACCTTTCCCCGCGTTCCTACCACCGCGTGATGCGTGTTGCCCGAACCATTGCTGACCTTGATGGTTCGCCCTCCGTAGAGGAACATCATATTTTAGAAGCACTCCAATACCGACCAAAAATAGAAATTTGACTCTCTAAATAAGAAATCCCCGCCTAGGCGGGGATTTCTTATTTAGCGAACTTTTCTTTGTAGAGTTTTTGAGATCGTTCAAACGCTTCGCATGCTTCCTTTGCACCACTCCATCCTTTCACTTCTACTTTCTTGTTTTGAAGTTGTTTGTAGGTAAGGAAGAAATGTTCTATTTCTTTTACGGTGTGCTGGTTTAGGTCACTTAAATCTTTAACGGCGCTCCACCTCGGGTCATTCACCGGGACACCAATGATTTTTGCGTCAGGGTCGCCGCTGTCTACCATATCCATCATTGCCACCGGGCGAACGTGGACAAGAATACCAGGGGCAAGTGGTTCAGTGGTTAAGACCACCACATCCAACGCGTCGCCATCGTCCCACAGTGTTTGCGGTACAAAACCGTAGTCAAACGGGTACACCTGTGCGGTATGGAGTACGCGGTCAAGCGCAATCAACCCTGTTTCTTTATCAATTTCGTACTTGTTGCGCGAGTTTCGTGGAATTTCAATAATGGCGTTTATCGTCTCAGTAGTTCCTGCTTCAATATCGTGCCAAAGGTTCATAGACGTAGTATACGGTATTACCTAGTAAGTGTGTACGCCGTTTATCCAACCCCCTCTTCTTTGTCGGGCTCAACGTCAGTCGCGCTGTCCATTTCTGCCGGAGCTTCTTCATGAGCTTCCGCAAGTACGGCTTCTGAAACATCTTCTGAAGGTGTCTCTGATGCTACAGCAGGTGTTTCTTCCCGTGTTTCGGTAACAGAGACATTGTTTCCGTCAGTCTCTGCAAGCTCCTCACCTTTCGCTGAACGGATATCTATAGACCACCCCGTTAGTTTTGCGGCGAGGCGCACATTCTGCCCGCCACGGCCAATGGCGAGTGACTGCTGATCATCGGTAACCTCAACTGTCGCGCGGTGATTTTCTTCATCAAGTTGAACTGAGAGTACTTGCGCAGGGGAGAGGGAGTCTTCAATAAATTCGCTTGGAGTTTCTCTCCACTCAATAATGTCAATGCGTTCACCGCCTAACTCTGACGTTACCGTTGAAACGCGAACGCCGCGCTGTCCCACCAATGCTCCGACGGGGTCAATGCGATCGTCGTTTGCGGCAACAGCAACTTTTGAACGGCTCCCTGCCTCGCGGGCGACCGCCTTTAAGGTAATGGTTCCGTTTCCAAGCTCAGGCACTTCCTGTTCAAAAAGTTTTTCCAAGAATTTAGGATGCGCGCGTGAAAGTCGCAAGAAGACTCCACGCTGGCCCTCTTCCACGCGGAAGAGGTACGCGCGAATACGCTCTCCGGGGCGGTATCGCTCACCAGGAATTTGCTCTGCGTACGGCATGATGCCCGTGGCACGGCCAAGGTCTACGTAGAGGTTTCCGCGCTCCATGCGTTGCACGACACCCGTTACAATGTCGCCTTCTTTTCCTCCGAATTCGGTCATAACGCTTGAGCGTTCCGCCTCGCGTATTTTTTGCATGATGACCTGCTTTGCGGTTTGCGCGGCAATGCGCCCGAAATCCGTTTTTGTTTCAAGGGGGAAAATAATTTCGTCTCCCACGGCAGCGTCGCGCTTGATGCGCTTTGCGTCCTCCAAAAACATATGCTGTTCTTCGTTAAAAAATGGTCGCTCGTCGCCATCAGTGGTAGTTTCTGGAATATCTCGGTAGGACATTTGAACATTGTCGGGGTCTTCCATGCGGACACCGCTTGGGTCTACCACAAGTTTCACTTGATAAAAATCAAGGTCGCCCGTTCCTACGTTGAAGTGCGCACGGACAATCTGGCCGCGTTTCCCGTATTCTTTTTTGTACGCGGTAGCGAGAGCTCCTTCAACCGCTTCCAACATTTTTTCACGGGGGATGCCTCGCTCGTCGGCGAGTTGGTCAATAACTAAGTTGATGCCTTTTAAGTCAAATGTCATAGAGAGATAGTAATGAGTAATCAGTGAAGAACCGAAAAATCTTAAAAAGAAAACCCGTCTACTAAGACGAGCTTCCATACACACTATTCGGTTATACAAACATCATACTCTCATCGCCGCGACTTGTCAAAGTCGAGAACTTTAGGCGTGTGCGGTATTATTTTTTAATTTATCCCACCCGTATAGTACGGCGATGCCCGCGATGACCAGTAAAAGAGTTGAGGAGTTTATAGCCGAGGACACCCCTTCGCTGTTTATCTCTGACGCCGTGGACCCTTCTCCTTCACAGGTGTCGGGAGTGGAAATCCACCCTGGGGTAAGTTGGCTCTCTGATGCAAAATAGGGACCTTTTAAAATTCCACTTTGAATTTGAACCTTATACGTTACGTCACCAGTATCATGGTCGAGCATCACGGTCTTTACGACCGCATTTACGGGACACCCATTGTGGGTGGTCACGGTAACGTGATCCCCGATGTCGTAGGCAGTGTCTCGGTTGCCGAGATACTCAAAATTTCTACCAAACGGTTTGCCGCTCATAAGTGCCTCACAGTGTTCCATAGGTAGATGTATGTGTCAAAACTGAAGTAATGAACTCGGGTAAAAATTTATTGCTATGATGAATACTAAGAAAAACAATTCAACGTATGCAAGTGTCAGACACACAATTAAAAACATTTATTCTTGATTCAGGGCTCGTGTCACGGAAAGACATGGGGGATGCTGAAAATGCCGCTAAAGAAAGAGTCATGTCACTCCGAGATGCCATCGTGTCTTTGGGCCTTCTCTCAGAAGATGAAGTGAGGCGTATGCAGGCTCATATTTTGGGCATTCCTTTCGTGTCGCTTCAAAATTTGAAAATTGATTTGGATGTCTTGATGCTCATTCCTGAGCCCATCGCTAGAAAAAACAACATCGTGGCGTACAAAAAAGACGCGGGATCATTGGAAGTTGCCATGCTGGACACCAACGACCTCGCCGCGATTGATTTTGTAAAGAAAAAAGTGGGACTCAAAATTTTGGCGCGCCTCACTGACACGGCATCCCTAAAGAGTGCGCTTCTCCAGTATCAAAAAAGTTTGAAAGAAGAGTTTGGTGACATTATTAAAATGGCGTCGCTCTCCATTGCCAACGTCGGGGAGGGAGATGAAAAAAATCTTCGCTCGCTCGCGGAAGACGTGCCGGTGGTAAAAATTGTTGACACACTGCTACGACACTCCGTTATCCAAAATGCGTCCGACATTCACATAGAGCCCATGGAAGAAAAACTCCTTATCCGGTATCGCATTGACGGAGTATTGCACGACGCGATGGAACTCCCCATCCACGCGGCAAGCGGCATTGTGGCGCGCATCAAGGTACTTTCCCGTTTAAGGTTGGATGAAAAACGTCTTCCCCAAGACGGGCGATTTAAAATTGAAGCAGACAACGAACGTGTAAGTTTTCGTGTCTCCGTGTTGCCAACCTACTACGGAGAAAAAATTGTGATGCGCTTGCTTCGCGAAGGGGGAGGAGGGTTCACCTTGGAAGGATTAGGGTTTCACGGCGTTGGATTAGAGCACATTCACGAAGCGACGCGCGCTGCAACGGGAATGATTTTGGTTACTGGGCCTACAGGGTCAGGAAAGACGACCACGCTCTATACCGTGATGGATATTTTAAATACGCCCGATGTAAACATTTCAACCATTGAAGATCCTATTGAATACCAAATGGCACGAGTGAACCAAACGCAGGTGAGACCCGACATCGGGTTCACCTTTGCGCAGGGGCTCCGCGCGCTGGTACGTCAAGACCCCGACATTATTATGGTGGGAGAAATTCGCGACACGGAAACGGCATCGCTCGCGGTCAACGCGGCTTTGACTGGTCACGTCGTCCTCTCTACGCTTCACACCAACTCAGCAGCAGCAACTATTCCACGCTTGGTGGATATGGAGGCCGAACCTTTTTTGCTGGTCTCTACGCTTCGCGTGATTATCGGACAGCGTTTGGTGCGCAAATTGTGCGCAGATCGCGAAGAGTACACGCTGTCCGCTGATGAAGCAAAAAAGTTGAATGAAAAAGTGGACCTTGAACACGTACTCAAAGTTTTAAAAGATGAAGAAAAAATTCCTAAGACCGCAAAAATAACCGACGTTACTTTTTATAAGCCAAAAGAAACTGCTGAGTGTCCCGAAGGGTACGCTGGCCGCATTGGTATTCACGAAATCCTTGCGGTGACTCCACAAATTCGCGAACTCATTTTGCAGGGTTCTTCTGCGGACAAACTTGAGGAACAGGCAAAAAAAGAGGGGATGCTCACGATGTTTGAAGACGGCATTTACAAAGCAGCGGTAGGCATTACGACCATTGAAGAGGTGTTGCGCGTGGTGAGTGAATAATTTTTACAGAGAAAAGGAAAATTTGACTTCATAAAAATAAAGTGTACTTTAGTGGCATGAGTCTTTCTCATGAAGCTAACGCAGCGCAAGGCATTGCGGTTCCACACTTTTCATTTCCAAAGTGGGCAGCTCCAGCACTCCTCGCGCTCGGTGCTACTGTGGCGGCATTAATAATTGCGCAGGATCTTCATACAACCGATGAAGCAGGATGGTCAGAGTCTGACCAGGAGGTGTGGGGACGCTGTGGCTTTAGCCCAACGGGGTACCACATTCTTGCCCCACATATTTTGTATTTTGAGTCCGGACAGCTCATTTCAAAAAATTATCGGTGCAAGTTTTTTGACGAGTGTGGCTTTTCTTTACCGGGATAGTTTCTTACTAAAAAATTTGACCTTACTTTAAATGTAGACTAACTTTCTTCCATGGCGCACTCAAGCGAATCTCACTACGACCAAAGAAACGTTCTTATTGCGGGGATGGTTGCTCTTGGTGCGGCAGTTGCCGCCTGGAGCATGTTTAACCAAAATGATTTATCTGAACCATACACTTTGGGAGGCAGCGATGAATTTTCCGAATCTCCTTCAGAGAAAGAGGGCGGCGATTGCCAAAACTCCATGGGGCATTGGATGTTGGGCCTTCCTCGCTACAATTTTGCGGACTCGTGTTGGGAAATATATCACCACTGTCTCTTTTGTCCTTTTTCATATACCACTACTCCACAAATTGTTTAGTTTACGTGGACAGCGTGTCACTAACGCAAAAAGGTGCTCTACAATGAGAGTACTGTGGCTACTTTTAGTGTTACCGCACTCAACAAAGAAAAAGAATCGTACACCGAAGTCATTGAAGCGACTGACCGTTTTGCGGTGTACCGAGAAATTCGTGAACGTGGCGACACGTTGGTGAATGTAAAAGAGGCAGCAAAAAAAGGATCTTTTTCTTTTAAGGGGCTCAGTGTTTCTTTTCAGAGCGTGAGTGGTGACGAAAAAGTGGTGCTCACCAGAAACCTTGCTGCCATGTTGGAAGCAGGGTTGACCACCAGCCGTGCCTTGGGGGTTATGGAAAAGCAGTCAAAAAATCCTCGCCTTAAAAGTGTCCTCTCAAGCATTATGGGAGACGTGCAAAGCGGAACCACCCTCTCGGGGGCGCTCAGCAAATTTGATACTATTTTTTCGCCACTCTTAATTTCTATGGTGCGAAGTGGTGAAGAGTCAGGGAAACTTTCTGAAAGTTTGCGGGTGGTCTCTACCCAAATGGAGAAAGCAAATAATTTAAAGAAAAAAATTCGCGGAGCGTTGATGTACCCCTCTATCGTGCTCTTTGCGATGATTGTCATTGGTATCTTAATGTTGATATATGTTGTTCCCACGCTGACGCAAACCTTTGAGGAGTTGGGGACTGAACTACCTCCCACCACGCAAGCCATCATTGCGGTCAGTAACTTCCTTTCGGCAAACCCCATCGTGTCCATTTTTTCTGTGTTTGTGGTGATCGGCGCGTTCATGCTCCTCTTGCGCACTCCTCGGGGGAAACAAGGAGTTGATTGGCTCATGCTAAAAATCCCCGTTATTCAGGCGCTGGTAATGGAAACAAACTCAGCGCGCACGGGGCGCACGCTCTCATCGCTCCTCTCAGCGGGAGTGGATATGGTACTCGCCATTTCTATCACGAAAGAGGTTTTGCAAAATATTTTCTACCAAAAAATACTCACTGAGGCAGAAGCGTCAGTAGTCAAAGGAGGAAGTCTGGCGGAAACGTTTGCAAAGTATCCGAAACTCTACCCACCGCTGGTAGCAGAAATGATTGCCGTTGGAGAAGAAACGGGGAGACTCTCGCACCTCCTCAAAGAAACCGCTGATTTTTACGAAGAGTCAGTAGAACAGCAAACAAAAGACCTCTCAACCATCATTGAACCGTTTTTAATGCTCATTATCGGAGCCGCTGTAGGTTTTTTTGCGATTTCAATGATCGCCCCTATTTACTCGCTTTCAAGTGCAATTTAACTCTAGAGCAATCAGCAATGAGCAATCAACAACCAAATGACAAAGAGGTACAGCACTCCCTCCGTGGACTCTCTCTCATTGATACCATCGTGGGGATTTCAATTATCACGATCGTTTTTTTTGGACTTTTCGGCGCGTTTAAACTTTCGGTAGAGTTGGTGTATTCAACAAAAGCAAAAATTAGTGCGGTGGCACTGTTGGGGGAGAGGTTAGAGTATATTCGCTCATTCGCCTACGATGATGTGGGAACGGTTGGGGGCATTCCGCCCGGGAACATTGAACCGCTCGTGCAGTCAACGGTGAACGGAGTTCCGTACACGGTCCGTACGTTAGTTCAGTACACCGATGCGCCGGAAGATGGACTGGATGATCTTGACGAAAATGGGATCACCGCCGACTACAAAACGGTAAAGGTAGAAGTGCTGTGGATGATTAAAGAAAGTTCTCGTTCAACGTTTGCAGTTACGCGCATTGCTCCCGTCGGTCTTGAGACTCTCGCGGGAGGGGGCACACTCCGTGTCAATGTGTTCGATGCGCTCGCGGTACCCGTTTCTCAAGCATCGGTTCGTGTGGTGAATGGAGAGGTGAGCCCCTCAATAGATGTCACTGCATTTAGCAATCAAAACGGTGTGGTGTCATTTCCGGGCGCCCCTGAAGCTACGGGGTATGAAGTGTACGTGTCAAAAGAGGGATACTCAACGGCACAAACGTATGCTGCTTCAACTGAAAATCCTAACCCATCACCTTCTCCGGTGTCGGTTGCCGAGGGCGACACCACTACGGTAAGTTTTGCCATTGATCAGTTAGGTTCACTCCATGTAACGACGGAAGAGCCACCGGGTGAAGGAAGTTTCAATGATTCGTTTCTTTCCGAAAACTCGCTCAGCGCGACATCAAGCGTGCACGCGATAGGAGGCGCTCTGGTGCTTGAAGATGTTCTTGGGGTATACGCTTTGTCAGGGAGCGCGCGCTCACTTCCCATTGCTCCTGACAACCTCGTTTCATGGGATGAAGTAGTCATAGATTCAACATCACCCACCGATACGAGCGTTACGACACACCTTTACTATCTCACTGGTGGAGCGTACGTGCTCGTCCCTGACAGTGACCTACCAAATAATTCAACCGGACTCCCTAATGGAGTAACGGATATATCGCTACTTAATCCGCTCACGTACGCGACCCTACAGTTAGAGGCAACATTTTCTTCTGACGGCGTAGCAACTCCCCAGGTGGATGAGTGGGAAACATCATACCGTGCCGGCCCCACCCCCCTTCCAAACATTGACTTCACCATTTTTGGAACTAAGACCATTGGAACGACTGCCGGGGGCGCTCCGATTTATAAGTTTGACGATGCGTTTACTACGAGCGCAGAAGGAGAGTGGTTAGGTGAAGATATGGAGTGGGATGTCTATTCACTTTTCCCCGAAGGAGGTTTGTATGACGTTGTTGAATTGTGCCCACGCACTGTAACAATACTCCCCGCGACTCTCACCAGTGTGGTGGCAACCCTCCTCCCTAACACCGCGCACTCACTCAGAGTAGTGGTGGAGTCAGATAGTTTGCCGGTTACGGGCGCTTCCGTCTCCATTCAATCAGGAGCGCTCCAAGGGGCAGAAACTACTTCGGCGTGCGGGCAGGTATATTTTGGTGGGCTCACGGGAGCAACCTACAGCGTGTCGGTCACCGCAAACGGGTTCCAAGATCACCTTGAAGACATCGTCGTTGCGGGGGACACGGTGGTAGTCGTTCCACTCATCTCAAACTAATTGTATGAAACTTTCACGAGGACTGACTCTTCTTGAAACTGTCGTGAGCACGGCGATTTTTTCCGTGGTTATGGTGGTTGTTGTTAGCTCAGTTCTCTTTTTTTATCGCGCGAACACCTCATCGCTTGAACAGTCGTACCAAATTAACGAAGCGCGTCGCGGTGTTGAATTTTTAGTGCGCGATGTGCGTGAAGCGACTACTGCTGACGACGGCTCATACCCGCTCTCCTCCATCGCTTCAACCTCTATTACTTTTTTCAGTGACACCGATCTTGATTTGGGGGTAGAAAGAATTACCTACACACTTGCGACCACCACCTTTACGCGCACCGTTTTAGATTCTTCAGGGGTTCCTGTTTCTTACGCGGGAGTGGGGACGACCACGATTGTCTCAGAGTACGTGCGCAACCTTGAAGAGGAGGTGCCGATTTTCCGTTACTATGATGAAGAAGGAATTGAAATTACCGACTATGCAGCGGTGAGTAGTGTGCGGTTTGTGGGGATTAGTTTGGTGGTGAACGTACTCCCTATACGAGCGCCAGCAGAATTTACACTTCGTTCAAGTGCGACTCTTAGAAATTTACGATGAAAAAATCAAAAAACAGTAACCAGGAACCAGGAACCAGTAATGAGTTAAGAGATTATCACTCATCACTGACCACTCGTCACTACTCCCGGGGCTACTTCGTTATACTGACGCTCGTTTTTTCAGCAGTATTTTTGACACTACTTTCAGCGCTCACCGGATACATTTTTGTACAAAAGCGCGTTCAACTCGCAAAAGAAAACCAAGAAAAAGCGCTCCACCTTGCTGAAGCGGGACTTGAATACTATAAATGGTTTTTAGCGCACAACCCGGGAGACAGTACCAACGGCACGGGTGTTCCCGGGCCCTACGTTCACACGGTTGACGACCCGGAAGGAGAAGTGCTCGGCAGTTTTTCATTAGACGTTGACGCAAATGTGTACTGTAACGCGGTGTCAGACATTACCATTACCTCAACGGGATGGACTGCGTCCGACCCGACGTACAAGCGCGTGGTCCAGTCTTCCTACGTGCGTCCGAGTGTTGCAAACTATTCGCACATTGTTGACGCGAACGTATGGGTTGGTTCCGATAGAATCATTAACGGACCGTATCACTCGAACGGTGGGATTCGCATGGACGGGACTCACAACTCTCTCATCACCTCTGGTGTTTTGGATTGGCTGTGTACCGCGAGTTTCGGGTGTACTCCAGACTCAACTAGGGACGGCGTGTTTGGCGCCGGAGTCCCAGGCGCGCAACTGTGGGACTTTCCGGTACCGCCCGTTGATTTCAATGGACTCACCGTGAATTTAACTGAACTCAAGTCGTATGCGACCTCATCGGGAATTTATTTGCCACCGACGGGGAAGTACGGATATCGCATAGTTTTTAGAGCAGACGGGGTCGCGGAAATCAGAGAAGTAGTCGGGGCTGTACAGGTGTGGGGGTACACCACTGAAAATGGCTGGCAACAGGAACGCACCGTGATGTCAAATACTTCGAGCCCCGCTGACTATGTGGTGTTGCCCGAATGCCCCGTTATTTTTGCTGAAGACAATATTTGGATTGAAGGGGTAGTAGCAGGGAAAGTGCTGGTGGCTGCTGCTGATGTTTCTACGGGGAGCGTTGACCGTTCAGTCATTATAAATAACGACCTCACCTACGCGGGAACAGGAAACGATGGGCTCACCGTCATTGGTGAAAAAGATATTCTCGTGGGACTTGAGGTTCCGAGCACGATGAATATTTCAGGTATTTTTATTGCCCAAAAAGGAAAATTTGGAAGAAATCACTATTGCCAAAGCGACTGTTCAACACAGCAGGGGAATCAAGGACTTCCTGGGACTTTAGATCCTTATGTAACTCGCTCAACCTTAAACACGACAGGAACTATCGTTTCTAAAGGACGCGTGGGAACGAAGTGGACCTCAAACGGTGTGTTTGTGTCAGGATTTAGCCAACGGAACGACACCTTTGATCAAGATCTTTCGGTGAGCCCTCCTCCATTCACCCCGTGGACGTCGGATGACTATTTTCTCCACTCGTGGAAAGAAGTTAGGTAGTTATCCACCGTTGTCATAGGCTGCTTTTAGGCGTAGCGTGGAGGTATGGCGGTGGACTATACGTTCCAACAGACCACGTATCCGTTTTTATTTCATACCATTTCTTACGCAATTTTTTGTGGAGCCGTGGCAGGGGCGCTAGGAGTTTTAACTGACTACCAACTAGGGGATGAATTTCATCCCCTTTCTTCTTTAAAAGAGTGGAGTATTGGTGGGGCTCTAGGTGGAGCGACACTTGGTTTTGGGCGTATGACAAAACAATACTACTCATGATTATCTGTTTCGTTTGGTAGGATAGAGTAGTACCCCAATACTATTTTTGACCATTTCTCGGCACTGATTATTCTTCACTTTATATGTCAAAACCACTCATTATTGGAAATTGGAAAGCGTATGTTTCGTCGCTCAAAGAAGCAAAAAAGTTATTTAAGGATGTTGAAAAAGAACTTCCTCGCGTTATGGACGCCGACGTGGTGGTGGCCCCTCCTCACCCATTTCTTTACCCGCTTAAAACTTCGTATTCAGGAAAACGTATCGCGTTCGGTGCGCAAGACGCTTTCTTTGAGCAGGGCGCACACACGGGTGAAGTTACTGCAGGAATGGTGAAAGACAGTGGTGCTCGTTTTGTTATCGTGGGACACGCTGAACGTCGCGCTCAGGGAGAAACTGATCTACAGGTCGCAAAAAAAGTAGGGGCGGTGCTTGATGCAAAAATGACTCCCATCGTATGCATTGGTGAGCAAAGTCGTGATCGTGAAGGGCACTACCTTAAAGAACTTGAAACGAGTATTCAAGAGTCGCTCTCGTTGGTTGAGGCTTCTTCGCTTAAAAAAATTGTGCTCGCCTATGAGCCGGTGTGGGCAATCGGCGCTCCACTTCCACCTCCCGCGCGCAGTATTCGTGAGACTATTATTTTTATACGGAAAACACTCGCGCTTCGTTTTGACCGTGACGATGCGTTGCGTGTGCGGATTCTTTACGGCGGAGCAGTGAGTGAAGAGGTGGTGGAAGAATTAGTGTCGGGTTCAGGAGCGAATGGATTTTTGTTAGGTCGGGCTAGTATAGACCCAAAAATGTTTGCTGACATAGTACGCGCATGGAACCGATAACCATTCCCTCACTCCAGGTAGAAAACATAGCGCCTGGCACGCGAGTATTGTTACGCGCGTCACTCAACGTTCCCTTGGAGGGCGGAGCCGTTTCAAACACGTTTCGTTTACGCGAGTCGCTTGAAACTATTGAATCCTTGGCGCATACGGGTGCTCGGGTAGTAGTGTGCGCGCACATCGGGCGCGCAAAAACGGAAAGTTTATTGCCGGTCTGGGATGCAATGAAAAAAGAAAGCGATCTTCCTATTTATTTTGCAACCGACGTTTGTGGGAGTGACGCCACTAAAAAAGCTGCCACTCTTAAAAATGGGGAGGTGTTGTTATTAGAAAACGTACGCCAAGAAGCAGGAGAGGAAACAAATGACCCCGTGTTCGCCAAAAAGCTCGCTTCGTTTGGAGACGTATACGTGAATGACGCGTTCCCGGACTCCCACCGCGCGCACGCCTCAGTGGTTGGAGTGCCAGCATTGCTTCCTCATTTTATGGGGCCAAACTTTGCTCGCGAATACGTAGCGCTCGAGCGCGCACGAACTCCAGAGAGTCCTTCCTTGGCAATTGTGGGAGGGGCAAAACTTGAAACCAAAGAACCGCTGTTGCGTACCCTTCTTTCACTCTACGATTCGGTTTTTGTGGGGGGCGCTTTGGCGAATGAGTTTTATAAAGCGCAGGGGTATGAAGTGGGGAAGTCGCTCATCTCGGGAAAAGAAACAAGCGCAGGTGCGCTCCTTAAAAGTGGCAAAGTACAAGTCCCAGAAGATGTCGTCGTGCAAACTACGCTTGGTAAAAAAGAGGTCCGTGACGCAAGCGAAGTTCTCGCCGATGACATTATTTATGATATTGGTCCGCGCTCGCTGGAGACTCTTAAAAAGACAATCGCAGAAGCTCGTTTTATTCTTTGGAACGGACCCATGGGTAATTTTGAAGCAGGGTACGACGAAGGTACGTTCAGTGTTGCAAAATTTGTAGCTGAAAGTAGCGCCACTTCGGTAGTAGGGGGAGGCGACACCGTTGCGGCAATTGAGCGGTTAGGAAACGCGAAAGACTACACCCACGTTTCATCTGCCGGAGGAGCAATGTTGGATTTTATTGGAAATGGAACTATTGCGGGTGTTGAGGCACTAAAATAGGTGCTACTCAAAAGTTGTAGTTCTTATGAATTCTCCGCACCACTTGCAATTCACGTAAATCATTTTTGTTCCATCGTTAAAGAAACCGTCCCATGCCTTTTGTTCTGGGCCCTCCTCGTGGACTCCGGATGGGCTCGTAGGGCATTCGCTTTGTGATTCATGAGCTGTTGCAGGGGTGTCATCGGTGGTGTCTGCCTCGTTGTCGTTTGCACCGTTCCACAGCTGTATTGCCGCTTCACTGAAAGAAGATGCCCAAAGTGGAGAGGTCAAAAGGCCCGCAATAGCAATAAGAATTGCTCCGTCAATAGTATGATTTCCTGTTGTAAGTAAAACGCGTGCTTCCTGGCGCGTAGATTTCATATAAGGAATATACTAAAAAATAACCACAAGTCAAATTTCGATCCTTTCTACGCATTTTTTTAAAAAACATTTTTTTCGGAGAGTTTGCGCGGAATGAGATGCACGTGGACGTGAGGAACATCTTTTCCGACAATTCCAACTTGGACATAGTCGGCTTTATACTCTTCTTTGAGTGACTCCGCAATTATTTTTACCTCGCGCATTAAAGAGAGGTACGATGCTTCGTCCATATCTAAAAACCACTGTGTATGAGCGGTGGGAAGTACGAGGGTGTGTCCGGGAGCTCTAGGGTTTATGTCTAAAAATGACATAAGTGAGTCACCCTGGTGCATTTTTTTACCATTCGCGGGAATAGTTCCATTAGCAATTTTGCAAAAAACGCAGTCATTCATAAAGAAAGTATACGGTATTCAGTAGTGAGTATCTAGGGCAGTTTCTGATACTGAATACTCAATACGAGATACTCTATACTGTCCCTATGCGTCCTCTCCACCCACTTGTAGAGCGATTGATAGTTGAGAGAGGAATAGGTGACATTGAATCCTTCTGTGCTCCTTCGTACGACGAGAGACCGGACCCTTTTTTAATGCGCGATATGGACGTGGCAGTTGAGCGCGTTCTCTTGGCGTTTTCGCGAGGTGAAACGGTTGCCGTGTGGAGCGACTACGACTGCGATGGGGTTCCGGGAGGCGCCTTGATGCGTGATTTTTTTAAACTTATCAACTACCCACTCACTTCATACATTGCTGAGCGCAGTGAAGGGTATGGATTAAATAAAGCAGGCATCGCAAAACTTCACGAAGAGGGGGTTTCGCTTATTATTTCCGTTGATTGTGGTATTACGGCGGTTGCCGAAGTTACGTTTGCTAAAACACTCGGCGTTGACGTAATCATTACCGATCACCACCTTCCTCAGGAGTATGGGTTGCCGAATGCGGTGGCGGTGTTGAACCCTCACCGCGCGGACTGCGAATATCCCTTTAAAGAATTGTGTGGCACGGGAGTCGCCTTTAAATTTGCTGAGGCAATCCTCGCGCGCGGCTCGTTTGCGACTACTCCCGGCGCCCTAAAGTGGCTGTTGGACTTAGTGGCGATCGCCACTATCGCGGATATGGTTTCGCTTACGGGGGAAAACAGGACGCTGGTTCACTTTGGACTAGTGGTACTAAAGAAGGGGAGGCGAAAAGGGTTGCGAACGTTGCTAGAAAAAATGCGCATCCCGATTGCAACCATAACTGAAGACGATATTAGTTTTTCAGTGGCGCCTAAAATAAACGCCGCAAGCCGTATGAAAAGTCCACAGTTAGCACTTGAACTTCTAACTACCACTGATGATGTTCGTGCGAAAGAATTGGCGAAAGAATTGGTGCGTTTAAATGATGCGCGCAAACTTGAAGGCGCGCGCGTGGCGAAGGAGGTAAAACATCGCCTTGAAGGGCGTCCCCTCGGGAACGTTATTGTGTTGGGACACGTCGATTGGAAGCCGTCACTCTTAGGAATCGCAGCGACGAACATTGTTGAGACGTATCAAAAAACAGTGTGTCTTTGGGGTAAAGAAGGTGACCTCATAAAAGGTTCCTGCCGTTCAAATGGGAGTGTCAATATTGTGGCGCTTATGACTCACGCAAAAGAAGCGTTTATTGAGTTTGGTGGACATGAACTCTCGGGGGGTTTTTCCGTAAAAGCAGAGGCTATTCACACACTGTCTGAAATTCTTGAAGAAAAATACGCAGGGGCAACAACCGTAGACGCACCAACTACTAAAAAAAGTGCTACCGACCCACTTAAAGCTTCACTGGGGGAACTCAACACCTCGCTGTATGAAAGCATGCGCGCGCTCGCTCCTTTTGGAATGGGAAACCCAAAACCACTTTTTTCAATTTTGGATGTTCGCGTAGAGCAACTTATGTACTTCGGGTCTCACCAAGAGCATGCGCGGGTCACGTTTTCTGACGAAATGGGAAAGAAAATTGACGCGGTGAGTTTTTTTATTTCGCGCGCACCCTTTAAGAGCACTCTTTCGCTACTTTCAAAGGGGGATCGAGTGACCATCACGGGGTCTTTTGAGCAATCATTTTTTGGTAATAAAAAAGAAATGCGGCTTCGTCTTGAAGAAATTTCACTCGCTGCACCTGTCACATCTCGTACGGTAGAATACACTTCATGAAGCGCATTGTTATTTACACCGATGGTGGTTCACGAGGGAATCCAGGGCCTTCGGGCGCCGGCGCAGTCGTCTATGAAGGTGAAAAAGAAATCGGAACCGTATCAAAATTTTTAGGAATTCAAACGAACAACTTTGCTGAGTACGAAGCACTTATTTTGGCGTTGAAGTGTGCGCATCGCGCGGTAAAAAATTTAGACGAACACGAGGTACTTATTCGCATGGACTCTGAGTTAATTGTGAAACAGATGAAGGGGGAGTACCGGGTCAAAGCGCCTGTGTTAAAGGAAAAATATATGGAGATAAAAGCGTACATTGCGCGCCACGCCCTCCGCGTTCACTTTGAACACGTTCGCCGTGAATATAACACCCGGGCGGATGAGCTCGCTAACCATGCAATGGATAAAGGAGACTAACGCAATACTTCCGCTTACGGTCGGTGGAATTTTTACCGGCGCATTTTTTGGAACTGTAGGTAATCCACTCATAGTCAGTGGATTTTTTGTATGCGTGGCAGTGGCACTTATTTTAATAACACTGCTCAGAAAACGCCGACACTCAGTGTTCCTGTGGGGAGTGGTGCTGATACTGTGCGCGGCACTCCTCGGGAGTACTCGTGCGTACTTTTTTGACCAGAGTATTTCAGAGGATCTCGTTCAATTTGAGGGGGCACGCGTTCATATGGTGGGGGTGGTGAGTAGTGCTCCTGAAAAACGTGAGACGACTACGCGATTGCGCGTACAAATTGAGTCGGTAAATCAGCACCCTACTCTGGGGGTGGTAATGGTTTCCACTGACCCATACAATGCGTTTCACTACGGCGACCGTGTCGCTATTGAGGGAGTGATAAAAAAGCCAGAGTCGTTTGAAACTGATACCGGGCGCGCTTTTAATTACGAAAAGTTTTTGCGCGCCCATCGCGTTACCCACGTTATTTCATTTGCAAACGTTGAGGTCGTGGAGGAAAATGCGGGAAATCAAATTATTGCCGCGCTCACTTCTTTTAAAGATACACTTGTCTCTCGCATTGAGCTTTTGCTCCCTGACCCCGAAGCACCACTCCTTTCAGGGTTGCTGTTAGGGGAGCAGCAGTCTCTCGGAACTCGTTTATACGAGTCTTTCCAACGCGCCGGTGTAGTGCACATGGTGGTTTTGTCTGGCTACAATGTTTCTCTCATCGTTCAGGCACTTTCAAAAATAACCGAAACATTTCTTCCACTTGCAGCACGGAGCACCGTGCTGATTCTCGCCATTGTCTCTTTTGCACTTATGACAGGAGCATCTGAAACAACCGTGCGCGCGTCTTTGATGGCAGGAATTTTGCTCGTAGGGACACTCCTCGCTCGGCCACATGACGCGCTTCGCGCGCTTCTCGTTGCAGGCGGAGTGATGGTGTTGTGGAACCCGTACCTTCTCCTCTTTGACCTCTCGTTTCAACTTTCGTTTGTGGCGACCGCGGGGATTCTTTTGTGGGCAAACCCGCTCGCTCAAAAACTATCGTGGCTTACGGAGCGTTTCGGCATACGCGAGATTGCTGGCGCAACACTCGCCGCGCAAATTGCAGTGCTCCCCGTCCTTGTACTCTCAATCGGGAGCGTTTCGCTCGTCGCGCCATTCGCCAATATTCTTGTGTTAGGAGCGGTGCCCTACGCGATGTTTTTTGGATTTGTGGCGAGTGTCATTAGTTTTGTGCACCCACTCTTGGCGCTCCCGTTTACGTTTATAACTCAAGCGCTGCTTGTCTACATTTTGACTGTTTCAGTGTGGTTTGGAAATTTACCCTTCGCCGCTATAACCATTCCATGGTTTTAACTCACTCTATTTCGGGTAACTTGCTCTTTTTTAAAAATGTGATTTAATGTTTGTCATGAAGTCAAAAGAAATGCTTCTTTCTGGTCTTGTTCTTATAGCGGGGATAAGTGCTGTTGGAGCCCGTTCTGGCAGTCGAGGCAGTTACGGGAACAATGGTAACCAAGTTTCTGGTATTTGGTCTAAAGGAGGTGAACCAGGAGCTAGTCCTACCTTGGACCCGGAGTGGGATAAAGTTGGAGAAAAAGAATTGGAAGGAATCATTAAAGGTTTGGGTTCCATTGATACCCCCGCTGAATTTGCAGCTCTTTTTTGCGCGGCAGCGGTAGTTGTAGGTGGCTTGTGGTACGTTACCTGTTCGTCTCGTCCGATCGCGGCTCCTCTGTAGTTTTTGTTTTTATTGTTTTGCTAACCCCTATCAACTAAACTTCAACCACTAGTCGTCACTAATTTTTGTATCTTTTTGAAATAACCTCACCGTTTAGGTTGTTGAACCACGCGTCAACGTAGTTTTTCTTTTCAGCAGGAGTGTAGTCAACCATATAGGCGTGTTCCCACATATCGAGCGCCAAAATAGTGGTGGTGTCGTTTAACTGCCCAAGCTCGTGGTCAGAAACCCAGTGAATGGTAAATTGTTTCGTTTTATTATCTTGTGAAAGGAGAGTCCATCCAATGCCTCGCATCATGGCAACCGCTTTAAATTCATTCACCATGTTCATAATGTTGCCACTCCATTCTTGCGTGAGCGCAGCATCTAACTCTTTTGAAAGTGGGATGTGTGACCCTTCCCATTGCGCAAAGTAGTGCTCGTGCATGCGCATACCATTCCACTCAAACCCAAGTCGGCGTTTTACCTCCGAAAGTGCGTAGGCATTTTTTTCTGAATCTTTAAGAAGATCGGCGATTGTTTCCTCCAATACATTGACGTGTTTCACATACCCTTCATAGAGTTTGATATGGACATCAAGTTGTTTTTCTGAGATTCCTTTGAGAGAATTAAAGGTAAATTTTTGTGGTGTGTAATGCATATAGGCGGAGTGTACCATAGGAGGATATGCGACGACTCACCTTTTTTCTCCTTTTGGTGGTCCCGGTGGTTTTGGTGTTTTCACTCCACCCCAAAGAGGTTTTAACGGTCGCGTTTCTTGATGTGGGACAGGGCGATGCGATTTTTATTGAAAGTCCAAGCGGTGTTCAAGTGTTAGTTGATGGCGGAGCAACGCGCGGCGTTTTGCGGGAAATAAGAAGTGTGATGCCGTTTTATGATCGCACCATAGATGTAGTGGTGTCGACGCACCCTGACCAAGACCACGTGGGCGGACTCTCCTACGTGCTTGACCGCTACCAAGTGGGAACAGTTATTGAATCAGGAAACAGTGCTGACACCCCTGCGCAAAACGCATTCACGCGTGCCCGTGACGCGGAGGGCGCGCGTGAAGTAGTTGCGCGGCGCGGCATGCGTCTGCTGTTGGGTGATGGCGCCTACGCGGACATTTTGTTTCCCGACCGCGACGTCTCAGGAGTTGAGTCAAACACGGCTTCCATTGTGCTTCGGGTTGCCTATGGTGGCCACTCGTTTCTCTTAACTGGAGACGCACCACACTCTATAGAAAAATATCTTTTTTCTATATATGGAAAAAATTTAGAGAGTGACGTACTTAAAGCAGGACATCATGGGTCGCGCACCTCTTCCAACGAAACGTTTGTAAAAGCAGTGAACCCTTCCTACGTGGTATTTTCTCGCGGGTGCGACAACCGCTACGGGCACCCTTCGCGTGACGTCGTTGAATTATTTAAAAGACTTTCTGTTACAGCGTTTGATACGTGTACCAACGGCACAGTTACGTTTGTAGCTGATGGGAAATCACTCAAGGTTAGATAAGAAAAAACCCGCACGTGCGGGTTTTTTTAGACGATGCCTGCTTTTTTGAGCGTTGCGTAGGCGCCTCGTTTTGAAATAGTTTTGAGTGCTTTGGTTGAGAGAATGAGCGACACTGTTTTGTTGAGTTCAGGAATGAACACCTTTCGTTTTTGGAGGTTTGCTGAGCGGCGTACTTTACCGCACGGATTGAACTGCGTCGCACGGGTGCGGTTTGAATACCGCCCTCCCATGAGGGTTGATTTGCCGGTGACTGCGCATTCTCGTGCCATAGTTTTAGTAATGTAACACGGCTTATTTTAAAAGGGAAGTATGCATCCACTAGGAAACAGGAGTGTTTTGAGAAGAAGATGAAGGGATTGCAAGCGTATTTTTTCCGATGGGTTCTTGAGCATCCATTATTGTTTTGTAGTACGAGGCGATTATATCTTGTCTATATTCAACAAGCGTAATATCTCTCCCCAGTACTTCTTTGTACATTACACGGTATTCTTCTGGAATTTGTGAAAGTGATGTGGGGAGTGGGTCGTTTACACGATCTTCCATTGAACTTAAACGTCCTAAAAATTCGTAAAGTTGTGATAACGTTTTTGTTTTTTCGGCGCTATCAGGTAGGTTTTCTACTCGATCAATAACACTCAACGTGTCTGCTTTTAACATTCTCACCTGTTCTTCAAGATATAAACGGTACTCGTCTTGTGATTCAGACCACGATAAATTAGCGAGCTCGCGTCCTTTTTCGTAAATTTCGTTAGGATGAATCAGTTCAACAAGAATTTCATCTGCCACGGTAGTTTGTTCAGCCGCTTCTTCCGTGGCTTCTTCAACAGGAAATTGGTTCGAAGATGTCGGTACGTCCGAAGGTTCTTTTTGGAAAATTTCGGAAAGTGTATCGAATATGTCAGGCAACTCAACCATTCATTCATTATAGCATTTTATTTATTTTGTGTCAAATTTCCCTCATTCACAAGAGCTAGAGAGGGAAGTGAGGCAAAACTTGACAAATATTTCTCATTTGTTATAATGCATTTATTATGTTTGAACTAGCAGCAAGCTTTGCCGAAGTGACGTCTGAGGATATGTGGACAGTTGAGCCGTTTGAGCTAGATATCTTTGATATGAAGAGTGATATTGTCGAGTTAGAACAGCGTTTAGAACCACTCAATGGCGTGATTGATCCGAAAGTATACGAGTCAATTGTAGGAGATCTTTCTTATAATTCTGCTCGTCTCGACCACCTTTATAGTGAATATCAAGCAGGACGGTTGTCAAAAGAAGATTTGGAAAGTCAGCTTGCAGAGGTTCAACTTGTTTTGGACAGAGCTGAAAGAAGTATTGATATGTACGACAACTCTCGTCGGTAAGCGGTTAGTTTTTTTCTAGGTACACGCTCGCCGTGCGGCGCTTCCACGCGCCGCCTTTTTTGTTGACGTGTTTGTGGGAGCGCTCAAACTTGTGGATGGTGAAGTACGGTTCAAAAAATTCATAGATATCTTTCTCCCACCACACGTACTCCGCTTTTTTAATTTCAGGGTGAACGTACATCCCTTCCTCTGGTCCCGGGTGCTCTTTCAAAAGTTGCTCAGCGTTTTGGTCTTCGTCTCGCAAAAATGTTTTGAAAAAGAGCCAGCCGTTCGGTTTTAAGACACGGAGAATTTCCGCGCGGAGCGCGAGGCGCTCCGCGCGTTTTAGATAGTGTGACGCCATCATATCGAGCGCGATGGTTACTGACGCATCAGGGAGGGGAATGGGTTCGCGCAAGTCTCCCACTTTAAACTCAACGCGCGGTTTTTCATTCTCACCAAATAGTTCGCGCTCCGCGACAATGGCCTGTTTCACTGCTTCTCCCGAGGTGTCGTAGCCGAGTCCGTGCATGCCAAACTCTGAAGCAAGAAAAAGCGCGTTTCTCCCATTTCCACACCCAATATCTACGAGACGCGTCGTGACATTCAGCTGCTGCTTACCACTTTTGCGCTCTAAAAATCGCGTGAATTTTTCCAAGTCTTCAGCGTGTGTGTCGGAAAGCGCGAGGTGCGACGCACGGTTGTACTCCCTATTCCAAAAATCTTTTTTCTTTCGCGGCATAACTGCCTTGACTATAGCGCATATGTAGCTACTATTCGAATGTTTTCTGATATGAAAAATAGAGCTGAAACATTATTCAAACTTGCTGCGATAGTTCCTCTTTCTATGATGACTATGGAAATGTTGAACGCGCTGGCGAACTATACTGGTTTGCGTCACGCGGTCACCGGGACTGGCGACACCTCGCTCGACGGTTCAATTAATGAAGAAATGACCCGACGCGGTGTTAGGCAACCCATGGACAGAGTTAAACTCCTGAGGGAAGAAAAAGAAAGACAACGCCCCAGTAATGATAATTTTGATGACGATGATCCGACGGGCAGTGCTGCAACTGGAGATGGCACGTTCAGTCCCGGTGGGGGTGACTCCACCGGTTTTAGTGAGGCACCTTTTGTTGCTGCTGTGGTAGTTATGGCAGCCGTACTCGCACTCCTGTACTTTTTACATGGACGTTTCCGCCACGTATACTAACAAAATGGATACCATCGGGTATCACCCGTTTTGTTTTGATTTCCACTCGTAAAACGCGATAGCTGCGCTCGTTCCCGCGTTCAATGACTCAACATTTGGAGATATCGGAATACGGAGTGTCACGTCACAATGTTCAAACGTTTTTTCGCGAATACCGTGCGCTTCGTTCCCCACAATAATCACACTGTTTTCAGAAAAATCTTCATCGCGAACATTCTTTTCTCCCTCTCCCGCAAGGCCGTACACCCAAAAGCGATTATCTTTTAACTCCGCTACCGCTTGGTTGATGTTGCCGATCATCACGAGCGGGATGGTAAATGCGGCACCAACCGACGCTTTTATCACGGCACCGGTGATGTGTGCTTGACGGTCTTTAGGAATAAGCACCCCGGAGAGTCCGAATGCCGTCGCTGAGCGAATAATGCTTCCGACATTTTGTGGATCCTGAATTTCTGCGAGGAGTGCGAGCGCAACGCCTGATTTTCCGCGAATAGTTTCCAAAAAGGGGTGAAAGTCGGCGGTCAGTTTTTCAGTATCAACAATCGCCGCGATTTTTTGATGTACCGCGTCAGCACCAATTTTCTTTTCAATCGCTTTTTCATCAAACGGCGCGCGAAATACTTTTTTTGTCTTGGCGAGTGCGTCTAACTCGGGGTGCTGTTCTGGCTCCACAAAGACTTTTTCCACCACGTCGGGGCGATGGGTGAGAGCATCGTGGACAGGATGTTTCCCATAAATTAACGTTTTCATATCTTTTCTATACTCTATACGGAATACTCAATACTGTATACTTATTTTTATGTCTCCCGACGTTTTTGTTATCGGCATCGTTCTCGTTATCCTTTCAATCATTTTTCACGAAGTGGCGCACGGGTATGTCGCAAACTGGCTTGGCGACCCCACCGCGCGACTGTCGGGGCGACTCACTTTAAACCCAATTCCGCATATTGACCCTGTAGGGAGCATTTTGGTCCCAGGAATTTTGGCGCTTTCGGGCACCCCGTTTCTTATAGGGTGGGCAAAGCCCGTGCCGTACAACCCCTACAACCTGCGTCACGGAAAGTGGGGGGAAGCACTCGTTTCTTTTGCGGGGCCAGGCACCAATATTTTGATTGCGTTTGTCGTTGCAATGATTGTTCGTGCGGCTGGTGGGGGTATTGATCTGTTTATTTTCCAGATTGCGGTTTTGGTCATTGTTGCAAATCTTGGACTCGCCATCATCAACCTCATCCCTATCCCGCCTTTGGACGGCTCCAAAATACTGAAAGCGCTTCTTCCCCTGAACGCGTCTATTGCGTATAACCGTTTAGAAAACACGACCTACGCGCTCGGACCCATCGGCCTTATTGGAGTATTGATGCTCTTGGTTTTTGTGTTTAGTGACCCCGTCTCTAAATTTGTCTATTTTCTTTCCAGGTTGTTCGTGGGAGTGTAGTTGCTTTACACACGTTTATTTGTCCTGTACTTTTAAGGTTATGGATAGACGCAAAGAAACACATCTCAATGCCGTTACTGCCCCCTCTTTTTCTATTGACCCTCGCCTCGTTACCTATGGAGGGGTAATGCTCGCAGTGCTTGCGGCAGTTTTAGTTACCGCTGTCTTCAATGAGGCAGAGCCCGCAAGTACCTCTTCTGGAGAAGCAGGTGCTCCAGAAAAACCTGTCTCAGATGGAGAGACGGATGGAAAAGAAGAAAATAAGGAAGGCAAGAGTGAAACACCAGGATTACAGGGGTTTATTGAACGATTGGATAAAATTTTTAATAAAGATGAAAAATAGAGGTTCAGGGTTTGCGTTTTTCCTGTGGGAATAGTATAGTTTCCTTTAACCACCCTCGTTGTGGTTTTTTCATTACGATGTCTACCATTAACCAACTTCGAAGAAACCCCCGAAATAAACGGGCACGAAAATCAAAAACCGTGGCTCTTCAACGTGGTTTCAACAGCGTAAAGAACAAACCAACGTACTACCCGTCTCCTTTCAAACGTGGTGTGTGTACCAAGGTCACCACCAAAACTCCTCGCAAACCGAACTCTGCCATTCGTAAAATTGCCCGTGTGCGCCTTTCAAATGGTATGGAGGTAACCGCCTACATACCCGGAGAAGGACACAATCTTCAGGAACACTCAGTGGTGATGCTTCGCGGCGGACGTGTGAAAGACGTATCCCTTCGCTACACCGTGGTTCGTGGTAAATTGGACACCGCCGGTTTGGAGAAACGCCGTCGCAGTCGTTCACGATACGGCGCGAAACGTCCTAAAGCCTAAGCTGTACACTAACCACTATCAACTAGCCACTTTTTATTTATATGCGAAGACCAATCAAACATAAACATGATGCTCCTCAAGAAGACCGATACAACTCGGAGTTGCTTGGTCGTTTTATAAATGTGCTCATGGTGAGTGGTAAAAAGTCAGTGGCGCGAAAAGCGGTATACGCTGCGCTTGATGAAATAAAGAACCGTGACAATGCCGCGGACCCACTCGCCGTTTTTGAAATGGCAATCCAAAACATTTCCCCAACCGTTGAAACGCGTTCAAAGCGTGTCGGTGGCGCAAACTACCAGGTTCCTGTTGAGGTGAGACCTGAACGCCGTCGCTCGCTCGCGTTCCGTTGGATTCTTGCTACGGCTCGCGCAACCAAAGGAAAACCAATGTACATGAAACTTGCTGATGAGCTCATTGCTGCTTCAAAGAATGAAGGCGCTGCGGTGAAAAAACGAGACGACGTGCACCGAATGGCAGAAGCAAACCGTGCGTTTGCCCATCTCGCGTGGTAATTCATTCGTCCTTAGTTTTCTTATACCTTATACTTAATACTCACTACTGAATACTTTTAAATATGGCACGCCAATACCCACTGGAGAAAGTTCGTAACTTCGGAATTATTGCGCACATTGACGCGGGTAAAACCACCACGTCTGAGCGCGTGCTTTTCTATACCGGAATGAGCCACAAAATTGGTGAAGTGCACGACGGGGAAACGACGACCGACTGGATGGAGCAAGAACGCGAACGCGGTATCACCATTACTGCCGCCGCAGTTTCGTGTACGTGGGCAACCACTATTGAGCCTGATCAAAAAGACCCTGCAAAACGTTTTTCTTTTAACATTATTGACACCCCAGGCCACATTGACTTTACGGTGGAGGTAAAGCGATCACTTCGCGTGTTGGACGGTGCGGTGGTGGTGTTTGACGGCGTTGCCGGAGTAGAACCACAATCAGAAACCAACTGGCGTTACGCCGACGAAGGGGGGGTGCCCCGCATCTGTTTCATAAATAAACTTGACCGCACCGGCGCCTCATTTGAACGTTCCTACGCATCTATTTTGGATCGCCTCACGAAAGATGCTGTCCGTATGCAAATTCCTATTGGTGAAGAAGATGCGCACGAGGGAGTTATTGACTTGCTCACCCGTCGCGCCGTCTACTTTGAAGGAGAAATGGGGAAAACAGTCCGCTATGAAGAAACAATCCCTGAAAACCTTAAAGCCGATGTAGAAAAATATCGTCACGAACTCATTGATAAAATTGTTGAACAAGACGACGCACTCATGACGTCGTACTTGGATGGGAAAGAACCATCTTTAGAAGAGTTGAAAGCGACACTCCGCAAGGCAGTTATTGCAAATAAAATTGTTCCTGTATTTACGGGAAGCGCCCTCAAAAACAAAGGGGTGCAGTTGGTGTTGGATGCCGTTGTTGAATACCTACCCTCTCCTTTGGACGTGCCTGCTATTAAAGGTATCGATCCAAAAACGGGAGCAGAAATTGAACGCCATGCGTCAGATTCAGAGCCATTCTGCGCACTTGCATTCAAACTTCAAACCGATCCCTTTGTGGGAGCGCTCACGTTCTTCCGCGTGTACTCAGGAAAAGTAGAAGCAGGTTCATATATTTACAATTCAACGACAGGCGACAAAGAGCGTTTGAGCCGCATTGTTCGTTTGCAAGCTGACAAGCGTGAAGAAATTAAAGAAGTGTTTGCGGGAGAAATTGCCGCAGCGGTAGGGCTTAAAGACGCGCGCACGTCGCACACACTGTGTGATGAAGCAAACCCAATTATCTTGGAAGAAATTGTCTTCCCTGAACCAGTGGTGTCAGTTCGCGTAGAGCCAAAAACAAAACAAGATCAGGAAAAAATGGGCGTCGCGCTTAAGAAATTGGCTGACGAAGATCCAACTTTCCGCGTGGCGGGCGATCAAGAGACAGGCGAGACGATTATTTCAGGAATGGGTGAACTCCACTTGGACATCATCGTTGACCGTATGAAGCGTGAGTTTAAGGTAGAGGCAAACACCGGTAAACCACAAGTGGCATATCGCGAAACTATCCAGAAAGAGGCAGAAGCAAACTACAAGTATGTGAAGCAGACAGGAGGTAAAGGTCAGTACGGACACGTGGTACTTAAAATTAAACCGCTGGAACCAGTTGAGGAGGGGGCAAAAGTGAAAAAGAACGTGAACCGCGAAGATCACTTTGAGTTCGTCAACAACATCAAGGGAGGGGTTATTCCACAAGAATTTATTCCTGCCGTTGAAAAGGGAGTCAAAGAGGCAATGGAGCGTGGGTACGTCGCCGGGTACAAAATGGTTGATATTTCAGTTGAGTTGAACGATGGTTCGTACCACGACGTTGACTCATCAGAAATCGCCTTCAAACTCGCTGCCATCAACGCGTTTAAAGAAGCAGCGGAGCGCGCCAAAGCAGTGTTGCTGGAACCGGTCATGAAAGTAGAAGTAGTGTTTCCTGATAAATTCATGGGGGATGTCACCGGCAGCATTACGGCAAAGCGCGGCACCATTGACTCAATGAGTGAACGCGGGCTCGCGAAGGTAGTGAACGCACTCGTTCCACTTTCCGAAATGTTCGGGTATACCACGCAATTGCGCTCTATGACTGAAGGCCGTGGGCAGATGACCATGGAGTTCCACCACTACGCAGTCGTTCCTCCAAACGTTGCCGAGGAGATCAAGGCAAACAGGAAATAGGAGTTGTTGAGTGTAAATAATTGACAGTTACAAAATATATTGTATCATTAGTCCTATGGAAGGGTTTTTGGACATGGTGCGTGACATAACAGACGGACTTTTCTTTAAAGAAGAGGAGTTTAGCTTTTTAAATGATGTCGCGGAAGATACTGGAGAAGCTTCCGTAGAGGTTATTGAAAACATGTTCTCTTCCGTAGAAGAGGCGGCTAAGTTCCTTTGGGGTCTTTTAGAGGGAGGTCTCCAGATTCAAATTTTAAAGTGGGTCGTGTTACCGGGTGGTTTTGTGTACATAATTATAAAAATTACTCATAGAGATCGGGAGCCTGTCTTTCATTAAGTACTATTCTTTTTCTTGACGGTTCCTCGTTAAACCTATACTATAAAGCATAACGCTTCACGCGTGTTTTCGTCTGTGGGCAGCCGCAGTCACTTATTAATCTGTTTACTCATTACTCTTAACTCATCACTTATATATGGCAGACTTCGATCGTTCTAAACCACACGTAAACGTAGGAACTATTGGTCACGTTGACCATGGTAAAACTACACTTACTGCCGCTATTCTTAACGTACTTAAGGCCGCAGGAAATGGCTACAACGCAACCGTAAAAGGTGTTGATGACATTGACAAAGCGCCTGAAGAAAAGGCTCGCGGTATTACCATTTCGCTCTCACACTCTGAGTACGAAACACCAACCCGCCACTACGCGCACATTGACGCTCCGGGACACGCCGACTACATCAAGAACATGATTACCGGTGCCGCTCAAATGGACGGCGCAGTATTGGTAGTTGCTGCAACTGACGGGGTGATGCCTCAAACACGTGAACACATTCTCCTCGCTCGTCAGGTAGGCGTGCCAAAAATCATCGTCTTCCTCAATAAAGTAGACATGGTTGATGACAAAGACTTGATTGACCTCGTTGAAGAGGAAATTCGCGAATTGCTCACTAAGTACGAATTTGACGGTGCGAATGCTCCTATTATTCGTGGATCAGGTCTCAAAGCACTTGAAAACTCAGCCCCAGGGAATGAGTGGTCAGGAAAAATCATGGAGCTTGCAAAAGCGCTTGATGAATACATTCCTATTCCAGAACGCGATGTGGCAAAACCATTCCTCATGCCGATTGAAGACATCTTCTCAATTGAAGGACGCGGTACGGTAGTAACAGGTAAAATTCTTCGCGGTGTCGTAAAGGTAGGTGAGGAAGTTGAGGTGGTAGGTATTAAGCCAACGGTGAAAACGACCGTCACGGGCGTTGAAATGTTTAACAAGTCTCTCCAGGAAGGTATGGCCGGCGACAACGCAGGTATCTTGCTCCGAGGTCTTAAGAAAGAAGACGTACACCGTGGTCAGGTATTGGCAAAATCAGGTTCAGTAACTCCCCACACTGACTTTGAAGCAGAGGTATACGTACTCTCAAAAGAAGAAGGAGGTCGTCACACACCGTTCTTCTCAGGATACAAACCTCAGTTTTACGTAGGAACAACCGACGTAACGGGCGATGTAACGCTTAACGAAGGTGTTGAAATGGTGATGCCAGGCGACACGGCGAAATTCAAAGTGAAGCTCGTGGCTCCTATTGCCCTTGAAGAAAACCAGCGCTTCTCAGTTCGTGAGGGTGGTAAGACTGTCGGTGCCGGTGTGGTAACTAAAATTGTTGCCTAAAGCTTAGGCACGAGAAGAATTCTCTATGGCAACTTCAACAAAACCAAAAGCTTCTCGCAAAAAAGCACCAGTCGCGGAATCCACAAAACTCCGTATCAAGGTGCGTGGCTACGACCACAAACTCGTTGATAGTTCGGTAAAGCAGATTATTGATACCGCGCTTCGCCTTGAGGCGAGCGTAGTGGGCCCCATTCCGCTTCCAACCGATATTAAAAAGTTTACGGTTAACCGTGGCGCGTTCATCGACAAAGATTCACGCGAGCAGTTTGAAATGCGCACGCACAAACGTATTTTGGACATCTTGAACCCTACGCCAAAAATTGTTGACTCACTTTCCAACCTCGGGCTTCCGTCGGGAGTGTCCGTTGATGTGAAGATGATGTAAGAAAAAATCCCGCTTCGGCGGGATTTTTTCTTGCTGTAACCAGCAAAACACCATGGTAGCCGCTCGCGAAATACCACGTTCGTGAGAACGTGGATCAGACGGGCGGCTTGTTTTACGTCGGCAGTAAAATCAGTGGAGAGGAACCAGTGATGAGTGATCAGTAAAAACCGCGGAGCATTCAGCAGACAGCATTCAGAAAAGAAAAACCACCCCGAAAGGAGTGGTTTTTTTGTTAGTTTCTACGTCTTATTAGTAGTACTAGTAACGAACCAATCGTGCCTGCGAGAGAAAATACTATTCCAAGTTCTGATTCATCAAAATCGTATTCTCCGCGCCCGCGCTCTTCACCGATGTTAAACGCACCTAAAATTAACCCGCTAACACCAATTGCCATTGCTGCATGTTCTATTTTCATTTCAGTAGTATATTTTTTTTTTGGAAAATGTCAAGTTTTAGTTTCTTGCATTTTTTGGGAGGGAGCCTGTAGTGCTTTCATAACGCTAGAAAGGCTAGGTATGATTGCAACCGCCCTTGCTCCCTACCTGATTCCAACAGAATAAAAATTCTTGTATTTTTTGAAGACCTTTGAAGATCAATGAAAAGTGAACAGTGATGAGTGAAAAACCACCCCGCGCGGGGTGGTTTTAGTATATGACACTCCCATACCTTAAATCCTCGAGGGTGATTCCAAGGTATTGAACTATTACGGGGGGGTTGACAAATAAAGAACGATGTGATAGTATGCCTTTATATGGCTGAAAAACTTACGAACGCAGAGGAATTGTTTGATTTTAATAATGATGGTGTTTTGGGAGAACTAGAATCGTTAGCAGGTATTGCTCTTTGTTTAGGTCTTCCTGTACTAACATTTCTCGCAATTTTTAGAGCTGTAGGCCCTAGATAGCCCTTCAGAGGGTAAACGAGTTTGCATTTTTGAGATACTTCCTGTATAGTACTTTCATAACGCTACGTTGAGCTCTGCGAAGGACTCAACCAATGGCTCTCTCGCGCAACGCGCGGATGGGAAGCCATTCGCGCGTTTTCTTGTACAGGATTTTGCAAAGCCAAAATTCTGACCATAAAACAGCATGAAAATCATCATCGGAACCAAGAAAGGAATGAGCCAGGTGTTTGACACTGACGGCAACGTCACCCCAGTGACGGTCATTACTGTTGGTGAGGTGAAGGTAACGCAGGTAAAAACTGCCGACAAAGACGGGTATGCTGCGACTCAAGTTGGGTACGGGGTAAAGAAAGAAAAAAACGTACACAAAGCACAACGTCCTAAAGGTCTTTTTGCAAAATATAAAGAATTTCCCGTAGAAGGTCTTGGGGTGGGCGATGTCATAACGCTTGATGGCTTTACTCCTGGCGACCTCATCACTGTTTCAGCTATTTCAAAAGGAAAAGGATTTGCGGGAGTGGTGAAGCGTCACGGCTTCCACGGAGGGAGACGTTCACACGGCCAGAAGCACTCTGAACGCGAAGCAGGGTCTATCGGCGGAGGTCCAGGCCGCGCAGGAGGGCGCGTGGTGAAAGGTATGCGCATGGCAGGCCGCATGGGTGGCGATCGCATCACTATAAAAAATGTAAAAATCGTTCGCGTTGATACTGAGCGTGGTGAGTTATTTGTAAAAGGCGCTGTTCCAGGCCGCCGTGGGCAGTTTGTTGAAGTAGTTTCACAATAAAATATATGGTCACGAAAAAAACAACAACAAAGAAAGCAGTAGTTACAAAGAAACCTCGCGTTTCAAAGGCAAAAGTACCTGCAAAATCAGCTACTCCAGGTGCGCTTTCTGCATCCGTGTATGACATGAAAGGGAAAGTAGCTCGTTCTATAGAGCTTCCTGAAGTATTATTTGGCGCGGCAAAAAATGATTCACTGGTGCGTCAGGTAGTGTTGGCAATGGAGGCAAACGCGCGCACTCCGGTTGCACACACTAAAACACGTGGGGAAGTTCGCGGAGGAGGTAAGAAACCGTGGAAGCAAAAAGGAACAGGGCGCGCTCGCCATGGTTCAAGCCGTTCACCTATTTGGAAGGGTGGAGGTATTACCTTCGGTCCTCGTAACGAGAAAGACTACTCACAAAAAATCAATAAAAAAATGCGCACGGGAGCTCTTGCCGCAGTACTATCAGAGCGGTTCGGCAAAACACGCGTGCTCTTTGTAGAGTCAGTGTTTTCTGTTCCAAAAACAAAAGAGGCAAAGGCACTTTTGGGCGCTTTGGGAGGAGTAAAAGGGTTTGAAGAACTCGCGACTCGTCGCAACAATGCAGCGCTCATTATCACCGGTGCCCCTGATTCAAATCTAAAGAAAAGTTTTAGCAATATGGGGAATGTAAAAGTGGACGAGGCGCGTAACCTAAACCCGGTTGATATCATGAACTACCGCTTCTTGGTTATTACTAACCCGGAGGCAGCGCTCGAGACACTCACTAAACGAATGAAGTAACGTATGGCACTTTTTGGAAACGATAAAAAAACAGAAAAGAAAAAATCAGCACCGCGTGCTGCTAAAAAAACGAATGTCACTTCGGGGGGAGAAAAAGTGTCAGGCATGTATGCAATGATGCTCACGCGCCCACGCATTACTGAAAAGGCTGCACAAAAAACAGCAGAAAATGTGTATACGTTTGAAGTGTCCCCACGCGCTACGAAAGCAGGAGTCGCGTCAGCAATTAAAGATGCATATCACGTTACCCCCGTTAAAGTAAACATGGTGAACGTGCCGGCAAAAAGGGTGAGTTTGCGCACTCGCCGTGGATACGGTACAAAGAGAGCATTCAAAAAAGCGTACGTGTTTCTCAAGGAGGGTGATCGTATTGAATTTTCATCATAGTGATATATGGCATCAAACTCAAAAACAAAAAATCATAGACCAACAAGTCCCGGCACCCGTGGGATGCGCACTATCCGCTATCGCAACACGCTAACCACCGGTAAACCATTCAAACGTTTGGTACGAGGAGGAAAGAAAAACGCAGGAAGAAACTCCGACGGCAGAATTACTACCCGCCACCAGGGGGGAGGAAATAAACAAAAGCGTCGCAATGTAGATTTTCACTTTGTTGATAAAATTGATGTTCCGGGACGCGTTGAACACCTTGAATACGACCCACACCGCTCGGGCTTTATTGCACGCGTAGTGTATCGAGACGGTGAACGTCGCTACATACTCGCCCCACAGTCGCTTAGAGTTGGAAGTGCGGTGCTCACTTCTTCTGAAGCGCCGCTCACTCCGGGGAATCGTTTACCACTCGCAAAAATTCCTGTCGGTACCTTCGTATTCAATGTTGAATTGAAGGAACGAGGAGGAGCCAAAATCGCACGAAGTGCCGGTATTTATGCAGAAGTGGTTGCGCACGACGGAGGGTACGCTCAACTTAAAATGCCATCTTCCGAAATTCGCAAAGTTCCTATTAATGCCTGGGGCTCAATTGGTGAAGTATCAAACCCTGAATACCGCTTGAAAAATCTTGGTAAAGCTGGTCGCTCACGCCACCTTGGTATTCGCCCAACGGTTCGTGGTACCGCCATGAACCCGGTAGACCACCCACACGGAGGAGGTGAAGGTCGCCAAGGCCGCGGACGTAGACGCGCAGTGTCTATGTGGGGTAAGCCAACAGGAAAGGGACAGAAAACACGAACGCCAAAGAAATACTCAAACGTTCACATTGTTACCCGCCGTCGCGTTGGCAAAAAACGAAAATAATTTTAAACTCCCGCACTTTGCGGGGGTTTTTGTTATAAAAACTCGGGATAAGTTTTGTTGACATGTTTTTAGCGCACGCGTAAGGTTATCTCTATGTCAGTCTTTTCGACATATCACACACAGAAGCTTGCCGTCCTCTTTATTGGAGGGGGGCTTTGTGATATTTTGTAAAAACTGACACTCAAACAATCTCGAAATCACAAAGCCCTCCCTCCGGAGGGCTTTTTTGTTCTCAGATCATTAGCCATAATTTTTTGAAGTACTACTATGACATCTCTACACGGACTTGAAACAGAATCTCGTGTTTCAGGGTTACACATTCCTCGCGAAATACCAGTTGCGTTAGCAGGGTTGGCTGCGGTAGGGTTGCTATTACTGCTCCCCGATAGCGAGTTTATCGGCTTCTGTCCTCACGGATACTGGAGAGAGGTTGGTTGTCCTACGTGTGAGTAGGTAAGACACTATTTCTCAGCGACATTAAAACTCCTCAAAAACCTCTGCCTTAGCGGAGGTTTTATTCTGCTTTTTTAAAGCAACTCCCCGAGTTCTTTTTTCAAGATTTTGGCCGTACTTGTTTTCACAAAATCTTTATAGTTACTGTTGGAGGTCGTGTCAAACTGATCCGCAATAATATCGGACATAAGAAGCCCACCCCACCGGTTTCCCTCGGTGAAATCTTGGAGCGACGACCACGGGTAGTGAAATTCCTTGTCCTTCCACTGTTTCAACTCCCGCGGGTTTCGATGAATATATGTGGAGAGGTACAGGAGGTAATTGTTGTCGCCGACGTGGCGTGCTTTATAGGCGCTTTCAAAAATACGGCCAGATGTTTCGTATTTGGTATTGAAGTATTTTGTATATCCTGTTCCAATACGTTGTAGATAGTATGCAATCCCACCTTCTTGTATTTCTTTCACGACTAGATGGTAGTGGTTTGGCATGACACAGAAGGCAGTGAGTTCTACCCCACGGTTTTGAATTACATCGTTGGTTTCGGCAGGTGGAACAGCAAATCCTTCGCTGGCGTTAAATGTTTTTACTAAACGAGTAACATGATTGAAGAGAACAGGAGACTGCCCATAGAGTATGTAAAAAAGAAAACGAGCGTAGTCGCGCGAGTCTTTAAAAAGATTTTGTTTAAAAGCCCCTCGGTTATAGATATGGTAGTACTCACCAGGAGAAGTTTTTAAAAATCGCATAAAAAGTTTTCATCGCCGATGCGAGATACAGCTTTTAAGATAGCGTACTCTCCCCACTTGGTCAATGTCCGGACATTGACCAGGTGAGGTTGACGGGGAATGATAGGGTGGGGTATGATGCGAATCAAGCTCGAAAGGGCTCGTCATAGAGGCGGGCTCTTTTTATTCGGGTGAACACCGACAAAACACCATGGCACGATCAGTAAAAAAAGGTCCGTATATTTTTCATAAACTGTTAAAGAAAATTAACGGTAAAACGCCACAGACCACCGGGCCTATTAAGACCTGGGCTCGTGCGAGTCAAATCAGTCCTGATATGGTTGGGTTTACTTTCGCGGTTCACACGGGGAAAGCGTTTGATGATGTTTTTGTAACCGAAGAAATGGTAGGACACCGCCTCGGCGAGTTTGCTCCAACAAAGAAATTTATTCGTCACGGAGGTCAGATGCAGAAAGCACTCGATCAGAAAAAG